>CALCEY010000001.1 GCA_937900415.1 uncultured Clostridia bacterium
CGGCGGAGCAGGCGGAGACCACATTTCATATGCTATCACAGTAGAAGAACTGTCAAGAGTTTGCGCTTCAACAGGCGTAATCTGTTCAGCTCACACTTCCCTGTGCTGCTGGCCCATATTCAACTGGGGTAATGAAGAACAGAAGAGAAAATACCTGCCTGACCTGTTAAGCGGCAAGAAATTAGGCGCTTTCGGTCTGACAGAGCCTAACGCAGGAACAGACGCAAGCGGACAGCAGACAAGAGCTGAATTAGTAGGAGATAAGTGGGTCATTAACGGAGCTAAGGTATTCATCACCAACGGCGGATACGCCGATGTTTTCGTAGTAATGGCTATGACAGACAAGTCCAAGGGCAACCATGGAATTTCTGCTTTTATTGTAGAAAAGGGCGACCCTGGCTTCTCAATCGGTAAGACAGAAGACAAGCTGGGTATCTGCGCTTCCTCAACAACGGAGCTTATTTTCCAGAACTGCGAAATCCCTGCTGACAGACTGCTCGGAAACGTAGGAGAAGGCTTCAAGGTTGCAATGTCAACTCTGGACGGCGGACGTATCGGTATCGCTTCCCAGGCTCTTGGTATTGCACAGGGCGCATTCGACGTAACTGTTGAATACATGCAGGCAAGAAAGCAGTTCGGCAAGAAATTGTCGCAGATGCAGGCTCTTCAGTTTGGAATGGCTGATCTCAAGACTAAAATTGAAGCTGCCAGACTGTTAATCTACAAAGCCGCAGATATGAAGGACAAACATCTTCCTTATGGTGAAGCTGCTGCTATGGCTAAGCTGTTCGCAGCAGAGACCGCTATGGAAGTTACCACTAAGTGCGTACAGTACCACGGCGGATACGGATACACTAAGGATTATCCGGTAGAAAGAATGATGAGAGACGCTAAGATTACTGAAATCTACGAAGGTACTTCAGAAGTTCAGAGAATGGTAATCGCTGGCAAGACTTTCAAGAAATAAGATTGTAGGAGGAAATTGAAATGGCATTTAAGATTATCGTATGCGCAAAGCAGGTTCCTGATACAAACGTTATCAAGATCAACCCTAAGACTGGTACTCTGATCAGAGATGGCGTTCCTTCAATACTGAACCACGACGACGCTAACGCTTTAGAAGAAGCATTAAAGATTAAAGATAAACATCCTGATACTCATATTACAGTAATTTCCATGGGACCTCCTCAGGCCAGCGACTTACTGTTTGAATGTATCGCCAAGGGTGCAGACGAAGGTATCCTGGTATCCGACAGAGCAGTAGGAGGTTCCGACACATGGGCTACTTCCAACACTCTGGAAGCTGCTATCAAGAAGTGGGAAAAGGAAAACGGACCTGCCGACCTGATCTTCGCAGGACGTCAGGCTATCGACGGAGACACCGCTCAGGTAGGACCTCAGATCGCAGAAAAACTGGATCTGCCGCAGGTTACATATGTTGAAGAATTTGAAATTTCTGACAATTTAAAGGATATTACCGTCAAGAGACAGTTAGAGGACGGTTACGAACTGATCGGAATCCAGACTCCTTGCATGCTTACCGCCATCAAGGAACTGAACGAGCCAAGATACATGAGCATAAACGGTATCTTCGCAGAGAAGGATATAAAGGTTTGGAACGCTAAGGACATCGAAGTTGACCTTACTAAGGTAGGTCTTGAAGCTTCTCCTACAAACGTATTCAGATCATTTACACCGGCTCCTAAGGCGCCTGGCCAGAAGGTTGCCGGAGACACTGAAAACGAACAGGCCAAGAACCTGTTAATTCAGCTTAAAGGTAAGCATATCATCTAATTTTAGAAGGAGGAATAGCAATGGCAATTAAAATTTTAAGTGATAAATGTAAAGGTTGTTCCCTTTGCGTAAAGGCTTGCCCGTTCGACGCTTTAAAACTGGAAAATAAAGTGGCAGTCGTTGACGAAGGCAAGTGTACAAACTGTAACGCTTGTCTGGCAAAGTGTAAGTTTGACGCTATCGAAGCTGCGCCGGAGGCTGAAAAAGTTGACCTTTCCGCTTACAAGCATATCTGGGTATTTGCTGAACAGAGACAGGGCAAGATTCAGAACGTAGCGTTAGAGCTTATCGGAGAAGGCAAGAGACTGGCAAAGGATATCAGCGAAGATACTCAGATCTGCGCAGTTCTTATCGGTAACAATATCGACCATCTGGCTCAGGAATGTTTTGAATATGGCGCTGAAAAGGTTTACCTGGTTCAGGATCCGTTGCTGGAAAACTTCACAACTGACGGTTACACCAAGGTTATGAAGCAGCTCATCGACGAATATAAGCCTGAGATCGTTCTCTACGGAGCAACTCACATCGGCCGTGATTTTGCACCGAGAATCGCTGCAAGATGCAACACTGGTCTGACTGCCGACTGTACTCACCTTGACGTTAAGGTTTCCAAGTACATCGAGTTCGCAAAGGCCAACACTACATTAGATACTTCCACTCTGGATCCTAACGATCCGTCAACAGGAATCAAGCAGACTCGTCCGGCATTCGGCGGTAACCTGATGGCTACCATTATCTGCCCTAAGACAAGACCTCAGATGTCCACAGTAAGACCTGGAGTAATGCAGAAGCAGGAAAGACAGGTTGGAGCTAAGGGCGAAATTGTAAACGTTAAGCCTGAAATCTCCAAAGAGGACATCAGAATCGAGATCAAGGACATCGTTAAGTCGATGAAGGAAATGGTTTCCTTAACTGATGCAAAGATCATCTGCTCCGGCGGACGTGGTCTTGGCGATGCTTCCGGCTTTGAGCTTATCAAGGAATTCGCTGACAAGGTCGGCGGAGTTGTAGGTTCATCCCGTGCAGCAGTAGACGCAGGCTGGATCGATCATTCACATCAGGTGGGACAGACAGGAACTACCGTTAAGCCTGAAATTTACTTCGCTTGCGGTATATCAGGCGCTATTCAGCACCTGGCAGGTATGCAGACTTCAAACTGCATCGTTGCTATCAACAAGGATCCTGACGCGCCTATCATGGAAATCGCAGACTACGCTATCGTAGGCGATCTGTACAAGGTAATCCCTGAAATCATCGCTGAATGGGATAACGCAGAGGCTCTTTATGACGCTGCAAACAAATAATCTTTGATTATGTTAAGAGGGGGCGCCGGATGGCGTCCTCTTTACTTTTTAAAGTTATTTGAGAGAGAATATACAATATGGAAGGAAAAACTTTTGCGGTAGGTAATATCAGGCCGCCGTTTCATGCCTCAAGCCTCCTTTTGCGGTGGACTGAAAACTGTCCGTGGAACAGGTGCAATTTCTGTACGCTGTATAAAGGCGGCAGCTTCAGGATAAGGAGCGGAGAAGAAATAAAGCAGGATATTGACGCCGTAGTATATTACAGAGATTTGATCCTGGACAGACTGAAGTGTGGAGATGTTTACAAGGTCAAGAGGATGGGAGACATATCTCCGTCTGTTTCAAGAGAAGAAAAACGATGCTATTCGATGGTTTTGAACTGGATAGTGAACGACGGTATGAGGACCGTATTTTTACAGGACGCCAATACCATAATAATGAAAAAAGAGGAGCTGTGCGAAGCTCTTAAATATCTCAGGGAAAAGCTCCCTTCCCTGGAAACCGTCGCCTGTTACGGCCGTGCGGATGCTCTTTACAAGCTGACTTTGAAGGATTTTGAGGAAATAAGAGAGGCAGGGCTTACCATGCTTCATTCCGGCTTTGAAAGCGGGTGCGACGGCGTTCTTAAGCTGCTGAATAAGGGCAGCACACGTTCGCAGCAGATAGACTGCGGTCAAAAGATAAAAAAAGCCGGCATAGAATATAACGTTTTTTACATGCCGGGAGCCGGAGGAAAGTCACTGAGCGAAAGAAACGCTCTTGAGACAGCCGACGTCGTAAACAGGATAAATCCCGAGTTTTTAAGAATAAGAACCTTCGTTGTAAAACCGGGTTCGCCTATGTGGGAACTTGCTGCAAATGGTGATTTTGATGAATGCAGCGACATTGAGAAATTAAGGGAAATAAGAGCTTTTATAAATGCTCTTGACGGAATAGATACGTATGTCATAAGCGATCACATAATAAATCTGCTTCCGCAGCTTTCAGGCTTTGTAAATAAGGATAAGCAGAAGATGATGGATTATATAGACGGATTTTTAAGCCTTTCAGAAGAGAAGCAGAAAGAGTTCCAGCTTGCCAGAAGGATGTGCGCCAACGTAGATTATACGGAAATGGAGCTTATGCCGGAGGATTATATGGATCAGATAAGAGGTGTGATACGAAACGCCGAAACTCCCGAAAAATGGGAGGAAACATTGAGGTATTATTTGAGAAAATACATATAGCCGTTAAGAAATAATTAAATTTATTAAAAAAGTATTGAATTGATTTCTTAAAGGAAGTATCATAAGACGTTGCATGATTGAGAGGTGATTTTAATGGAAGACTACGGGTATCTTGTCAGCGTCGCTTTGATAATGTTATCTACAAAAATCCTTGGTGATCTGACTAAAAAGGTGAGCATGCCCCAGGTAGTAGGAGCGCTTATTGCAGGTGTCCTTGTAGGTCCTTCGTGTTTTGGACTTATTGCAGAAACTGATTTTATCGCATACACAGCTGAAATAGGCGTCATACTGCTGATGTTTTCGGCAGGTATGGATACGGACATAGATGAGATAAAAAGAAACAGTCTGGCTTGTATCGTGATAGCAAGCATAGGAGTCATAGTGCCGCTCATAGGCGGAACGGCGTGTTACTATTTCTTCTTCGAGGCCGGGGAGGATTCCTTTGACGGTATTTTAAAGGCTGTATTCGTCGGCGTTGTTTTAACGGCGACTTCAGTAAGCATAACCGTTGAGGCCCTGAGAGAAATGGGAAAGCTTGAAGGTAAAGTGGGAAATGCCATTCTGGGAGCGGCGGTAATCGACGATATAATAGGAATCGTGGTGCTGACGATAGTATCAAGCCTTAAAAACAGCGACGTGTCTGTTTCTATTGTACTTTTGAAAATAGTGCTTTACGCTGTAGTCATGGGAGTGCTTGCTTTCATACTTAACAGGGGCAAGGTGATAGTAGACGCCAATTTCAAGAGACAGAGGATAACCACGTATTTTTTGGTAGCTTGTCTTCTGGTTTCTTTTGCGTCGGAGTATTTCTTCGGAGTGGCCGATATTACAGGCGCTTATCTGCTGGGACTTTTCATCTCCAAGCATGATATAAAGGAAGAGGTGTCTGACAAAATAAGAAGACCTTCTTACCTCTTCTTTTCGCCTATATTCTTCGCCAGCGTAGGATTAAAGGTGGAGCTTGATGGACTTAACGGTTCAATGCTGCTGTTTTCTATTCTTCTGCTGATTGTGGCGATTCTTACCAAAATAGCAGGCTGCGGACTTGGCGCAAAGCTTTGCGGATTTACAAGAAGAGAGGCCTTGCAGGTAGGCGTGGGAATGATTTCCAGAGGCGAGGTGGCGTTGATAGTAGCGCAGAAAGGAAATGCGATGGGCCTTATGGATGCTTCGTTATTTCCTGCCGTAGTGCTGGTCGTTATCGCAACTACAATAATAACGCCTGTCTTGCTGAAGAAGATAATGTAGAAGCGCTGTTTTGCCATTTGACAGATTGTTGGCATACAGCTGAAAACTTGACTTTATAATACTTGAAAATTACTTAAAACTGCTGCTTTTCAGCAGTTTTTTGTTTGGCATGATGTTTGCGACTAAGATATGATAAACAGACTTATCAACTCACTAAAAAGGAGGAACATTATGATTATCAAAGATGCAGTAAAAGGGGTAAATGAAAAGAAAATTGCAGGCGCATGGGACAAAGCCGACGAAATTCTTGCATCGCAGCATGCTAATCAATGGAGGGTAGAACTCCCTATTTTAAGGGGAGATACTCCAACCTTTATGGAATATCCGTTAGCTTTAAATGCGGATGATTTGGAAGGCGTTGACGCCGCCATCCTTGGAATTCCTTTTGAGGGAGTTACAGCCCTTTCGCCGACCACTTCAGCGCCGCCTACATGCGGAAGACCTGGTCCTGGTTCCGTTTACTGGAGAATGGGAGCTGAAAAGCCTGAGAGCTTTGATATGATAACAAAATATTCTATTTTCTATAATCGTACATAAAAATAAGTGTAATTACTATGCCAGAGGAAAAGCGTGCATAATGGAGCTTTAGGGAAGAAAAAATCTAAAAAAATGATTAAAATTCATCAATATGATGAAATTTTGATGAAATGATACGCGGATGACTGCAAAGCATTTTTTTCATATCGGTAATTGATATTTCAGCAGGCATTTTAAGACATTTTAAGACATGATTTGAAAAGCAGGTGTATTGAGATTTCTCTTTAAAGAAATTTTATGGAATGTGGAAAGTATTTAAATTTATTTACTATTATTTTTAATTGACTGTTTTAAATTGTTTAAAAAATTGAAAATTGATGGCAAAATCACTTGCAAAAATTTAGGGTTTGTGTTAAATTATTTAAAGTATCGTGTGAATATGTTTAGCTTGTGGAGGATTGACCGAGTGGCTAAGGAGCTTGATTGGAAATCAAGTAAGGCGGCAACGCCCCGTGGGTTCGAGTCCCATGTCCTCCGCCAATAAAAAAAGAATGGCATAGCCATTCTTTTTTTATTTCAAAATATTGATATTTGTATTGTTCAATTTTATAAAGCTTTATATCATCTTTAAGAAAGTTGTATAGAGTGAACTGATGGTAATTAGGCAGTAAGCGGATAATTCTATATTATGGCAGGGAGCGGCCGCTGGATGGATTTTTTTATTATCGGATAACCTTTTAAAAACTGTAGAAAATCGTATATATCGTTAATTTTACCTAAACATCAGGCATATATTGTACTGAAACGGATTTGCAGAATTTTTAAATAAAGCCGGTTTTAATACGGCATAGACTTTTCGGTATTGTACTATATTATGGAAAGCTCTTGAAAGAGTCTGGCAGATGTTCGGATAGGAGGCTACTTATGTCAGTCAGGGAGGAGATAATACATACGATAGAAAGAAAAAGCACAAACCATACGGAAAGTACGAAGTATGCGCCTATAAACGAAGAGACAAATTTATACGCTGATATTAAAATGAATTCATTTTCTTTTGTTAAGCTGCTTCTTGAAATTGAAGAAAAATATCAGATTACCTTCGGGCTGGCAGAGATGGAAAAATGTTTGACGGTGGGAAGCCTTATAGATACAGTCGAAAGAAAAATCAAAGAGAAAGCACCCATAAGAAGGAAGCCTTAGAGTTTTGCCGGCGAATTTCAACATTTATTAAAGCATATATTCAGCTCTTGAAATAGAATATTCAGCTCTTGAATAGAATATTCAGCTCTTGAAATAGAAAAGGCCGTACCGCTTTTAAACGATACAGCCTTTTTTGATTTTATGTTTATGGTTAATCGCAGATATAGTCCTTGTGACCAAGCATTAGATGAAGGATTTCTTTATCGGTGCTCTTCATGCCGTATTTGCCTATTTTACCCATGTTGTCGATGGTTTCTTCAATGTCTTCTTCCACGAAGCCCTCGCCTGAGCGGAAACAGAGATTGTCCTTGGCCATATCATATCCGAGGAAAGCTGCTTCAAGGGAGGAGGCTATTTTAGCGGCACAGGAGGCTTTTGCACCGTCGCATACTATACCGCCGACATTTCCGAGGGTATTGGAGATAGTGTGACAGATCTGACGATAATCAGCTCCCTCCAGATACGCGATAGCTGCTGCGCTGCCGCATGAAGCGCTGACTGCGCCACAGAAAGCAGAAAGCTTACCGATGTGATGCTTTATGTGTATTGAAATGAGGTTGCTTATAGAAAGTGCTTTGTAGAGCATAGCCTTGCCTATACCTGTTTCCTTGGCATATTCTACTACCGGAACGGTAACGGTTATCCCCTGATTGCCGCTTCCGGAGTTTATGACCACAGGCATTGTGCAGCCGTTCATTCTGGCGTCGGAACCTGCTGCGGCCTTTGCCACGGCGCGCGTTCTCAGCGAACGGTCTCCGCGTTTTAACAGCGTTTGGCCCACTTTTGCACCGTAATCGTGGCAGAGTCCCTCTTCTGCGATGGCAGTGTTAGCCTCTATTTGAGGTGAAAATATGTTTTCTCCGTCGGCTTCCGTAATCATGTCGGCAAAGTTTAAAATTTCTTTTACAGAGAGTTCGTCCTTGAGATCCTCAGCTTTTGTCAGTGAGCTTTCCGAATCGTCTGATGACAGAACCTTTCCGTCGAGAATTTTTGACGTTATATTTGTATGGCTGTCCTTGATAGTTATTTGAGCCTCATGTTCTTTTGTCTTTGCAGAAACTTTTATGTACAGGTTGGGAGTGTCTTCTTGAAGATGACACAGGCAAAAGTTTTCTTTAAGCAGACGCTTTGCTTTTTCAATATCCTGGCTGTTGACGCTGCTTAAGACTTCAAGACTGCAATCTCCTGCTCTTCCGGCTGCAAGAACGCCTAAAGTGGCGGCGGCTTCAATTCCTCGCATACCTCCGGAATTGGGAACTATAACGCCTTTTACATTTTTTACGATGTTTCCGCTGCACCAAAGCTCTAAAGAGTCTGGCATTTCTCCTAAAAGTATTCCGGCTTGAGCGGCGGCATATGCTATAGCGCCGGGTTCAGTACAGCCAAGAGCCGGTAGCAGCTCTGATTCAAGTATTTTTTTATAACTTTCATAAAGCCTTTTATCCATAAATAAACCTCCGAATTTAAAAGGAAATGAGTTTTGATTATATTACTAATAATATCAGAAATAATATTTAAGGTCAAGAGGCAGTTTGTATTTACTTTTTTGTAAAAAAATGATATATTTTAATAATAAAAGCAGAGAACGGTGAGTGGATTATGAAAAAGGAAAATCTTAAGAAAAAAGTCTATGAAGATGTATTGCGAGCAATAGTGGAAGGGGAGTATTCCGCTGAAGACATTATCAGCGAAGCGATGCTGATAGAAAAATATAATGTGAGCAAATCTCCTGTAAGGGAGGCTCTCGTGCAGCTTTGCAGTGAGAATGTGCTTAAAAGCATACCGAGATGCGGATATATGGTTGTGAAATTGACAAGCGGCGATATAGAGAATATTCTTAATTACAGGATGGCCTTTGAATCAGGTATGCTCAGACAGATTATAGACGGCATTTCAGAGAAACAGATTGCCGAGCTGGAGGAAATAGACGCTCTCTGCACAGGTGAAGAAGCTGTCAGGGATTTTTGGGTTCATTGGCAGTATAATAAAAAGTTTCATCTTAAACTAATGTCCTTTACGCATAATGAGTTCGCATATAAATCTCTTGAGCTGGCTCTTACCACGCTTACGAGAGCTTATGCTCAATTTTATTGGAATCAGTGGAAAGAAATGCCTTATCCATACGATACTAAATATCATAAGGACATAATAGAGGCCATAAGAAGAAGAGACGCTGATAAAGCGGCTATGTATTTAAGCGCTGATTTGCAGGATTTTGCGAGAAAGTAACGAGACTGAACACGACTTCAAATATATGAGGTCATATTGAAATTTCATAGGTGAAGAATATTAGAAGAGATGAATCTCAATCCGGCTTCCAAAAGTTAGAACAAAAAATCTAACGATTGGAGGCCGTTTTTTTGGAAACTTTTATAACGTGACTTTATGAAAAAATGCTTTTTAACAAGTCGTCGTTTAATATATGCTCTGAATAGACCGCCAGTTTGACGCCTGTATAAAAATCGTTGGCATTGTGCAAGTTGAGGGAATCATGAAGCTTATTGAGACGATACCTTACAGTTGTTTCCGATATATACATATTTTTGGATACATATGTAAAGTCACCTCCCGATAGAATCCATAGCTTTGTTAAATTGTGAAGATCAAGCTTGTTGTCTTTATCACATTTATTTATGGCTGATTCAAATACGGATCGGTAATGCTTAAGGAGAGGTCTGTTTTCAGGGATGGTCAGAAAAGCATACATACCTAAAGAGTCATATTTTATCATGTTTTTTTTAATGAGAGAACCGTATGAGGCTGCATACAATGCTTCAAGTATGGCCTGGCGTAGTTCGCTTTTACGGAGGTGAATATCTCCAAAGCCTGAATTGTTTTCCGGAGCGAAACGGCGAAGCAATTTTATAATCCGGGTTTGTTTTTCGGCAAGTTCATATTTTGACGAGCCCGAGAGAATATAGATATAGCCTCCGTATACAGGCAGAATCGGATCGTCGGCGTTTATTCTGAAAGAATTTATAGAGGCGGAATCGTTTAAACGGAAAAAAATTATTTGAAGATATTCGTCCATGCTTGGGTGTATGTCTTTTAACGTGTTAAGTACGTCTTCTTCGCAGGGATTATCTTTTAGAATTCTGATTATGCTGGCTGAATGAAGTGTTGAAAGCTTATCTTTTATTATCAAATCAGTCACATTATATATCAGCTCGGTTAGACCGTAATTATCATCCAAAAGTATAACCGGAATTCCGAATTTGTCAGCAGCTTCAATTATGTTCTTTTCAAGCAGAGGCATCGCTTCATTGTATGTCATAAGTCCGCTTGCTCCGGTACGCTGCATAAACAGAAGCTCTTCATAAAGTTTATTGCTGTTTCCCTGATAGGCATAGCATTTTGAAACGTATATATCTCCGGGGAGGGCAACGCGGTTACAGTAATCAGGATGGTCGGTATAGGGTTTTTCTATAGTGGCTATGCGGCATACTTTTCTGTTTATACCGCGGCTTCCCGCAAGTATAAAAGCGGTATCCATCTTAGCCGTATGAAGAATGTCGTTTACTGTTACGGTCATGTATGCTCTTCCTTTCTGATGAGAATACAAAGAGTAAATGTATTCTCCTGTTGATATTTCAGTTGCTTTCGGTCAGCTAAGTCAGTTAAGTCAGTTAAGCGGCGTTTTGGCGCCGGCTTCCGTGCGGCAAAGCCGAACAACTTTAGTTTGGGGTAATTATACCATATAAGTGATAAAGATGTCATACAAAAAATCTGTAAAATAATATACTTTTTTGAATATTTATAAATTTTAGAAAAATTCATCTTTAATATTGAAAAAATTTTACTTACATTTGTGCTATACTTTAAATATTAAGTTTTCAAAGCGTAACATGAAAGATGGAGGTGCAGCGCGGGCAGTGGGATATCATGTGAAAAAGTCTGTAAATCAATATATGCTTTTGAATATTTATAAATTTTAGAAAAATTTGTCTTTAATATTGAAAAAATTTTATTTTCATTTGTGCTACACTTTGGATAGCAAATCTGCACGGCGTAATATAAAGGGTGAATGTGCAGTTTAAAGAAGAAAACCAGAATTATCGGAAAAGAAAAATTTAAATTTATAAAAGGCAGAAAGGAGGAAGCCGGCGCGACTGACAGATAATAAGCCGGCAGAAGATTTTATGAGAACAAGAAAGATGTGGGAGCTGACATGGCCCGAAGTAAAGGAAGCCGCAGAAAACGGAAAGGGTATAATGCTCCCTATAGGTGCGGTTGAGCAGCACGGATATCATCTCCCTCTGATTACCGATACGATAATACCTGTAAGATTATGCCTTGATATAGCAGAAAAAACCGATATGATAGTAGCGCCGCCTATATCGTACGGAACATATTCAAGACCGCAGAGCGGAGGAGGGCAAGGCTTTGTCGGAACGACGTCGGTAAGCGGAATAACGTTGACATATCAGATAGAAGATGTACTGCGTGAATTTATCAGACACGGATTTAAAAAAATAGTGCTTTTTAACTGGCATATGGAAAATTCAAACTTCATATACGAAGCGGCTTTCAGAGCTTCTGAAAGAGGAACACTCAGTGATGTTAAATTTATAATTATGGAAACTCCATTTGACAGCTTTGACGATGAAACCATGGATTTCCTTTATCCGGGAGGCTTTCCCGGCTGGGGAGTTGAACACGCCGCAATGTTTGAAACTTCAATAATGCTTTATATAGCTCCTGAACTGGTGCTTATGGAAAGAGGAAAAGACAGCGAGATAGAGGATAAAACGTTTTATGATGTACTTCCTATACAAAGCTGCAATACTACCGAGAGCGGAAGCCTTTGGAAGGTATCAGAATCAACTCGTGAAAAGGGCGAAAGGATATGGAAAGAATTGCTGAAAACGTTGGTTGACGTTATAAAAAAGGAGGAATAAGTATGCCTACTGTAATCAAGGTTTTGGTTTTCTCCTCTCCGCTGTGGATAGGAGCATTGATAGCTTTTATAAATTTTATCAGAAAGTAGGAGGTTAAATATGGCTGTAAGAATAATCGTACTGATACTGTATTTTGCAGTGCTGCTGGCCATAGGAGTCTATACCTCCAGAATGGCTAAATCATATTCGGAATATAATCTGGCGGCAAGAAGCAATAATAAATGGATTGCCGGCATTTCAACTCAATCGTCGTCGACAAGCGGGTGGATGCTTCTGGCCATGCCGGGACTTGCTTTTACATACGGCTTCGGCGTTATATGGACCTTGATAGGTTGGATGGGAGGTTCTTTGTTCAACTGGCTGGTACTTGCAAAACGTCTAAGAGTAGCGACAGAGGTTTATGACTCTGTTTCAATCGTTGAATATTTTGAAAAACGAACAGGCGATAAACGGGGAATAGTGGGACTCGTTTCCGGAATTTCTATCATAATTCTGATGGTAATAAATTCATCCGGAGAATTGGTGGGCTGCGGCAAGCTGATACAGCAGGCCTTCGGACTTGATATAAACACAGCAGTTACAATAGGTCTGGTTATAGTGGTAATATATACGTTTCTCGGCGGATATATGGCTGTAAGTTGGAGTAATTTATTACAGGGAAGCCTGATGTTCATAGCCCTTTTACTTGTTCCTGTATACGCTGTTATAAATTACGGAGGCTTTCACAATGTGGCTGCCGGAGCGATAGAATACAATCCTGAGATGTTTTCATTCCTTTCAGATGAGATGACGATTCAGGAAAAAATAGTCTTTGTGTCGGGAGGCGTTGGAATAGGCTTTATGTACCCGGGAATGGTTCATGCTTTGACCGGCCTCATGGCCATAAAGAATCCAAAAGAGATAAAGGACTCGGCTCTCATAGCAACTATCTGGGGCTGCGCAGCTCTCGGCGGAGCGTCGATGATAGGAATCGCCGGAAGAGCTATAATGCCTGACATTTCAGACCCTGAGCAAATATTTCTTGAACTTTCGGAAAAATACTTTAACAACGCATTGTTTGCCATAATGGCGGCGGCTGTAATGGCTGCGATATTATCATCGGTCTGCGCTTATCTGATAGTTGCAACGGCTTCCCTCGGAAGCAGCGTTATAAAGCGTTTTGCTCATATTGAAGACGAACGTAGAGTTGTGAGGATAGAAAAGCTGGCGATGATAATAATAGCTGTTTTAGCATATTATCTGGCTTTTAACGGAGGCAGCGTTCATACCATAGCAATGTTTGCAGCGTCAGGACTTGGAGCTTCCTTCGGACCTGTAGTTATAGCGGGACTTTACGGAAACCGCATAAATTGGCAGGGGGCTGTCGCGAGTATATTCGTAGGTATGCTGGTTGTAATAATCTGGTTTTATTCAGGACTTTCATCATATCTTTTCGAAGTATTTCCGGGATGGATTGCAAGCACTGTAACGCTTTTTGCCGTAAGCAAGCTTACAGGAGGCCCTGACGAGGCTATAACTCAGGAATACAAGAAATATCTTAAGGCAATAAAAGAATAGAATTTCCGTTGCTTGAGGGATAAGAGACCGAAAAAACAAAGCGTTTTTTCGGTCTCTTTTTTGAATTTGAATAATTCTTTGAGAGCTTACGCCGTTTCTTTGCTGGAAAACATGTCTGAATCAAAGCTGTATGTTTTAAACGGCGGAGCCAAGTGCCGGGCGTACGTGGCGAAATTTCGTCATTGTCTGTCATGCGGCGAATTTTCATCATGTAAAATGAGAAAAAAACAGACAAAAACCGCAGGACAGAAAAATATAAATAAAAAGAACGTTGACATTCAGCCATTTGCAGGTTGGAAGCTGATGGAGTTGTATATTGGCATAAATATTGCTTTTAATAAGAGATATAAACCGATGAAGCATAAAACTGAGGAAACTGAAAGGAGACGTTATGGCGACAGCAGAGCAAATACAAAAACAGGCGGATACAGGACAGGCGGAGGCATTTTACCCTTCCATATTTAATGATGTTTTGGCTCCCGCCACACAGGGACCCTCGAGTTCCAATACTGTAGGAGTTTACCGCATAACATCAATAGCGAGGGCTATTTTGGATGGGGAGCCCGTTTCACTTAAAGTTGAAATGAGTACCAAGGGCGGCTTTTACGATACTTTCTTCGGAATGGACAGCGACAAGGCTTGCCTTGCAGGAATTTTAGGCGAAGATTTGATAAAATCCGATCTTGGAAAAATATATGAGGTGGCTGAAAAAAAAGGCCTTGAATACGAATTTTTTTTCACCGACAGGATTGAAAAGATACCTACGGAAATGGGAGAATTTACTGTAAAATCCGAAAAAGAAACCATCGTTCTTACAGGAATTACGATGGGAGGCGGTGAAATCCTGATAAGAGACATAAACGGCCGGCCGTGCGAGATAAAGGGAATGCACGAAGAGGAGATAATGATAGAAGGCTCTGATAAACCGAGAACAGTTCCGTCAGTTTATCCTCTTAAAACCGTAAAAGGCGCAGTTCCTCCCTTTACAGACAGCGTTGGAATGATAAAATATGCGAAAAGCAGCAGAAAACCACTGTGGCAGGTTGCCCTTGACTATGAGTGCAGTCTTACAGGGCTTACCCCTGAGGAGGTATGGAAGGTGGCAGAAGAAACTCTCGACATTTCATATGCTTCCATAGAGGAGGGACATAAAGACGGAGTGAAATTTGACGGAATTACCATAGCAAAGACTCCTGAAATCAGAGAAAAGATGAAAAGCACCAGGCTTATTCCTACGGGAGCCGCAGACGACGGAGCGCTTGACGCACTGGCGATAATGGAATACAGCAATTCTCACGGCGTAATAATATGTATGCCGACAGGAGGAGCTTCCGGAATAATTCCTGCGGCCATAAAAAATACGGCGAAAACTCTCGGGAAAACAAAAGAAGACGAGGTTAAAGCACTGCTGGTAGCAGGATTGATAGGAGTATTCTATTTCCCTACTCACTATCACGGAGCCCTCGGCTGCCAGGCAGAAGTAGGCATAGCGGCTTCAATGGCGGCTGCAGGACTGGTTTCTTTCCTTACAGATGACCCTGAAACTGCGGAAAGAGGGGCGGTGCTTGCAATGCAGTATATAATCGGACAGGTATGCGACCCTGTGGCAGGTTACCCTCAGATACCATGCTTCATAAGAAACGTGGCTTCTGTTCCGGTAGCCATGATCTGCGCCAATTATGCTGTTTTGGGATTGGATACAGCTGTAAATCTTGACGGAATGGTTCAGGCGGTTCTGAGAGTAGGGGAAAAACTCAGAGCAGGCAGAATCAATGATTTGGGAACATGCATGAACGAATATACGGCTAATCCGTGTAGCGCCTGCGGAAGATGCGGCGAGTAAAGACAATAATTTTTCAAAGGAAAGGAAGACATAATAATGAAAAAGACGATTTTAGACTTTCAGAAAATGGCAGAAAACGAAGAAAAAATTACTTTTCTGACGGCTTATGATTACCTTACGGCCAAATATCAGGAAAGAGCCGGGATAGACATGATTTTAGTAGGCGATTCTTTGGGAATGGTTTGCCTTGGATATGACAAAACATTTCCTGTAACCATGGACGAAATGATAAGCCACAGCCGTGCCGTACGCCGCGGAGCTCCGAACACTTACATAGTAGGCGATATGCCTTATATGTCTTATCAAGTTTCCGATGAAGAAGCCGTAAGAAATGCCGGACGCTTCATAAAAGAGGCCGACTGCGACTGTGTTAAGCTGGAAGTAGCGGGTCCGGGAACGGTTCAGCGTATAAAAGCAATCGTCGACGCAGGTATCCCTGTAATGGGTCATGTGGGTCTTACACCACAGTTTGCGGGAATGATAGGAGGATATAAGGCTCAGGGTAAATCTGCCGCAGCCGCTGAAAAGATTCTCAACCTGTCCAAATCCGTAGAGGAGGCAGGAGCATGCAGCATATTGGTGGAGGGTGTTCCGGCAGTCGTAGGAAAGCTTGTCAAGAAAAACTTATCTATACCTGTGCTCGGCATAGGAGCAGGCTCCTGCGTGGACGGCCAGCTGCTGATATATGCCGATATGCTGGGCTTCTACGATGATTTTACGCCTAAATTCGTAAAAAAATATGCAGAGCTTGGAAAACTGATGCAAGAGGCCTTTGAAGAATATGTAAAAGAAGTGCGCGGAGGCGCCTTCCCTGAAGATGCGGTACATTCGTATAAGATTTCTGAAGAAGAGGCAGAAAAAATAAAAAAAGAATTCAACTTGGACTGACAGGAGTTTGACAAGCAAAGCTCCTTCCTTTAAGATAAGTAAGGGGGGAGCGATATGCTTAATATAGGAAGTCTCCTTATCGAAAGCCTTGATTATATAATGATAGTAGATAAGGACTACAATATAATATACAATACCAGGTATGACACCACTATCGGCGATGACTCAGCAAAAGCCAGGAAAAGCGAGTATATTTACAAGAATTTTTTTGAAGTATACCCCAACATAAAAAGAGAAGAGAGTAATATAGTACGCTGCATGGAAACCGGCGAAGTCATAATACGTAAGAACCAGAAATATGAGGATTATCTCGGGCAGATATATATAACTAACAACGTGACCTTGCCGCTTAAGCGGAAAGGAGAGCTTATCGCAGCGGTTGAGATAACTTTAGATATGGACTTTCAGGAGAAGGACAAAAAGCTGGCGGAAATGAGGTTTGACAAGTTTGTCAAGCGCATTAAGGAGGCCTCTGGGCAGATTACCTTTGATACAATCCTTACGGAAAACGAGGAGATGAAGAGGAATATAGAAAAAGCCCGGATTTTGGCAGCCATTCCGAACCCTACGCTCATATGCGGGGAGACCGGAACCGGCAAAGAGGTTTTTGCGCAGGCTATGATAGATTACAGCGGAGTGGCTTCGGGAAGTATAGTAATCCAAAATTGCGCCGCAGTGCCGGAAACCTTAATAGAGTCGATTTTGTTCGGAACTGTCAGAGGCGCCTATACGGGAGCAGAAAATCACAAAGGTCTTTTTGAAGTAGCCGACGGAGGGATAATCTTTCTCGACGAACTGAATTCCATACCGTTTCATGTCCAGGCAAAACTTTTGCGTGTGCTGCAGGACGGAACCTTCAGACCTCTTGGCAGCAACGCTGATAAGAAAGTTAAGGTCAAAGTAATAGCGGCGATGAACGTCGATCCTATGGAAGCGATAGAAAAAAATATCCTGAGAAAAGATTTGTTTTACAGGTTTTCTGCCGGTTTGATAAATCTCATACCTTTGCGCGAAAGGCCGGAAGATATAAAGCTGTTCGCCCGCTATTACATGAAATATTTTTCTGATATCTATGATAAAGAAATTCAGGGGATAGACGAGAGGCTGATGGAGGCCTTTATGAATTACAGCTGGGAAGGCAATGTGAGAGAGCTGATGAATACGATAGAATTCATGGTGGCTTCATCCTCGGAGGAAAAGACGTTGACGTCACGGCTTCTTCCTGCATATCTGTCAGAGAGAATGGCTCCGGATGTTTTGGATTTTTCAGAACGCAGAGACCGTTCTTACGATGAAATTTTCAGACCGGAAACGGGATCATATCACAGCTCTATGAAAAGCTTTGAGAAGGGCATGATTGAAGAGGCGTTGTACCGGTCAGGCGGAAATAAGAGCGAAGCGGCAAGACTGCTTGGTATTCCGCGCCAAACCTTAAAGTATCGTATGAAGATACTTAAAATAAAATAATCATTCTTTTACAAGAGAAATAAGTCAACGGGAGGTACTGATCAATGAAAGTCGGAATCGTAAAAGAAATCAAAAACAGTGAGAACAGAGTGGCCATCATTCCTTCTTCTGTCAAAGAATTTATCAGATGCGGACATGAGGTTTACATCGAATGTGGAGCAGGCATAGGAAGTGGATTTAGAGATGAAGAATATGAGGCAGCCGGCGCTATAATGGTTGAAAAAGCAGAGGATGTATGGAACAATATAGATTTTCTGTACAAGGTAAAGGAAATCCTTCCTTCGGAGTACAAATATGTCAGAGAAGACCTGATTATCATGACATATCTCCATTCCAACGCGCATAGAGATGAAACTCAGGTTCTGCTGGACGCTAAGTGCCCGAGCATTGCTTTGGAAGATATAACCTCCGATATTCCTCACCGCAAATTCCCGTTGGTAGCAAATATGGGAGAACTGGCCGGAAAGGGAGGATTTTTAGCGGCTTGTTATTACGCTCAGTCTATTCATGGAGGCCCGGGACTTCTTCTTAACAATGTCTGCGGGTCCGATTCTCCGATAATTTCAATAATAGGCTGCGGATATACAGGAATGGGAGCGGCTGAAATGGCCTCCTCTCTCGGAAATACCGTAAAGATGATGGATATAAATTTTGAAGCTATGGAAAGAGCTAAAGGTTTGCTGCCGGGAAATGTTTCTTTCATGTACTCTTCAAGAAGCGCAATAGAGGAGTGCTTGAAGATTTCAGATGTTGTGATAAACTGCGTTCTCTGGCCTAAGACAAGAAAAGATCATCTCATTTACAGAGAAGATTTGAAGATGATGAAGCCGGGCGCAATGATAATAGACGTAGCCTGCGATGACGGAGGCGCAGTGGAAACTTGCAGGAGCACGACTCACGAAGACCCTGTTTATTATGAAGAGGGAATCCTCCATTATGCCGTAGACAATATTCCTTCAGCCTTCTCGAAGAGCGCCTCTGTAAGATTCTCCAATGACAGCCTCCCTTATGCGCTGGCAGTTGCCAATAAGGGAATTAAACAGGCTCTCAAGGATGACAAGCATCTGAGAGCAGGCCTGACTACCTTCGACGGAAAGCTTACTCTCAAAGAGACTGCCGAAAAATTTGAAGTGCCTTGGGCTGACCCTGAAGAGTTGATTAAGCAGTGGTAGCTTCGCATGACAAATAGAGATTTTGAATAAAAAGTCAAATTTGCAAGCGCCCCGGAAAGTTATGCTTTCCGGGGCGTGCTGATTGTAATTCCAAATGCGAAAAAGACCTTATAAGCTCAGAAAAGTGCTGTTTTACCAGCGTGGCAAGCTTAAGAGCAAACCCCTTTACCATGATTTTTTTGTGCGTCCATAAAAAACGTCTCATATCCCATATGACGCGCTGCAAGCATGACGATATAATTCAGCTTTGAATGGCGGCAGTATCTTTTTATACCCTCTTCAAAAAGGTATGCACTTTTTTCGGACGGTATCCGCAAGCATAAGTGGCTATAATGGCTGCATATTTTCCGGCACAGAGTGAAACTTTTTCGTATTCCAAGAATAATTTCTGCTGAGAATCTGCTGCGACGGGCGGTACGCTGCGAAATTTATTTATGCCGCATAACATTCTGTCAATAGCATATTTCAGCGGAGGCGTGCAGTACCATGAGCATATGGGCGTTGTAAAAATTATCAGGTCCTGAGGAAAGCACATAGTTTGAAATCTCTGTCATTTCGTCGTTTATGATATAACCGAAAGGCTAAGATTCTTTTTGTCATGTCCTGCAAGCTGCGCATGGGCTTCATATAAATTTATGGTTTGAGGCGGGTTGTAAGCTGCAGGACAAATGGTTCAAGGATAGCATTTATATTTCCGCTTCTTATGGGATTTAACGCTAATATACATGCTTTTTCCATGTGAACCTCCGGTTAGAACCATTGCGTTTAGGTAATGATACCATATTACGATAAAGTGTGACAGAGAATAAAACAGGCTGTTGCATTTATTATTACATATGAAACCGAAGAAGATAGAAAAGCTTTTTAACGCTGATAAATTTGTTAAATGTCTTGAAAAATACGTTTTTTTGCAGTAAAATACATATATTAAGTTATAATTTCCGGGGGGGGGACAAAAGTGACGTCAGAGTATAAAATCGGCTATCGGCGTTTCTATTGTCAAGAGACCTTTCTTAAATATTGCAGATGCTTTAGACGGTATACATTACACGCTTTGTAGCGGCAGGGTATATCTTTTTTGCGTTACGTAAATTTAATTTATAACGAAAGTTTAAAAGTTTAAATCAATTTTAGAAAGGAAGCAAACAATGAAAACAAAACGAAAATTTTTGAGTATCCTGCTGGCGGTATGTATGATACTTACATTTGTACCTACGACAGCTTTTGCGGCGGATGATTATGCCTTTGAGGTCATTTCGACAGACGGAACAACAACTCAATATGTAAAACTGCAGGACGCACGTAAGGCCATGAAAGACGGATATACCTTAAAACTTTTAAAAGACTACGTTTCGACATCCGATTATAATTTCGGAATTTCTATAGACAGCAAGGTACGCGGCGTTACGATAGACTTGAACGGATGCAGCGTAACATCAAATCAAAACAACGGATATGCGCTGAAGCTGGAACAGTCTTACGGCGGAGCGCGTGATAACACCGTAACGATTAAAAACAGCGGAAGCAAGCAGTCGGTTTTGACCAGCAGCGGCAATCAGATTATGACCAGCAGCGGAGACAGTCGTTACACGCAGATTGTTAAATTAGAGGGGGATATCGCTTTTAAGAATTTAGATGAAACGAAAGAACCTCTAGGAATTAAGCTGGGAACAGGTTCTAAATTGCTGGATACAGCCAGCGCCCGTAACTTAGTGCTTAACGGCGGTTTTTCAACAAAAGCAGCCGATGGCAATGCCTATATCTATGGCAGCCTGGCAAATGCGGCAGCCAACTCTTCAGACGGTAACATAACATTACTGCATGATTATAAGGGAAATGAAGCAATCTATTCTGGTTCTAAAGATTCGGTTCTTGATTTAGACGGCCATACATACACTTATACCGGGGGTAATGCTGTAATAGATGTTAATCATCCTGACGTAACGCTTACCATTAAAAACGGAAAAATTGTCACCGAGGATGAAAAGGTAGACGGGGCTGTCCTTATAGGAGGCTCAGAACCAAGCGTCAAGAACAACAGAGGCCTTGTGCTTGACGGAGTGGAGCTGACAGTAACCGGTGCCGATAAATACGGTATAGTTACAAACGGTACGGAGACAGGCAATAAAGTAGTTCTTAAGAATTCCGTACTTAATGTAAAGAAAGGCTTCGGTATCTACTTCCCTTCAACAGGCGATGTGACTATTGAAAGTTCAGTTATAAACGCTGAATATGCAGGCGTGCAGGTTTGTTCAGGAAGCCTTAAGATAACAGGTGAAACTGTAATTACAGTAACAGGTTTGCCTCAGGCCAAAACGGAGGGCGACGGACCTATCGCAGATGGCGCAGCTGTTTCGATTGTCAATCGTGAAGGCTATAAGAAGCTGGAGACTGTAAATATAGAAAGCGGTGTTTTCAATTCTGCAGCAGATGTAGAGGCGGTCAAGGCATATTCATTTAACAGTGAAAATAAAGTTGAAGAAAAGTGGACTGAAGCAGGTAAGGTGGTTGAAGTTACAGGAGGAACCTTCTCTTCAAATATTGCAGAAAACATAGTAAAAAGCGATACGCAGGCAACCGTAACTTCCGGTGATGAAACAAAAGTGGTTATCGGTAAGCAGGCAGTAGAAAACGCTATCAAGGCATTGGAGAAAGGCGATAAGATAACCTTCACAAAATTGGCGGACGATGCAGCCTTGACTATACCTGAAGGCGTGGAAATAACCAACAATACCGGAAAAAGCATGATCGTCAACGGTATTGCCGTTGAAGCCGGCAAAACTATTACAGTCGAAAAAGATTCAACAGATCCGACTGATAAGCCGGATGATGATCAGACGGCTCCTTCTAAACCGGGAGATACGGATAAACCGGGCGATGGCAAGGATAATCCTAAGACGGGAGATAACGGTAATATCACTCTTTGGCTTGCGCTTATGATGGCTGCCGGTGCAGCTCTGACCGGAACAGTTTTTTACAGCAGAAAGAAAAAATATAATCAGTAATCGGTAAGCTTAAAGCGCCCTGCCTATATTCGGCAGGGCGCTTTCGTATGTTTTACCGTAAACCGGCTTTACAAGGCGTGCGGTTTTAAGCACATATACCGGCAAAATCTTTTAAATGGTCAGTTCCCTGCTGCCTTTGATAATTAGAAAAGATGATTGAAACCATGCGGAATAAATGATAAAATTTATTTCATGCGAATATATGCCGTAGTAGCGATTTTTATAGACAGTATGTAAGGAAAAAATATGTATACGAGAATCAGACTAAAAATATCCCAAGCCGGAGTTCTTTGCCTTAAAGTTTTTCTTGTTACGGTAACGTTCCTTGCGGCAGGAATTATAATAAATGCATTCAACATGCTGCCCGAAAGATGGGTTTTATGGCTGACGTGGACAATCGTATTTGCGGCCGTTGAGTTCCTATTGTTCTGGACAGGAATAATCTGCGTTTATGCTACGTCGGTACAGCTCGGAATAAAGATAAGAGTGCTGGGCGCACTCTTTGGCATGGTACCGATTATCAACATAATATTTCTCATAAAGATTATAAAAACAGTTTCTAAGGAAATATCCTTTGAAAGAGAAAAGCTTGAATTGAACCAGCGGAGAAAAAATTTGGAGATGACGAAGACCGTATATCCTTTATTACTGGTGCACGGAGTGTTTTTTAGAGATTATAAAATGCCGGGGTACTGGGGGAGGATACCGAGCGAGCTTAGAGCTAACGGCGCGCAGATTTATTTTGGAGATCAGCAATCGGCGGCTTCAGTGGCAGACAGCGGCAGGGAGCTTGCGGAACGTATAAAATCTATAGTTAAAGAAACAGGCTGTAAAAAGGTCAACGTTATAGCTCATTCCAAGGGTGGCCTTGATATCATATGGGCTGTGGAAAACTGCGGTATAGGAGATATGGTGGCTTCTGTTTCCACGATAAATACTCCTCACAGAGGCTGTGAATTTGCCGACTATCTGCTTAATAAGCTTCCGGTCAAAATGCAAAAAAGGATAGAAAACACATATAATACGGCGATGAAAAGGTTAGGAGACCAAAATCCGGATTTTATGTCCGCAGTAAAAGACCTGACAGCCGAAGCGTGCAGGAAGAAAGAGGAACCCGTCGGAAAGCGAAGCCACGGGGCTTTCAACGGCATATTCTGCCAAAGCGTCGGCTCAAAGCTCAATAAAGCGTCAGGAGGAAAGTTTCCACTTAACTTTACATATAATCTCGTCAAATATTTTGATGGACCTAATGACGGCTTAGTGGCTGAACGCTCCTTTGAATGGGGTGAAAGATATACTTTTCTTACTACGGACGGTAAACGCGGAATTTCTCACGGCGACATGATAGATTTAAACAGAGAGAACATCGACGGATTTGACGTCAGAGAATTTTATGTAGAGCTTGTCTCAGGCCTTAAGGCGAGAGGCCTGTAACTTGAAACCTCCCTTGAGCATATGTTATCAAGGGAGGTTTTATAATGAGTAAAAGCGATAGATTGAACTGTAGAGCCAAGGACTATATGGCTTCATACGGATGTATTCTCAAGAATATGATATGCGGAATGTGTGAAGCAGATATGGATGAGAGTATTTCAGGTAATTTTATCAGACAGATGTTGCCTCATCACAGGGCGGCGATAGAAATGTCTGAGAACTTTTTAAAGTATACTGATAACGAAAAGCTTGCTTGCATTGCTCAGAACATAATAGAAGAACAATCGGCATGTATAGCAAAAATGCGAAAAATCTTGTGCTGCTGCGGCAATGTCATCAATTGCTGCAAGGATTTGTGCGAATATGAGTGCAGGGTAAACTGCATAATAAAGTCCATGATAAGAGATATGAATTTTGCATATGCGGACAACAGCATAGAATGTAACTTTATAAGGGAGATGATACCCCATCATCGCGGTGCAATCATGATTGCAAAAGCAGCTATGTGTCATTGCCTATGCGATGAGCTAAAGCCTCTTTTGGAATCAATAATCAGCAGCGGGGAAAAAAGCATAGATGAAATGAAATGTACGGCGGAATGTCTCAACTGCAAATGTATGTGTGTCTGATTCAGGTTAAGGATGAAAATCTCGTGCGTTGTCATAAAAAATGCATATGAAGAACGCAGAAAAATTCACGGCTGAAGACAGCTCGGAATGCCGTGCAAAAATCAAGACAACCGCATGAAAATTACAAAAAATTATAGACTGCCTCGTCTGTTTGATTTATAATGAATATAATACAGACGGACGAGGTGAGTATATGTTCAGAGAAATGCGAAGGAAGAAACAGCTGCTGCCTGAGGAGGAGACAATCGCTATTATGAACCGGGCGACCTGCGCGGTTATAGGAGTAGTGGGAGACGCGGGCTACCCATATACCTTCCCTATAAGTCACGTATATGACGAAGAGAGCAACAAGATGTATTTTCATTCAGCCGTATCAGGCCATAAGATAGATGCAATAAGAAACAATTCGAAAGCTTCGTTTTGTATAGTAGGACAAGACAAGGTCGTACCGGCCGAGTATACGACGCGCTTTAGAAGCGTCGCAGGCTTCGGAAAGGCGTATATAGTGGAGGAAGAGGCAGAACGGCTGCGGGCTTTTAGGCTGCTTGCAGAAAAGTTCTGCATGTCGGCTTTGGGAAGATTTGATTCAGTCATAAAAGACGAAGCGCCTCATGCTGAGATTGTAGCTTTGGAAATAGAGCATATGACAGGAAAGGAAGCTATAGAATTAAATAGGATGAGGTAAATTGCCTGCGATATTGAAGTTTATAGTGTAAAAAGGGGCGGCGAGAAAGACTGCAAGAGCCGCCCGCGTACGGGATTTGTTAGCTCAGCCGGGAGAGCGTCTGGGTGACAACCAGAAGGTCGGCGGTTCGAGCCCGCCACAGATCACCAAATCTAAATTTGAAGTCTTTTATCTATTCAGAGCGGAAGAAAAGACATAAAGAAATGCCGGGTTCATATGAAATCAGTTGAACCCGGCATTTCTTTATTTGTAAGCTTCGGTTAATGAGGAGATTAAAGAACAGCGTCTCAGATGAAAAATGCAGCAGATGACCTGTCTGCTCTGGGAAATTTTAGCTGAATATATGATTCTGAACCGGGAAATAATATGTCAAGAAGAAATGAACTGGCACATAAAAAATAGTAAATGCTGGTACTTTTAATTTCTTCCCTATAAAAGTAAAATTTCAGATAGATACTATTGTCACAAATGCAAATGAAATTATGTTTAGAAAAGGAGAGAAAAAATGGCAGTAAATTTAAAAGGCAGAAGCTTCTTAACTCTTATGGATTTCACACCGGAGGAAATCAGATATATGCTTGACCTTTCCCATGATCTTAAGGCCAAAAAGAGAGCGGGCATCTACAATAATGTGCTGGCAGGAAAGAATATCTGCCTTCTGTTTGAAAAAACTTCAACAAGAACGAGATGCGCTTTTGAAGTAGCGGCTCTTGAAGAAGGTGCGCACGTTACATTCCTTGACAGCAAGAGTTCTCAGATGGGAAAGAAGGAATCTCTGGAGGATACTGCTAAAGTTCTGGGCAGATTCTATGACGGAATCGAATACAGAGGATATGAGCAGGCGGTTGTTGAAGACCTGGCAAAATATGCAGGAGTACCGGTATGGAACGGACTTACTGACGTTGATCATCCTACTCAGATTCTTGCAGACTTGCTGACTATAGAGGAGCATGTAGCTAAGCCTCTTAATAAGGTAAAGGTGGTATTTGTTGGAGACGTAAGAAACAATATGTCTTATGCGTGGATGTACGGCTGTGCTAAGATGGGAATGCACTTTGTTGCATATGGTCCTTCCGAGCTCGCATCGCAGGTGGACGGCAGCGTGGTTGAAAGAGCAAGAGAAGTGGCTAAGGAAACTGGAGCGGTGATAGAGATAAGTTCAGACGCAGCATGCCTCAAGGGTGCAGACGTACTGTATACGGATATTTGGGCGTCGATGGGAGAAGAGGATCAGATTCCTGAAAGAGTAAAGATGCTCACACCTTACAGAGTGACTAAGGAAATGCTTGCAGCGACAGAGAATGACGACGTTATTTTCATGCACTGCCTGCCATCATTCCATGACTTTGAAACTACTATGGCCAAGAGTCAGAAAGAATTGGGATACGACATCAGAGAAGTAACTGACGATGTATTCAAGTCAAGACATTCAAAGGTATTCGATGAGGCCGAAAACAGAATGCATACCATTAAGGCGGTTATCGTAGCTACAATTGCATAATATTACAGTTGAAGCGCTTTCGCGCTGAATGTTTCAAGGTTAAGCATCAGCCCGAAGGGAGAAGAAAATGCCTTTCTCCCTTCGGGAATGGATTTGAGTTTGTGCTTAACGGAAAGGAGGACATAGAATATGTACCCTGGAATTCATAATTTTTCAGAAATAGGTAAGCTGAACAAGGTTCTGCTTCACAGGCCGGGCCTTGAGCTGGAGGCTCTTACTCCTGCTACCATGGAAAGACTCCTCTTTGACGATATACCGTTTCTTAAGATTGCTCAGGAAGAGCATGATATTTTTGCCGATATACTCAAGGATAACGGAGCTGAGGTTATTTATTATGTTGATGAAACAGCGAAGGCTCTTGCCGACGCTGAAATAAGAACCGAGTTTATCAATGAATTTCTTGATTTAAGCAATGTTAAAGCCGCAGGCCTGAGAGAATCTATAATAGAGTTTCTGATGTCAATGGAACCTGACAAAATGGTTTCCAAGCTGATAGCCGGAGTAAAAAAGACAGACCTGTCTCAGCATGATAAAGTTACGTCGCTGTACGATATAATTGAAAATGATTACCCCTTCGTGTCAGACCCAATGCCGAACCTGTACTTTACAAGAGACCCAGGAGCCTGTGTGGGAAACGGTCTTAACCTGCATCGTATGAGCACGCCGGCGAGAAGGAGAGAAGCATTATTCCTCAAATATATGTTTAAATACAACAGAGATTTCGCAGCCGAGGAAGACAAGCTTTGGTATGACATATACGAAGATTATTCTATAGAAGGCGGAGACGTCTTAGTGCTTTCAAAAGATGTGGTTGCCATAGGTCTTTCGCAGAGAACCACAGTAGACGGAATTGAAAGATTCGCAAAGAATCTGCTGCCTAATTCGGATTATAAGAAAATTCTTGTGTTCGATATTCCAAAATCAAGAGCTTTTATGCATCTGGATACGGTATTTACGATGATAGACTACGATAAGTTTACTATACATCCTGAGATAGAGGGACCTCTCAGCGTATACGAGATTACCCTCACGGGAAATAACGAGCTGAAATTCAACGCTGTTAAAGAAGAGCTGAGTAAAATTCTGGCAAGAGAGCTTAAGCTTCCTGCCGTAGACCTTATAAGATGCGGAGGCGGAGATATGATGGCGTCTCAGAGAGAACAGTGGAACGATGGTTCCAACACCTTGTGCATAGCTCCCGGAACGGTGGTTACCTACGAGAGAAACTATGTTTCCAACGAGCTTATGGAAAAGAAGGGGATCAAGGTTCTCACCATGCCTTCATCGGAACTTTCAAGAGGAAGAGGCGGCCCAAGATGTATGTCCTGTCCTGTCAACAGGGATGATTTATAGAAGACCGTTGTTTATAACTAAATGCGATTAAGGAGAGAGTAAAGTTATGCAGAAAATAGTTGTTGCTTTAGGGGGAAACGCATTGCAGTCGGGAAGCGGTCCGGCTACTGCCGAGGCGCAGTTGGACGTAGTAAAAAAGACATGCGAGCATATAGCTGAAATCAGCGACAGAGGGTATGAAGTCGCCGTTGTTCACGGTAACGGCCCTCAGGTAGGAAGAATACTTTTAGCTTCAGAGACTGCCAGGGATGTAACTCCGGCCATGCCTTTCGACGTGTGCGGAGCTATGTCACAAGGATATATAGGCTATCATCTTCAACAGGCATTGAAATTTGCGCTGAAGAAGAGAAAAAGAAATGTTCCGGTAGTTACTTTAGCCACACAGGTCGTTGTGGATGAAAATGACCCGGGCTTTAAAAATCCGACTAAGCCGATAGGACCTTTTTACTCGGAGGAAGAGGCAAAGGCCATGGTTGAAGAAAAGGGATATTCTGTAAAAGAGGACGCCGGAAGAGGCTGGAGAAGAGTAGTTGCTTCTCCTATCCCCAAGAAAATCGTTGAAATTGATTCTGTAAGAAAACTTTGGGATACCACCATCGTAATCACCTGCGGAGGCGGCGGAATTCCTGTTATAGAAAAAGCAGACGGTTCTCTTGAAGGCGTAGCCGCAGTTATAGATAAGGACTTTGCAGCCGAGCTTTTAGCGGAGGAAATAGGAGCAGACGCTCTCATGATTCTGACTGAAGTAGAAAAGGTAGCTGTAAACTTCAATAAGCCAAATCAGGAAGACCTGGGTCATATGACCTATGAGGAAGCCGAAAAGCATTGCAATGAGGGACAGTTTGCTCCCGGAAGCATGCTTCCTAAGGTTCAGGCCGCAATGAAATTTGTAAAGGCAAATCCTGATAAGAAAGCCATCATAACCTCTCTTGACAAAGCTATCGACGCTTTGGAAGGAAAGACAGGTACTGTAATTACATTTGCATAGTGATTATGAATAAAAATGAACCGCCCGGTATGAAGCTGAGGCGGTTCATTTTTTGTATATAATACCAGCTTTGCATATGTTCCTGTGTTAAACGCCTGCAAGATTTATATTTCCGCAGTCTGTTCGTAAAGCCAGCGTTTGACTTTTTCATCAAGAAGCGGAGAAAGCGTTTCATAAACATGCTTATGGTAGCGGTTGAGCCAAATTCGCTCTTCGTCGGTCATCATTTCCGGAATAACGGCGTCTTTGTCGAAGGGGCAGAGGGTTATGCTTTCAAAGGCCAAGAGTTCTCCGTCCTTTTTACATAAGAGCTCATTTTCGAGTCTTATGCCGAACTCTCCCTCGACGTATACTCCCGGTTCGTCGGTAGTAATCATTCCCGGTTCTATTGCGGCCGTTCCTTTCGGACTTATTGTGTTAGGTCCTTCGTGAACGCTGAGCATGTGTCCTACGCCGTGGCCGGTGCCGTGATTGAAGTCAAGACCTGCATTGCGGAGCGGTTTGCGGGCTTTTTCGTCAAGCTGTTTTCCGCAGGTTCCTTCGGGAAAACGGCAGGAGGCCAAAGCTATATGACTTTTCAGGACGAGAGTATAATATTTGCGCATTTTTTCAGTAAGCGGTCCCAGCGCTATCGTTCGAGTAATGTCGGTGGTTCCGCCGTTATATTGGCCTCCTGAATCGACGAGAAAGAACCCTTCGGGTTTTAATTGCCTGTCTGTTTCGGGAGCAGCGCTGTAGTGTACTATGGCGCCGTCCGGGCCGTAACCGGCTATGGTTGCGAAACTTGGGCCAAGGAAGTTGCCGCGGCTGCGGCGACATTCTTCAAGATAGTTTGAAGCTGAGATTTCCGTGATATTTTTGCCGCAGAAAAAAGCTTCTTTTTTCAGATGGTATATAAAATCGGTAACCGCCGCGCCGTCTTGGATATGGACGGCGCGGGAGCTCTTTATTTCGGTATGGTTTTTTACGGCCTTCATCAACTGTATGGGGGAGGGTTCGTCAATGATGGTTACACTGTCCGGAATATTTTTTATGATGGTATAAGAGGCGGCGCCGCAATCGGTTAGAAGAACGGCTCCGTTAGGCAGACTGCGTATATCTTCATATATCATAAAATAATTTTTTGTCGTTACGCCGGATGGGATTACAGAATCGTCGCAGGCTTCGTCAAAGATATAAAGCCGTACCTCGTCGGGCGTGATGAGAGTGAAGGCAAAAAATACAGGGGTATCCTCTACGTCGCTTCCCCGCAGATTGAAGAGCCAAGCTGTTTCCTCAAGCCGCGTTATAAGATGATAATCGGCTCCTTTTTCCCTTAATATCGCTCGAAGCTCTCTGAGTTTATCCACGCAGCTTTTTCCTGTGACAGACAGCGGGAGTGCTGATATGGGTTTTCCGCACAGTTCGGGACGGGTTTTCCACATTTCATCAGCAAGATCTATGTCGTAAGCCAAAGTAATGTTTTTATCCCTTAGGGATGAAGCGTATTCTTCACCGTCTTTGAAGCTTACAACTCTGCCGTCAAAGGCCAGTTTTCCGCCGTCCGGAATATGCAGTTTTAAAAATTCGGAGATAGAGGGAACTCCTTCTTCACCTGATTTTTTCAATTCTATTCCGCTTCCGGCGAGCTCTTTCGCCGCTTGGAGAAAATATCTGCCGTCGGTCCAAAGTCCGGCTTCATCGGGGGTCACGACTAAAGTGCCGGCAGAGCCTGTAAAGCCTGAAATGAATTTTCGGCATTTGAAATAGTCGTTGACATATTCCGAGCCGTGAAAGTCTGTGGTAGGTACGACATATGCGTCTATATTTCCGGATTTCATCAGCGCGCGGAGCTCTCTAACTTCTTTTCTCATCTTGTTCCTCCCGGTATAAATTCCCTATTAAAATAATATGTGTATTTTTATCTTATTTATGTTTTTAAATATAGCTTAATTACCGACTTATTGTTCGGCTTACGCATTGAGTAGTTTTATCACAGCGCGTATAAAGTCCATTATTTGACTAAAAACTATACCAGCGACAGGTCGATAAAATTCCATAGGAGCTTAGCTCCGTAGAAGATTACTATGGCGCCGCAGATTATGTTTATTATCCGAAGAGCTTTCGGTGTAAATTTAGCGCTGAACAGTGATATTACCGTGGAAATTGTAATAAACCAAATTACTGAAGCTGACGCAAAGCCTCCGACGAATAAAAAATCAGTGCCCTCGGGAAGCGTTGCCTTGAATGCTCCCAGCATCATGCTGCCGTCTATCAAAGCCTGCGGATTGAACCACGTTACCACGCATGCGGTGGTGATGACTTTGATTATAGGGACGTTTACGTCTTTTCCCTTATCCAAAGACTCTTCTTTTGAACGGACGAGGCCGATTCCTATCCATATCACTATGAGACTTCCTGCTGCAAGAACTATCATTTCAAGCAGGGCAGAGGCTGACATTACGGCTCCTATGCCGAAAAAACAGGCAAGCCCCAGCGTTACGTCGAAAAAGATGACTATGAGAGCTGTGGCGTAAACTCTTTTTACAGGCTGAGTAAGAGCTGTGTTTATGACGAATAGATTTTGCAGACCTATGGGAGCCACGTATGCAAGTCCCATGGTCAGACCTTGAAGGTATATATCCAACGGCTGACCTCCTGAAAATATATTTACTCTGTTTTTATTAACTGATATAATTATATTATTTATCGCTATGCAGTTCAATAGCGCAAAGCAGCTATTAAGTAAGAAAGTTCTGCGATGAAAACTTGCCGTATTTGCTCTCGTTTTTGAAGATGGGAAAAGATCGGCTGTTCAGAAACAGATTTGTCGGAAACCCGCAGATTATAGTCGAGCTGGTTAAGCTGCCATGGCGAAGATACAGAGAAGAGTTAAAAGACGACGATTTCAGAGGAGAATATAAAAATGAAGCTTATTTCTTGGAATGTAAACGGCCTGAGAGCCGTAATGGGCAAAGGCTTTATGGATTATTTCAATCAATCCGAAGCAGATATATTTTGCTTGCAGGAGACTAAAATGCAGGAGGGACAGCTGGAGCTTTCTCTTCCGGGTTATTATCAATACTGGAATTATGCGGAAAAGAAGGGCTATTCAGGAACGGCTGTATTTTCCAGAAAAGAGGCTAAAAGCGTTTCTTACGGCATAGGAGTAGAGGAGCACGATAAAGAGGGGAGAGTTATAACTCTTGAGTTTGACGACTTTTATTTTATAACCGTCTACACGCCGAATTCTCAGGAGGAATTGAAGAGGCTGGATTACAGAATGAGGTGGGAAGATGATTTCCTGTTGTATATTAAGAAGCTTAACGATAAAAAGCCTGTAATATATGCGGGAGATTTAAACGTGGCAAGACTTGAAATCGACCTTAAGAATCCGCGTCCCAATAGAAGAAACGCAGGCTTCACCGATGAAGAAAGGGGGAAGATAGAGGCGGTTTTAGCAGCGGGCTTTATAGATACCTTCAGATATTTTTATCCTGATACCGAGGAGGCTTATTCATGGTGGTCATATAGATTCAAGGCTCGTGCCAGAAATGCAGGGTGGCGTATCGACTATTTTATTGCATCGGAAAAATTAAAGGACAAGCTTTTAGACGCAAAAATACATAGCGACGTCATAGGCTCGGATCACTGTCCCGTGGAGCTTGATATAGAACTTTAGACCTTTAACGGCGTTGGTCTCATGTGGTGTTTTTACGGAATATTTTTTCCTGAAACGGTAAAAATAACGTGCGTAGAGATTATTTATGAGATGGAGGAACGTTATGGAATTAAAAGGTTCAAAGACGGAAGCCAATCTTATGGCAGCTTTCGGGGGAGAATCGCAGGCGCGCAATAAATATACCTTTTATGCCGGAGCGGCAAAAAGCGAGGGGTATGAGCAGATAGCCGCATTCTTTCAAAAGACGGCGGATAATGAGAAAGAGCATGCTGAAATCTGGTTTAAGGCTTTAGAGGGAATAGGGGACACATCTGCCAATCTTCTTGCAGGAATAACCGGAGAAAATTACGAATGGACCGTGATGTACGATCAGTTTGCCAAGGACGCGGAGGAGGAAGGCTTTACCGAACTGGCAGCCAAATTCAGAATGGTCGGAGCAGTGGAAAAGTCCCATGAAGAGAGATATCAGAAGCTGCTTGACAATATTAGGAACGGAAAGGTTTTCAGCAAAGAAGGGGAAGTGATGTGGGAATGCCGCAACTGCGGACATTTGCATTTTGGCAAAGAGGCGCCTCAGATTTGCCCTGTATGCGAGCATTTGCAGTCATTTTTTCAGGTTAAAGAAGAAAATTATTGATTTGAAAATATTTCAGACTGTTTTGAGCTGCTTTCGGGTCTGCGCCTGCGCTTTTGCCACCCGGACCCGAAAACAGCCGACGGCGGAAATTTTAAAAGGAAGAGAATATGGACTACATAATTAAAAGACTTTTGGAGCTTCAGGATCTTAAATACAGAGAATTTAACAGCAAATTGATACCGGGGATAGACAAAGATTTGATAATAGGAGTCAGAACTCCGCAGCTGAGGAAGCTGGCGAAGGAGCTGGTGAGGGAGGAAAGAGCGGCTGCCGTGAATTTCATGGAACATCTGCCGCACCGGTATTATGAAGAAAACAATCTTCACGGAATTTTTATAGATTTTTTGGCAGAGTCGCCGTCAGAAGCGCTGCATATGATAGATGCGTTGCTGCCCTATGTGGATAACTGGGCAACGTGCGACTTGCTTCCGACTAAGATATTTAAAAAGAACCTTACCGAGGTGAGGGAAAGAATAACGCCGTGGCTGAAAAGCGGACAAGTCTACAGGGTGAGGTTTGCGATAGTGACCATGCTGGGATATTTTCTTGAAAAGGAATTTCGGACAGAAGACTTAGACATGCTTGCTAAAATAAAATCGGAGGAGTATTATATTAACATGGCTTTGGCATGGTATTACAGCTGCGCCTTGATTAAACAGTACGAAGAGACTGTAAAGCTTTTTGAAGCAGGAACTTTAGACAGATGGGTACATAACAAATCAATTCAGAAAGCGGTGGAAAGCTACAGAGTTTCCCCGGAAAGAAAAGGATACTTAAAGACATTGAGGAAAAAATAAGATTGCTATAAGGGGGTCAAAATGGATAAAAAAAGATATTTTTACAACATTGAGCTGGATACATATTGCTGCGACGGGAATCAGATAGTAAAGCCTTCGGGCGTGCTTCAGGTTCTGCAGGAATGTGGCCGCCGTCAGATGGCGGCTCAGAAACCGTCGTATCAGGATATTCTTGATACAGGTAAGGCTCTGATGCTGAGCAGACTGGATATGAAAATATATGACGAGGTTTATTTGGGCGAAGAGGTGGAGGTTACTTCGTGGCCATGCGAAAGCAGCAGGGCTACTTTTCTCAGAATGTATCAGATGAAAAAGGGCGGTAAAACGGCAGCTGAAATTTCCAGCCAGTGGGTTTTGGTGGATTCGGCTTTGCGAAAGATTCTTAAAGTAGATGAAGTGGACTTTTCTAATTATTATATGGGTCCTTACAGCGAGCTGATAAGTGAAAAATTTAAGATACCGAAAAGCTCGGATTTGGAGGAAGCAGGGGAGTTCCGAGTCATGTACAGCCATCTTGATTCGAATAAGCATATGAATAACACTTACTATGCAGATGTGCTCTGCAATTACGTTCCGGAGCTTTCAGCTGGGACGCACCGTGTGAACGGAATGAGGCTGCATTATGCCAAGGAGGCTCCTATGGGAGATACGATATCAATAAAGAGACTTTCGGCAGGGGAAGGAAGATACATGTTCAAAACCTTCAAGGAAACAGGCGAAGTAAACGTGGAGGCCGAGATAAGCGTAACTCCCGTCAAGCTGTGATTATATGCCGCCATACGACGTTATTTATAAATAAAAAGGCCCGGTTTGATTTTTATCTGTAATAGAAATGATAAATAAAATCGGGCTTTTGCTTTATGTTCAACGCGTCTTTATATTACGCCTTATTCTATTGATTTTAAGGATTCCGTCATGCTTATCTTATTGATTTTGTAATACATAACAAGGTTTACTATTAGGGCGAAAGCAAAGGTGCCTGCGATTCCAAGCAGATAGCTCAGCGGCTCGATGTGTATGTCGAAGGTCATAAGATCTATCTTTACCTGACTCATAACGAAAGCGTGAAGAGCAGTGCCGAGAGGGAGGCCAACGATGGCCGATATCGCCGTAAGGATTATGTTTTCCCTGAATACATAGGCGGAGGTTTCTCTTGGATAAAAGCCCAGAACTTTAATGGTGGCGATTTCCCTTATCCGCTCGGTGATGTTTATGTTTGTCAGATTATAAAGCACTATGAACGCCAACGCTCCTGCGCTGATTACCACTAGAGCTATTACGTAGTCCAAGCTTATCATCATATTGTCGACTCGTTCCTTGAAATCCTGAGTTACAGATACTGAAGAAACATGAGGAGCGTTCATCAGAACGGCGCTGCTTTGTCCCGGATTTTTCAGCTGGCCGTTTTCGTCTGTATGACCTATGATATACGCCGAGTTTATTTCCGTTTCTCCATAAACGTCTGCATAAGTGTCTTCATTTATATATATATAGTTGTATACATAGTTATCGCATATTCCAGAGATGCTGGCCGTGATTTCTTTTTGCTCGCTGTCATATACGGTGATGTCGTCTCCCGCCTCTAAACCAAGAGTGTCCGCAAGGCCTGAATTTATTATACATTCTCCCGAATCGGGATAATTCAGCTTGCCGTCGTCGTTATGAAGGTCGATGAAATCCGATATTGGTTGATCTTCGGAGCATACTACGAGATTGATTGATTTTACTGCGCTGCCTGAACGCGCTTCAACAGTGCCGGTATAAAGGAACAGGGACTCTCCTATAATTTCGCTGCTGCTTTCCAGAAATTCATCTTCATTCTCAGCGGTCATAGCCTTATTGAAGGTCACTGAGTAATCAACGTGATAAATTTCGCCGTACTGGGTGGCGACGACGTTTTTGATAGAATCTCTTATGCCGAGGCCGGTGACAAGCAAAGCTGTACAGCCGCATATGCCAAGAATCATCATGAAAAATCTCTTTTTATATCGGAAAGTATTTCTTACGGAGACCTTATGAAGGAATTTCAGTCTGCTCCATATGAAGGATATTCTTTCTAAAAGAATTCTTTTTCCTGCGTCGGGCGCTTTGGGCCGTATCAGCTGCGCGGGAACCTGCGACAGCTCGTGATAACATGAGTAAAGGGTGGTTCCTACTGAGCATATTATGGCGGTCAGAAGCGCCAGACCACCAGTCAGCCAGTCGAATACAATTATTACGTCTGAAAAGCCATACATCATGCTGTACGCTTCCCATATTACCCATGTAAACAGATAGGTACCGCAGAAAAATCCTGAAATTCCTCCGATAACGGCGGAGCTTCCCGAGTAGAGGATATATTTACTCAGTATCTGCCATCTGCTGTAGCCCAGTGCTTTAAGCACCCCGATCTGAGTTCTCTGCTCGTCTATCATGCGGCTCATGGTAGTCATGCATACCAGGGCGGCTACGAGGAAAAAGAACGCAGGGAAAACTTTTGCAATGCCCTCTACTATACCGGTGTCGCTTTCGAAGCAAACATATCCTACGTTAGTATCTCTGCCTAAAACGTAAATGTCGGGATGGTTTATTTTATCTATTTCTTTTTGTGCATCCTTCAGCTCCTGCTTAGCAGCTTCTATTTCAGCCCTGCCTTTTTCAAGCTCTTGCCTGTTGCGGGCGATTTCAGCTTCTCCTTTCGCCAGCTCAGCCTTATTTCTGTCTATTTCCACCTGTCCTTCGTCAAGCTGAGCTTTTAGCCGCCGTATTTCATCCTCTGCCAGCGCCAGCTGCTGACTGAGGGTTTCTTTCATTTTGTCGTGCTGTTCCTGAGTTATCACTCCTGTATCATACAATTTTTGCAGATAATCGTATACGGAGGCTTTCATATTATCGTACTCTTGGATTCCGGCGTCATAGGAGGCCTTAAGCTGCGTCATTTGCTTCTGGGCGTCTTTTAACTGCTGCTTGCCGTTGTCAAGCTTGGTTTGAGCCACTGCCAGCTCGATTTCGCCGTCCTTAAGACGCTTTTCGCCGTCATCCACCTCCTGCCGGGCCTTTTCTACTTCTGACTGAGCTGCATCTATGATTTCCTCGTATCGTCTGTCCGAGCATTCTTCGAGAGCCTTTTCGACAGAACCCTTATATCGGTTTACGATTTTTTCGTATTCGTCGCTGAAAATGTAAGCTGTTTCATTTAGTTTTACATATATTTCGGTATATATTTCGGAGTTCCAGCCCTCTTTCGGTATGAAAACGAAGCAGTCTGTTTTGCCGTCGCCGATGGAGGATGTTCCTCTTTCAAAGTTAAGATAAAGCGGCGAGTCTGCGATTCCGGTTATCGTATAGGTATCGTAGGTCAGCATGTCGGCAGTGTCTTTGGTATTGCCTGAGCTTACGGTTATCTTTTTGCCGATATCCTCTTCTGTGAAAAAATTTGCGTCAGCGAGGCATTGATCGGCCTTCTTAGGCATTTCTCCAGCTTTCAGAGACGGAGTATTTATTGCTTCGGAAAGGGTGTGGAATTTGCTGACTGCTTCTCCGGAATTTTCGTTCTCTCCGTCTTTTTCGATTTCTCTGCCTTCGACGGTTATGAGCACGTCGGCCGAGTATGAACCCTCCGCATGCTTTACTCCTCTGGATTCCTGTATCTTTTCTACGTCATCGTCTTCGAGACCGAGAGTGGAGATGAGCTGAAAATCGAAGAAACCGTGTTCGTCAAGATATTTGTTGCCTGTTTCTGTGAAAGCGTCCTTGCAGACCTTCAGACCTGAAAAAAAGCCGACGCCAAGAGCGACGATGGCTAAAATTGCAAGCCATCTGCCGAAGCTGCCTTTTATTTCTCTTAAAGTTGACTTTAACATTGAGCTTTTCAACGCATACACCCCCGCAAGCTACCATTCGATTTGTTCTATAGGAACAGGTTTGCTGTTGATTTCGACTGAATCTACGGTTCCGTTTTTTACATGTATGATTCTGTCTGCCATAGGCGCTATTGCAAGGTTGTGGGTTATGATAATTACGGTCATTCCTGTTTGACGCGTCGTGTCGGAAAGGAGTTTCAATATGGATTTTCCCGTGTTGTAGTCAAGGGCTCCGGTAGGCTCGTCGCACAACAGCAACTTTGGATTCTTGGCAAGAGCGCGGGCTATGGCTACGCGCTGCTGTTCTCCTCCGGAAAGCTGAGAAGGGAAATTGTTCAGTCTGTTTGAAAGGCCTACTTTATCGAGCGCTTGGGCTGAATCCATAGGGTTTTTGCATATCTGAGTGGCCAGGGATACGTTTTCAAGGGCTGTGAGATTTTGAACGAGATTATAAAACTGAAAAACGAAGCCTATATCGTACCTCCTGTAAGAAGTCAATTGCTTTTGACTGTACTTGGAAATTTCATTTCCGTCCAGCCACACGCTGCCTGAGGTCAGCGTGTCCATACCGCCGAGGATGTTTAGAAGAGTAGTTTTGCCCGCACCGGAGGGACCTACTATCACGCAGATTTCCCCCTTGTTTATTTCAAATGTAGCGTCTTTCAGCGCTTCGATGGCAACTTCTCCCATCATATATACTTTCTTTACATTCTTAAACTTTACAAAAGGCGCCATAGTCTGCCTCCTCTGCGTATGATTTATAATAATATAAAGTATAACATATTTATTGCGGCGGCAAAAGGATTAAACGATGTTTTGACGAGGAAAAAAGTGCGAAGAAATTGCTAAGAAGCGGTAAAATCGCTTGCAATACTGCAAGGTTGGAGGAAAACACATATTTTACCTCAGGGAGTATAGGAAATACCACAAGGTATTCGGCTAATAAAAATATGAATATGTCAGATGCAAGTTTTATATTATATGTTTTTCCAGGCTGAAGAGACTCGGAATTATGATTTCTTGCGCTTCTAAGCATCAGTTCTTTACGGGAAACTATGGGCTTGAATATTTATATAAATACGACGCCTTTCACAGTAGAATTTGTTCCGAGCAGTTTATTCTTTACTTTTTCTGATAAAGTATGGTAAAATTAACAATCAGAAGGTGGCAGAGGAGAGCTTATGAAAGAATTTTTTAGAGATAAGTTGAATATAGCCTTTGACGGAGCCTTGCATGTCAATGAAATTATTGCCGTAGCGATTGTTGCCGTTGTCGTGCTTCTTATCGTTCTGATTGTTTGTGATTCAATCAAGAAACGCAAAAACAGGGAAACCATCATATTCCGCCACAGAAAAAACAGATATAAAAGCCGCATAGGCAAGAAAAATAAATATTAAAGGTTGGATTTACGAAAGCGCTCGTCTTTGCAATTCCCAGGAAAACGCGCTGCTTGCGGCTCTATGCGCTGCGGAAATTCATTGCGTATATTCATTGCAGACGTTCGTTGTGCTTTCTGCGAAAGCTGTATTATTTGCGTATGTTACGGAATACTGCGGCTTGCACGTAAGTTCCATACTATACAGGCTTAATTGCGAGAAAGCAGACCGCAGGCCAAAGTATGCGGATTTTATATTAGCTTTTGCAAGTAATTTAATAGTTTATATGATTTGAGGAGACGTTACATATACGTCTCTTATTGCTTTTTCGGTCTTGTATGTGCCGTGAATATAAGCCTGAGCCGTCGGCTCAGGCTTTTCTTAATGATATGCCCCTCGTCATTTCAGATAGGGGCGTTTTAAATTGAGCAGATATGCTTAGCTTATTGGAAAATTATATCTGTATGACATTTAAAAGCTGTATCCGTTGGTATCGCAGCATTGACAAGTTATTCCTGCTGAGCTGCGATTCTTTGCGTTTGTATTTGAATTACAAACAGCTTTTGAATCACCGCAGCAATCGTCGCCTTGATAACAGGAAGCTTCATGCTGGCAATCGTGACGGCAGTCGCAAGGGTTGCAAGCTGTCTGGCAGCCGCAGGAGTTTTGACAGTCGCAAGGGTCGCAAGCTGTTCGGCAGTCACAAGAGCTTTGGCAGTCGCAAGGGTTGCAAGCTGTCTGGCAGCCGCAAGGGTCGCAGGCTGTTCGGCAGTCGCAGGAATTTTGGCAGCCGCAAGGGTCGCAGGCTGTTCGGCAGCCGCAGGAGCTTTGGCAGCCGCAGGAATTTTCATAACTGCAAGAGCTTTTGCAGCTGTTATCCGTAATCATATTCAGTATTTCTCCCACTCTGTTAGGCGTGCTGTGTCCGCAGCAGCAAGCAGCTTCATCGCTTAAGCAATTGCTTTCTGTAGGATTGCAGGAGCTGCACTGTCCTAAATCGTCGCAAGGGAGGTTGATTTCCCTGGCGTCAAGATTGAAGAGAGAAGGCCTTGTAACTCTGAGCCGGAGCTGTGGAGTAACTACGAGAGAACCTGTAAGCGTGATGACGCCATTGGCTGCCGCCGTGAGAGCAGGGTTCAGTATAGAAGCACATGCATCGAAATCCATTTGCAGCGAAGGCGATATACCATTGATCTGGCAAGGAATTTCCACCCCGCAGAGAGCGAAGGCGGAATTGCCTGTTATGGAAATTGGGGTACCATCTGCGTTGGAGTAGCATAATCTGAATTGACAGGCAGAACCGCCTTCGTACAGAGTACCCTCCAGCACTATGGTAGCTTCAAGATTCCAAGGCCCTGTAGCTGAAACCATGATGAAATTGCCTGGACATGTGTCAAAGCATGCCGGGCCGCAAGAGCATTTCGTGATTTCAGGCATTATACCGCTTATATCTCCGATATATTGTCCAACTGATTCTGATATGCCGGTGATAGCATTGCCGTCTACGGTGACTGCAAGGTCGTCGGGAAGCGTCGCCTCAGACAGGTCAAATGAATGAGTTATCACATAAGCCTTGGTTACGTCGAAGGTGGTGGCGGCGGTAACTGTAATGTTGGAGCAATCGTTGCAGCTGCCGCAGCAAATGTTGCATATGCAGCAGGGGTCATACATACAGCCGGAGCTTTGACATGAGCTTTGACAGCCGCAGCCGGAGCTTTGACATGTATTTACACAGCCGTTTCCACGGCGCGGCTGCGGAAAACAGCATGGTTCGCAGCAACTGTTGCAGACGGAAGAACCTATGCTTAGCTGCTGAGTAAAGGCTGTAGTTGTCGTAGTCAGCGGTGACATTATAGGAGAAGCGTTTTCTTGTCCGTCGAAAAAGACTTTCGTAAGATAAACAAGATTGCCGCTCTGGTTTGTACATGAGTAGTTGTTTTGTGAACAATTCATTTTTAACAATCCTCTCTTTAAATAAACTGAGATGTTATAATATATGCTTTCCTCATTTTGGTGGTGAAAAAAAGCATAAAAATGGACAAAAAGTATTGATAAGTGTTTAAAAGTGGTGTATAGTGGTAAATAAGTAAGCTGAATTATTTTGGGGCGGCAGCTCAAAAAAACGGCAACTCAGAAAGAGGAGAACGTCAAGTCATGTTTATGGGAACTTCAAACAATTCCATAGATGAAAAAAACAGGATGATAGTTCCCTCAGGCCTGCGTAGCGGACTTGGCAGCCGTTGTATTCTGACCAAGGGACTGGATTGCTGTCTGTACATCTATACTACTGAAGCATGGGAACGTCAGATGGAGAAGATTTCAAAGCTGCCGGAATCAGACCCTAAAGTTAGAGCTTTCATCAGACATTTCTGCGCCAATGCAGCCGAATGTGAATTCGACAAGCAGGGAAGAATAGTAATTCCGCAGGAATTGAAAAATTACGCCAAGATAGAGAAAAAGCTGGTGACTATGGGAGCTATGTCAAAGATAGAGGTCTGGAGCAAAGAAGTATGGGATGCACCTGACAACGAAAGCAAGATGAACACCGAAGACTTTGCCAACGCTTTGGCTGAATACAACTTTTAAGGGGGAGGGTCTTGATTATGGAATTCAGACATGAACCTGTATTGTACAGCCAATGTATGGAGGGCCTTGACATAAAGCCTGGCGGCATATATGTAGACGGAACGCTGGGGGGCGGAGGCCACAGCGCAGGCATATGTGAAAGATTGAATGAAAAGGGAACGCTGATTGGAATCGACAGGGACGGCGACGCCCTTGAGGCGGCAGAAAACAGGCTTAGCGGTTACAATTGTAAAAAATATTTTGTCAGGAGCAATTATTCCGAAATCAAAGGCGTGCTGAGCGAACTCGGAGTTGAAGCAGTAGACGGAGCGCTTCTGGACTTGGGAGTTTCTTCATTTCAGCTGGACAACCCTGAAAGAGGGTTCTCATATATGAATCAGGCTCCTCTGGACATGAGGATGAGCCGTGACGACAAGCTTACCGCATATGATGTAGTTAATAACTATGATAAGAGAGAACTTTCAAATATAATTTCAAAATACGGAGAAGAAAAATGGGCTTCTCGAATAGCCGATTTCATAGTAAAAAAACGTTCGGACAAGCCTATTGAAACTACGTCGCAGCTGGTGGACGTTATAAAAGCCGCAATACCGGCGGCGGCGAGAAGGACAGGCCCCCATCCTGCCAAGAGGACGTTCCAGGCTATAAGAATAGAAGTAAACGACGAGCTGGAACAGCTGAAAAGAGCCGTCGAAGAATTCTGTGACGTACTAAAGCCGGGCGGAAGGTTGTGTATAATAACCTTTCATTCGCTGGAAGACAGGATAGTCAAAGAGATATTCTCTAAAAGAGCTAATCCATGCACATGCCCTAAAGAATTCCCGGTGTGCGTATGCGGAAGGAAGGCTGATATAAAGAAGGTCACAGGAAAGCCGATTCAGCCTGATGAAAGAGAAACGGAAGACAATCCAAGATCAAGAAGCGCCAAGCTGCGCGTGATACAGAAGATTTGAGTACTGCCTTTGTGCAAATATAAGATATTATAAAAGAGGAACGAGATGGCTACAGCAAGAAGAGCTTATACAGCTGAATATCAATACGGTTTTGCGCCTGAAGTACAGCCTGAGAGAGTCAGACGTACAAGACAGAGACCGGAAACGAACAGACAGCCGGAGCAGAGGCAGGAGACAATTTTTACTCCCGACGTCCTCAGAACTCTCATAATCGCTGTAGTCATGATAGGAGTGCTTTTTATATGTATGGTGGTAGTAAACGCTCAGGCAGCTAAATTTCAATATTCCATAAATCAGCTTAGAAGTCAGAATTCTGTTCTGGAAAACGAAATAGGAAGCCTCAATATAAAGATAGAGAGGGAAAGAGGAATCCGAAATCTGGAAGAATACGCAGTAGGAAAGCTGGGCATGTTCTATCCTCAAGGTGAACAGTGCGTACATGTGTCAACGCTGGACACAGCCGAAGGCAGCCTGGCGGAGCTGATAAAACAAAAGGCATATGAATAAATTTGCCGGCAAAGCAGTATAGATAGTAAAGACGCGCGGTATAGAAGGCAAGAATACTACGGTACAAATATTAAGAGATAATTTCATAGAAGAGCAAGCCAGATAACTTAATATGGATAACAGTATCTGGCTTTATATATTTTAACGGGGAGTTTTGGAAACATGGCGAAAATTACACCGGTAAGCGTAAAAAACAAAAGACGAATAGCGATAGGATTTCTGCTGATAGCAACGCTTATGCTGCTGTTGGCCTTTCGAGTTGCGTGGATTCAGGTGGTTCAGGCTGACGAGCTTACGGAAAAAGCGATAGAACAGCAGACCAGCGATATACCGATTGACGCCAAACGCGGTGAGATATACGACAGAAAAGGAAAAGAACTGGCCACCAGCCTAACCTGCTATTCACTCTGGGTAAGACCGGCACAGCTGGCAGAAGAACTTGAGGCGGCTGAAATAGATAAACTGGCTCAGGATTTATCGGATATGACAGGCATTAAAGCTGAAACGGCCAAAGACCGTTTGACCAAGGAACAGGCTCTCGTAAGAGTGGCTAAGGAGCTGGAAAAGGAGACGGCCGACGAAATAAAAAAGCTGGGCATAGGAGCCCTGAGCCTTTCGGAGGAAACTAAAAGATATTATCCCTCCGGCAATTTTGCATCTCAGCTTTTGGGCAGCGTTACCGACGACGGAACGGGAAGAACAGGAATCGAACTGGAATATGACCAGTATCTCAGCGGAGTTGCGGGAAGATGGGTAAAAAATACAGATGTTTCAGGCAATGAGCTGGTAGATGGCTCCGAAGAGTATCATGAAGCTCAGAACGGACTGAACGTAGTGCTTACCGTAGACGAAACAATACAGTATTACGTCGAGAAAGCCCTTGAGGAGGGCATGGAGGAAACAGGGGCAAAGAAAATAATGTGTCTTGTGATGGATCCGGAAACGGGCGAGGTTTTAGCCAGCGCCGTGACTCCGGGCTTTGACCCGAACAGTGCGACTGAGCCTGATGACGAAGAAGAGCTCAAGGAGTTTGAAAAGCTTTCCGAGAAAGAACAGACGGATTATCTTTTTAAGCTATGGAGAAATCCGATAATAAGCGATACCTATGAGCCGGGATCTACCTTTAAGCTGATAACGGCTTCCGCAGCGCTGGAGGAAGGGGTTGTCTCCCTTAAAGACACTTTCACCTGCAATACGAAGATAAACGTAGCGGGAGTAACACTGCACTGCTGGAGCAAAAGAGACCATGGAACGCAGACTATCAAGCAGGCGGTTGGAAATTCCTGCAATCCGGCGCTGGTGCAGGTGGCGACCAGACTGGGCAAAGAGAATCTCTATAAATATTTCGATTTGTATGGTATAACCTCCAAGACCGATATAGATTATCCGGGAGAAACCGGCTCCATAATGTATAACGTCGGCGATGTGGGCCCGGTAGAGCTGGCGACCATAGGATACGGGCAGAGCATATCAATAACGCCGATACAGCTTCTTACAGCGGTATGCGCCATAGGAAACGACGGCATTCTTCTTCAGCCGAGATATGTAAAGGCCCTTACCGACGAGAACGGCAAGGTAGTAAAGGAATACGAAAAGACGGAGATTCGCAAAGTGATTTCCGAGGAAACAGCCGCCGAAATGTGCGACATCATGGAATACGTGGTTTCCGACGGAGGAGCGGGCGGCGCAAAGGTTACAGGCTACAGGGTAGGAGGAAAGACAGGTACTGCCAATAAGGTGGAAGAAGGAAAATACGGAGATAATTATTACAGCTCATTCATAGGAATGGCGCCGATGGATGATCCTAAGCTGGCTATTCTCGTAGTAGTAGACAGCCCTAAGGGATCCTTCTACGGCTCTCTTGTGGCCTGTCCTATAGCAAAGAGTATATTGACGGATACTCTTAGATATATGAACATAGAGCCTCAGTATACGGAGGAGGAAAAGGAGGCTATGGAGAGCAATTATACGACGGTGCCGAACATAGTGGGGCAGGAATACAGCGAGGCTGTGGGAATTCTGGCAGGTAAAGAGCTGGAATGTGCTCAGCAGGACGGAGCCGATGAAAGCTATGTGGTAGCTGCTCAATATCCTGCCGCCGGGACTAAAGTAAAAGTGGGCAGCGAAGTATACGCATACAGTAAATAGAGGAGGGCGCATGAGACTTGATTCTTTGTTAAAATCCCTTGATTACAAGCTGACAGGGGCAACAACAAAGGATAAAGAAATCAGAAAACTTGCATACCATTCAGATGAAGCAGCGGCAGAAAGCGTGTTTTTCGCAGCAGCTGGCCGAGATACGGACGGAAGCTTCTATATAAAAGATGCTTTAGATAAAGGTTGCCGGGTTATAGTGACGGAGAAAAATTTTTCCACAGGCAATGAATTCGTTTCAGGAAAAAGCTGCGTCCCCAAAGACGTTTCTTTTATACAAGTCGGCGACGTGCGCCATGCGATGGCCTCTATGGCCTCGAAGCTTTACGGAGAGCCGTCGAAAAAGCTTTTCGTGATAGGCGTTACAGGGACAAAGGGAAAGTCCGGCACTGCCTATATGATATGGAGAATATTGGAGAAAGCCGGAGTGAAAAGCGGGATAATAGGAACTGTATTTACAGGTTTTGAAGGAGCTTTAGAGGAATCGGAGCATACGACTCCGGAATCGGTAGATCTTCAGAGACAGCTGAAAATCATGCAGGAAGCCGGCTGTAAGGCGGCGGTCATAGAGGTTTCGTCGCAGGGGATTATGCAGAGGCGGACAGATTTTGTGGATTTCGATCTATGCATATTCACCAACATGAGTTCAGACCATATAGGCCGTGGAGAGCATTCGAGCTACGAGGAGTATCGCTATTGGAAAAGCAGGCTGTTTAGGCAGTGCCGCATGGCTTTGATGAATATTGACGACGCAGAAAGCTCTTTCATGGCAAAGGCCTTCGCAGACGGGCGTTCATCCGGTTCAGAAGAAGGAAAAGATTCCTGCCTTATGTTTTTCGGCAGGAGTAAGGAAGCAGATTTTTGCATAGATAATATAGAATTGTGGAGTGAAAGAGGTTGTTTAGGTGTAAAATATACTTTAAGAGACAACAGAAATCGGAATGAGCCGGCAGGGAACGGCGTAGACTTGAACAGCCTTGAGGTTTTTGCCGAGCTTCCGGGAGACTTTAACGCTTATAATTCGGCGGCCGCCATAGCGACGGCCGGACTTATGGGCATACCATTCAAGACTTCTTTGGAAGTGGTGAAAAATATTAAGATTCCCGGAAGGACAGAGATCGTTCCCGTCTCGGAAAAATTTACCGCAATGGTGGATTATGCCCATAACGGAGCAGCGCTCAGGAGCCTGCTTAAAAATCTTCGCCGATACCGGCACGAAAGGCTGATAACGGTATTTGGCTGCGGTGGCGACAGGGACAGAAGCCGCAGGGCAGAGATGGGAGAAGCAGCCTCGGAGTTATCTGACGTAATAATAGTCACATCCGATAATCCGCGTACTGAGGATCCGATGAAAATAATAGAGGATATAACCGGCAGCATTTCGCCGGATAAAACTGCAATCATTCTGCCCGACCGAAGAACGGCCATAAGAAAAGCTCTTGAAATCGGCCGGGAAGGGGATATAATAGTTGTGGCCGGAAAGGGTCACGAAACCTACCAGATAACAGGCGGTGAAAGACGCCGCTTTGACGACAGGGAAGAACTGTTATCCTTAGGAAAGGAAATTTTATGAGAATTTTTACTATAGAAGAAATTTTAAAAGCTACGGGGGGAGAGCTGATATGCGGTTCGCCTGACGATAAAGTCAGAGGCTTTTTCATAGACTCGAGAGAAGTTGAGGCGGGCGGAGTGTTTTTTGCCACGAAGGGCGCGAGAAACGACGCCCATAACTTTTTAGAAAACGTTATAGAAAAGGGCTGCAAAGCCTTGGTGATTTCTGACATGAGTAAGCTCCCTGCTGACAAACCGAAAGATTTGAACGTGATATTGACAGGGGACGCACTGAAAGCGCTTCAGGAGCTGTCACGCTGGTATCTGGGAACACTGCCCCTCAGAAAGAAGATAGGAGTGACAGGCAGCGTAGGAAAAACCAGTACGAGAGATATGGTTTACTACGTAGCGTCATCAAAGTACAAGACGGGGAGAAACAAGAAAAATTATAACAGCGCTTTCGGACTGCCTCTTTCTATATTGGAATTTGAGCCGGATACAGAAGTGGCCGTATTGGAGATGGGAATGGATACCTTTGGAGAGATACAGCTTCTGGCAGATATAGTAAGGCCGGACATAGGTATAATAACACATATAACGTCTGTGAATCTTCTCAGCATGAAAAACCTTGAAAATATATTGAAGGCAAAGATGGAGATAACGACGTTTTTCGATAAAAATTCTACTCTTATAGTAAATGGATCCTGTCCCATGCTTAAACCGGAAAAGGTTGCGGGAGACTATAAGCTGATAACAGCCGATACGAAAGAAGCTGCGGATTATGTCGTTTCGGACATTTGCGATTTTGGCGACAAGGGTATAAAATATACGCTGCACCGAAAAGATAAACAGTATGAGGTGAGCTTGCCCACAGCCGGCGCCCACAACGCCATGAATGCAGCTCTTGCCATAGCGGCCGGAGAGCTTCTGGGGATAGATATTCAGCAGGCGATAGAAGGACTTGGCAGAGCCGAGCTTACAGGAAAAAGACTTAGAATAAGAGAACAGGGCGGAATCAAGGTTATAGACGATACTTACAATGCCTGTGAGGATTCCGTAAAGTCAGCGATAAATACATTGATCGCTGCTGAAGGAACGAGAAAAGTAGCTGTTATAGGCGATATAATAGGTCTGGCTCACAGGTCGGAGGAGGCACATAGGCAGATAGGACGATATGCGGCGGAAAAAGGCGTAGATTTGTTTATATCCATAGGCGGCGAAGCCGGCTACTGCGCCGAGGAAGCTGCAAAAATCATGGGAAAAGACAGGGCAATCTGTTTTTCGGAGAAAAAAGACTTCATAGAAGTAATGGATAGGCTTCTTAAAGAAGGCGACGTGGTGCTTGTCAAAGCGTCCAGAGGTATGGAGCTGGAAGAAATCGTTGAAGAAATATTAAAGGATAAGAATTAAGGAGACTCAATATGCAACCATTGACATTCCCGATTACGGCATTAGTTGTAGCATGGATACTGGGCGCGCTTTTTACGAAAGCGCTGATCCCTTTTATGGAAAAAAAACAGTTCAGACAGTTTGTCCGGGAAGAAGGACCCCAGTCTCATTTGAAAAAGACAGGAACTCCGAGCATGGGAGGAATTGCTATAATAGCAGCCGTCATGGTTTCGGCGCTGGCTGTTTCTGCCGTTTCAGGCAGGATGAGCATAGAGATTCTGGGAGTACTGCTGGCGATGGTGCTTTTCGGAGTAATAGGTTTTGTTGATGATTATGAAAAGGCTATAAAGAAAAACAATCTGGGTCTCAGCCCTAAGCAGAAAGTTTTGATGCAGTTGGTATTTTCAGCTGCTTTCGGAGCTTTCGCCATGTTTTTTTCAGGCGGAAACATGCTTGAGGGAACGGAGATTTGGATACCTGTGTTCGACGTCACTTTTGACCTTGGAATATTCTACGTTCCTTTTGTAATGTTTGTGATGATAGCCTTCAGCAATTCTGTGAATCTGACCGACGGCCTTGACGGATTGGCGTCGGGAATCACCGCTATGGTAGCGTTTTTTGTGCTGATAGCAGGCTGGACCTTCGGGTTCTCCGGAATGCCGATTATCTTCGGAGCGGTGGCGGGAGGCTGCCTCGGATTTCTCATCTTTAACAAGAATCCGGCTAAGATATTTATGGGAGACACGGGTTCGATGGCTCTGGGCGGGGTTTTGGCCGCGGGAGCTTTGATGATGAAGATAGAGTTTCTGCTCGCCGTTGCAGGCCTTATATACGTATTGGAAGCTCTTTCTGTAATAATACAGGTTACGTATTTCAAAAAGACGAGAAAAAGAATATTCAAGATGGCTCCGCTGCATCATCATTTTGAGCTTTGCGGAATGAGCGAGAGAAAGGTAGTAGCCATGTTCTGGTCCGGTGCATTTTTGTGCTGTGCGCTGGCCATTCTTCTGATGAATATATAATTAGTGAAAGAACCGGGGTGTTATCATGGAAAACATCAATTTAAACAATATTAAAAACAGAAGAGTCCTTATAGTGGGGCTGGGAAAGTCGGGCATTGCGGCCACTCAGGCCATGCTGAGCCTGGGAGCCTCAGTTACCGTTCAGGATTCAAAGGACGCAGATAAGGTAGACAGCCAGCTGGTGACTTTTCTGGAGGGAAAGGGGGCTGTGTTTTGCCTGGGAAAAGTGCCGGAGGACATTAGCTGCTTCGACATGCTCATACTGAGCCCGGGCGTTGATCCGGAGCTTCCTTTTATAAAAGAGGCTGAAAAATCGGGTGCTGAGATTATAGGTGAACTGGAGATAGCTTTCAGAATTGCCAGAGGCCATTTTGCAGCGATTACGGGAACTAACGGCAAAACTACGACTACCGCTCTTACGGGAGAAATCTTTAAAAAGTCGGGAAAGCCTACTCACGTGGTGGGAAACATAGGCGTGGCCGTGATTTCAAAAGCGCTGGAGACTGATACTGAGGATTGGCTTATAACGGAAACCAGCAGCTTTCAGCTTCAGACAACCAAATATTTTAAACCTGACATATCGGCGGTGCTGAACGTTACGCCGGATCATCTGAACCGTCACCACACTATGGAAAACTATGGTCTGACAAAGGGTAAAATATTTGAAAATCAAGACGAAAACGGTTACTGCGTATTAAACATCGAGGATGAAATATGCAGAAAATTAGCTGAAAAATGCAAGGCTAAGGTAGTATATTTTTCTTCCGAGAGGGAGCTTGAGTCGGGAGCCTTCGTAAAAGATGGAAAGCTGGTAATAGCAGAGGACAACGGCAAAAGTACGGAGCTTTGCCGCATGGACGAATTGAAAATAATAGGAAAGCATAACGTGGAAAATGCGCTTGCCGCAGCAGCTGTAAGCTATTATGCGGGCATAGAAGCTTCCGTAATAAGCGAGGTTTTGAAATCTTTCGCCGGGGTGGAGCATAGAATAGAATACTGCGGGGTTCTTGGGGGAGTTAAATTTTACAACGATTCCAAAGGAACCAACGTAGATGCGACGCTGACCGCTATAAAAGCTCTTGAAAAAAATATCATTCTCATTGCCGGCGGCGACGGAAAGGGCCAGGATTTTATGCCTCTTGCCGAAAAACTGGCCGGAAGCGTTAAGTATGTGGTGCTGCTTGGAAGAGATGGGCCTAAGATAGCTGAATCAGCCGAAAAGGCGGGTTTTACGGCGTTTACTTACGGAAGCGATATGGGCGAATGTGTGAGAAAAGCTTTTGAGCTGGCAAGCGAGGGAGATTCAGTTTTGCTATCGCCGGCTTGCGCCAGCTGGGATATGTATGATAACTTTGAACAGCGCGGAGATCATTTCAAAGAAATGGTCAGAAAGCTAGGCGTTTAACAGAAAATAGGGAGTTAAAGAGTTCTGTTTATGAGAAGAAAAAAGGTAAACAAAACTGAATACGGAAACCTTACGGCTGTTTCGCAGGAGCAGACGCAGGAATCAGCTTCAAGGGGCGGCAAGACTAAAGCCAGAAGTTTTGCAAGGGCGGTAAAAAAAGGCGAGAGCGGAGATCTGTCCCTCGTATTGCTGACGGTAATCCTTGTGATGTTCGGTACGGTGATGATATTCAGCGCCAGCTATTACAAGTCGATAAGCGACGCAGGAGATCCGTACGTTTACCTTAAAAGACAGGGAATATGGGCGATAGCCGGTTTTATAGGAATGTGGATAGCTTCCAAGATAGATTATCACATATGGGGACGCTTGTTCAAGGTTATACCTGTGCTGTGTCTGGTCCTTTTGGGTCTGTTGTTTACCCCATTGGGACAGGAGGCGGGCGGCGCCATAAGGTGGCTGGCAATAGGGCCGATTACCGTAATGCCGGGAGAAATTGCCAAAATAGGACTGATAGTGTTTGTAGCCGGCTACTTTGACAAGTATCCAAAACGAGCATACGACTTTTGGAAGGGAGTGGTTCCTGTGGTTATGCTGACGGGGGCTTATGCCGGACTTATAATGCTTCAACCCAACATGTCCACCGCCTTTACGGTAGTTTTCATTGCCGGAGGTATGCTGCTGGTATCAGGTGCAAAATGGAGCCATCTTGGCATACTGGCAGGCGGCGCGGGAGTTGCGGGCGTCGCTTTCATATTTACCGACCCTGACGGATACAGATTCGCCAGATTTACAAGCTTTCTGGATCCCTTTGCCGATTCCCTTGAAAGCGGATGGCAGGTGGTTCAGTCGCTGCTGGCGATGGGGACGGGAGGTCTTACAGGTCTTGGGCTTGGCAACAGTATTCAGAAGAATCTTTACCTGCCCGAACCGCAGAACGACTTTATCCTGGCCATAATAGGCGAGGAACTGGGATTTGTAGGAATTCTGGCACTGATGACAGTATATATTATTTTGATATGGCGAGGCTGCCATGTGGCTATGAATGCAGGCGATTACATGGGAATGATGATGGCGGCCGGTATAACCATAATGATAGGAATTCAGGTAGTTATAAATATAGCAGTCGTTACTTCTTCGTTTCCTCCGACAGGAGTAATTCTCCCGTTTGTAAGCTACGGCGGAAACGCTCTTATGATATTCATGGGAGCCATGGGCATTCTCATAAATATTTCAAAATCGTCGAAATTGTAGGTGAAAAAATGAAGCTTGTTGTTACAGGCGGAGGCACGGGCGGACATATATATCCTGCTCTTGCCATCGCCGATAAATTTAAAGAAATGGAACCCGATACGGAAATCCTTTATATAGGCAACGAGGAGGGTATAGAAAAGGAAGTTGTGCCAAAAAGCGGCTATCCTCTGGAACTGGTTGACGCCAGATGGATAGAGAACACTTCCCCCAAGCAGGTTTTGTGGACGGGGGCCAGAGTGGTTCACGGCATAGAACAGTCCTTTAGGGTTTTGAAAAAATTCAAACCCGACGCCATAATCGGAACCGGCGGGTACGTATGTTTCCCCGTACTGATGGCTGCGAGGATGATTAAATGCAGAAAGTATCTTCACGAACAGAATGCTTTCCCCGGACTTGCCAACAGAACCCTGGAGAAGCATGTGGATAACATATTTCTGGGCTTCGGCGATGCAGGACAGTATTTTAAAAGACCTGAAAAGCATGTGATTGCCGGCAACCCGGTCAGAAAGACTTTTTTTACTATGAGTAAGAGGGAGGCGAGAGAAAAACTGGGGATTCCGCAGGAGGATTTTGTTGTTTTCACTTTTGGAGGGAGCCTCGGAGCCGCCAGGATAAACGATGTAGCAGAGAGCCTTTTGGAACTTTTTAACGGATATAAGGGCGTTACGCTGATCGTCGGTACCGGAAGGTACTATACCGAGAGGATGAATCAGGCGATATGTGAGAGAAACGTAGACGTCAAGGACAACATAAGGGTCATGGGTTATATAGATCATATGGAATATTATCTGATGGCCTGCGATTTGGTCATAAGCCGCGCAGGAGCTTTATCAGTGGCAGAGACTACGGTGTGCGGCAAAGCCTCGATATTGATACCCTCTCCAAACGTGACGGGAAACCATCAGTTTTATAATGCCAAGGCGGTATCCGACAGGGGCGGAGCTATACTCGTTGAAGAAAAGGATTTAGTAATAGAGAAGGTAGTGTCTGACGTACTGAATCTTAAAAATGACAGAGAAAAGCTGAAAGCCATGTCAGAGGCCAGCAGAGCATGTGCGCCAGACAAGGCTCTCGACATGATATACGAAAAAGTTCATGAAAATTATCTCATAGACTGCGGCCGTTCACGCCGCAGGAAAAAGGACTTGAAGTAGCGTTACCTAAAACACCTCACCGACATACTATGAAAATAGAATTGGGAGGTGTTTTTTGTTGGAAAGCTATGAAATCGAAGGCGGAATTCCTTTGCGGGGAGAATACAGAGTACGGGGAGCCAAAAATTCTGCGCTTCCTGTTTTAGCGGCGACGGTATGCAGAGGGGCGGTATATGAAATATATGACTGTCCTAAGATAGGCGACGTCTTTGCCATGGAGGAGATACTTCGCTCCATAGGGGCAAAAACGAAATGGGAGAGAGACTGCATTATAGTAGACAGCAGAGGGATAACAAAAACGACCGTTCCCAAAGAGCTGATGGCTGAAATGCGCTCTTCGGTTTTTTTGATGGGCAGTCTGCTGGCAAGAAGCGGCGAAGCTGTCATATATCGCCCCGGAGGCTGCGATATAGGCAAGAGGCCTATCGACATACATATATCCGGTCTTGAACAGCTTGGCTTTGAAGTTGCGGTCAGGGATGAAGAGGTCAGCTGCTGGGGAAGGTGCAGGGGAGGGAAGGTGACTCTTCCGTATCCCAGCGTAGGCGCGACGGAAAATCTCATGATGGCGGCTCTTGCAGGAGACGGAGACACAATAATAGAAAATTGTGCCATAGAACCTGAAATAGAAGATTTGCAGGGCTTTTTGAGAACCGGCGGTTTTCAGGTATATGGGGCAGGGACGGATACCGTCTTCGTAAAGGGCGCCGGAGGGTTTTCTATGTGTGAAAGACCTGAGGAAGCGATGTATTTTCTGCTCGAGGACAGAATTGAAGCTGCCACTTATATGGCCGCAGTTATAGGGACGGGAGGCAGGGCTGTATTCAGAAACATCAGAGCCGAATATATCTGCGAGATACTGAAATGTTTCGATAAAATGGGAGCGGCAGTCAGGACTTATGAGAATACAATAGAGGTTTGGGGATGCGGTTCGCTCAGGAGTCCCGGGATGGTAATAACGCAGCCATATCCTGGATTTCCTACGGATTTTCAGCCGCAGCTCCTTACTCTTTGCACTGTAGCCAGGGGCCTTACGACCATAAGGGAGGAGGTCTTTGAAAGCCGATTTACACATAAAAACGATTTGCTTAAAATGGGCGCTGATATTGAAATCTGTGGAAAAAATGCTATAATAAAAGGGATTGACTCCCTCTGCGGCGCAAATGTATCGGCGAAGGATCTGCGAGGAGGAGCAGCTCTTGCATTGGCAGGCCTTATGGCGGAGGGAAGAACTGTAATAAACGACGTATTTCATATACAGCGGGGATATGAAGATTTTGAAAAGGGGATAAAAAATTTAGGTGGGTTAATTGAAAAAAAGAGGGAAGAGAGAAAGAAGGAAGAGAAAATCTAAAGTGAGCCTGCTTGTAAAGCTGCTGATAATTACGGCGGTTTTGACGGGGCTTTACTTTCTTGCGTCGTCGTCGCTTTTTAATGTGACTTCGTTTGAAATTACGGGGAATTCATATTACGATAACGATGAAATATTGATGATGGGAGGCTGCAAGACAGGCAGCAATATTTTCTGGGGAAGCGGCATAGGCGAGATAAAAGACAGGCTTGAAAAAGACGCTTATATGGAAAAGGTGAAGGTAAAAAGAATATTGCCTGATAAGATTAAAATAGAGTTGACGGAAAGAAAACAGACTGCCGCGGTGATGTATGACGATAATTATGCCATAATAGACGGAAATTCCATGGTGCTGCGAAAGAGCAGCGTTGCGCCTCAGCTTCCGCTTATTCAGGGGATGACAATAAGCAAGCTGGAGGTCGGACAGACTATCGAAGTAGAGGAAAAGGTCCGTCTGCGGCAGGTTATGGAAATAATAGAGACTATGGAAGGGTACGATATGTATTTCAAAAAGATCGCGGTTTCCAAGGCTGGAGTGAAGGCATATGTCCTCGACAATCTCGTCTGTCAGGGAAAGCCGGAGGACATAATAGAATCAATGGAAAAGGGAGACCTCCAGAAATCCGTAAGGTATCTTATCGACAATGAAGTGGAAAGAGGCACTGTAAAGGTGAGTGGAGACGATTATATCTCATTCAGCCCTGAAATCGCTTGAAAAAAGCAGAAAAAAAGGCTAAAAAAAGGTGCAATATCCATGAATATGTGTTACAATAAAAAAGATAATTGGTAAATACTTTAGGAGGTTGGATTTACGATGCTGCAAATTGAGACAGATATGGAAAAAGCTGCGGTAATTAAAGTCATCGGCGTAGGCGGCGGCGGCTGCAATGCGGTTAACCGCATGGTTGAAGCAGGCTTGAAGGGCGTTGACTTTATAGCAGTTAATACAGATAGACAAGCCTTGACCAGATGTCTGGCTGAGACTAAAATTCAGATAGGCGAAAAGCTGACGAGAGGACTGGGGGCAGGGGCAAATCCGGAAGTAGGCCAAAAGGCCGCAGAGGAAACCTTAGACGATATAACGGCTCTGATGGATGGAGCTGATATGATATTTATAACGGCAGGCATGGGAGGCGGTACCGGAACGGGCGCCGCGCCTATCATAGCAAAAGCGGCCAGGGAGATGGGGATTCTGACCGTAGGCGTTGTGACAAAGCCTTTCTCCTTTGAAGGGGCAAAGAGAAAGAAGCAGGCGGAGCTGGGAATAGAATTTTTAAAGAGATTCGTAGATTCCCTTGTGATAGTGCCTAATGACAAATTATTGCAGAACTGCGAGCGCAACACCTCCATGTTGGAGGCTTTCCGCATGGCCGACGACATACTCAGACAGGGCGTACAGGGCATTTCGGATTTGATTTCTGATTTCGCACTGATAAACGTGGACTTTGCAGATGTAAAGTCAGTTATGACGGACAGGGGCGTCGCTCATATGGGTACCGGTTATGGAACCGGAGAAAAGAGAGCTCAGGATGCTGTCAAGTCGGCAATCGAAAGTCCGCTGCTTGAAACTACGATTGCAGGCGCCAAGGCGATACTGCTTTACGTTTCGGGAGGATATGACCTCGGTATGCTGGAAGTAAGCGAGATTGCGGGCATGGTTGAAGAACAGGCCGACAGAGACTGCATACTGATATTCGGAGCCGCCGTTAATGAGGATATGGAAGACGAAATCGCAATAACTGTAATAGCCACCGGATTTGACGAAGGTCTGGAGGGTTCGTCGCCGGTTAAGGAAGCGGCAAATCCGGAGGCGGCGCCTTCGGAAAAGAAGGAGACCGTTGCCGGAGAAGAGGGCGAGGAAATGATTTTCGGAAGAGTTGAAGGATTAAGCGGTACAGAGCGAACCTTGCAGGATATTTTGAACGACGATGGGGAAAGCACTTCAAAGTTTGAAATTCCGGAATTTCTAAAACAATAATATCGGGGCCGGTTTCAAAACCGGCTCTTGTGATAAATGCAAGCTGCCGGACTGTTTATTTCCGTCGCAGGTTTTAAGTTATAGTTTAGGCTGAAGACTGAGTTATGAAAGAGATTTATTCTAAGGACAATCGGAATTATAAGCTTTATCAGAAGCTTGAGTCAAAAAAATACAGAGATAAATTCGGACTGTATCTTATAGAAGGAGAGAACCTGATAGAAGAAGCTTACAGAAACGGAGCTGCGATAGAAAGCGTTATGGTAAGAGGAGATTCAGCTGACAGATTGGTAAAGCCGTGGATGGAGAACGCCGGTCTTTTTGTGCTCGACAGCAGATTGTTTGATTCTCTGGCTCAGACGGAGACCAGTCAGGGAATTTTGGCAGCTGTGAGAAAGCCCGATCTTTCACTGAAGGATTTTCCGGAAAACAGCTTGACGGGAAATTTTGTCGTTTTAGACAGACTTCAGGATCCAGGAAACATAGGAACGATAATAAGGACGGCGGACGCCGCCGGATACGGTCTCGTGATAGCCATGAAAGGAACGGCGGATATATTTGCGCCCAAAGTCGTAAGAGCCGCGGCAGGCTCTCTTTTCAGAGTTAATATAGCTCTTGCCGATACGGAGGAGGAGCTTGTGCGATTTATTAAGGCTGCCGGCAAAAAGCTTGTGGCAACATGTATTACCGGCAGCCGTTATTACTGTGAAGAAGATCTGAGACGGGATATAGCCCTAATAATCGGAAACGAGGGACAGGGCGTATCTGAAAGTCTCGTTGAGAAATCGGATTTGAAGATAAAAATACCCATGGAGGGCAGTATAGATTCTCTGAACGCTTCTGTGGCGGCTGCGATTATAATGTATGAAGCTGTCCGCGCGCGATATGCGTCCGAGAACTGTGAAGCCCAGTGAAAGAAGCCTGATAAAAATGCAGGATGAAAATTGGATAAGAACAATTTAATTTTACATCGAGAGGTTAAAAAATGCGTGAAAAATTAAAGACGATTTTAGAGGAATCAAAGAGAGATCTTGAAAAAGCCGTTTCTCTTAAGGATACGGAAGAAATAAGGATAAAAGTCCTGGGGAAAAAAGGACAGCTGACGGAAATTTTAAGATCTATGGGAAGCCTTTCCCCGGAGGAAAGAAAAGAATTGGGGCAGGCAGCCAATCAGGCAAGATCCGATATAGAAAAGATGCTTGCGGATGCGGCAGCCTCGATAAAGGAAAAAGGCAGAGAAGCTAAATTTAAGGCTGAAGCCATAGACGTTACAGAACCCGGTAAGGCTGTTAAACTGGGAACCAAACATCCTATTACGATAACCATTGAAGAAATTTCAAAGATATTCAAGTCTATGGGCTTCTCCCTGTCCGAGGGTCCTGAAGTTGAAACGGTGTTCAATAACTTTGACGCTCTCAATTCCGGGCCTTATCATCCGGCCAGGGACTGGACGGACACCTTCTATATAAACGATGAAGTGCTGCTTAGAACTCAGACGTCGCCGGTGCAGGTGAGAACGCTGATGAGCCAGAAACCTCCAATCAGAGTTTTTGCACCGGGAAGATGTTTCCGCTGCGACACTCCTGACGCCACTCATTCACCGATGTTCCATCAGGTCGAGGGACTCGTGGTGGACGAAGGCATAACGATGGCAGACCTCAAGGGAGTGCTGGACAGTTTTGCCAAGCAGATGTTCGGTTCAGACACAAGAACTAAATTCAGGCCTCATCATTTTCCGTTTACCGAACCGTCGGCAGAGATGGACGTTTCATGCTTCAAATGCGGCGGCAAGGGATGCAGAGTATGTAAGGGAAGCGGCTGGATAGAAATACTTGGCTGCGGAATGGTGCATCCGAATGTTCTTAAGGTAGGCGGAGTGGATACTGAAAAATATACAGGTTTCGCCTTCGGCATGGGAGTTGAGAGAATAGCCATGCTTAAGTACGGAATTGACGACATCAGACTGCTTTACGAGAACGATATGCGTTTCATAGAGCAATTCAAGTAGGAGGTACCCTTAATGATAGTTTCACTGGAATGGTTAAAAGATTATACAGATATAGACGTTAATCCGGAAGAGTTCTGCGACAGAATGATAATGTCCGGATCAAACCTCGAAACCATGGAGCACATAGGCTGCGATATGGAAAAGGTTGTTGTCGGAAAGATAGTAAAGATAGAAAAACATCCCGATGCAGACAAGCTGGTGGTATGCCGGCTGGACATAGGGGAAAAGGAACCTGTTCAGATAGTTACGGGAGCGCCTAACGTGTTCGAGGGCGCATATGTGCCTGTAGCTCTTGACGGAAGCAGAATACCGGGACCTCTTCATGGACAGCCTAAGCAGGAGGGCGGCGTAGTGATAAAGGCAGGTAAGCTGAGAGGAGTTGAATCCTGTGGAATGCTCTGTTCATTCGGAGAGCTGGGCTTTGCTGATAAAGTTATTCCCGTTAATCAGAAAGACGGAATATGGATCTTAGGTGAAGAATATCCCGTAGGCATGGACTTCGCCAAAGCTCTGGAGCTGGATGACTATATAATAGATTTTGAAATAACGCCTAACAGGCCAGATTGCCTCTCAATGGTCGGAATGGCCAGAGAAGCGGCTGCTACTTTCGGCTCCGAGGTAAAACGTCCTGAAACAAAATGTTCGAGAGAGGAAGGCCGGGCGTCGGATTATATAGATGTTGAGATAAGGTCAGAGCTCTGCAAGAGATATATAGCGAGAATAGTTAAAGACGTAAAGGTTGAAGATTCTCCTTGGTGGTTACAGAAGAGACTGATTCACGCAGGTATGAGACCTATAAACAACATCGTTGATATAACCAACTTCGTAATGCTTGAGTACGGTCAGCCTATGCATGCTTTTGACATTAACAGCGTTAAAGGCAATAAGATAGTGGTCGATACGGCGGAATCGGGAGAAAAATTTACGACTCTTGACGGCAGCGAGAGAACGCTTGATGATAAGATGCTGATGATACATGACGCAGAGAAATCCATAGCCGTAGCCGGCGTGATGGGAGGCTTGAACTCAGAAATAGAAGACGATACGGAGACTATAATCATCGAATCGGCCAATTTCCTCGGAAACAGCGTAAGAACCACGGCCAAGAGGCTGGGACTGAGAACCGAAGCCTCATCAAGATATGAAAAGGGCATAGACCCTAATCTCTGCAAGGCTGCCGCTGACAGAGTGTGCTATCTGATAGAGCTTATCGGCGCAGGTACCGTAGTAGGCGGCTGTGTGGACGTATATCCCAAGCCTGAGAAGGCCGAAAAGGTTCACGGCAGGGTAAGCAGAATAAATAAGGTTCTCGGAATAGAGCTTTCAAGAGAGCAGATGGAAGGATACCTGAAAAGCCTCGAAATGGAAGTTGAAGGCGATGGAGACGACCTCTATGTAACGGCGCCTACGGTAAGACAGGATATTGAGATTGAAGAGGATTTGATTGAAGAGATAGCCAGATTTTACGGATATGACAAGCTGCCGGTTACTATTCCGAAAGGCAACAACGAGGCCTCCCAGTCCTATGAAAGAGACGTAAAGGATTTGGCAAAAGAAGCGATGTGCGCCATGGGTATAAATGAAATTCAGACTTATTCCTTCGTAAGCCCAAAAGGCGTTGATAATGTGAGAATTGCAGAGGATTCGTGGGAGAGAGCTTTCGTCAGGATTCTGAATCCTCTGGGCGAAGACACTTCCGTTATGAGAACCGTTTTGACTCCTGAAATGCTGGAGGTTCTCGGAAGAAACTATTCGAGAAATATAGAGGCTGTCAGAGCGTTCGAGATAGGAAACACTTTTATGGCGAATCTGATAGACGAAAAAGATTTGCCGACGGAGAGCGACGCCATGTCCATAGGCTTCTACGGCAAAGATGAAGACTTTTTCACTCTGAAAGGCGCAATAGTTGAGGTGCTTGGAAAGCTGGGAATAAAGGATTTGGAATTTGTTGCCGAAAAAGAATACGGAACGTATCACCCGGGCAGATGCGCAAGAATTTTAGCTAAGGAGATGTGTTATACCGAAAACGGACCTGCGGAAGAGCTGGTTGAGCTTGGTATAATGGGAGAAGTACATCCCGAGGTTGCCGAAAAATACGGAATCGGGGTTCGCTGCTATACGGCGGAGCTTTTGTTTAACGTAATTATCCAGATGGCTGATTTGGAAAAGGTCTACAGGCAGCTCCCTAAATATCCTTCAACTTCAAGAGATATAGCGCTTGTCGTAGATGAAGAGATGGCCGTGGGAGATATTGAGAAGGTTGTAAAGGGAGCCGGCGGCGATCTGCTTAGAGATATACGTCTGTTCGACGTTTACAGAGGTCCACAGGTAGGAGAAAACAAGAAGAGCGTGGCTTTTGCCCTCACATACAGACATGACGGGAAGACTCTTAAGGATGAAGAAGTCAACGAGGTTCACGAAAATATTCTTGAGGCTCTGAAAGAAAAGCTCAATGTGACCCTCAGAGACATTTAAACAGATATTTTACCGATATTTAAGGAGAGGCGACATGGAAAGCAACAAGGTAAAAGTAAGGATTTATGGACAGGAATACACTATAGCAGGTGAAAAGGATGAAGAGACCATAAGGAAGATAGCCGGCCATGTGAATGAAAAAATGCGTCAGCTTGGGCGCAGCTTTTCAAATAACGGTCAGGGAGCCCTTGCTGTTTTGACCGCCATAAATATAGCAGAAGAATACTTCGGAGTTCTCGCCGATATGGAGGAGCTTAAAGAATCAAAGGCTCAGCTGGAGCAAGAAACGGAGCATTATTTGAAAATGTGGGATGAAGCTAAAAAAAGCTTCGCCCAGTATAAGGAAAACGCGGCTAAAGCCGCCGAAGACAAGAAGGAGAGCGAAGACAAGTATAAGGAGTTGGAGGCTCGGTGCAGCGAATTTGAAAATTCCTTCTTCGATTTGCAGATGGAGAACCTGCAATTGAAGAAAGAGCTTGAAAAGTACAGAAAGTCTGATGAAATCTAAGTCATTTAATACCCTCGAGTACAATAAAATATTGGAGCTGCTTGTTTCACAGGCAGGCTCAAGTATGGCGAAGGAACAGCTTAAAGCCATAAAGCCGATGACTGACATCGCAGAGATAAGAGATGCTATAGCTGAAACGACGGAAGCGCAGACGGTTATTTTAAAGAAGGGCAACGCTCCGGTGGGACAGCTGTATGATATAGCAGGAAGCCTTTCTTATGCGCGCAAAGGCGGAAGTTTAACGATGAAGCAGCTTTTGCAAATCTTGTATAACCTTAAGGTTGCAGGCAACGTCATAACGTTTTTGAAGAGCGATTTGCCGGAGCTTCCCATATTGGACCGTATAAGGGAAGTCATCGTGACGTTTCCCCGGCTGGCGGAAAATATAGACAGGTGTATCCTTTCAGAAGATGAAATGGCTGACAGCGCTTCTTCGGAGCTTAAAAACATAAGGCGAAGCATAGGCAGACAGAACGACGCCATAAGGAATAAGCTTAACAGTATGATAAGTTCTGCTGACAGCAGAACTTATCTGCAGGATGTTATCGTAACAGTGAGAGACGGAAGATACGTAATTCCGGTTAAAGCCGAGCACCGCGGCAGATTTCCCGGGATTATCCATGACCAGTCCGCAAGCGGCGCTACTGTGTTTGTCGAACCGCAGGTTATAGTCAATATGAACAATGAGCTCAGAGAAATGGAGCTTGCGGAAAAAGCGGAGATGGACAGAATATTGGCGGAGCTCTCTTCAAACGTTGCAGAACATTTTCATGAGATAACCAATAATCAAAAGCTGCTTGTGATGCTGGATGTTATTTTTGCTAAGGGAAAGCTGTCGATGTCTATGGGCGGAGAAGCGCCTGAAATTGCTGACGGCGGCGAGCTGATACTTAAAGAGGCACGTCACCCTCTTATAGATAAAAACAAGGCGGTGCCTATAGACGTAAGGATTGGCGGCGATTACAGAACGCTGGTGGTTACAGGTCCCAATACAGGAGGAAAGACGGTAACTCTTAAGACTGTTGGGCTTCTGGTGATGATGGCTCAGAGCGGCCTTCACATTCCGGCTTCCTCTGAAAGCCGTCTCCCCGTATTTGACGATGTGTTCGCTGATATAGGAGATGAGCAGAGTATAGAGCAGAGCCTTTCGACGTTTTCTTCGCATATGAGAAACATAGTATCCATACTTAAAGAAGTCGGTAAAAATTCTCTTGTTCTGCTGGATGAGCTGGGCGCGGGAACGGATCCGACCGAGGGCGCGGCTTTGGCCATCGCTATACTGGAGAATCTCAAGGGCTGGGGCGCTTATACGATAGCTACGACGCATTATAACGAACTGAAAAAATATGCTCTTTCCTCGGAGGGGGTTGAAAACGGTTCTATGGAATTTGACGTTCGGACGTTAAGCCCGACTTACAGGCTTATGACAGGCGTTCCGGGGAAATCAAACGCTTTTGAGATTTCAAGGAAATTAGGACTTTCCGAGGAGTTAATAGAAAGAGCTTCCGCCCTTCTTGAGCGGGGAGACATAGAGTTTGAGGATGTTATAAGCGCTATAGAAGCCGATAAAAAGAAAGCCGAAGAGGAGAGAGACGAAGCGATTCTTTTAAACGTTTCCATGAAGAAGCAGAAGGAAGAGCTGGATAAGCGTCAGTCGCTGCTTGAGGAAAAGGAAAGAGAGATAATCCGGAAAGCAAAAGAAGAAGCAAGAGATATTTTAAAAGAAGCAAGGGAGACGGCTAATGACGTAAGCCGTGAGCTGAGGCAGCTCAGCAAAGCTGAAAGCATGGGAGAGAGAAACAGGCGTTTTGATGAGAGCCGGAGAAAGCTTCGTACAGCGGAGGAAAAATTCTCCGAGAAGATGATAAAAAGAGTCAATCAGAAGCCTGTAAGGGCAGATGAGCTGAAGCTTGGCGACAGAGTCAAAGTTCTGACGCTGGATCAGACGGGAGAAATCCTGTCTCTTCCCGACAGTAAAGGCGAACTGATCGTTAAGATAGGTATGATGAAGGTCAATATAAATGTGAGCGACCTCATGTTCATGGAAGAAGCTCATGAAAAGGAAGAAAAACAAAGGGGAAAATACGGAAATCTGTACCGAGCGAAAGCTCAGACCGTTTCCGCATCCGTAAACGTTCAGGGAAAAATTCTTGACGACGCCGTAATGGATGTGGATAAATATCTTGACGACGCTTATATAGCGGGACTCAGGGAAGTCACGGTCATACACGGACGGGGGGAAGGAATTTTAAAAGAAGGCCTGAGAAAGCTGTTTAAAAGACATAAACATGTGGCATCCTACAGAAAAGGCGGCTATAACGAGGGCGGAGACGGGGTAACGATAGTTACTCTCAAGGATTAGCATATGTTAAGGAGTAGAAGGATATGTTTATTATCAGTAAATGTCTTTTAGGAGAAAACTGTAAATATGACGGAGGAAACAACAGAAACGAAGAGGTCATCGAGTTTTGCAGAACTCATGAATATATAGCAGTCTGCCCGGAAACGGCGGGAAAACTTCCCTGCCCCAGACCGCCTGCTGAAATATCAGGGGATAAAGTGATAGACAAGGAAGGAAACGATGTTACATTTAATTTCCGAAACGGAGCTTACAGCTGTTTCCTCGATTGTCTGAAAGAAGCGGCGGCAAGAGGAGAAAAGCTGGAAGGAGCCATATTGAAGGCCGACAGTCCCTCATGCGGTCACGGACAGATTTATGACGGAACGTTCACAGGAACTTTGACAGAAGGTAATGGAATTTTCGCTCAGATAGTCGAGAACGATAATATAGAAGTAATCACCGAAAAGGAGAAGATAAAATGGTAAATTTCAGAGAACAGATAGCAAAGCTCATTGCCGGGCAGACAGAGGGACTCTCTGAGAGCGAGGCTCTTGAAATGATCGAGATTCCTCAGGATTCCAAAATGGGAGACTACGCTTTCCCCTGCTTCAGGCTGGCTAAAACTTTAAGAAAGGCTCCTCCTCTTATAGCTTCGGATATAGCCTCAAAGATCAAAGAAAACAAGATGTTTGAGAAAGTAGAGCAGGTCAACGCTTATGTCAACATGTTTATTTCCAGAGAAGAACTGGTTAAGGACGTGGTGGAGGAAGTTCTGAGCGAGGGAGCAGATTACGGCAAGAGCGATATAGGCGGAGGCAAGACGGTAATTGTGGAGTTCTCATCGCCTAACATTGCAAAACCTTTCCATATAGGGCATATAAGAAGCACGGTTATAGGAAATTCCATAAATAAAATTTATTCAGCCATGGGCTATAACGTGGTGCGTATAAACCATCTGGGAGATTACGGAACTCAGTTCGGCAAGATGATTTGCGCATACAGACACTGGGGAAATAAGGAAGACGTAATCAAAGAACCGATCAAGACGCTGCTTCATTATTACACCAAGTTTCATGAAGAAGTTGAAAACCATCCCGAGCTGGACGACGAGGCGAGACAGATTTTCGCAAGACTTGAGCACGGAGAAAAAGAGGAAACGGAGCTTTGGCAGTGGTTCAGAGACGAAAGTCTTAAGGAATTCAGCAGAGTATATAAAATGCTCGGCATAGAGTTCGATTCTTATGCCGGAGAAAGCTTTTATTCCGATAAAATGCCTGCGGTAGTTCAGATGCTCAAAGACAAGAATCTGATAGAAAAATCACGGGGCGCAGAGATAGTGGATCTTGAGCCTTACGGATTGACGCCGGCTCTGATAACCAAATCGGACGGTTCTTCTCTTTACATCACGAGAGATATAGCCGCTGCAATATACAGAAAGAATACGTATGATTTTTATAAAAACATATACGTTGTTGCTTCTCAGCAGAATCTTCACTTCCAGCAGTGGTTCAAGATAATAGAGCTTTTGGGATTTGACTGGGCGAAAGACAACGTCCATGTTCCTTTCGGACTTGTCAGCCTTGAAGAAGGAACGATGTCCACTCGCCACGGAAGAGTGGTTTTCCTTGAAGACGTTTTAAACAGAGCGGTTGAACAGACTAAGGAAATCATCATGGAAAAGGGCGTAAATACAGATAATGTGGAAGAAACCGCAAAACAGGTGGGAATAGGCGCAGTTATCTTCCAGGAGCTGTCGAACAACAGAATAAAGGATTATGTGTTCTCATGGGATAAGGTTCTTGACTTTAACGGCGAGACAGGACCTTATGTTCAGTACACTTATGCAAGAGCTGCCAGCGTTCTCAGAAACGCAGGGGAAGAGGCTGCCGCTAAAGCTATGAACATTTCCAATATCAACCCACGTCACATAGTAAGCGAGAGCGCTTATCAGCTGGCAAAGCTGATATATGCTCTGCCTCAGGTGATTATAGACGCAGGAGAAAAATACGAGCCTTCAGTAGTTACTAGACATATCGTAGATCTGGCTCAGGCATTCAATCGTTTCTACCATGATGAGCATATATTGGTAGATAACGAAGAAGAAAAGATAAGCAAGCTAACTCTCGTATCAGCGGCTAAGACGGCGATTAAGAACGGCCTGGCTCTTCTTGGTATGGAAGCTCCTGAGAGGATGTAGCAGGGGGGGCAGCCGAGTGACAGAAGAAAACAAGACTACGGCAGTCAAAAAAACAGTAAAATCAGGAATTACTTTTGGCAGCGCTCTTGCGATGGTTATAAGCTATACAACGTGGAAATCGGTAGGATGGGCTATCGTTCACGGACTTTTCAGCTGGGGCTACGTCATATATTTCCTTTTGCGTTATTAGAATTTTTATCGTCGGAAGAAATAAAAAATCAAGCAGGCTTTCCCTGAAAAGCGCATATCTAAAGGCGATATGATTTTTCGGGGGATAAAAATGAAAGGAACAGGAAAATAATTATGCGATATGTAGGAGACATTTACAGACCGCCGAGCGAAGCATACAGCCTTCTGGTGCAAGTTACCATAGGCTGTTCTCACAATAAGTGTACCTTCTGCAACATGTTCAAGGAAAAGCAGTTCAAGGTGCGCAGGCAGGAGGAGGTTCTGGAGGATTTGGCATGGGCGAGGGCTCATTATTCCAAGGTCAAGAGAATGTTTCTCTGTGATGGCGACGCTTTGTGCTTAGCCACCGGCAAGCTGCTGGTAATACTGGATTATATAAGAGACAATTTTCCTGAATGTGAGAGAGTCACCCTTTACGGAAGAGCAACCGATATTTTGCGCAAAACGTCCAAAGAGCTTAAGACACTTAAAGAGCACGGAGTTACTATGGTCTATATAGGCGCTGAATCCGGCAGCAGTAAAGTCCTTGAAATGATCAACAAGGGAGAGACCAGAGAACAGCTCATCGAAGCGGTACGTAAATTAGAAGACATAGGTATAATGACTTCGGTTACGTTTATAAGCGGTCTCGGAGGTCCTGAGCTTTGGGAAGAACATGCAGTAGAAACCGGAAAGATGATAACCGATATGAATGCTTCTTATGTAAGCCTGCTGACGCTGATGCTTCAGCCGCCCGCTCCGATGTATGACGATTACAAGGCAGGGGAGTTTAAACCGCTTACGCCTGAAGAAGTTCTGGCGGAGACCTGCCTTATGCTTCAGCACTCAAAGCCTTCAAAGCCTTGTGTTTTCCGCAGCAACCATGCTTCAAACTACGTATCTCTGAGGGGTAATCTGCCTATGGATAATGAAAGCATGATACGCTCGCTTAAACGCTGCATGGAGGACAGGGGACTCCTCAAAGATGAGAGGTTCAGAATGCTGTAATCATGAAGATATTACTGACTACTTTAAATTCACAATACGTTCACAGCAACCCGGCGTTAAAATATCTCTATACGGTTGTTGCAGATACTCAGGCCGACGTTAATATTGCAGAATTTACGATAAATAACGAGCCGTCTTATATATATGGAGAAATTTTGCGTTCCGGTTGCGATATGGTATGCTTTTCGTGCTATATTTGGAATATCGAGCAGATTAAAGCTTTGGCTTCAGATTTGAAAAAAGCCGCTCCGGATATGAAGATAGCCGTCGGAGGACCGGAAGTGAGCTTTCTTCCCCATATATTCGCCATGGAAAATCCGTGGGTCGACTATGTCATGTGCGGTGAGGGAGAATATACGTTTTACCGTTTGTGCCAGCTTCTTGCGGAAGCGGAAAAAAACGGGCGTACAGGTTACTCAGACGATTTCAACACGGTTCCCGGCCTTGTATACAGGCAGGAGGGAAAAGTGTATGTAAATCCTCAGATTGCGCCGATGGATTTTAACTTTATTCCGTTTTTATATTCGGTGCTGGAGTGTGAGACGGACAAGGTGGTATACTACGAATCTTCAAGGGGCTGTCCTTTCAGGTGCAGTTACTGCCTGTCCTCAGTAGAGAAGTCGGTCAGAGCTCTCGCCATGGAAAGAGTCAAAGGTGATTTGGGATATTTCCTTTATAAAAGAGTAAAACAGGTAAAATTCATAGACAGAACATTTAACTACGACGAGGGACGGGCATATGAAATATTCAAATATCTCATAGACAATGACAACGGCGTTACGAATTTTCATTTTGAAATATGCGCAGACCTGATGACGGATAGGCTTCTCGCACTGCTTAAAACAGCGAGAAAGGGGCTGTTTCAGATGGAAATCGGAATTCAGTCGGCAAATCCTGAGACTCTTTCGGCGATAAACAGAAAAGAAAACGTATATCCGATACTCTACAATACGGAAAAACTGATTGAGGCAGGAAACATACATATTCACGTGGATCTCATCGCCGGGCTTCCGTATGAAACTTACCAGCTGTTTGCCCGGTCCTTTGACAAGGTTTACGCCTTGGGTGCGGATATGTTTCAGCTGGGCTTTTTAAAAGTTCTCAAAGGTACGTCCCTGTATGAAGAGAGGATTAAATACGGTATAAAAGCCGGAAGCAGGGCGCCTTACGAAGTGATTTCAACACGATGGATTACATCTAAGGAACTGGTAAGGCTTAAAGCCGTAGAAAAGATGCTGGATATATTTTATAACAGAAAGGGTTTTTCTTCTACGTTGAATTTTCTAATGGAAGCTATGGATAAAACGCCTTTTAGCATGTATGAAACTTTGGCCGATTATTATTACAGCGAAGGCTTTCAGCATAAAAATCATAAAAAAGAAGATCAATACAGAATCCTCCGTAAATTCTGCGGTGAAAACCTGGGGGAAGAAATGAGAGAAAACGCCTTTGCTGCATTGCAGAAAGATCTGGAAAAAACCTTCAATGCAGAAGAAGTCAAGAGATTTCTTAAACGAGGATGGGAGATATAGAAGATGGACATGTTTAACAGAGACGACAGGATAGGAATGTATTTGAGGCGCTACGCTGATGATTTCGTATTTGACGAGCTATCTGAAAATTATCTGAAGAAGGCGGAGCTTACAAAAATTCTTGCGGGAGTTCCTATTCCTATACGAAAAACTGAATTGAATTCTATTTCTACTCTTGCTATTGCCAGAAACATGGCTTTTATAATTGGCTGCGACCCGGGCTTTAAATACAGGGATAATTATATATCTTTCATAATGAAACTTTTTGACAAGCGTTTTGCTCAAGGTCTCATAGCCGACGGCGTGGAAGCAGCTCAGAGAAAAGAATTTGAATATGCGTGTATTCAGTTCAGGGCGGCGATAATCATAGATCCGGCAAGCGTAGACGCTGTCTATTGCTACGGACGGGCATGCAAAGATATTTATGAAAACGGTGAGGAAGAGGATTTCATTGCACGTTTTAAGGCAGAGTCCATCGAGGCATTTGAGGAGGTTACTCTTCGCAAGCCTGATTTCGCCGAAGGCTATTATTTTTTAGGTTACGGATACATAAATTTGGGCCTTTATGTAAAAGCTAAGTTAACGTGGGAGGATTTTGTAAAACTTTCCGACGATGAGGAAAAAAAGAAAGAAATAAGGGAGCGCCTGACTCTTATCGAGGAACCTGTAAAAATTGAGGAAGGTTATAATATGATTCTGTCCGGACGCATGGCGGAAGGCGCAGCAATCTTAAGTGAATACAAGGAAAGCAGATTTTCGGACTGGTGGCCGCTTTGGTACTATCTGGGAATCGCCCACAAGGAAATGAATATGAAGGAAGAAGCGATAAGCGATTTTCTGAATGTTCTCAAGCTCTCTCCAAGCAATATAGATACCATGAAAGAGCTGGCAAAGCTTTATGAAGAAGAGGGTAACGAAGAAAAAGCGGAAAAATACAGAAAAAAGGCGGCTATAGTAGCGGAAAACATTGAAAAAGACAGGCTTGAGGCTATGGCGGGGAAAAAAGAAAAA
>CALCEY010000002.1 GCA_937900415.1 uncultured Clostridia bacterium
TATGCGGTTTTGTTCTTTCAAACTTTGCTTTTGCCATTTTCTCTGTTCCTCCTAAAAAGGTTATCTCAATTTAATTATTTATTGATCTTTTCCACCATGCTGTCAGGCAGCTTTTCGAAGTGGTCCATCTGCATTACGTATACGCCTCTTCCCTGGGTCTTTGATCTCAGGTCTGTTGCATATCCGAACATTTCTGACAGAGGAACCATACCTCTTACAGCTACTGCGCCCAGGTTCATATCTGATCCTTCGATTCTTCCTCTTCTTGAAGAAATATCTCCGATTACATCTCCCATGTATTCCTCAGGAACGGTAACTTCAACCTTAAAGATAGGTTCGAGCAATACAGGTTTAGCTTTTTTAACAGCTTCTCTGAAAGCCATTGAAGCAGCTATCTTAAAGGCCATTTCCGAAGAGTCTACTTCGTGGTATGAACCGTCGTACAGTTCTACGCCGACGTCTACTACCTGATAACCGGCAATAGGACCGTTCTGCATAGCTTCTCTGATACCCTCTTCAATCTTAGGAATGTATTCCTTAGGAATAGCTCCTCCGACGATGGAATTCTTAAATTCAAAGCCTTCGCCCGGATCTCTAGGGTAAATTCTTATCTTAACGTGACCGTACTGTCCGCGTCCGCCTGACTGCTTAGCATACTTGTGGTCAACATCAGCATTGGCCGTAATCGTTTCTTTATATGAAACCTGAGGCTTTCCTACATTGGCTTCCACTTTAAATTCACGCAGAAGTCTGTCAACTATGATTTCCAGATGGAGTTCTCCCATACCGGCTATAATAGTCTGGCCTGTTTCCTCATTGGTGTAGGTCTTGAAAGTAGGGTCTTCTTCAGCAAGCTTGGCTAAAGCTATTCCCATCTTTTCCTGACCGGCTTTGGTCTTAGGCTCTATTGCTATCTCAATTACAGGATCTGGGAATTCCATGGATTCCAGAATAATTTCATGTTTCTCATCGCAGAGAGTATCGCCTGTTGTCGTATCTTTAAGACCTACTGCTGCTGCTATATCTCCTGCATAAACTTCCTGAAGCTCTTCTCTCTTATTGGCATGCATCTGAAGAATTCTTCCAATTCTCTCTTTCTTGCCTTTTACCGAGTTATATACATAAGAGCCTGAGGAAAGAGTTCCCGAATATACTCTGAAGAATGCCAGCTTACCGACGAACGGATCGGCCATTATCTTAAACGCAAGGGCTGCGAACGGCTCCGAATCGCTTGTCTTTCTTACGTCTTCCTCTCCCGTATCAGGGTTTACACCTTTGATCGGAGGAATATCCAGCGGAGACGGCATATAGTCTATTACAGCGTCCAGCATCATCTGTACGCCCTTGTTTCTGTATGCGCTTCCGCAGAGCATAGGGATCATATTTCCTGCTATAGTTTCTTTTCTTATAGCAGTCTTTATCTCCTTAACGGTGAGCTCTTCTCCTTCGAGGAATTTCATCATCAGCTCTTCATCAGTCTCTGCAACTGATTCCACCAGCTTTTCTCTCCATTCGTCTGCAAGGTCTTTCATATCGTCAGGAATATCCGTTACGTCAAATTCCTTACCGAGTTCATCCTTGTAGATCTCTGCCTTCATTTCTACTAAGTCGATAATTCCAACGAAACTATCTTCAGCACCTATAGGCAATTGAACAGGTACAGCATTTGCTTTGAGTCTGTCCTTTACCATACCGACAACTCTAAAGAAATCAGCTCCCATTATGTCCATCTTGTTGACAAAGATCATTCTTGGTACGCCGTACTTCTCAGCCTGTCTCCAAACAGTTTCAGACTGTGGTTCTACGCCGCCTTTGGCGCAAAGCACAGTTACCGCACCATCCAGGACTCTGAGGGATCTCTCTACTTCTACAGTAAAGTCCACGTGGCCCGGAGTATCTATAATGTTGATTCTTGTATCTTTCCATTGTGCTGTAGTAGCGGCAGAGGTTATAGTTATACCACGTTCCTGCTCCTGTTCCATCCAGTCCATAGTAGCCGCGCCTTCGTGCGTTTCTCCCAGTTTATGAGTTCTTCCGGTATAGAACAGAATTCTTTCTGTGGTAGTAGTCTTGCCCGCGTCGATGTGGGCCATTATACCAATATTTCTTGTCTTTTCCAGCGGAAAACTTCTTGGCATCTATAAATCCTCCCTTCTACTGTCATTTGTATTTTCTCATAAGTCTTGTTTAATGCTTGCAAAATACGCCGATTTTTCGTTCGCCGCAATAAATCAGGGACTCGCGAAGCACAGAGCATACTTAAGCGTGCTTGAGCGTACGCAAGTTCTGAGAAATCGCAGATTATGCAGCGGCGGGCGAAAAGCTAAGCATTTTACCAGCGGAAATGAGCAAACGCCCTATTCGCATCCGCCATCTTATGAGTATCTTCTTTCTTCTTTACAGAAGCTCCGGTGTTATTGGCCGCATCCATAAGCTCTTTTGCAAGTCTTTCGGACATGGTTCTTTCGCCTCTTGCTCTCGTGTATTTTGTAAGCCATCTTAAACCTAATGTCTGTCTTCTTTCCGGTCTTACTTCTACAGGAACCTGGTAGTTGGCGCCACCGATTCTCTTAGCTTTTACTTCCAATACAGGCATGATATTGTTTAATGCCTTTTCAAATACTTCCAGAGGTTCTTCGCCTGTCTGTTCTTTTATAGTATCAAAGGCGCTGTAAACGATGGCCTGGGCTGTACCCTTTTTGCCGTCCAGCATGATACTGTTGATTAACTTAGCTACAGCAACGCTGCCATAAACCGGATCTGGAAGTACGTCTCTCTTTGGTATATTACCTTTTCTTGACACTTCTCTTACCTCCTTGCTTATCGCTCTGATTCTGTCTTATCTAGTACAAAGCGATACTGCACATTAAAATATTACTGTTTTGCGCATTCTCTTCACCTTTTTGCCTTTCGGTTCCCGCAGGCCGCAGCCTTAAAACACTGAAAACGCCGGAAGCACCAGAGTTTTAACATATAGCAAAAAGATTACTCTGAAGATTCGTGTTTACGTAATCCTCAGTCTGCCGGGGGTATTCGGCTAACCTTTGACAGCCGCCGTGAGCCTCTTTATAGTGATAAAAAGAATGCTCTACCCTTTTGGCATGCGGTTTCCCCAAATGCACGGAAAACCGCGTAAACCCTTGCAAGAAATTTATTTCTTCTTAGGTCTCTTCGCACCGTACTTTGAACGTGCCTGCAGTCTGTTGGCAACGCCTGCCGTATCAAGAGTTCCTCTTATGATGTGGTATCTTACACCTGGAAGGTCTTTTACTCTTCCGCCTCTAATAAGCACAACGCTGTGTTCTTGCAAATTGTGGCCGATTCCCGGGATGTAAGCGGTTACTTCAATACCGTTGGTCAGACGTACTCTGGCAACCTTTCTCAGGGCTGAGTTAGGCTTCTTAGGAGTAACGGTCTTTACAGATGTGCAAACGCCTCTCTTCTGAGGTGAATGAGTATCTGTTGCTACTCTCTTAAGCGAGTTCATTCCCTTGTTCAGCGCAGGAGCAGTTGACTTCTTAACAGCGCTGGTTCTGCCTTCACGTACTAATTGATTGATAGTAGGCATCCTTTTTCTCCTTTCTTCAAATGTTAAATAATCTATTTCAAGCAGAACCGGCCCGGGCATACGCCCGGACCTGATTTTACTCAAAACCAAACAATATATTATCACAGAATTTCTTTTGATGTCAAGGAAATCTAGTCTAATTCTATGATGTCCGGCGTCTCCGGAATGTCAGAGCTCAGCATGGCGTCAACAGCCTCTTCATAATGCTCAGCCTCCGGTATGATCGCTTCTTCTTCGGCTGCCTCCATGGCCTCCAGTTCTTTCTGGCGCTCATAGCTTTCCATAATCTCGGCGTTTACGCCGTAATCAAGGTTTATATTCTTGTACCTCTTCATTCCCGTTCCGGCAGGTATGAGCTTACCTATCATGATATTTTCCTTAAGGCCGACGAGTCTGTCATTTTTACCCTTTATCGCCGCATCGGTCAAGACTCTTGTAGTCTCCTGGAAGGAAGCTGCGGAAAGGAATGAGTTGGTTGCCAGCGAAGCCTTCGTTATTCCCAGAAGAACTCTGTTTACCTTGCAAGGCTCTCCTCCGGCCGCCTCTGCCGCTGCATTGGCTTCTTCTATTTCAAATTTTCCGTAAAGACCGCCCGGCAAAAGCTCCGTGTCTCCGGAATCTTCAATCTTATACTTTGAAAGCATCTGGCTTACGATAACCTCAATGTGCTTGTCATTGATGTCAACACCCTGCTGCTTGTATACTCTCTGAACTTCCTTGAGCAAATACTGGTATACGCCCTCGACTCCGTTTAGTCTCAATATGTCATGAGGATTCAGCGGGCCTCTGGTAATCTGTCCTCCTGCGTATACATAATCGCCCTCCCTGACGTTAAGTCTCGCTCCGTAAGGGATTACGTAGGTTCTGTCTTCCTCCTTGCCGCGAACTCTTACTTCAGTCTTGTTGTCTTTGCGGCCCTCGATAGAGATAACCTCTCCGTCGGCCTCGCAGATTTCCGCGATACCCTTAGGCTTTCTGGCCTCAAAAAGCTCCTCTACTCTCGGAAGACCCTGAGTGATGTCTCCTCCGGCTACGCCTCCGGTGTGGAAGGTTCTCATCGTCAGCTGAGTACCCGGTTCTCCGATGGACTGCGCCGCCGTAATTCCGACCGCTTCGCCTATATTTACTTCTTCACCTGTAGCCAGGTTTCTGCCATAGCACTTAGTGCAGATTCCGGTTCTGGAATGGCAGGTCATTACGGAACGTATGGCTACGGTTTCAATGCCGCAGGCCTCTATCCTTTCTGCCGCATCTTCCATTATCTCTTCGTTTTGCTCTACTATGACTTCTCCGGTATTAGGGTCAACCACATCTACGAGAGCAGTTCTGCCGACTATCCTCTGCTTTAACGGCTCGATTACCTCCTTGCCGTCTGTAAAAGCTCTGACCTCTACTCCCTCATACGTTCCGCAGTCATATTCTCTTACGATTACGCTGTGGGAAACGTCTACCAATCTTCTCGTCAAATAACCTGAGTCGGCTGTACGCAGAGCCGTATCTGCAAGTCCCTTTCTTGCTCCGTTGGAGGAAATGAAGTATTCCAGTACGGACAGCCCCTCACGGAAGTTCGCCTTGATAGGAATTTCCACAGTCTTACCTGTAGCGTTGGCCATGAGGCCTCGCATACCTCCTACCTGTCTTATCTGGTTCTTGCTTCCTCTGGCTCCGGAATTGGCCATGATATATAAGTTGTTAAGTGTGCCCAGCGACTCCATGAGTGCGTCTGCAACGTCGTCTGTCGCTTTGTTCCAGATTTCTATAATCTTTTCATATCTTTCCTGCTTGGACATCAGACCCATGCGGTAAGCTTTTTCGTATTTGTCTACGTCGCTTTCTGCCTGCGCTATGATGCTTTCCTTGGCTTCAGGAATTTCCATGTCGCTTACACTTATAGTAACCGCAGCCTTTGTTGAATACTTGTATCCCATAGATTTGATATAGTCAAGCATTATGACTGTACCGGTATTGCCGTGTCTTCTGTAGCACTTGTCGATAATTGCTCCCAGTCTTTTCTTATCGCACAGGAAGTCTACCTCCAAACTATACGGATCCGTTTCTCTGTCTACAAAGCCCAAATCCTGAGGGATTCCCTGGTTAAAGATGAATCTTCCTACAGTGGATTCTACAAGTTTTCCCGAATCCTCGTCGTCTTTATACATTCTCACCTTAACTTTTGCGTGAATTCCCACAACGCCCGTTTGATAAGCCATGAGCATCTCGTCAAGGTTGGTGAATATTTTGCCATCTCCCTTTTCAGCGTAGGTGTTTCTTTCTTCCACGCCCGGATGAGTCAGGTAATAACTTCCCAGTATCATGTCCTGAGTAGGAGTTGTGATAGGGGAACCGTCCTTAGGCGCTAAAATATTATTGATCGAAAGCATAAGGAATCTGGCTTCTGACTGAGCTTCTACAGAAAGAGGCACATGAACGGCCATCTGGTCTCCATCGAAGTCGGCGTTGAATGCCGTACATACCAGCGGGTGAAGCTTGATAGCCTTACCTTCTACCAGTACAGGCTCGAAAGCCTGAATTCCCAGTCTGTGAAGCGTCGGCGCACGGTTGAGCATTACCGGATGCTCCTTGATAACGCCCTCCAGCACGTCCCAAACCTCCGGCTTTACCTTTTCAACCATTCTCTTGGCGCTCTTGATATTGTGCGCATATCCCTGTTCAACCAGCTCCTTCATTATGAACGGCTTGAACAGTTCAAGCGCCATCTTCTTAGGAAGTCCGCACTGATAGAACTTAAGCTCCGGTCCTACTACGATTACGGAACGTCCGGAATAGTCTACACGCTTACCAAGCAGGTTCTGTCTGAATCTTCCCTGCTTACCTTTAAGCATGTCGGAAAGGGATTTGAGCGGTCTTGAACCCGGGCCCGTTACGGCTCTTCCCCTTCTTCCGTTATCTATGAGGGAATCGACAGCCTCTTGGAGCATTCTCTTCTCATTTCTCACTATGATGTCAGGCGCACCAAGCTCAAGAAGCCTGTTAAGCCTGTTGTTTCTGTTGATAACTCTCCTGTACAGATCATTTAAGTCAGACGTCGCAAATCTTCCGCCGTCCAGCTGAACCATAGGTCTGATGTCAGGCGGGATAACAGGAATCACGTCCATTATCATCCATTCAGGTCTGTTGCCCGAATGTCTTAAAGCTTCTATTACTTCCAGCCTCCTTACGATTCTGATCTTTTTTTGTCCGCTGGCAGTCTTTAATTTTTCTCTCAGCTCTTCTGAAAGCTCGTCAAGATTGATGTCTTCAAGCAGTTTCTTAACTGCTTCCGCGCCCATGGCGGCCTTAAATCTGTCTCCGTACTCCTCTTTCTTCTCTCTGTACTGCTGTTCAGTAAGAATTTCTTTATATACTAAATCCGTATCTCCGGGTTCTGTTACTATATAAGCAGCAAAATAGAGAACTTTTTCAAGGTTTCTCGGCGTTATATCAAGGCAGAGTCCCATTCTTGACGGAATTCCCTTGAAATACCATATATGAGAAACAGGAGCCGCCAGACGTATGTGACCCATTCTTTCTCTTCTTACCTTGGCTTTGGTAACTTCAACTCCGCAGCGATCGCATACGATGCCCTTATATCTGATTCTCTTGTATTTTCCGCAGTGACACTCCCAGTCCTTCATAGGTCCGAAAATTCTCTCGCAGAAAAGACCGTCTCTTTCAGGCTTGAGGGTTCTGTAATTTATAGTCTCGGGCTTGGTTACTTCTCCGTGAGACCATTCCAGAATCTTCTCAGGCGACGCAAGGCTGATCTTTATGGATTCAAAATTATTTAATTCATAATCGTTATTGTTGTTATTCAAGGAGCCCCTCCCCTTTCTTCAATTACTCACTCTTGAAATCATCTTCAAACTCCATGCCCGAATCGTCGTCCTCCTCAAGCATGTCTTCCTCTTCATCTCCTGCGGTTTCTTCGCTGAAGCCTTCTTCAAAAAGCTTTTTGTCGCTTTCCAGCTCCTGCTCCAAATCCATTATCCCTTCGATGTTAGGAAGATCGTCGTCATATTCTGACGCTTCTTTGATTTGAATTTCCTCGTCGTTCTCTGAAAGAACCTTTACGTCAAGTCCCAGTGCCTGCATTTCCTTAATCAATACCTTGAAGGATTCCGGTATTCCCGGCGTAGGAATATTCTCGCCTTTAACTATCGCCTCGTAAGTCTTGACTCTTCCCACGATGTCGTCAGATTTTACAGTGAGAATTTCCTGAAGCGTATATGCTGCGCCGTAAGCCTCAAGCGCCCATACCTCCATCTCTCCGAAACGCTGTCCTCCGAACTGAGCTTTTCCTCCCAGAGGCTGCTGCGTTACCATAGAGTATGGTCCTGTACTTCTTGCGTGAATCTTATCGTCTACCAGATGGTGAAGCTTAAGCATATACATGTATCCTACGGTAACAGGGTTATCAAAAGGCTCGCCTGTTCTTCCGTCTCTTAAACGCAATTTTCCTGTCTTAGGGTAGCCACATTCATCCAGGAGATTTATGATGTCCTTTTCATTGGCTCCATCAAATACAGGCGTGGATATATACCAACCCTTCGTCTTGGCTGCAAGTCCCAGATGAACTTCGAGTACCTGTCCTACGTTCATTCGGGAAGGAACGCCCAGTGGGTTCAGCATCACCTGAAGCGGCTGTCCGTTTTCAAGGAACGGCATATCCTCCTCAGGCAGGATTCTTGAAATAACGCCTTTATTGCCGTGACGTCCGGCCATCTTATCGCCGACGTTTATCTTTCTCTTGGTCGCTATATAACATCTCACCAGTTTATTTACTCCCGGAGGCAGTTCGTCGCCGTTTTCCCTCGAGAAAATCTTAACGTCTACCACTATTCCGGTTTCACCGTGAGGAACTCTAAGGGAAGTATCCCTTACTTCTCTCGCCTTTTCACCGAATATGGCTCTTAGAAGTCTTTCTTCGGCCGTAAGCTCCGTTTCTCCCTTAGGAGTAACCTTTCCCACAAGGATGTCGGAAGAATCAACCTCAGCGCCTATGCGGATTATACCCTCTTCATCGAGGTCTCGGAGAGCGTCTTCTCCTACATTAGGAATGTCTCTGGTGATCTCTTCAGGTCCCAGCTTGGTGTCTCTTGCCTCAGCCTCATATTCTTCTATATGAAGGGATGTGAGTACGTCGTCCATGAGAAGTCGTTCGTTGAGGATTATAGCGTCCTCGTAATTGTAGCCTTCCCATGTCATAAAGCCTATCAGGAGATTCTTGCCGAGGGCAATTTCTCCCAAATCCGTGGAAGGACCGTCTGCTATAACTTCTCCTTCTTCGATATGCTCGCCATGGCTTACTATAGGCCTCTGATTGATGCAGGTTCCCTGGTTTGATCTCTTGAATTTAAGCAGATGATAAACATCTGTCTCGTTATTATCGTCTCTTCTTATTACAATGCTGTCGGCGTCTACGAACTCTACTGTTCCGCCCGCCTTTGCAAGTATTACTACTCCCGAGTCCCTGGCCGCTTTATACTCCATTCCGGTGCCAACCACAGGAGCCTCCGTAACTAAAAGAGGTACTGCCTGTCTCTGCATGTTGGAACCCATCAATGCACGGTTTGCGTCGTCGTTTTCAAGGAACGGTATCATCGCTGTCGCTACCGATACCACCTGCTTAGGGGATACGTCCATATAGTCTATCTGCTCTTTTGGCATGAGAGCAATTTCTCCATGTTCGCCTCTTGAAGCTACTTTCGTGTTGATGAAACGTCCCTCGCTGTCTAAAGGTTCGTTGGCCTGAGCAACTACCATCAGCTCTTCTTCATCTGCCGTCAGATAATGAATCTCATCGGTTACCCTGTGAGTTTCCTTGTCCACTACTCTGTAAGGTGTTTCGATGAAGCCGTACTGGTTGATGATTCCGTAAGTAGTCAGCGAACCGATAAGTCCGATGTTAGGGCCTTCCGGCGTTTCTATAGGGCACATTCTTCCGTAGTGAGAATGGTGTACGTCTCTGACCTCGAAGCCTGCTCTTTCTCTCGAAAGGCCTCCCGGACCGAGTGCGGAAAGTCTTCTCTTATGGGTAAGCTCTGCCAGAGGATTGTTCTGATCCATGAACTGCGACAGCTGTGAGCTTCCGAAGAATTCCTTTATCGCCGCGGTCACAGGTCTGATATTCATCAGAGCCTGCGGAGTCGTTACGTCTATATCCTGAATGGTCATTCTTTCCTTTACCACTCTTTCCATTCTGGCAAGACCTATCCTGAACTGGTTCTGGAGAAGCTCTCCTACTGTTCTAAGTCTTCTGTTGCCTAAATGGTCTATATCGTCAATGGAGCCGATGCCGTAATTCAAATTCAATATATAGCTTATTGAAGCTATGATATCTTCTATTATAATGTGCTTTGGCGAAAGATCGTTCTTCCTATCCACCAGCATTTCCCTGAGCTCTTCCTCAGTTTCGCAGGCTTCCAGAATTTCTTTCAAGACAGGATAAAATACCTTGTCTGCAATCTTCAGGCTTGCAGTGTCAAAATCCACATAAGCCGCGATGTCAACAAAGTTATTTCCTATTACTTTAGTTACCTGGTCTTCCTTGTCTTTGTCAAGGCCGTAGGCATAAACGTATTCCACGCCTGCATTTTCGATTTCCAATGCCAGCTGCCTGTTTACCTTCTGGCCTTTTTCCGCCATTATTTCGCCGGTCGAAGGGTTTGCTACGTCTTCTGCCAGCGTAACGCCGTTAATTCTGTTGGAAATTCCCAGCTTCTTATTATATTTATACCTTCCGACTTTAGCCAGATCATAGCGCTTAGGGTCGAAGAAAAGCGAATTAAGCAGAGCCCTTGCACTCTCCACGGTAGGAGGCTCAGCAGGTCTCAGCTTCTTATATATTTCCTTCAATCCGTCCTCGTAATTGGCTGCCGTATCTTTTTCCAAAGTTTTCTTAAGCCTTGAGTCTTCGCCGAATATGTCGAGAATTTCTTCGTCGCTGCCAAAGCCAAGTGCTCTCAAAAGAGTCGTGACAGGCTGTTTTCTCGTGCGGTCCACTCTTACGGAAATGATTTCATTGGAGTCTGTCTCGTATTCAAGCCATGCTCCCCTGTTCGGGATTATGGTCGTTGAGAACAGCTTATTGTTGGACTTATCATAGGTCACGTCATAATACGGTCCCGGAGAACGAACAAGCTGAGTAACTACTACTCTTTCTGCGCCGTTATAGATGAAAGTTCCCTTTTCCGTCATTATAGGGAAATCGCCCATGAACACTTCCTGCTCTTTGACTTCTCCTGTTTCTTTGTTAATAAGTCTGACTTTTACTTTAAGGGGAGCAGCGTACGTGACATCTCTTTCCTTACATTCTTCCTGCTCATATTTCGGAGCATCTGTAATGGAATAATCAATGAACTCTAAAACGAGATTGTCTGCATAATCCTTGATGGGAGAAATATCTTCAAAGACTTCTCTCAGTCCTTCTTCGATGAACCAATTATATGATTCGGTCTGAATTCGGATAAGGTTTGGCATCTCGCAGACTTCGTTGATTTTAGCGAATGTCATACGTTCTTTTCTACCTACTTTTATAGGTCTTGGCATCTTTATCACTCCTTATACTCTTAACAAATTACTTTGTGTGGCAGTCTAATATTATATTATAAAGCTGTCAAATAATCAAGTGTAAATTTGAAGTAATTGGAAAAGATTTTGTATGACGCGCTTATTTTCCACTGAATACATCAAAATATGGGCAAAACTTCGAACATACTTCAACCGTTCATGAAAAATGCAAATATTTCAGATGGCGTATGTATATCATGCCGGGGTTATATACTATGACTCCGAAGCGCCGCTTCTGCATAACGGCTTTTTTACTCGCTGTGTTTTGACTTTAGTCGTTTTAGTTTGTTTGTGCTCAAACTCGCGCCATCTCCATGCGAATATCTGTTTTTACTTTCTTTCTAAAATTTTTGAAAAATTCTCTTGACCTTCTCCTTGGTGGAAGGTATACAATTTATATGAATTATGGAGGTTATTTTAAATGAAAATAAACGAAGTCGAAAAACTCGTCGACATAACTAAGAAAAATATACGTTTCTACGAAGAGCAGAAATTACTTTCTCCTCTCAGAAACAGAGAGAACGGTTATCGGGATTACTCCGAAGATGACATCAAAACTCTGGAACAGATAAAGCTCTTCAGAAAACTTGGACTCCCCATCGAGGAAATCCGTTCAATGCAGCTGAAAAACTCCACTGTGGCTGACAGCATGAAACGCCACCTTGTGACCATCGACCGGGCCAGGCGCAATCTTTCACAGTCCGAAGAATTCTGCAAAGAACTCAGCTCATCTGATATCACTCTCACAGACCTTGACGCCCATGCTCTTCTTGAACGCATGGAGGACGCCGAAAAATCAGGCGCATCTTTCAAAAATATACATGTCAGTGATATTAAGCCGATGAAATATGCGGGCTCCATCGTTGCCGCCATAGTCATAACAACTTTAATGGTTGCCATATTCTTTCTCATTTTATGGGCGATGATAACCGAACCGGAGGGGCGGCCACCTGTTCCATTGATGATAATAATTTTAGCAATACCTGTTATGGTTATTCTGGGTTTATTTTTATCTCTGGTTCAACGTATAAAAGAAATAAATAATGGGGAGATAAACGATGCAAAAAAATTCTGACAGGAAACGCGGCGCTATAATTTCCGCCGCGGTCATAGTCGTCATAGAGCTCCTTTTCATCAGCATAGCATTTGTAATCGCTTCTCATATAAGCGGTCTCATCGCCACATTTTTTCTGTTTTTATATGTAGCCATAATGCTGGCTGTAATCACAGGTACTCTTGTCGCCCTTGCACGGCGGCTAAAGGAATTAAAAAACAACGAAGCTGAAGAAGCCAAAAAATATTGATCAATCAGGAGGAAAAAAATATTATGCTATTACTTACCATCAACTATGTCCCGGGGAAAGAGTTAGAAGCTCTGGGCATCGCCAAAGGAACCACCGTGCAGTCGAAAAATTTCGGAAAGGATTTTATGTCCGGAATGAAAGGCTTAGTCGGAGGCGAGCTTACTTCATATACCGATATGCTCAATGAGGCCCGCCAAATTGCAACCAAGAGGATGGTCGAGGACGCTGAAACCCTCGGCGCCGACGCGGTCATAAACGTTCGTTACGGCTCGGCTTCAATGATGCAGGGAGCGGCCGAGGTCGTGGTCTACGGTACTGCCGTAAAATACAGATAGCAAAAGTCGTAGATTGCTTCTTCGTACTGTACAGAGTCTTTCTTTAACAGAAAGGCTCTGCTTTATTTTTACGGCACTGTTAAGGTGCCGGATTTTGTGGTATAATGAACCCATACCTGACTGGATGGCGTTAGAATAAAGCCGCAAATCATATTATTCGGCTTTGCCGCAGGGCAGAACATCTTAAATTAAAAACATAGGAGCTTACAATATAAATGGGTATTTTAATAACTTTCTTTCTCGGAATATTTATCATTTTAGGTTTCCTGATAGCAAAATCAGCTAAAAACGAACACGCTGTAGAAGAGCTGTCTATTTCGATAGCTTTCGGCACCATGACGGCTCTATCAGTTATGGAGATGATACCCGAGGTGTTGGAGCATGTAGGCAACAATAACATTCCGCTTATTCTGTTAGCAGTTTCAGCCGGAATACTTCTTCTTAAAATACTCGATCATTTGATCCCCGACCACGATAACGTCCATGGCTTTGAACATGACTGCACTCCGGAAAATGTAATCCATATCGGAATAATTTCTTCAGTAGCCGTAATACTTCACAATATAATAGAAGGAATGGCAGTATACAGTATGACTGCCGACTCTCTGAAAACAGCGATTTTATTGTCGCTTGGCGTAGGTCTTCACAATATTCCGATGGGAATGGTAATCTACTCCACTCTGAAAAAAGAAAAGCTCAGAATAAGAGCTACGCTGCTTACTACTGTTTCCCTTTCCACTCTCCTGGGCGGCATCATAATGAGCCTCCTGTGGTCAACGATAAACGACTTTATCATAGGCATATTGATGGGCCTGACGCTGGGAATGATAATATACATTATTATCTTTGAGCTTACGCCCCACTTAATGCACTCCAAAAACAAAAAATTATCTGCGGCAGGTATTCTAATCGGCATTGCTGTTATCGCGGCGGGAAGCTTTTTTGAATAGATGTCAAAACTCCGGCGCTTAAATGGATGAATACAAGGCAAAGAAAATCCCGGTTCTCCACACATCGTCTCTTGGCGATGTATAACGTGACCGGGATTTCAATTCTTTTTAATCAACCTAAACGGCGATTATTTCATTGCTACAGTAGCGCCAACTTCTTCAAGCTGCTTTTTGATAGCTTCGGCTTCAGCTTTTTCGATACCCTCTTTAACATTAGAAGGAGCTCCGTCAACCAGTTCCTTAGCTTCTTTCAGTCCTAAGCCTGTAATTTCTCTTACAGCCTTGATAACCTTGATTTTCTCTGCGCCTGCTGCTTCGAGAACTACAGTAAATTCAGTCTGCTCTTCAGCTGCTGCCGCACCGCCTGCAACTGCTCCGGCTACCGCTACAGGAGCTGCTGCTGATACGCCGAATTCTTCTTCACAAGCTTTAACTAATTCATTTAATTCTAAAACTGTCATCGCTTTTATAGCTTCGATAATCTGCTCTTTATTCATTTTATATTCTCCTTTTTAAATTTTCAATTGAATTTTAATTTTATGAGGCTTTATCAAGTATTCGTCCGATACGACCTCTTCTTGCCTCTCAAACAGATAAACAGAATCGCTGTTCAAGCATTTTTCTGTTTTCTTTTCGCCAATTAGGCTTCCGCCTTTGCATCAGCGATTGCCTGGAATGTTCTTACTGCCTTGCTTACAGGTGACTGAATGCTTCCCATGAACT
>CALCEY010000003.1 GCA_937900415.1 uncultured Clostridia bacterium
CAGAGAAGGCGGAAGAACAGTAGGTTCAGGAGTAGTAACAGAGATTATCGAATAAGGTAAAAAGGGGACGGTAAAGCAGGCGGAAGCCGCGTCCTAAAATGTGAATAGAGAAGAGACCATAGATTTATGGTCTCTTTTTGCGATTAAGCGGGGCAGATGAGAGTGGAAAAGAGGGCGCAGCAGAGGGGACAAGCTAAAATCTTTTGAGAAGATTTCAACTTGCTGCGCGTCAAGGATAACATCTGCTCTTTAATGATAAACGCTGCGTTTCAGTGATAAATACTTCCTTTTGATGATAATTAAAGCTTGTCATTAAACTGAAAATAATATATAATTAAGAATAATCGGAGCCTTTTAAAAGGCTCTTTCTTTTGGGGAAATAGAGCGAAATTTGTAGAAAGGGTTTAACCGGGATATGAGAAGCGATAGAAAACGAGAAAAGCAGAGAAGAAAATTGCAGGAAAAAGAATCTAGACTCAAAACTGTGAGCAGAGTTTTTTCCGTTATATATACGCTGGCTGTGGTGTGCTTTATAGCTTTGCTGATTTGGCTCAACGTGGTGCCTGCCAAGTATTTTTACCCGCTGATAGCGGTACTGCTGGTGGTGTCTCTGTTTATAGTGCCTGTCATGTTCAGCCGCCGGGGCAAGCCGGGAAGACGTAAAGGCGCAATGGTGGCTGCTGCTGCGCTGATAATGATATTTGCGGCGGGAATATACTATCTGGGAGTCACGCTGAACTTTTTCGGAAGTATAACCAGCATAGGCGGAGCGCGAGAAGATTTTTATCTCGTAGTGAAAGAATCCGCCTCTTATGAAAAGGCTGAGGATATAAGAGGAAAGACCGTAGGCGCACAGTCCAATACAGAATCCTCATATGCTGAAGCGAGAAAGGAACTTAAAAAGAAAGCAGATGTTGAATTCGACTATGTAAAAGAACTTCCGGCTTTGATGAAAAGTCTCCTTGAGGAGGATTTGCCGGCAGTATTTATAAGCGCAGCTTCATATGAGAGTATGAAAGGGCAGGATTCTTCTCTTGAGAACAAGACGCGCATAATAGAAAAAATATCAGTAAAAATTGAAGGAAAGAGTACAACTAATCATGTAAAAGTAACCAAGGAGCCGTTCAATATTTTTGTAAGCGGCCTTGATACCACAGGAGATATAGACGTGGTTTCGCGAAGCGACGTGAATATGATAGTTACGGTCAATCCTAAAACACATCAGATACTGATGACCTCCATTCCGAGGGACTACTATGTGGAGCTGGCAAGCAAGGGTGCAAAAGACAAACTAACACATTCGGGAATTTACGGAATCAACGAAACTGTAGCAACAGTGGAAGAGTTTACGGGTATAGATATAAATTACTATGTAAAGGTAAATTACAGCACGGTAATTAAACTTGTAGACGCTATCGGGGGCATAGATATAGATTCGCCGTTTGCATTCAGCACTCACGGAATGAGGGCAAAATATACATTCCGGCAGGGACTTAATCATCTGGACGGAGCGCAGGCTCTGGCATACAGCAGAGAGAGATACTCCTTTAATGAGGGCGACTTGCAGAGAAACAAGAATCAACAGATGATCCTTGAGGCGATAATCGAAAAAGCTGCAAACAGCGAGACGATACTTTCAGAGTATACTTCGATTTTGAACGCTATAAAAGATAATATTGAAACTGATATGGAAAAGAAATCAATGACGTCATTGATAAAAATGCAGATAAGCGATATGCCGTCATGGAATATAGAAAAGCAGTCGATAACGGGAGAATCCGGGCAGGGCTATTGCTACGCTCTCGGCGCTAACGCCGCAGTGGTTTCAGTAGACGAAGCGTCGGTTGCCGAAGCTGTGGATAAAATTATGGAAGTAATGACAGACGGTGAATAATGACGGCTTATGAAGATTAAAAGAATTAAGAGTAAAGTAAGGCGCAAGCAGTTTTCAACGCCATACAGCATAACATGCGGAAAGGAAAATCCGGCTTCGTTAAAATGCGAGTTTTATGATCTGGAAAATGGGGAGACGGCAACCACCTTTATACCGGAGGAAATACACGAGGGACATACGGGAATAATGCACGGGGGACTTTCTTCTTCGGTTCTCGATGAGGTTATGGGAAGAGCGACGCTGAACAGAGCGGCGTCTGAGATAGACGGCTGGCTGCCAAAATATGTTACGGCGGAGATGACGATAAAGTATCTGAAACCCATATATGTGGGACGTAAAATGCTCGCTTACGGAAGAGTAGACAGGATAGAGGGAAGGTGCTGTTTCGCTTCCTCTGAGATTGTAGGGGAGGATGGAGAAGTAATGGCTACGGCGAAAGGAGTATATGTTAAGGTTGACGAATTGAGAGATATGCTGCCGGCTGAGGAATATATGCGAAGAACCGTCCTGCTTACGGAAGACGACCCGGAAGAGCTGTAGTCGAAGAGGCTGCAAGAATAGGAGCATGGATAAAAAATTGTAGGAAAAGGTCTGCTGTGATTCGGCAGACGGCAGCATAGACAAAGAAAAGCTTAATATGAGCAAAGTTAAGACCGGAATGAGCGGGAAGCCTCATAGGCGCCCGAAGGCTTTTCGGTCTTTTTTGCGGAGTGGTAGGTGGATTTAACTGTCATCATATAGCTGCTTCTTGCAGGAAAAAATTACGGGGGAATGGTATAATTTTCTGATAAAGCTGTTGACAAAACTATTATTTGTGGTATACTTACATAGTGGTTAGAAAAGACTAACTCATGCGCATTAGTAAATATCACACGCGGCGATGTATAAAATTATTAAATAAGAGGGGAGAGATAACCATGAATTTAAAGGATGCCGTTATCGGCGAAACATATGTTATCGAGGATATAAAGACAGACGACGAAGAACTGAAAGCATTTCTTTTTCGGCTGGGCTGCTATAGCGGAGAACCTATTACAGTCGTTTCTCGCCTTAGAAGCGGATGCGTCGTATCAATAAAAGACGGAAGATATAATATCGACGACGGTATAGCGGAAGCTGTTTTGATTTAGTATAGTGACTTAGGTCGCTATATTTTATGGGTGCGAGTTAGTCATGGTTAACCTGATTCGTAATTATGCATTATATTTTTATAGAAATTTTAAAATAGGAGGGAAACAAATGAGAATAGCTTTTGCCGGCAATCCCAACAGCGGAAAGACGACCATGTACAATGCGCTTACGGGAAAACATGAACGTGTGGGTAACTGGGCCGGAGTTACTATAGGAAAAAAAGAAAGCCCTGTTAAAAAGTCTTTTGCGAAGACAAGCGAAAAGCTTATTGCAGTAGACCTTCCCGGCGCCTACTCTATGTCGCCGTTTACGCCGGAGGAAAGTATTACAAGCGGATATGTGCGGAAGGAACACCCAGACGCCATAATAAATATAGTTGATGCGACAAACCTGAGCAGAAGCCTGTTTTTCACAACGCAGCTTCTGGAACTTGGGATTCCCGTGGCGGTGGCTTTAAACAAGAGCGATATAAACGAGAAACAGGGGACGAGGATTGACGTAAAGGCCTTGTCAGAAAAGCTGGGCTGTCCTGTAATTGAAACGGTTTCTACCGTCAGCAAAGGCTTAAAAGAGGTTGTAAACGCAGCCGTTATGCTTAATCATAAAGGACAGAAGGCGCCTTACAAACAGGCAGAAATAGATTTAACCGACAAAAAAGCTGTTGAAGAGGAGGACAGAAAGCGTTTCGCCTTTGTGAACAAAATAGTTTCAGAGGTGGAAGAACGCCGTGTCCTCACCAAAGACAAAACCTTTGGAGATTCGATAGACAAGGTTCTTACCAATAAGGCTGTAGGAATTCTTGTATTCGCCGCAGTTATGTTCGGCGTTTTCTGGACGTCTCAGACATGGCTCGGGCCAATGCTTGCAGATTGGCTGGTCGCATATATAGAACGGTTTCAGGGATATGTGGCGGGACTTCTTGAGGGAAGCTCTCCGTTCCTTAAGGCGTTGCTCGCTGATGGTATCATAGGAGGCGTGGGCGCTGTGGTAGGCTTTCTGCCGCTTGTTATGGTAATGTATTTCCTCATTGCGCTGCTTGAAGACTGCGGTTATATGTCACGCGTCAGCGTTGTGATGGACCCTATATTCAAAAGAGTAGGCCTTTCGGGGAAATCAATAATTCCAATCATCATCAGCACAGGATGTGGAATCCCGGGTATAATGGCGTGTCGCACTATAAGGGATGAAAGGGAAAGACGGGCTACTGCAATGCTGACGACATGGATGCCCTGCGGAGCGAAGATTCCCGTAATAGCCCTGTTTGCCGGTGTATTCTTTGCTGACGCCGCATGGGTCTCATGGCTTATGTACCTTGTAGGAATCGCATTGATATTCTTCGGAGCTCTGCTCATAAAGCAGATTACCGGGCATAAATACAGAAAGTCATTTTTCATAATTGAGATGCCGGAGTACAAAGCTCCAAGCCTCGGGAAAGCAGCTCTGTCAATGCTTTCCCGAGCCAAGGCATATATAATCAAGGCAGCCACCATCATACTGGTTTGCAACGCCGTTGTACAGATAATGCAGAGCTTTGACTGGTCTTTACATCTGGTCGGAGAAGGAACTGAAAATACGTCGATTCTGGCGTCTGTCGCAAATCCGTTCGCAGTGCTTCTGGCTCCTTTGGGATTCGGAGCATGGCAGTTGGCGGCAGCGGCTGTAACCGGGTTTATAGCCAAGGAAAATGTAGTCGGAACGCTTGCAGTCGTATATGGCCTCACCAACATGATAGATACAGAGGAATTTGCGCTTATTGGCGGCGCTAATGAGGTGGCGGCTGCCATGGGACTTACGTCAGCCGCGGCGCTTGCATACTTGATGTTCAACATGTATACTCCTCCTTGTTTTGCAGCAATCGGAGCAATGAACTCTGAACTGGCAAGCAAGAAATGGCTGTTTGGCGGCATTGGCCTGCAGCTTGGCTCAGGATATGTTATAGCATTTCTTGTATACCAGATAGGAACTCTTTTGACAGAAGGCCATTTTGGAACTGCATTTGTTCCTGGTCTGATAGCCTCGGCGGCTATGGCGGCCGCCATAGCGTATGTCGTTGTCAGGTCCAGGCACAGGCTTGCCTCTGAATATTCTCTTAATACAGACGGAAAGGCAGGTGCGGCAGCATGAAGAATATAATTGCATTGTTAATAATATTGGCCTTGCTCGGAGCAGCGACAGCGTATATAGTGAGAGCAAAAAGAAAGGGCAGCAGATGTATAGGCTGCCCGGCTGCGGATTGCTGCTGCACAAATAAAAATAATAATCCGCAGTCGTCGGCCTGCGCTTCTGTTAAGGAAGATAAACCTTCAAAGCCGTAAGCTCGGCAAACCTGCCTGAGAGATTGTGTTTCAATCCGGCGGGAAAGTAAAACGGAAAGCAATGCGGTTAAGGGGTTTATCGCCGGAATACGCAGAGAAATTTTAAAACGGGAAAGGCTGCCGAAATTCATTTATTGGATTTCGGCAGCCTTTTTGAAGTGCTTGGCGGTACAAGCCAGAACTTTATAGAAACGTATGTCTTCCAGGCAAATACCGGAATTACTTCCGGCGAATTTTTGCGAAGCTTAAATTTTTTAGGGGGGAGAAAAATATAAAATGTAAAACACTTTATTGAAAGTTTTCAAAACGTGACGTAATATATAATGATATAAAACGATTCAGAGAGGAGAGAGCATATATGCAGAAAGAAATAACAAAAAGCATGGAAAAAATTTTTGAAGAGAGCTTTACTTCAGATGTTCAAAATCGTATAGCGATGAATTCAGCCGTTAAAAACGGAATCAATGCTTCTGCGGAAAATTTCGCTGCTTTCAGAGAAACGAGGCATGAGTTTTCAATAGCTGTTGAAACGGGCGACATCACCAACCAGAAAGCATCGGGAAGATGCTGGATGTTTGCGGCTTTAAACGTTATGAGACTTGAAGTGATGGAAAAGCTCAATCTTGAGAGCATGGAGCTCAGTCAGAACTATCCGCTTTTCTACGATAAACTGGAAAAAAGCAATTATTTTCTGGAAAATATCCTCGAAACGTTGGAAGAACCATTGGAAGGCAGACTTGTAAATTATTTGCTGAAAGACCCGCTGTGCGACGGCGGCCAATGGGATATGTTTTCCAACCTTGTAAAAAAATACGGTGCAGTACCGAAGGATGCAATGCCTGAATCAGCAGCCTCCTCACAGACGGCGGAGATGAATCGCTATCTGACATGCAAGCTGAGAGAATTTGCATGCGTGCTCAGAGAGGCTTATGCTAAGGGCGAGAAAAAGGAAGCTCTCAGAGGCAGAAAAGAGGAAATGCTTGAGATCGTTTACAGGATGTTGTGCATAGCCCTGGGAACGCCTCCGAAGAAATTCACATATGAGACAAGAGATAAAGATAAAAAATTCATAAGGATAAGCGACATAACGCCGCAGGACTTCTATAAAAAATATATAGGCCTTGATTTAGATGATTATATCAGCCTTATAAACGCACCTACTGCCGACAAGCCTTATTTTAAAATGTATACGGTTCAGTATCTGGGAAACGTAAAGGAGGCAGGCGGAGTAAAATATTTAAATCTTCCGGTGGAAGAACTTAAGCGCGCAGCGATAGCACAGCTCAGCGATGGTAAAGCGGTATGGTTCGGAAGCGACGTGGGACAGAGAAGCTCGCGTACCGGAGGTCTGCTGGATCTGAACGTTTATGATGTTGAAAGCCTTTTCGGAACAGCTTTCCCTATGAGTAAAGCTCAGAGACTGGACTATGGCGAAAGTTTGATGAATCATGCCATGGCCCTTACGGGCGTCAATATAGGCGAAGACGGAAAGCCTGTTCGCTGGCGTGTTGAGAACAGCTGGGGAAAAGACGCAGGAAAAGACGGCTACTATGTTATGAGCGACAAATGGTTTGACGAATATACATATCAGGTAGTAGTAAATAAAAAATATCTTACCGATGAACAGAGAGAGCTGCTCGGCCAGGAGCCTATTCAGCTGAAACCGTGGGATCCTATGGGAAGTTTGGCGAGATAATATAAAGTAGAAGTCACGTGCAGAGACGGGAGAAAAAAGATTATGAAAGACGCTTTCGCAGTAAAGCGTCTTTTTTATGTGAAGCTAAAGTAACGATACTAAAAAAGGCGCTTTGAAAAAATAAATTTGTAAACTGGTTTACAGAATTCAACGTGATACAGTGATAAAATTTCTACAAAAAATTATCACATATTTAAAAGACTGTGAGGTGAATTTATGAACAATCTTGAAAAAGCAGTATCACTGCATAGAAAATGGCCGTCCGTAGACGCCCACCTTGATTTGGCGTCAGAGGTTTTCTACCGCAGAAAAGACGGCATGAACGCGGTGATAGAGAAAATTTACTTAGATAACTGGAAAAAAAGCGGATTCAAGCTTATAGTATCCTCCTTGTTCGTCGATTCTGAATATCCGGCGGCAGACCTCAGACAAACGCTGGAGCAGATAGCGGCGATAAAAAAGGACATAGAGGAGTCGAAGGAAAAACTTGTTCTGGTCACCGACAAAAAAGGATTGGAAGAGGTTCTCTCTTCGGAAAAGATAGGCATCATGCTTTCTTTTGAAGGTATGGAAGCGATAGAAAACAATTTAGAGCTTTTAGACATATTTTATGAGCTGGGAGTTCGCGGAGCAGGCCTGGTATGGAGCCGCAGAAATTTCATAGCCGACGGCTGCATATCTGAAAAGCACCCGCAGGGAGTGCACGGAGGATTGACTGAATTCGGAGTCGCCGTAGTCAAGAAGATGGACAGTTTGAACATGTTTTTCGATGTAAGCCACCTGAACGACGTAGGTTTCTGGGATTTGATGAAATTCAGCACAGGTCCTGTTATAGCCTCTCACTCCGACTGCCGGGCAGTATATCCGATTAACAGGAATCTTGACGATGAGCAGATAAAAGCTATCGCTGAGAGGGGCGGCGTTATAGGAATGAATGCGATAAAGTACATTCTCGGCGTAGAAAACGAGGCTGAAAGAATAAGCAAGCTTTGCGACCATATAGACCATATAGTTTCGCTGGTAGGCGCAGAACATGTAGGCTTCGGATTTGATCTTTGCAACAACTGTATGGACGTATTGAGGAAGGCGGATACCCCGAAATCGGATTATGACGCGCTTTACAACCACAGCGAGGCAACGCTGATAACTGAAGAACTTATCAAACGTGGATACGCTGAAGAAGATTTGCAGAAGATAATGGGAGGAAATTTCCTGAGAGTATATGGAACGGTTCTCAAATAACCATTGCAATTATAAAGTGATTGACTTAAATAATTTTCTTCTTTGAAAGTGTTTGAGACCTGACTGAAAAGGAGAGGTAAAAGATGGGAAGATATTTTATCAAGAGAGTAGCCCTTGCGCTGCTGACCCTGTTTTTTATAATGACGCTTACCTTTGTCCTTATGCACGCTATTCCGGGCGATCCATTTGACGCTCAGAATATCCAGAGGGCTGAGATAAGAGAAGCGATGTATGCTAAATACGGCCTTGACAAACCGGTGATTGAGCAGTATGCAAAATATATGACTGACTTCATCCGGGGAGATTTCGGCGTATCTTACCAGAAAACCGACACGACGGTAAATGAAATAATAGCTACAGGAGCGCCGTATTCGATGACTATAGGACTGTGGGCCTCCGCGCTCATAGTGGTTGTGGGTGTAACAGCCGGCATTATAGCGGCTCTTAGACATAATCGTATAGCTGACAGAATCCTGATGATACTGGCTACCATCGGAGCTACCATACCGAGTTTTGTAATAGCTGCGGGATTTCTTTACATATTCAGCAGTAAACTGGGTTGGGTGCCGTCGTTTGGCGTAGGCACATGGAAGCATTACATAGGACCTATCATATCGGTTTCTGTTTTCAGTATAGCATTCATATCAAGACTGGCAAGAACTTCGGTACTGGAAGAAATGAATAAGGACTATATCAGAACGGCGAGAGCGAAAGGAACTCCTGAGGCGCTGGTAATAACCAGACATGCGCTCAGAAATGCAATGATACCGGTCGTAACCTACGTCGGACAAATGATAGCGGGTATAGTTACCGGCTCCTTCGTCGTGGAAAAAGTATTCGGAATGCCGGGCATAGGATATCTGTTTACCGAGAGTATCTTAAACAGAGATTATACCGCAATTATGGGAATAACAGTATTTTTCAGCGTACTGCTGATAATATCCATTCTAATAGTGGATATGTTATATGTATTGATAGACCCGCGCATTAAATATGATTGACATGGAGAATGGACATGGATAGATTGCATAAAAAAGAGACGAGACGAAAAAGAAACGGATCAGAAAACGTTTCTGAAAATATTTCCGAAAACGTTTCCGGCGCAGTGACCATAACTCCCGAAATGTGGAACAAAGCGCCTGAAGAATCAAAAGACAGCGAAAGAGTCTCAAGAAAGAGTCTTACTTTTGCACAGGACGTATGGCAGAGACTGAGAAAAAACAAGGTTGCTCTCGTGAGCTTTATAATAATTATCATATTGATTTTAAGCGCAATAATAATACCTTGTTTCTGGAAGTTTTCATACTCCGATCAGAATCTGGACTTTGCAAATATACCTCCTAGCATGGAGTGTTACGATATAGGCGGCGATGAGCTGCTGTATATAACAAAGGATTACAGAGCAATACTTGTATCAAAGGACGGAGAGCTTCTCTCCTCATGCGAGCAGAAAAACAGTACGGATGAAAGAGTCAATGTATACGATGTGAACGGGAAAGAACTCAGTGTCGACTACAGCCTGTATTTTGAGGCCAACGACAAATATTCAAAGCTTGAAAGAAGAGCTCAGAAAGATCCATCGGTAGATCTGGCAGAAGCACGTCATGAACTGAACAATACACCGGAATATACTGTAAACTACGATGGTCGCGAACTGACAGAGCAGGTAAGCGTCAGAAACAAGACTTATATCTTCGGGTCTGATAACCTGGGAAGAGACGTATTTATAAGGATAATATACGGTGCGAGAATTTCCCTTACCATAGGCTTTGTAGCTGCTCTGGTAAACTTTGTAATAGGCGTCTTTTACGGCGGTATTTCAGGATATTTCGGCGGCATGGTAGACAGCATAATGATGAGAGTGGTTGAAATCATAAGCGCAATACCCATGATGCTTTACGTAATACTGCTGATGGTAATACTGGAACCGGGACTTAAAACCATAATCGTAGCGCTCAGTATCACATATTGGGTAGCAATGGCTCGTATAGTCAGAGCGCAGGTTCTGACCATGAGAGAACAGGAATTTGTTCTGGCAGCCAAGACGCTGGGGGCTTCAACAAGGAGAATTCTTACGAAGCACCTGATACCAAATATAATGGGTCCCGTAATGGTAGCCCTGACAATGCAGATACCTAATGCGATATTTACCGAAGCATTCCTGAGCTTTGTAGGGCTGGGTGTTTCGGCGCCTATACCTTCATGGGGCAAACTGTGTAACGACGCCCTTGCGGGAATGTTTACGTACCCATATCAGCTGTTGTTTCCGGCGCTCATCATTTCCATAACCATTCTTGCGTTTAACCTGTTTGGCGACGGCTTGAGGGACGCCCTTGATCCTACGCAGAGAAAATAGGAGGCAGAAAAAATGACGGAAATTTTAAAAGTAAAAGATCTTAGGATTTCTTTCTTCACTCATGTAGGAGAAGTTAAAGCCATACGCGGAGTGGATTTTTCCGTGAAAGAGGGCGAAATCGTCGGAATAGTCGGCGAGTCTGGCAGCGGCAAAAGTGTTACATCCCTTTCGGTGATGGGTTTGCTTCAGCGTCCGGGAAAAGTAATCGGAGGCGAGATACTGTTTAAAGGAGAAGATCTCCTGAAAAAATCAAAACGCGACATGGTCAGTCTGAGGGGCAACGAAATATCTATGATATTCCAGGACCCGATGACCAGCATGAATCCTGTATATACAGTGGGGAGACAGATAGAAGAGGCCATTTCAAACCATATGAAGCTCAGCAAAGAGGAACTTAAGGCCAAAACTGTTGAAATGCTTGATATGGTTAAGATACCATCTCCGGAACAGAGAGTAAAAAACTATCCTCATGAATTCAGCGGAGGAATGAGACAGAGAGCCATGATTGCCATGGCGCTGGCCTGCGGACCTGATTTGCTTATCGCAGACGAACCGACTACTGCTCTTGACGTTACAATACAGGCGCAAATAGTCAAGCTGATGAAGGATATAAACGAAGAACTTAATACATCAATAATTTTCATAACCCATGATTTGGGAGTGGTGGCGGATATATGCCAGAGAGTTATAGTTATGTACGGCGGTTTGATAATGGAAGAAGGAACGGTAGATGAGATTTTCTATAATCCGAGACATCCTTATACCATGGGACTTCTCCATTCGATTCCCGAAGTGTCATCGGGAGAGAAGACCAGACTTATACCGATAAAAGGAACTCCGCCGGATCTTCTGAATCCTCCGCAGGGTTGTCCGTTTTTCGACAGGTGCGAATATGCGATGGAAATATGCAGAAAAACGCAGCCGCTGTACTTTGAGGAAGGCGAGGGCCACAGGACAATGTGCTGGCTGATGCATCCCGACGCTCCTGTAAACAGCAAGTATGAAAAACAGAAAGGGGGCGTTGAAAGTGGAAAATAACAAAGCCGAAAAAACGCTTCTGAAAGTAGAAGGTCTTAAAAAGTATTTTGTAAAAAGCAGCGGCGTCATTAAACGCAAAGTAGACTACATAAAAGCTGTAGACAACGTTTCCTTTTCGATAAAGAAGGGTGAAACCTTCGGCCTTGTAGGCGAAAGCGGCTGCGGTAAATCCACATGCGGACGTACTATAATAAGATTGTACGAACCTACTGACGGAAAAATCATTTACGACGGAAAAGATATAACGAAGCTTCCGGAAAAAGAACTGATGGAATACCGTCAAAAGATGCAGATGATATTCCAGGACCCATACGCATCTCTTAATGGAAGGATGACTGTACTGGATATCGTCGGTGAACCTATTGATATACATGGAAAGCTTAAGGGCAAAGAAAGAGAAGAAAAGATTCTGCAGTTACTGGAAGCCGTAGGCATGAATGCAGACCATGCCAGCCGCTATCCTCATGAATTCAGCGGAGGACAAAGGCAGCGAATCGGAATAGCCAGAGCGCTGGCTGCGGAGCCGGAATTCATAATCTGTGACGAGCCGATATCGGCTCTTGACGTTTCGATACAGGCGCAGGTAGTGAATATGCTGGAGGATTTGCAGGAAGAGCTCAATCTTACATATCTTTTCATAGCCCACGACCTTTCGATGGTGCGCCATATATCAGACAGGATAGGCGTAATGTATCTGGGGAGCATAGTTGAAACGGCAGAGAGCGATGAGCTTTATGAAAATCCTATTCATCCGTATACGCAGGCTTTACTCTCGTCGGTTCCTGTACCGGATCCGAGATTTAACCGACAGATAGAGCGTATATATCTTGAGGGCGATATACCGACGCCGCTGAATCCGCCGTCAGGCTGCAAGTTCAGAACGAGATGCAGATTTGCGACGGCAAAGTGCGCGGAGGAAACCCCTGAAATGAAAGAAGTTAAAGAAGGGCATTTTGCAGCGTGTCACCTGATTAAATAATTCAAACTTATTCTAAGGCAGAAATCCCATAAGAGGGTTCTGAATATAAAGTGAAAAAAAGGAGGAATAAGGTATGTCAAAGAAACTGTTATGCACACTGCTTGCAGCAATTATGATCGTGGCAACGGCTCTGACCGGATGCGGCGGTTCAGACGGCGATTCCAAGAGCGGCGGAAGCGGAGAGGTAGTCTGGAATATAAAGACGAATCCTAAGAGCTGGGATCCAGGCAAAAACGCTAACGCTGAGGGCGGACATATCTCCAACAATATCTTCGAGGGTCTTATGAGAGATACGGAAGACGGTTCGCTGGAACCTGGAGTTGCAGAAAGCTATGAACTTTCCGATGATGAAACCGTATACACCTTCCATCTCAGAAAGGATGCAAAATGGTCTGACGGCGAGCCTGTAACGGCTAAGGATTTCGAGTATGCGTGGAAGAGAGTATGCGATGCAGATACGGCAGCGACATATGCTTTCATCATGACGCCGTACATAAAAGGCGCCCAGGCGTACTATGACGGAACCGGAAGCGCAGACGACATAGGTGTAAAAGCCCTTGACGATTACACTTTGGAGGTACAGCTGAACTTCCCTGTTGCATACTTCCTTAATCTCACTTCTTTCTATACGTATATGCCTGTAAGACAGGATTGCGTAGAAAAGGGAGACGGTTGGGAAAAGGATCCTGAAACATGTATTTCCAACGGACCGTTCAAGCTGGAAGAGTATAAGAGCGACCTGCACATAATTCTCACCAAGAATGATGAGTATTGGAATGCAGATTCCATTAAACTTGACAAGATAAAGGCTGTGATGATAAAGGAAACCACGACAGCGTTCCAGGGTTATCAGTCAGGCGAAATACAGTGTCTTGACTCAGTTCCTAATGAAGAAATTGCTAACCTTAAGTCAAGTGATTCTAACTTTACGATAAAGCCTAGGGTTAAAAATCTGTATTTCGTAGCTAATTACGATAAAAAACCGACAAGCGACCCTAAGGTTAGAAAGGCTCTGGCTCTGGCTATAGACAGAACAGCTCTGGTTGAAAAAGTAACTAAGGGAGGAGAAATTCCTGCAACTGGAATGGTACCGCCTACACTTACATATTCTGACGGAAAGTCCTTCAGAAATCTTGACGCAGACGGAAATCCATTGCCTGAGTATGGCATAGACCCAAGCAAGGCTCTTGTTGAAGAAGCTCAGAAGCTCCTTGCAGAGGCCGGATATCCAAACGGCGAAGGCTTCCCTGAGATAGAACTTCTCTTCAACGTAGATGAGCAGAATCAGAAGATAGCTGAAGCTGTACAGCAGATGTGGAAAGACAACCTCAATATAAATGTAGCTTTGAGAACCGAAGACTTCACCACATTCAGAAAAACCGTATTTGAAGGAAACTATGATTTGGCTATAAACTCATGGGGCGGAGATTATGCAGACCCGATGACTATGCTTGATATTTTCACTTCGTATTCAGACATAAATAATACCCAGTGGAGATGGCAGCCATACGAAACTCAGCCAAACGATAAAACGATGAACCCTTCAAACAAAGACTTTGACGAATATATCAAAGGCGCTCAGTCGACGTCGGGTACCGAAAGGGATGAATATCTCAGAAAAGCTGAACAGTTGCTCATAGGAGACGAAATGATATGTATCCCGGTATTGTTCCCATCCCTCACCCTGATAATAGACGAATCAGTGGTAGAAGGAGTTTATACTACCGTAATGGGACAGTGGATGTTCGACAAAGCTCAGCTGGTGGAATAACCGGAATAACAATGAATAATTAACCTGAAATGATAATTTAAGCTGAAAAGCAGGGCCCCCGCTGATTAGAAATGAGATCGGCGGGGGTCTTAAAATCACAGGAGCTTTTCATAGGAAGAAAAACCGAATTATCGGGATTTTTAATTATTCAAGATTTTCAACTATTCGGACAAAACTATGTTGACATTGACATGCCGCTGCCTTATAATAAATAGGTGACTTTATGATTATTTATCATTAAAGCTTTTTTGGTGAACCTTAAAAGCTTTGAAATTTGAAGTAAACGGAGGAAATTCTAACATGAGAGTTAAAGTGACTATGGCATGTACAGAGTGCAAGCAGAGAAACTACAATACGATGAAAAACAAGAAAAACGATCCTGACCGTATTGAAATGCAGAAGTATTGCAAATTCTGCAAAAAGCATACTCTTCACAAAGAAACAAAATAAGGAGAGAGCAATATGGCAAAAGAAAAGAAAAAGAGAGCTTCTTTCGGCGAATACTTTAGAGGGGTAAGAACCGAGATGAAGAAGGTTGTATGGCCTACTAAAAAAGAGATGGTTTCATACACAGCCGTTGTAATAATGACCTGCGCAGTTTTCGCGCTGGGCTTTTGGCTGATTGATACAGGCGTTTTAGCCGCTCTTAGAGAGCTTTTGGGAGTAACGATATAACGGCCGAAGACCTGTAAAGGTAATTGGTTTACTTCAAAATATAAAAAAGAGAAGGTACAAAAAATGTCTGATATTGAGAGCAAAGGCGTATCTCCTTTAGAGGGAGAAGGCTTGAGAGGCGATGGAAAAGCGAAGTGGTATGTAGTCCACACTTATTCAGGCCACGAAAACAAAGTAAAAGTTAATATCGAAAAGATGGTTGAGAACCGCGGAATGCAGGATTTAATTATCGACATAGTTGTACCGACGGAAGACAGAGTTGAAATCAAAGATGGTCAGAGAAAGATAAAGACCAAAAAGATGTTTCCGGGCTATGTAATCATAAAGATGATTGTGACCAACGAATCCTGGTATCTCGTGCGTAATACGCAAGGAGTTACAGGTTTTGTGGGACATGGTTCAGAGCCTATTCCTCTCACCGACGAAGAAGTCGCAAGAATGGGCATAGAGAAGGTTTACATTGATCTGGACGTGGAAGTCGGAGAAACAGTGCGGGTAATCAGCGGTCCTTTTGAAAGCTTTATGGGCGTAGTAGAAGAGATCAATAAAGAAAAGCAAGTGCTGCGCGTCAAGGTTTCCATGTTTGGAAGAGACACACCTGTAGAACTTGAGTTCAGTCAGGTTGATAAAATTGGCTAGAGCCAGGCTCTGGCAAATCTATAGAAAGGAGAAACAGTAATGGCAAAAAAGGTTGAAGGCTATATCAAACTTCAAATAGCAGCCGGCAACGCAACTCCAGCTCCTCCTGTAGGACCTGCTCTTGGTCAGAAGGGCGTGAACATTATGGATTTCTGTAAGCAGTTTAACGCCAGAACACAGGATCAGGCTGGAATGATTATTCCGGTAGTTATTACGGTTTACGCCGACAGATCCTTTACTTTCATCTGCAAGACGCCGCCGGCAGCAGTTCTGCTCAAGAAAGCGGCAGGTCTTACCGCTGCGTCTGGAGAGCCTAACAAGAAAAAGGTTGCTACTATTACAAGAGCGCAGGCTGAGGAAATCGCCAAGACAAAGATGCCTGACTTGAATGCGGCAGATTTGGATGCGGCTACAGAGATGATTAAAGGTACTGCCAGAAGCATGGGTATAGTTGTTGAAGATTAAGAAAGTGGGAGACTTTATAAAGTCGGTAATACCACAAGGAGGTAAAGAAAATGCCTAAAAGAGGTAAAAACTACAAGGCTGCCGCAGCAAGCTACGACAAGACGGCTCTGCATGAAGTTTCCGAGTCGCTGAAGATAGTAGTGGACGCTGCGAAGGCAAAATTTGATGAAACAGTTGAAGTACACATCAAGCTTGGCGTTGACGGAAGACACGCAGACCAGCAGGTCAGAGGCGCAATTGTTCTTCCTAACGGAACAGGCAAGACGAAGAAGGTTCTGGTATTTGCTAAAGGACCTAAGGCGCAGGAAGCTGAAGCTGCCGGTGCCGATTACGTAGGAGCTGAAGAAATGGCACAGAAAATTCAGACCGAGAACTGGTTTGACTTTGATGTGGTGGTAGCTACTCCAGATATGATGGGCGTAGTAGGAAGACTCGGTAAAGTTTTGGGACCTAAGGGCCTGATGCCAAACCCTAAGTCAGGTACCGTTACCATGGACGTTGAAAAAGCTCTTCAGGAAATCAAAGCAGGTAAGGTTGAGTACAGACTTGACAAGACCAACATCATCCATACTCCGATCGGAAAGGTTTCCTTCGGAGCTGAAAAGCTGACTGAAAACTTTAACGCTCTTCTTGAAGCAGTAGTTAAAGCGAAACCGGCAGCAGCAAAGGGACAGTATCTGAGAAGCGTTACAGTAACTTCCACCATGGGTCCCGGAGTCAAGGTAAATCCTGCGTTGATTCAGTTCTAACGGCTTTTCACTCGCAGCGGCATGCTTAACGCATAGCGGCAGAGAGAAGTTATAATGATTCAATCTTGAATCTGAAAGAGAACTTAATTTAATACGAAAGTAAAACCGTAGACAGCGGGTGCGAAAGCTTAATTTCCCGCCGAGGTACAATATAAAATATTGACCTTGTTCGTCTGCGTGCGGACAAGGTTTTTTTATGGAGTACCAATTCTGCTTCTCAAAAAGGAGCAAGAAAGGAGTAAAAAGTATATGTCAGTAGAAGCTCAAAAAGCTAAACAGGTCATAATCGACGAGATAAAAGAAAAGTTAGACGGCGCACAGTCGGCAGTTGTTATCGACTACATGGGAATAACGGTTGCACAGGCTGACGCTATGAGAAAGAAACTTCGTGAGGCTAACGTGGACTACACGGTTTACAAGAATACTCTTGTAAAGAGAGCCATCGAAGGAACTGAATTTGCAGGACTTGCAGATGTTCTTGAAGGCCCTAGCGCAATCGCTATAAGCAAGGATGATGCAACTGCTCCGGCAAGAGTTTTAAATGAGATAATTAAAGATTACAAGAAGATGGAATTTAAGGCGGGTGTCGTAGAAGGAACCGTTTTCGATAAAGACGGCATCCAGACAATCGCCGATATTCCGTCGAGAGAGGTTCTCATCGCTAAGTTCATGGGAAGCATTCAGTCACCTGTAAGCAAGGCAGTAAGAACATTCC
>CALCEY010000004.1 GCA_937900415.1 uncultured Clostridia bacterium
TCTTTTGTGCTTTTTTATTGCTGCTGTTTGGTGCAGCTTGGTTATATTACCACCTTATCCTATATCCTGTCAAGCGCTTTTTTCGTTTTTTTTGAAATTATTTTTCAGTTTCAAAAAAACGGTCGTATACGCCGCTTTATAAATCCCTGCTGCCGCAGCCAGCAACTCACGGAAAACAGACATACAGCCGTATATAGCTTTAGAGAATATATGGTTTTAAAGCATTAAAATACCGGCCTCGCAAGATCGTGCAAGATTAAGCAAGACCGGCATTCACTTCCGCAAAATTATTTTCCTATTATCACTTGGCTTACGGCCTCCGAAGCCGGAATCTCTACCAACGCTTTCAGCATATTGAGTTTTTCGCCATCCATAGGCGGCACATCTTTAAGCCTATATGGTATATTCAACCTGCCATACTTGTTTACCGCCATGGTATGATAGCCCAGAAGCTCAACCTTATCCACATACCTTATCTGTTTTATAAAATCATTCAGCTTTTTTATATCCTCTTCACTGTCGTTTATGCCGGGAACGACCACGTTTCTGATCCAAACATGCTTGCCGTTCCTGTTTATTATATCTATCAGCTTAAAAAGCGCGTCCTGGCTTCTCCCCGTTACAGAGGAAAAAGCATCAGCTTCAGGATGCTTTATATCCAGGAGAATCAGATCGGCGGCGCGCACGGCTTCTTCCGTAAATTCATCGACGTATGTGCCGCTGGTATCTATGGCCGCTCCTATCCTTATTTCCTTCAATGCTTTTATCGCCTCAGCCAAAAATTTCCCCTGAAGAAGAGGCTCTCCTCCGGAAAATGTAACTCCCCCCTTATCCCCGTAGTAAGGCCTGCCTCTGTCCGCCCAATGAAGAAGCTCGTCTATCTCCACGTCTCTTCCGCCGTCCTCCGGCCATGAGTCGGGGTTATGACAATATATACATCTTGCAGGACAGCCCTGCATAAAAAACACCGTTCTTATGCCGGGCCCGTCTACTGCGCCAAATGTTTCTATTGAATGCAATCTGCCTTTCATTTCATCCCTTTTATATGCGCTATACGCGGCTGTGGAAAGTTCTGGCTATAACTTCTTTCTGGTGATTTTTCGACAAGGCGTTGAATCTGACCGCATATCCTGAAACTCTGACTGTAAGATTAGGATACTTTTCAGGATTCTCATAAGCGTCCTCCAGAAGCCTTCTGTTGAGGACATTTACATTGAGATGATGCGCGCCTCTGTTGAAATAGCCCCCCATCAGGCCTACCAGAGTGTTTATCTGGTCTTCTCTTTCCTTGCCCAGAGCTTCCGGGGTTATTGAAAAGGTGTTTGACACGCCGTCCTGACATATATCCCAGTCGATCTTTGAAACCGAGTTAAGAGAAGCTATCGCTCCGTGGCTGTCTCTCTCATGCATAGGATTCGCCCCCGGCGCGAAAGGAGTTCCAGCTCTTCTGCCGTCAGGAGTGTTGCCTGTCTTTTTACCGTACATAACGTTTGAGGTTATAGTCAATACAGAGAGGGTATGAACGGCATTCCTGTATGTAGGATGCTTTCTCAGCTCTTCTATGGTTCTTTCTGAAATTTTTACAGCTATCTCGTCCACCCTGTCGTCGTCGTTGCCGTATTTAGGGAAATCCCCTTCAGTTCTGAAATCAACTATTATGCCGTTTGCATCCCTTATAGGATACACTTTGGCGAATTTTATTGCCGACAGAGAATCCGCCGCCACTGAAAAACCGGCCACTCCAAAAGCCATAAGTCTTTTAAGTTCAGAGTTTAAAAACGCCATCTGCGAACTTTCAAAGTCGTACTTATCGTGCATGAAATGGATTATATTCATTATATTGACATAGAGACCGCAGAGCCATTCAAGATAGATGTTGAATCTTCTCCATGCCTCGTCAAAATCAATCGGACCGTCTCCTATCTGCTCCATCTGGGGTCCGACGTGTTCTCCCGTTCTTTCATCTATTCCTCCGTTAAGACCTAAAAGCAAAATCTTTGCCAGATTACATCTGGCTCCGAAGAATTGTATCTGCTGCCCCATCTGTATCGCCGACACGCAGCATGCTATGGAATAATCCTCTCCATATGTAGGCCTCATCTTATCGTCGTTTTCATACTGAACGGAATCAGTATCTATTGAAACCTGAGCACAGAATTTTTTAAAAGGCTCAGGCAAATCCTTGGACCATAAAACAGTAAGATTTGGTTCAGGCGCCGGTCCCAGATTGTACAGTGTCTGAAGAACTCTGTAGGAATTCTTCGTCACCTTATGACGTCCGTCAACGCCTACTCCCCCTATACCTTCTGTTATCCACATAGGGTCTCCGCCAAAAAGCTCGTTGTATTCGTTTGTTCTCAGATGTCTTGCCACCCTCAGCTTCAATATGTAATCGTCTATGAATTCCTGTATCTGTTCTTCCGTATATGTTCCTCTCGCCAAGTCTCTTTCGGCATAAATATCTATGAAGGTGGAGGTTCTTCCAATTGACATTGCAGCTCCGTTTTCTTCCTTAATGCCGGCAAGATAAGCAAAATACGTCCATTGAATAGCTTCTTTTACATCTTTTGCCGGTCCGGAAATATCAAAGCCGTAGCTTGCAGCCATCTTTTTGATTTCCTTAAGCGATTTAATCTGATTGTAAACCTCTTCAGCCGTTCTGATATTTTCTTCGCTCATGACGGATCTTGAGGAAATCATTTCGTGGTCTTTTTCCTTACCTTCTATAAGGCGGTCTATACCGTAAAGAGCCGCTCTTCTGTAATCTCCTATGATTCTGCCTCTTCCGTAGGCGTCGGGAAGTCCCGTGATGAAACCCAGATGTCTGACTTGCTTCATTTCTTTTGAATAAGCCTTAAACACCCCGTCGTTATGAGTAGTGATATAGTCAAACATTCTGTCGATTTCCTCCGGAAGCTTTTCACCGTATTCCGCTACTTCCTCCCTTACCATTCTGATGCCGCCGAAAGGACAGATTCCCCTCTTAAGGGGCTCGTCCGTCTGCAAGCCGACGATAATATCTTTTCCGGGAATGATGTAGCCCGGCCCGAAGGCATTGACGCGCATAATTCTGCTGGCATCAACCTTAAGAGTGCCTCCTGCTTTTCTCTCCTCTATAAGCAGCTGCTGTACTCTCGCAAGGCACTCCTTCGTTCTTTCGGTAGGGCCTGCCAGAAATTCCGCATCTCCGTCATAGGGCTTATAATTCAAATGAATAAACTCCTCGACGTCGATGTTCTCCACCCAGCTTCCCTGTATAAAACCTTCCCATTCTTCTCTCATGAATCACTTTCCTCCAGCCTATATAGTATATTTTATTCAGTCATAAGACGATATTATACTATATATGCAGCTACGTCAATCGTATTTTCGTCTTTTTCGATTGTTTTTTACTTCACAAGGCTAAAGTCTCCCCGACAAGCGTTTTTCAAGCTTAAACCGACAGTTTGCTCCGCTCTACGGAAGTGATTATTCCGAAAGCATTGATGTCTATCTCATAATATTCGTTTCCTGAAATAACACCGAACGAATATTCGTTGAAAAACAAAAATTCGGCTTCGCTTTCTTCGCTGACAATCTGCGAATCCGGACCCGCATACTCGATAGCCTTCTCACGCGCCTCCGAATAATCTGTTTTCAGAAAGAACATCGCAGAAAGGCATGCAGCCCCCAATACAATCAATACAGCTAATACCACGCAGAATTTTTTCTTAAATGAAAACTTTTTTCTGTCAACCTTTCCGTTTTCTGCCGATTTGTTTTCCTTTTCCCCGGAGGCTTCTTTTCCTATTTCTTCTGCAGCCGTTTCCATCCCTTCATTTTTCTTAATATCTTCCATTATATTATTCCTCCTCTTAACCAATAATTTGTTATTTTATGAACCTATATTAACCACGAAAAATTAAAATAAGATTAAAGCAGAAAAAATCATATAAAAAAGCACTGACTCCATTACGAGGCCAGTGCAAAGCTGAAGCAGTTACGCTTCCTTGCATTTTAAATTTTCTTTCCTATATATAGTCTTACAACCTCGCTTTTTCCAGAAGACGCTTTTCCTATCTTCATCCAATCCAGCGGAGCGTCTTCTCTGATCAACAGAGTTTTATGGTTCGAAGCATCAAATTCCAGATTATAAGCTTCTCCTTTTCTGTCGACAATCCTCTCCGTTTCAAAGCGATGCTCCGAAATCATCAGTGGAAAAGCTCCGAAACCCGCCTCTTCCTTTTCGAGAGAAAAGACGCAGGCCGAAGCGCCCAGCAGAGTACATGCTTTTCGGGCATAGCAATTCGTAGCGTTAATGCCGCTGTCTCCCAAAACTTCAACTCCTGCGGCAGAAAATTCTTTTATCCACCTTATATTTCCCACATATATAGGTTTGTTGTCCTCCTTAAGCAGAGACGAAAGTCTATCGAAATTTTCTTCTATCCATTCGTCCCCTGCGCCTTTGTTCATGGCCATTATATAAGGCACGACTTCAAATCCGGCTTCTTCTTTATTGCGGCAAAGCTCATACGCTCCGATAGGAACCAACATTCTTATCTTTCTTTCCATTCCGGCCGACTGTCTGATTTTTTTGAGCAGTCCCTCTAAATTGATGCTCATAAAATCATCTGCGCCGAAAAATACAACCTCAAAAGTCCTTTGGTATGCTTCCCTGACGTTTTCTGCAGAAGCTTCAATGCCCGCACCTGCCACAGGCTTAACCGGGCCTGTATGGTTAAAATCCTCCCCAGAAACCGTATCGTCCTCACCCGACTTTCTTTTATAGCTTTCCTTTATTTTCTTCTCCAACTCATGAAGAGTCTCTCTTCGCAGCGCGTTAATGTCAGAAACAGGCGCATAGCACGGTTCCTTCTCGATGACTGTAATTTCGCTGACAGCAAAAGGTGTTCCTCCCGTCTTGGAAAACTGTTTTTTTACATTCGCCGTTAATCCGTCGTTGTTCTCTGCCTTTTCAAGAGCGACCCCATATTTTTTCACAGACCATGCGGAGCAATAGGCTTCCGCCTTAAGTTTGCCGCCTGCCTCCGCTGTAATTCTAAAAGCGACCGGCACCTTTCGCAAATATTTTCCGCCCTCAAAATCAATGCCCTCAAAAGTTTTTCTGGCCCTTTCCATCAAAAGTCCCGACGTGAGCCGATACACTCGATCTCCTCTATACGATTTAACTTTTATATCTCCGATCTCGATAAGTCCGCCCCTCTTTTTCTCTGCATAAGTAATTAAATTTCCGGAATTTTTTCGTCCTCTTATCTCAATATAATCCCCTTTAGAGATTTTCGCATAATCAGAAGAGCACCCCTCCCCTGAAGGCTGCCTTACGAGAATCAGAGGTCCGGCGCTGTCCTTTTCGACTACTCCTGAAAAAATCCCGGCATTTTTAGAAAGATCGGACGCCATCAGTTCTTTTCCCGGATCATTGTAAAAATATCCCTTCGTGAAACCTCCTCTGTTGAAGATTTGCTTGAGAGCCGCCAAATCTTCCTCCTCCACCTCATAGCTGCCGAACTGATACCACCGGTCGAGATATTTTCTGTATATAGATGTTACGACGGCCACATATTCTGGGGATTTCATTCTTCCTTCAACCTTTAGGGAAGCTATGCCGGCTTGAGCCAGTCTTCCTACCTCCTCCAAAAGACACAAATCCTTAGGGCTCAAAGGATAAGGTTCTTTTGCTCCCTTATACGGAAGTCTGCACGGCTGCGCACAGCTCCCTTTATTTCCCGAACGTCCGCCTATTACACGACTCAGCTGGCACTGTCCCGAATAGCACATACATAATGCGCCGTGAACAAAGACCTCTGTTTCAATTCCGACATCCGCAGCCTTTCTAATCTCTTCAAAGGAAAGTTCCCTTGCAAGGACTACTCTCTCATAGCCCAGACGTGCAGCAGCCCTGACTCCCTCCGCGTCGTAAATCCCAGCCTGAGTGGAAAGATGCAGCGGAAGATACGGCAGCCGTTCTTTTATCAGCAGCCCCAAACCCAAATCCTGTATTATAACTCCATCGACTCCTATTTTAGAATAAATCTCGGCCTGCCGCAGAGCAGGAATAAGCTGATCGTCGTCAAGCAAAGTATTCATCGCTATATATGTTTTTACATTCCTGACATGAGCGTAATCGACAGCTTTTTCAAGTTCATCATCAGAAAAATTTTCAGCATTCATACGCGCGTTAAAATGCTTTCCGCCTACATAAACCGCGTCAGCGCCGTTTTCAACCGCTGCTATATACTGTTTTTTGCCTCCTGCCGGAATCAGCAGTTCACATCTTTTCATAAGCTTTCCTCATAATTTTTATCAGTTTATATAATACTATTATTTGGAGGAATGAGCAATATGGAGAATTTTTTAGCAGAAATATTCGCCGGCGTGTGGCAAGTCGCAGCAGCAGTACTGAAAGCTTTCTCACCCCTTATAACAGGGCTGATTTTGGCTTATCTGTTCAACGGACCGACGGAATGGATCAGAAAAAAATTATTTGTCCGTTCTGAAGAAATTCTGACAGAGCAAAGTCCCAGAGGCAGGGTTCCATCTATAATCATATCCTATACCCTGGCCGCTCTCCTGTTCATTCTCGTCGTCTACGCCTTTCTCATACTCATACTGGGTGCTTTTCCGGAGAGCGGTTTTTACGGTACGCTGCGCTCGGTTTACGATTATTTTGAATCGGCTGCCGCAGACATTAAAAATTTCATGTCAAAATACATCCCCAAAGGCGCAGATACGTCTGAGATTGATCCTGCGTCTGCGATAACTGTCTGGTTTGAAAACCATTTTTCTCTGGAAAAGCTTATGCAGACGGTTTCCGCTTTGATCGGCAGTGTGACAAACTTTATTTTGGGTCTTGTAGCCAGCATATATTTGATAAGAGATAAGGAATTTTTCCTTTCTCTCTGGCAAAAGTTTCTTTCCCTCGTGCTTAAACAAAAAGCTCACGGCCAGATAAACGAAATTCTGTATGAGATAAATATCGTGCTTACAACCTTTATAAAGGGAGCGATGATAGACAGCCTTATCGTAGCCTTTCTTTCATCTGTCGCTTTATCGGCGCTGAAAATAAAATTTTCTGTCATAATAGGCCTAATCGGCGGTCTTCTGAACATAATCCCTTATTTCGGGCCTTTTTTCAGCATGGTGCCCGCCTTTCTCGTCGCCTTTTTCTCCAAGGGGCTGCTGAGCGGAATCCTCGCGGTACTGGCTCTTTTCCTGATTCAGCAGATTGACAGCAACTATATCTATCCTAAAATAGTAGGAAGCTCCATAGGCTTGCATCCTCTCTTCGTACTGATTTCTCTGACGATTCTGGGCCATTTAGGGGGAATTGGGGGAATGCTCTTAGCTGTTCCAACTGCAGGAATAATACAAGTTCTCATAAAAAAATGGGCCTATAAATATTAGGCCCTGTAATCGTTCATCAATAAAAACTTTATCCCTTCATACACTCTTCAATAGACGCTTTTAGAATATCCATACCTTTGGAAAGGCGTTCCGGCGTCTCATACGAAAAATTTATCCTTATGTATTCACGTCCGCCGTTTTTAGACGGATAAAACACATATCCCGGCAATATGCTTATGCCGCTGCTGTATGCCCTCGAATCCAATTCTTTACTGTCCACGCCGTCAGGAAGCCGGCACCATACGTATATGCCGCCTTTAGGCTTTAAATAACTCACGCCCAGTTCTTTCATTTCCTCCAGTTTTCCGCATACTATATCTCTCTTTTTTTTATATTCTTTTCTATAATCGGAAAGCTTTCTGTAATAAACGCCTTCTTCAAGAAATTCAGCCAAAAGCCTCTGCGTCATCCAGTCCATGGCAACCAGTCTCACCGACACCAGATAGCTCAGTCTGCGTATGAGATCAGCGTTGGCCACTATAAAGGCCAGGCTGAGTCCGGGTACAAACGTCAACGAAAAAGAATATATATATACGACGTTTTCCAGCCTGTCAAAGACTTTCATCGGCGATATGGAAGGAATATCGTAATGAAGCTCTGACGCCTCGTCATATTCTATCACCGGCAGTCTGTATTTTTCTGAAAGTTTCAGAATTTCTTTGCGTTTTTCAACTGAAAGAACTTGTCCTGTAGGATCATGAAAGCTGGAATTCAAACATATGAGCCTAGGTTTTTGCCTCTGGATTATCTCCTCCAGATACGCCGTTTCTATTCCGTCTTCCCCCATCGGAACGGTTATGAGCTTTCCCCCCGCAAGGCCTATGGCCCTATATGTATCCGGCGAAACCGGCTCCTCTGTTATAACTGCGTCGCCTGGCTTTACCAACAGTGTTATGAGAAAATCGAGAGCCTGATTTGTCTCCGTAAGAATCTGTATCTGCCTCGTCGTGGCTTTTATTCCCTTTGTACTGAGGTATGAGACTATCTGTCTGCGCAAATCTTCGTCGCCCTGATATGGCGTATAGAAATACTGTTTTTTCCCTTCTTCTGAAACTATCTTGGAGATTCTCTTTGACAGTTTCTCTCTGTCGTATATTCCGGTAGCGGCAATTCCGCTTCCAAGGGATATTTTTTCAGGTCTGCTGAATCTCTGAAACATTTCATCAAATGTAACCGTCATATCGAGATATTCGTCCTTGATCTGATCCAGCCAATTTACTCTCTTATCTCCTCGTCTGTGCTCTTTACGCGCGTCCGCAAACCCTGTCTGTGCTATGCAATTCTTTGTCATCCCTTCTTCCGAAGCTGCCGACGCGCACACTCTGTATCCTATACCCTGATAAGATTCTATCAGTCCCTGCCCTTTCAACTCGCCGTAGGCTCTGGCCACGGTATTTCTATGTATGCTCAGCATCTTGGCCAGTGCTCTTTCCGAAGGCAGTATAGTGTCTGAGTTAACGGATCCCGTCATTATTTGCTGCTTAATGGAGGAAGCAATCTGAAGGTAAACCGGAATTTTTATTTCTCTGTCTATTTTTATGTCCATTGCTATTCTCTCTCCGCAGGTTTTTGTCCATGGTACTGATAATAGCATACTTCCATTCTTCCGTTGAACAGCTTTCTCCTTCTGTCTGCCGGACGGCCGAAAATTTTCTGCTCAGCGCTCTTATCTGCCGTTATGGCAAACATCGACCAGGTGGGATTTTTTCTCAGGAAAGAAGCAAAGCCTTCATAAAGTTTATCCATAGATTGTCTGTCGCCTATCCTCTGACCGTAAGGCGGATTGGTTATTATAATTCCGCCCTCTCTGTTTCCTGCGCTGAATCCGGAGGCGTCGCCGACTCGAAAGGAAATATCTTCAGCCACACCCGCCTCCACAGCGTTTTCTCTGGCAGCTTCGACAGCCTTTTTATCTATATCGCCTGCAATTATTTCAAGCTTTCTGTCCCAATCTATGGCCTCAAAAGCCTTTTTCCGTTCCTCTCTCCAAATATCAGCTTTTATGGCTTCCCAGTCTTGAGCGGCAAACGTCCTGTTAAGGCCTGGAGCGATATTTCTTCCTATGAGCGCCGCTTCAATCGCTATCGTCCCGGAACCGCAGCAAGGATCCAAGAGAAGTCTTCCGGGTTTCCAGAACGAAAGCTGTACCATAGCGGCGGCTATAGTTTCCTTTATCGGAGCCGTCACCGCATTCTGCTTGTATCCTCGCTTAAACAGCCCCGGTCCTGTTGTATCCATGGTTACGGTCACTCTGTCTTTAAGCAGAGAAATCTTTATATCATAAAGCGCTCCTGATTTCTGAAAATAATCGACCGCATAAATCTCTCTCAGCCTTTCAACTATCGCCTTTTCCGCCACCGACTGGCATGCCGGCACACTGAAAAGCTTGGACTTGACCGACGAACCGTTGACTACGAATTTTCCGTCGGGGGGTATCCATTCTTCCCACGGAATCGCTTTCACCTGCTGAAACAGCTCTTCAAATTCCAAAGCTGTGAATTCAGCCATCCTAATCAGCACTCTGTCAGCAGACCTGAGCCACAGGTTTGCTTTCACGACCGCTCGCTCATCTCCGGAAAAGGTAATCTTTCCGTCTTCTGATTTTATTATCCTGTATCCCAGGGCTTCTATCTCCCTCTTCACCGGAGCTTCCAGCCCAAAGGCCGTCGCCGCGATAATTTCAAGTTTCATTTTTTCTTCCTCTTAAATAATCCAATGGGCGCTACAGACGCCTCTTAGTTTCACAGCCCTTCCATGGTTGTTGCCGCGTCCGCTTTGACAGCTGTCGTAGGTTTGCTTTGCCGCAGATTCATATTGCCTGCTTTTGCAGCTGCCTTGAGTACGGTTGCAGTCATCCGGCTTCAAATATTTTTATCCGTTCGTTTTTATAAAAACAGCGTCCTCCGCTTAAAGGAGGACGCTTATCGCGGTACTTACGCGCTTATATTTACCCGTGTATTTCTCTGCGGAATACTGTTTACCGCTTTGTGTTGTGCCGTCTGCCGCTATGCACATACGACCGGAAATTTTATCGCAAAGACTGAGAAGTTCCTACAGATAAGGAGCTTTTCTGTTGAGAGCATTGGTCTCGAGAACGTCGAGGCTGTTCAGAGCTTTTCCTGTTCCTATGGCGACGCAGGACTTAGGATCCTCTGCAATAACTACCTTGATACCAGTCCTGTCTTCTATTCTCTTATCAATTCCGTATAACAAAGCTCCTCCGCCTGTTACGATTATGCCGGAATTGCTTATGTCTGCCGAAAGCTCAGGAGGAGTCCTCTCAAGCACGTTATGAACAGCTTCGCAAATTATGTGGAGCGGTTCCTCCAACGCCTCCATCATCTCTTCGGAGGTAACGTCAACGCTCTTAGGCAATCCCGTAACCAAGTCCCTTCCTCTGCATTCCATAGTCAGAACCTCTTCTCTCGGGAAAGCCGTTCCTATATTTACCTTAAGTTCTTCGGCCGTTCTTTCTCCGATATAAAGCTTATGGGTTTTTCTCATGTATTTGATTATGGCTTCGTCAATCTTGTCCCCGGCCATCTTAACGGAAGTGCTGGCAACGATTCCTCCCAGAGAAATAACCGCTATATCCGTCGTGCCGCCGCCTATATCTATCACCATAACGCCATCCGGCTTACTTATATCTATGCCTGCTCCGATGGCTGCCGCAACAGGCTCTTCCATGAGATACACGTCTTTGCCGCCGGCCTGAGTCGCAGCTTCTCTTACCGCCCTCTTTTCTACCTCCGTCACTCCGCTCGGCACGCAAACCATGATTCTCGGCTTAAAAAATCTGCCGGAGCCGCATGTCTTTCTTATAAAATATTTCAGCATCCTCTCAGTAATGTCGTAATCGGAAATAACTCCGTCCTTGAGCGGTCTTACCGCAACTATATTGGCAGGAGTCCTTCCGAGCATCTGTCTCGCTTCTTCCCCTACTGCGAGAATCTCATCGGTGTCGTTATTGATCGCTACTACTGAAGGTTCGCTGAGGACTATTCCTTTGCCCTTTATATATACCAACACGTTGGCTGTTCCTAAGTCTATGCCTACCTCACTCGCAAATCCCATTCTCTTCTCCTTTTCAAAATTCATATAAAAATAGCAACATGTAAATTATGTTCATACTACTTATCATTTACATTTCTCACAACATTATATATAAAATTTTACTTTTTTTCAATTTGTTTAGGAGAATTATATGTGAAAATTTAATAATATTTATGATTTATGACAAAATAAATGAAGGGAGGTGAATAGCTATGGAAAAATCCTTTGCTGAATTAAAGCCCTCGGATATGAAAATCATTTCCGAAGCGGAAAGAAAGCTTTGCGATTCTACAGGAAAATGCGTCGCCCTAGTGGCATATGAAAACAAAAAATAGAATCCGGAAATCACGGCAAGCCTAAACATCCGTACAAACTGCAAAGCTTTGATTTCCGAATCACATAAAAACTGCCTCGCCGTCTTTTTTACCGGACGCGCGAGGCAGTTTATTTCTTGCCGAATCATATTTTTTTCAGTCTCCGCAGAAGCCTATTTTACTTTTTGAAAACGCCGCCTGAAATCAGCTTACATCTGTTTGTTGGCTTCAACGAATCTTTTAATTTTTTTACTGGTGTTTTTTTCAAACTCTTCGTTGCGGACAGCAACCTTCTTTATTTTCTTAAACATCGGAAGCTCTGCGTTGATCTTATCCACTTCCTCCCACAGAAGCTTCTTTACAGCTTCCTCTCCGCAGTCCTTTCCAATGACAGACTCAACCTCCTCCATGTCAGGTCTGATGGTCGCCACTATGACTATATCTCCCCTTTCTTCGGCTCCCCAAACCATGGATTCCGAAACATAAGGAATCTTTGAAAGAAGATATTCCAGTTCCTCAGGGAAAACGTTCTTACCGTTGGAAGCGATTATTACGTTTTTCTTCCGCCCCGTTATATAAATAAATTTTTCATCGTCGATATAACCCTGATCGCCTGTATAGAACCAGCCGTCTCTTATTACTTTTGCCGTCTCCTCAGGCATGTTGTAATAGCCCAGCATTACGTTATCGCCCTTAAGACATATTTCTCCGATACCGTCCTCGTCTTTATCTGCAATCATAACGTCCATACCCGGCAATATATGTCCAACAGATGCGTTTCTCATATACTTATGCTGATCCGGATTCAGAGCTCCCATAGGCGCACATTCACTCAGTCCATATCCCTGTACTGCTATAAATCCGAGGTCATTGAAAAATTGAAGTATTGCGGGATCAATTGCCGCACCTCCGGATATGAGCACTCTCATTCTGCCGCCGAACACTTTAAGAATGTCTTTTAAAAGCTTTTTATTCAGATCAAGGCCGATTTTCTTAGTCACCTTGTTTACAGCCATAACCTTTTTAACAAGACCTTCTTTTCCCTGTTTGCGAACATTTTTAATTATATTTTTATATAACGTCTCAAAGAGAACCGGAACGCCCAGGAACATTGTGGGTCTTACTTCGGAAAGGTTTTTAACTATATGCTTAAGCCCCTCGCAGTAAGCTATGGCCGCCCCCTTGTAAAGAGGCATCAAAAATCCTGCCGTTCCCTCGTACGTATGATGTACAGGCAGAACAGAAAAGAAAATGTCCCATGTATGCACTTTGAGGATAGTAGGCGCTATCATCAGGTCAAAGCATATATTTTTATGAGAAAGCATTACACCCTTAGCAATTCCCGTAGTTCCGGAAGTGAAGAGAAGCTCGCTCATTTCTTCAGGATCTATTTCCGCATCTATAAACCGTCTGTCCCCATTTTCCAAAAGAGCATTTCCTTCTGCAATCAAACCGCTCCAGGTGAAAACTCCGTCCTCCTTGTCTTCTCCATTGAGTTTTATCAGCATCTCCAAATCCGTTTGGCCGGAGGCTTTGATATTCTTAAATGTACCGGTATATTTTTCAGTAAACATAACGGCGGACGCCTTGGATTCCTTGATAAGCTGTTCAAGATCCGAAGCTCCAAGCTCCTTATCCAAAGGAACTACTATACCGGTTCCACAAATAGCCGCCAGATAGCTCGTCGCCCACTGATAGCAATTTTCTCCTATCACAGCAATACGCTTTCCCTTGAGACCGTTTTCTATCAGCGCAGTTCCCAAAGCGTTAATAGCCGCAAAGGCTTCTTTATATGTTATGCTTTTATATGGCTGCTCCTTTGAAAATTTCTGCATAAATGCCACATTGTCTCCATACAGCTGAGCGCTGGTCTCAATCATATGCTTTATGTCAACTATAGGTCTGCTTTCTTTATAAACGACATATTTATCCGTACTGTTGTTCAAGGAAGATATTACAGACTGAGCCCATGTCATGTCTATGTTTCTCCGGCTTGTATAATCCATATCTAAAAGTCTCCTTTATTTAATAATTATCAAAATTTAGTCCATCTAGTTATGTATACTACATTATCACGTGCAAATAACAATGTCAACCTTTACATACCTTGTGCGCTATGTTACAATACGTTTAAAATAAATCAGGAGAGAACCATGTCAAATCAATCAGCAGCTTCACAAAAAGCTTGGCCGTCTGCCTCGTCTCCGTCAGCGCAGGAAACCTCAGAAAAACATCAAAATGCTCCGCAGACGCCGCCATACAACGTTACAGAAGCATCATCTAAAAGCGGCGGCGCCGCAACGTCTTCGGCTTATGAAAGCTCAATTCCTTCCAAATTTCATATTCCGCGCTGGGAGGAACTTCCTCAAATCGACTTATACATGGATCAGGTAATCGTCCTTATCCATTCAAGTCTTGGACAGTTTTTCGCTTCCATAGGTCTGCCGTCTCTGACGAAAAGCATGATAAATAATTATGTAAAGGCACGTATAATAGACGCCCCCGTCAACAAGAAGTACGGACGCCTTTCCATGGCTATGATTGTAATCGTCTATATCTTAAAAAGCTGCTATTCCACAGAAGAAATCCGAAAGCTAATCGACATCGGCCTCAAGCTACCTGATAACAAAATGACCTACAACCGGTTCTGCGAGGCAGTAGAGAATGCCGTAACCGCTGTTTTTTCCGGTTCAATACATGTGGATGACATCTGCGAGAAAGGCCGCGAACGCAGGTTTCTGGTGGATACGTTTGCTCTTTCTTTCGCTTGTAAAATTTATGTGCAGTACATGCTGAACAAATAGACAGAGGCTTGTTTAATCTGCAAACCACTGTTTATACTGCGTAGAGGCGACCGGCTTTCAAAAAATTTTATGAAAACCGGCCGCCTCTGCATATCATATAAAACAAAACTACGCTTGAAAAAACGCTCTATGTACGGCTGCAAAAGTCAGATTTAAAATTTAACAGTTGCAGCTCATTACGTTTGCGTTAATCCAAAGGGCTTGTTTTTTATTTTTTCGCTTGAAACGAACTCGCACGCAATTTGAGTTCTCGGCCGCCGAAGCTTCCGCAAGCCTGATTGGATTTCTTTTGCTCGAAGAAATTTCGCTTATTCAAAGCCGTACCAAGACGTAACCTCTTCAAGAGGCGCTCTTTCGCTTACAACCTTATTAGCAGGAAAATCTTCGTCAGGGTATCCTATGGAAATCCCTATCACAAACTTCTTGTTTTCAGGAATATCGGTGTACTTTCTCAAGCCTTTTTGATATGTCACCGCCTGAATAGCGACACAAGTCTCCAGGCCATATTCCATCGCGGCAAGGCAGATATTCTGCGTGAGACATCCTAAATCAAACTTACATAAATCGCTCAGTTCTTCATCCATATATATAATAAATGCAGCCGGAGCATCAAAAAATCCAAAACCTCTGGAAGTCCACCACTTACGTTTTTCCATATCGCCTCTGGCAATATCCATCGCCCCGAAAAGCTGCTTGGCTATTCCTATCTTTCTCTGCCTGTAGACTCCGTTGAAAGAAGCTTCCTCGTAATCCTCCTCTTCACCGTTCAGAAAGCTCTCAATGTTCATCTCTGCGATTTTCTTCAATGTATCGCCGGATATAACGGCGATCTCCCAAGGCTGCGCATTGCTGGCAGAAATTGCCCTTGTAGCCAGCGAAAGGACTTTTTCCAAGGTTTCCTTTGATACAGGATCCTTCTTGTAACCTCTTACCGAACGTCTTTCTTCAATCGCTTTTTTTAATTCCATAAAATCCTCCTTCATATTTATACATCTGCCCTTCGTTATAAGCACATCATGCGGGCGATGCCGAAAGCCATACATGCAATTCATGAAAGCGGCAACGCCGCATATATTACACTCTCTTTGACGAAGGCGCCGCAACAAGCATTTTCAGAAATCTTTTTCGTAAATTCCGGTTAGGATCCGCCGCAAAATGCAGATCTGATTTTTCATCTAAAACGCAAGTCAAACGCCGCCTCTATCGTCTTTATTTTATTTCATTTCCGGCAAATTTCGGTATGCCGTCAAAGCCCTTCTGTAATTCCTCATCGGTAGGAATATAGTCTTTCATAGTTCCGTTGTTATAGTTTTCATATGCTTTCAGATCAAAATATCCCGTTCCTGTAAGACCGAAAAGAATCGTCTTTTCTTCTCCGGTCTCCTTGCATTTTAACGCCTCATCTACAGCCACCTTAATGGCATGGCTGCTTTCAGGAGCAGGCAGAATTCCTTCAACCCTGGCAAACTCCTCAGCCGCTTTAAATACGGCCGTCTGCTCCACGCTGCGAGCTTCCATAAGGCCCTGATCGTAAAGTTCCGACAAAATAGAACTCATGCCATGGTATCTGAGACCGCCGGCATGGTTTCCCGAAGGAATAAATCCGCTTCCCAGCGTATACATCTTTGCTAACGGACATACTTTGCCCGTATCGCAGAAATCATATACATATCTGCCTCTTGTAAGGCTTGGACATGATGCAGGTTCAACCGCGATAAACCGATAATCAGCTTCTCCCCTGAGCTTTTCGCCCATGAACGGTGAAATCAGCCCTCCAAGGTTGGAGCCTCCGCCGGCACAGCCTATTATAATGTCCGGCTTGATTCCGTACTTGTCCATGGCTTTCTTTGTTTCCAGACCGATGACCGTCTGGTGAAGAAGAACCTGAGACAATACGCTTCCCAGCACATATCTGTATCCTTCTCTTGAAGTCGCCGCCTCAACAGCTTCGGAAATGGCGCAGCCAAGGCTTCCGATTGTGCCGGGGTGTTCTTCAAGAATTTTTCTTCCTATATTCGTAAATTCAGACGGAGACGGAGTTACGTTGGCGCCGTAAGTTCTCATTACTTCTCTTCTGAAAGGTTTCTGCTCATATGAAACTTTCACCATATACACTTCACATTCGAGGCCGAGATAAGAGCACGCCATGGAAAGAGCTGTACCCCACTGTCCTGCTCCGGTTTCCGTAGTCACGCCTTTCAACCCCTGTTTTTTAGCGTAATAAGCCTGTGTAATTGCAGAATTCAGCTTATGACTTCCGCTGGTATTGTTCCCTTCAAATTTATAATAAATCTTTGCCGGCGTCTGAAGTTTTTCTTCAAGGCAATATGCTCTCACCAGCGGAGACGGGCGGTACATCTTGTAAAAGTCCTGTATCTCCTGCGGAATGTCAAAATATGCAGTAGTATCGTCCAGTTCCTGTTTTACCAGTTCTTCACAAAACACATGGTTTAAATCTTCGGCCTTTATCGGTTCAAGGGTTGCCGGATTAAGGAGAGGCGCCGGCTTCTTCTTCATATCGGCGCGAACGTTGTAATACTGCTTAGGCATTTCGCTTTCTTCCAGATAAATCTTATAAGGTATTTTTTTCTTGTCTTCCATTTTTTGTTCTCCTTTTCAATTAAAAATTTAATTGAAGTGTCTCTGCTACAAATACGCCGGATAAACAAAAAACCTGTCCTTGATAATCAAGGACAGGATATTAACCTGCGGTACCACCTTGTTTGACCTGCATAAGCAGATCCGCTCAGCAGAGTGCCATCACACTCCTTTCCACTTACGTAGGAACACGTCTCAGATAGTCGGCATACGCTCGCTCCGCTCGTCACGCTATTGCACCATCACAGAGGCAGCTGCCTTTCCCCTCGCCCTCAGGAGCCCATTATTCCAATCCGCTTTCTATCCGGCTTCCACCGCCCCGGACTCGCTGAGAGAGCCGCAATCAGTTTTACTTCTCCATCAAAGGTTTAAATATTGATTTATGTTAATGAGTCTACCATCTTATTTGTAGTTTGTCAACTGTTTTTGTTTGTTTTTTTGTTAACATACCACAAAGTTTATCATGACTGTCTGCATTTATGTTATATACAAATCATCGGCAGAACATGTGATCATTTTTCGTTTTAATAGCCGTAAACTTTCTTGTATTTTACAAGCATCCATACTGCAACGACAGCCGCCAGCAATTCCGCCATAGGCAGCGCCAGCCACACTCCGTCTATGCCTATCAGCTCAGGCAATATCAGCAATGCGCCTGTTTCAAGAACAAACGTCCTCAGCATAGAAATCAGTGCGGAGACCTTTCCGTTGTTAAGGGCCGTAAAGAAACCGGAAGAAAATACATTGATACCTGTAAAAAGTACGCTCACAGCTATTATCCTGAAGCCGTACACCATAAGCTCCAGCAGCACGGGATCCTGCGAAGCGAAAATCATTGCCAGCCACTTGTTTAAAAGCTCTGCGATAACGAACATGGCTATTGAAAAGAGCACCGTTATCTTTACAGAGATACTGTACAGACGTTTTATGTTTTCCCTGTTTTCAGCTCCGTAATTATAACTTACAACAGGGGCTATTCCCGAAGCGAAGCCGAAAAACACTGCTACGAATATGAATTGAAGGTATAATATTGCGCTTATGGCCGCAACGCCTTTTTCTCCCACCAGATTCATCATCTGTATATTAAACAGGGTAGTTGTAATTGCGCTTGCCAGATTGGTAACCATCTCAGAGGAGCCGTTCCCCACCGCCTTAAGAACTTCAGTGCCGTTCCAGACAGGCTTTTCAAAATGTATGAGATTTTTCTTGTTGAAAAACACCGTCAAAGGAACAAACCCTCCTATCACCATACCGGCAACGGAAGCAACCGCAGCTCCCGTAAGGCCGAAATCGAAAAAGCCTACGAGCACCACGTCTAAAACTATGTTCAAAACTCCTGCCGCTATAGACAAGCCCAGACCAAGTCTCGGTCTGTCAGCCGTTACAAGGTAGCTCTGAAATAAAACCTGCATTACCCAAAGCGGACCTCCCATAACCAATACGGTTCCATATTCCACACAGTAAGGCAGCAGCTGTTCATCGGAGCCTAAAAGCATATATATTTTTTCATCAAAGCACAGAAAAATTCCTATGAGCAAGATTATAACAGATACGTTCAAAATCACAGTAAGGCTCATAAAGCTGTTGGCCTCTTGAGGCTTGCCCTCTCCCAGTTTCTTTCCCATTATGGCGCTGCTTCCAGCCGCCAGCATAAAAGCTATGGCCATGCACACGTTTAGCACCGGATATACTATATTTATAGCCGAAAGGCCCAGGCTTCCCACAAAGTTCGATACTACGATTCCATCTACTATAGTATACATGGATACAAATATCATCCTTATCATGGTCGGCACAGTAAATACCAGCATGTTTTTTATGTTTATTTCTCTGTTGTATATTAGATTCCCTGACATAAAATCTCCCTTGAAAGAAAAATAATAGAGCCTTGCGGTAAACCGCTTATGCTCCATTTAACCCAAAAGGTTTCTGAAATCATTATGCCTTATTTGGTCTTAAAATTCAACATCATATTTTATTTTTAATTCGCATATATTGTTCTAACGAATAAATAAGGAGCGTGTGTCTTACAATGAAGGATTACATAGAAGAAAGAGTTTTGGAATTGGCGCATTATATAGTCAGCACCAATTCAACGGTAAGGGCTGCTGCAAAAAAGTTCCGCGTCAGCAAATCTACAGTACATAAAGATGTCACCGAAAGACTCCTTGAAATAAATCCGGGATTAGCCGCTGAAGTTAAAGAGGTCTTGGAAAGCAACAAAGCCGAACGCCATCTGCGTGGCGGCATGGCTACGAGAGAAAAATATCAGCATGCGAGAGAAAAGTAACGGCCTTTCGGCCGTTTTTAAAATACAGCTTATTTTCGTCATTTTATCTGCTGCATTTTCTTCTCCGGCGGAGCAACTGCTTTGCCTCTGTCTTGTCTCCTCTGTCTCGCCTCTGTCTTACCCGCTTTCCGCCGCATATCCTAATTTCTCCCTGAATATTAGTCTCATGCCTCTGCCTGTCCGGAAAAAACGGGAATCCTTTCGATCCTGTCAAACGCCTCTTTCAGTTCATTTACTCCCACTGTGCATGCTATTCTCACAAAGCCCTCTCCGCATTTTCCGAAAGCATTACCGGGCAGCGTCAGTACATGCGCTTCTCTAAGCATGAGTTCTGCCGCTGATTCGCTTGTAAGTCCCGTTTTCTTTATGTTTATAAAAAGGTAAAAGCTTCCTTTCGGCGGATATATAACGTGCATTTTTGGTATAGCGTTTATCCTATCCGCCGCGTAAAACATCCTTTTTCTGTACTCTTCTACCATGGCCGGCTGTATATCTTTTCTATTTCTGAGCGCATATATGGCGGCTCTCTGCGATATTGACGGCGCTGTAAATACTACATTCTCGTTAATCTGCTGTATGGTCTTTATGATGTAGTCCGGCGCAATTATGTTCCCTATTCTCCAGCCGGTCATTGTGAAGTTCTTGGAAAATGAGTTGAGTATTATCGTTCTCTCCCTCATTTCAGGCAGCGAGCCAAAAGGCACGAAGGGATTTTCATAGCTGAAGGAAGTATATATATCGTCTGCGATTACCAGGAGATCGTATTTTTTTGCTATATCCGCTATCTTCTCCATAGTTTCTACGGTAAGACAGCTTCCTGTCGGATTAGACGGCGAATTTATAACTATAGCTTTACTTCTCTCCGTTATCAGCTTCTCCAGCCTTTCCGTATTTATCTGAAAGTCCTCTTCTTCATAGGTAGGAAGTTCTACAGGGATTCCTCCTGCAAGCTCCACCTGCTGCGGATAAGGTGTAAAAAACGGGGCCTGAAGGATTACCTCGTCTCCGTCATCAAGTATGGCTTCCAGCGCAAGGTACATGCCCAAACAGGCAGATGTCGAAACAAAGACTTCTTCATCTCTCACTTCCATATCGTATTCTTCTTTATAAAAGCGGCATATCTCACTGCGAAGCTCAGGATCTCCTCTGAAATCGGTATACTTGGTATGACCGGCTTTGGCATCCTGATACGACATGTCTATTATAGCAGAATCGGTTATGAAGTCCGGATCTCCCAGGCTTAAATCAATTACATCATTAAAGGATTTCGCCATCACATCGGACTTTCCCATAGCCGTCTCCCGGTCTTTCCAATATCTTTTGGCTATGTATTTATGCTTCATATGCTTTCCTCCAAAATGACAGATAAGGCGGATAAAATACAAACCGTCTTGCTTTTTCATTATATATCAGATAAATCTTTTTATACTTTATCACGGTTTTTCAAATTTTAAAACAGCTTTCATAAAATTTGAAAAACAAACAATAATCACCAAGCATATATTCAAATTTATACAAAATATATAAATCAATAAAAATTATAAAACGCTGTCTTAATTATTTTTAAGCGTCAAATTTAATCATGCTTTACTGCGATTGCGCACTTTGTCAAACTTATGGCCGGCCCCCGCATCAGCAAATTCCCGGTTTGCCGGCGCTGATTAAATTTCAAGCAAAACCATATGGCGTGAACTTCGCATGCCCGGTTATTCTTTTAAAGTTCTCACAACATATTTATTTGCAAAACTCCAGCTTGTGCAATATAATTATTTTATAAAATAATTTCCTGAAGGAGGTTTGCAGAATGATTTATTTCAGAAGCGATTACAGCTTGGGCGCCCACCCTAAAGTTATGCAGGCGCTTATTGACACAAATATGGAACATACTGACGGCTACGCAGAGGACAAATATTCCTTTGAAACTGCCGATATGATAAGAGAGATGATAGGAAAGCCCGACGCCCACATCCATTTTATGGTCGGCGGAACGCCTACAAACACCATCACCATCGCAGCTGCGCTGAGACCTTTTGAAGGAGTTATTTCAGCAGATTCCGGACATATATACGTTCATGAAACAGGTTCGGTGGAGGCTACGGGACACAGAGTTTTCGCCGCTCCGACAGAGGACGGCAAACTTCGTCCTGCCGACATCGAAAAGGTTCTCCTCCACCACGAAGACGAGCACACCGTCATCCCTAAAATGGTATACATAACGCACCCTACAGAAAACGGCGGAGTATATACAAAAGCTGAATTGCAAGCACTTCATGACTGCTGTAAAAAACATGGGCTTTATCTGTATGCCGACGGCGCCCGTCTCGGTACGGCTCTGACATGGCCGGGAAACGACATAACGCTTAAAGATATGGCTGACCTCACCGACGCTTTCTATATAGGCGGAACCAAGCTCGGAGCTTTATTCGGAGAGGCTCTCGTAATTATGGACGATAAAATCAATGATCATTTCCGCTATATGATCAAGAGATCCTGCGCACTCCTTGCCAAGGGAAGGCTTATTGCAGTCCAGCTCAAGGCGCTCCTTGAAGGCGGCGAAGATTCTCTTTATTATCAGATTTCCCGTCATGAAAACAAGCTTGCCATAAAACTCGCCAAAGGAGTTGAGGAAAAGGGATACAAGCTATGGCTCCCACACCAGACCAATCAGGTGTTCGTAATAGTTCCTAACGATAAAATCGCAATGCTGGAAAAGGATTTCTTTTTCTATACATGGGCGCCTTATGACGAAAACAGTTCCGTGATAAGGCTTGTCATAAACTGGGGCAGCAAAGAAGAAGAAGTGGACGCCATACTGAACGCCCTTTAGAAAAAATGTTTTAACGGCGTTAAGCAAAGTTTTCCATGCCGTCAGCCGCCGCAGATAAACTCATATAAACAGCAACATTAAAAACAAAAGCAGACGATGTTACGACAAATAACCCGTCTGCTTTTCATTTATCCTTTGGATTTAATCAATGTGCGGAGCTAAAACGCAAGTGTTCTTTTCCTTGAAAGCCACTTAAAAGAGCTGCTGTGCTTTTCCCTGAAGAACCCTCTTAAAAACTCGTCAAGGGCTGCAAAACATTCTCTGCAAAATGTTCTCTATCTTCTGCCCCATCCTCCGTATCTCTTAATTATTGCTTCGGCTCTCGGATTGGAGGACATCTCCTGCTGTCTTATCTTTTCTTCTTGCGGAGAAAGCTGATCTATCCTTTTTATATGCTTTCTCACAGGCTTGGGTGCGAATATCATATATATCGCAGGGGACACCAGCAGGCAGTCCGAAATCAGCCATACTGCGGCAGCGATAACACCTGCCGTATATGACATTATTCCTGTTGCTGCCATCACAACTATGGCGGTCAGTCCTGCAACGAAAACCAAAGTCGTAACATAAAAACTTTCTACTTTACGGACAGCATCGCTCAACTCACTGTCAAGCCATATATATTTCAAGCTCTTTACAACATGCTTTGCCCATCTGAACTGAACGTTTGCCAGATATATGCACAGTTTGAAATCATCAAAGGAAGCCTTTTCAGAGTTTTGACTTTCACCGGAGCCGCTGCCGTCTTCGATATTCTGGCTTTCACAGACGCCGCCATCTTCGATATTTTCGCTTTCACCGGCGCTGCCGACGCCGTAAAAAATCTGCCCTCTTATAAGCGTTCCCTCTCCCATTATTCCGTATTCGATCTCTTCGCAGGCTTCACTTTCAATAATCATCTGTTCCCCGGTTCTCAGCATATAGCTTTCATCTCCGGCACAAACCACCGCGTATCCGTCCCGACAATACAGAGTATGCACGGAATATGGTTTTTCACTCTCTTCAGTAGAACCGTACGTTTGAGCTTCTTTCTCAGGGAAAATAAGGTCAAGATAACCTTCGCTTCCTTTCCTTACCATAAGATTGTAATCGGTTATCCTTCCGAAGCTCCTCGTCTTCCAACCGCCGTCGAACCTGTCCTGCTCCAGCTCAGCCAACCTTGTCACTCTTTGATTTTCGTAACTTAAAACCACTTCTCCGTCTAAAACCATCAAAACTCTGTCATAATCCGGCAGCTCAGAAAAAATCGCTTCGTCTTTTTCGATTACGGCTGAGCTGAGTCTCCACAGAAAATCCCGCTTTGAATAAGAGGCTGTCTCCGGAAATACAGCCAGTTCTCTGGCAGTTCCTCCGTCCCACAGGCTCTCCTTATAATTTTCCTGTCTTATAAGTCTGCATTTCATCGTTTTCTCCATTTATTTATGCGCAGGAATCGGCGCAAATGATTTATGATATGATAGCTTTATTCTATCATAAATGCCTGTCTATGCGCAATCTTACCGAAGACTTGCGGCGGTCAGGCAGACTTATAATCGCACCGCAGGTATTTCTCAATCCTGAAAGGCCGCCCCGCCCCTCGCATCTTTCCGAGAAGAGGCTCCTCGCATAAGAACAGATTTTCTCTTCTTTTCACTTGTTTCATCTAAAGCTTTATGTTATTATTTTTATGTATGTCTAAAAATTAAAACAACTTTCAGGAGAAAACATGTACAGAACAGACGGTTATAGATTAGCTGCAAACGACCCAATGTATGAAATAGCGGCCTACATCATGGATAAACGATACGACGCAAGCAACTCCATCAAGCAATACATAAACTACGCTCCTCTTCAGCAATACATAATAAAATGCAGAAAAGACGGAATCAATATGAGTCATATGAGTATTCTTATATCTGCTTATCTCCGCGTAGTTTCACAAAATCCTTATCTGAACAGGTTTGTAATGAACAAAAGAATATATGCACGGAATCATTTCTGCGTTTCTTTCGTCACCATGCTTCCGGGGAAAAACAGAAGTACAGTAAACAAAGTATATTTTAACCTCGACGATGATATTTTCACCGTAAACAAAAAGCTGGCAGAGGCGATAGAAAGCTGCGCTTCCTCCGGAGGAGAAACCTCCATGGACAGGCTCGCCAAAAAGCTTGTCAGGATTCCCGGAATGCTTGCAGCTTCAGTCTCTATGTTCAAATTTATAGATAAGCATTTCGCGCTTCCTTTCAGTATAATAGACGCAAGCCCATTTCACACATCTCTTTTCGTCACTAATCTGGCCTCAATAAGGACAGGCGCGGTATATCACCATCTTTATGAATTCGGAACTACCGGCGTATTCGTCGCCATGGGTCAGCTTACTAAAAAGACGATTCTAAACGGCGAGCGGGCGGAAGAAATAAAAGTGATGGAAGTCGGGATCGTCGTCGACGAAAGAATCGCAGAGGGGCATTATTACGGCCGTTGCTTCAGGGAAATCGTAAAATACATCAAGGATCCGACCCTGCTGGAGATGAAACCAGAGGCCATAGTGTACGATCCTGACATAAAAGCAAAAAAACCGAAATTTATAGTTAAGTAATTATAATAAAACAGGAGAAGATAAAAATGGACAGAAAAGAACAGGCAATAATGCTGCATAAGAACGGCTTCAACTGCGCTCAGTCGGTTGCTTGCACTTTTTGCAGCGTTATGGGGGCAGACCCTGTATCCACCTTTAAGCTGGCAGAACCTCTCGGTTTTGGCATGGGCAGCATGGGAACCTGCGGAGCGGTCTCCGCGATGGCGCTTGTCGTAGGAATGAAGATGAGCGACGGAAGTTTAGATAAGCCTGGAACAAAAAAAGAATGTTACAAAATGATGAAAGAACTCACAGAGGCCTTTGTAAACAAGAACGGATCTATGATATGCAAAGAAATCAAGGGTGTGGAGACAAAAAAAGTCCTCAGAAGTTGCGACGGCTGCATAGAGGACGCCGTTGCCCTGCTTGACAAATACTTGCTCGGAATAGAATAAAATCAAACAATAAAAATTAGAGCCTTATTAAAGGCTCTAATTTTTATCCGAAGTTTCATCCATACTATCCAAGAACTCATTTTAGCTGAAATCAACTAAAACTTTTTCCCGCGGCTTTGCTATACCCCTTGTAAAGTATCCAGCCTAAAATTCCACAGCAGACAATCTCTCCTGCTCCCACAGTTACCATCAGGAACCAGTAACTTTCTGCCGCTCCGTACACCTGCTGCAGCACAGCCGGAACTATGAGCATATTGCTCGCTATGGGAAATACCGGCCCCAGAATGGGTTTTTTTCTCCCTATGTAGTAAGTTCCAAGCGCACCTGCTAAAGTCGCGGCTGAGCCGAAAATAATATCCCATACGGCGCAGCCCGTAAGCAGGTTAGCAAGAATACAGCCTATCCAAAGGCCCGGTATCGCTTCTTTATAAAAGAGCGGCATACATGTAAGCGTTTCAGACAGCCGAAGCTGTATCACACCGCTGGCAAGTCCGAACATTTGCGATAAAAAAGTTAAAATAACATAAAGAGCCGCTATAAGAGCAGCTCTAGTCAACTGTAAAGTCTTTTCTTTCATTGATTTGCTCCTTTAGTTTTGTTTATAGTGAGGAAGGTCTCGAACTCACTTTATTTCTTAAAAATCTCCGCCTGTATTTAAGAACCGCGTATGTACTTATGCGATTTACATATACAGGGTCAAAGATTCCCCCCGCAATTCCTATTATAAGCTGACCTTGCAGGAATTTTGTATATAACATTTCTCGCGAAAGGGCCCGGGCAGTCATTTTTATCTGAGCTTCCTTGTCTACCACATATCCGTCAAGAGTATCGCCGTCTTCGACAATCTGATCTATGAGCTCGTTCAAATCTCTATTGGCAGCCGCAAACTCTTCTTCATCATACATCGAAACTTCTATGACTTTTAGTATAAAAGCCTTTTCCTCGTCAGTCTGATAATCGTATCCGTAGCTTAAAGCTATCTCATAAACGCTCTTAAGAACCATTGCCGAAAAAAGCGGTATGTCGGGAATACCCGCGCCTATAAGGCCAAGGCCAAGACCCTCTATGCTTGAAACCGCCAGATTGGTGGCTTTAGCCGATTTCGCCTGCTTGGTAAATTTTCTTATACTCTGCCTGTCTCCCCTTACCTCAGACGCATAGGTATTGATTTTAAAATTAGCCTTTTTCTTTTCCTTATTATAAGTTTTCTCGATAATCCCCGTCCCTTTTTCAAATATGAGAGCAAAGCCTTTGGCAAAAGCCGCGTCCAAGGTAGCGCTGAGCTTTTTGGGAACGAACCGGTCAAGCTTGCTTATCAAAGCAAAAGTAGGTCCTTCCATGCGCCTGGCGATAAATTTTTCTTCCTTTTTCTCCAGATCTCTCCAATCTTTGTCCCACGGCGATTTCTTATTGAACAGACTCACTTTCTTCACCCTTATAAGCCCACAGTACCGCTACTGCTGCGACGATCAATGCTATTGGTAAAATTCTCTTCTTCATAATTTTGTCCCCCTTTTCTTTTTTCAAATATACCACGGCTTCAATCTATGGTCAATCTTTTATTCTTCCATAAATTTTACTATGTCGTCATAAACTTCATTCTTAATATCTTCATTTAAAATTTCATGACGAGCCCCTTGATACAATTTTCCGCTTACGTTAGTATATCCAATCTTTCGCAGGAATTGAATACTTTCTTTCCACTTGGCCTCGCTGACTATCACAGGGTCCTCGCTTCCGGCTATAAACATGATAGGAAGGCCGGGATTATTCACAGCCCATCCTCCGGCAGAGTATGTGTTTCGCATTAAAGTAAAGAGGTTCCTGAAACCGTTCAGCGTAAAAACAAAGCCGCACAACTCATTATCGTCGTATTCTCTCACGTTGCTCTCGTTGACCGAAAGCCAGGCATTATCCGACGCCGGCTCTTTTATGTTCTTGGTATACGAGCCAAACGCCAGATTTTGAATCAGGTTGCTTCTGTATCTGTCGCCTTTGAAGATTTGCTGAACCGCTGTCAGCATGAGCGCAGCGCCTATCAACGGATTTTTGCTCGGAGAACCGCAGACTATCAATTTATCTATATGATTATCATACTTTTTGATGTAATTGCGGACAACCATGGAACCCATGCTGTGTCCAAACAGATATACCGGTTTTCCTGGCAGATGCTCTCTGATATTTTGCGTTATCTGATGAATATCATCCGTTATAAAGCTGCCGCTTTCGTCATAGAAATAACCAAGATCATCCTTGTCCCTGACGCTGGCGCCATGACCTCTGTGGTCGTTGATAACGGCCGCATATCCCTTAGACGCCAGATATTCCATAAAAGGAAAATACCGTTCTTTATGCTCTGCCATTCCATGGGATATTTGAACTATCCCTTTTATTTCTTCCTCCGTATCGGGAGCACATATAGCGACGCTCAACGGCAACCCGTCTTTTTGGGAATAGATTGTCAAAAGTTCTTGTCTCATACAAGATCCTCCCGAAAGCTTTGTCTTCCTGCTCTTTTACTTTAACATTTTTTGCAATCTTTATCAACCTCAATATGTAAGGCGGCCGCCCAAATTACGGGCAGCCGCCAATGTTTAACGATTATTTAATATCTGTTTTTCTTTTTCTGTATACTTTTGTTCCTGCAAAAGCGCTGCCGCTTATCATCATCATTACAAGCCAGAAGTATACATGACTGTTATCACCGGTTTTCGAACCTGCGGTTTTATCTCCGCCCTGAGGCGTATTTTCGGAATCCGCACCATCTCCGGCAGGATGATTTGCAGGATCATCTTTATCCGGAGGATTAACATCCGGTTTTTTAGCCGTAATATTGAACGTCTTTTCGATGGTTCCCGTATAATCGCCTATGCCGGTAATCACAACCGTCGCTTCTCCCGGTTCGATATTGTTCTTATATTCTACAGTGTAATCAACATCTTCCTTCAGACCCTCTATCGTAACCTGCGGTTCGACAGCGCTTCCAGTATATTCCACAGAATCAAATGCAAGCTTTACCTTGTCTGCATATTCTGCAATATCGTATATGCCGATATATTTCACCTGATAAGTATCATCGCCGAAAGCCAGATGAGCTTTGTTATTGGTAGTTACCTCTACTACGTGTGAACCGTCCTTGCCCATGTTATTCAGGAATGGCTGTATGCCGACAGTCTTAATGCTGTCAGGGAAATGGACAGTCTCAAGCAGGGCTTCTTTAAAGGCGTATTTTCCTATATTTTCCACGCCTTCTTCTATAACCAGCTTATTGAGCGTCGTAGCTTTATAGGTTCCTTCAAAAGCGGATTCCCCTATTTCCTTAACGTTCCCCGGTATCACAAGCTCTGTGAGATGGTGCAAGTGGAAGGCCTTTCTCTCAATCTTTACGACAGACTTCGGAATTGTCAGAGACGTAAGTCTCGCTCCCGCAAACGCCATCTCTCCGATTTCCGTAACCGTATCAGGAATGGTTATCTGCTCGAGCCTTATATTCATGGAGAAAGCTCCCTGCGGTATCTTCGTTACATTAGCCGAAAGCTTAAGCTCAGTTATATCGTTGGTTGCAAACGCACCGGCTCCCAGTTCCGTAACCGTATCAGGAATTGAAACTGACGCCAGTTTATTGCCGTAGAAAGCACTTTCGCCTATAGCTGTAAGTCCTGTAAGGTCAACTTCTTTTAAAGCATTTTGTGCAAATGACTCTTTTCCTACTCTCTTAAGTTTTTCAGGCATGTCTACAGAGGTCATTCCGTTTGGCGAATCTATACCGAACTTAGTTACTGTAACTTCGCTGTCAGGAATCTTGAAGGCCTCGTCGCCTACGGCCTCTATATCTTTTCCGCCCGGCGTCACATCAGGCAAAACAAGTGTTTTGAGAGTCTTTCTCTTTGCCTGTCCGCTTTCCGACCAGCCGGTAAGAGTACCTGTCGCTTCATCATATGTAAAATCTTCCGAATTCCACCCAGTACCTATAAGCTTGTCATAGATAACCTTGTGAGACGACGCATTGGCTTTTTCGGTATTGAAGTTTTCAACCTGCTCCTTATTCGATGTATACAGCTTTACTATACCGTTTTCCCCATCTTTAAAGGCAGTATCTGCTAAGGTCGTTACCGTTGAAGGTAAGTCTGCCTCAGTAAGCATGCTTCCCGAGAAAGCTTCTTTTCCTATACTGAGAAGACCTTCGTTAAGAGTCAGACTCTCGAGAGTCTTATCCCAGCCATCCTGTCTCATTCTGAACGCATAATTTCCAATATCAGTAACCTTTTCGGGAATTACAAGAGAAGTCAGCTGATGATTCTCAAATGCGTTAGCACCGATTTTTGTAAGAGTGCTTGGCAATTTCAAGTTATGCACATGTGCTCCGGCAAACGCTCTTGAACCTATGGATTCAACTCCTTCAGGAATTACAAGATTCTCTATCTCCATCTTCCTGTCGTCCTGACCGCTGAAGGCATTGGCAGGAATCTCCTTAAGACTGTTGGAAATTTTTACACTGGTAAGAGCGCTTCCAACGAAGGCTGCGGTACCCAATGACGTCACGCTGTCAGGAATTGATACCGATGTTATAGGTGATTGCTGGAAGGCTGTTTGACCTATGCTTTCAAGACCTTCAGGTAATACTATGGTCGTCATCTCTTCCATTTCATATTTTAACTTAGGGTTGGAAGCGAACGTAAAGTTTCCTATCGACTTCAGAGTGGAAGGAAGAATTACGCTTGTAGGCGCATAATTTTTTTCGCCCTCACTGTACATGAATATACCCTTCATGGCTGTGCCGTTTCCGAGAGCGGTTATCGCTGCGCCCGACGGTCCTTCCTTAGGCAGTATCAAGGCGCCGTTTACCTTTATCTTTTCCTTACCTGCTTCTGAAAGACCGGTTATGGCAGTTCCGCTTTCATCATATGTAAAATCGTTTATACCCCAAGGAGCTTCGGCAGGAGGGATCTCTTGCTGTATTATCTTGTGAAACTTCGAGTTTGTCGCTACGAAGCTTCCGAGGTCTGACGTATTTATATAAACATCCACCACTTTAGAGGTTCCGTCCGCTCCCGGATTTGCAGCAAAGGCATTTGTATCCAGCTTTTCGGTATTGGCCGGCAGCTGTACGGATTTTATCTGATTGGAGCCGAAAGCCATGGCGTCCACCTGAAAAGGATACTCCGTCTTTTCCGTAAAGCTCAGAGACGTTATCTGATTTCTCGCAAAAGCCTGATTGCTAATTTGCATAAGAGTTTTTGGGAATTTAACGGCTGTCAGGCTGTTCTTGCCGAACGCATTGTTTCCTATGTATATAACCCCTTCAGGTATCTCCATGGTTGTCAGCTGATTTCCGTAGAATGCGCTGGCTCCGATGAAGAAATCTCCTCTTGTGGTTATCGTTTCATCGCTCGGCGTCCATTCCTTATCAAGAGCCACAGACTCCGTTTCAGGCAGAGTAAGAGCGACTATACCCATATTTTTCAGCGCGGCTTCTCCGACGCCCTGCACTTTCTTTCCGTCAGGATCTACGGCAGGCAGAGTTACCGCTTTATTGGATTCTATCTTCTTAAGACCCGACTCGGAAAGACCTGTTATTACATAAATACCGGTAAAATTCTCAACAGGAGAATAGTCGGCTGCCGGATAAAGTGCAAAGCTCTGCGTTCCGTAAGTAAAGTCTTCCGACGTCCAGACAGAAGCGTCCTTTAATATCATCTTCTGATAATCGTTTGAAGGGAAGTTCTTTTTATCATCATACTGAGACTTTAACGGCAGATATACCTTCGTCTGAACTACGGCTGTTTCATCGGAATATTCTTTCTCAAATGTTTGCGCGCCTATCTTCGTTACTGTGGCAGGCATGGTTATTTCTGCGATAACCTTATTTCTGAAAGCCCTGTTTCCTATGGTTTCAAGACCCTCGTTCAAAGTAACCCTGCAAGGCTCGGTAAGATAATTCTTAGTTGAGAAAGCATAATTGCCTATAGTCTTGACCGTTGACGGCAATGTTATTTCACGGAAATTATTCCCTGAGAAAGCATTGTTGCCTATCGAAGTTATTCCCTCCGGAATATCTATCGACGTCAGGCCCGTCATGTAGTTCTTCTGATCACTGCACCCGAAAGCTCCGGCAGGAATCTCCGCAAGGCCTGTCGAAAGGCTTATACGTTCCAGCTTAGGATTGGTTCCGAAAGCTCCGCCTCCGAGAACCGTAACCGTATCGGGGAGTATAACGCTGGTAAGGTCGTTTGTCTGGAAGGCTGATATGCCTATTTCCTTAAGCCTTGCAGGAAGCTGCACTTCATCTAAACCGTTATTCTGGAATGCAAAGTTTCCTATTTTCTCCAGCTCATTGGGAAGCTCCACCGTATCGAATTTCTCGGTTTCCGTAGCAAAAAGGCCTGTTTCGCCTGCAGGCGCAGCTGCGATTTCCGTTATATATTCGTAATCCTTGTTCATATCAGGTATTACGAGATTTTTATTTTCAGCTCTTTTGGCAACGCCGGATTCCGACAAACCGGTAACGACAGTTCCCTCGACGGTAAAGTCATCTATGGTCCATGGTTGATCCGGATTCTGAGTTTCCTCGCTGCCGTCGTTTACTATTAGCTTTTGAACATCGGAATGTTGTGACGCAGTAGCTTTGCCCGCATGGTGAATCCTGTCTTTGCCTTCAAGCTCTGCGTTATCCGTATACATATACACCACGCCGGCATCGTATGTCTTGCCGTCGATTTCATATGTTTTATATTTTTCGTTTTCTACATTCTCAGCCAGCGATTCACTGCCTGTGTTCCACACGAAAACAGTCTTGTTTACGACTTCCGTAAAGTCGGGAAGTCTTACTGATTTGATGAAATTTTTAGCAAATGTCATGCCGTGCATTTCAAGCTGAAAATCGCAAGTGGTAGGGAAATTTACAGTTACAATCCTGTTGTTGGCGAACGCCATGTTTTCAAGCCACCATATCGTCCTCGGAAGCTTAACGGTTTCTATCTTATTCATATTGAAGGCCGATGGCAAAACCGCGAGGACTCCTTCAGGAAGTACAACCTTTGTCAGCTCATTTTTCGCAAAAGCGTTCTCGGCTATTACAAAATTTCCTCTTTTTGTTACTCTGTGAGTCAAGGTGTCATCATAAGGCACCATCATACCCGTCGGAAACGTGACCGATGTAAGTCCCTTATCATAAAAAGCGCTCTCCGCAACGCCCACTATATTGTTTCCGTCAGCATCCTGCGCAGGTATTACAAGATCGGTATTCTCCGCAAGCTTTGCTTCTCCCTGTTCGGAAAAGCCGGTAATCGCCGTACCTTCAACAGTTATCTCTCTGGAATAATCGCAGCCGTAGAGTTCCTTGGAATAGCTTCCGTATGTAAAGTCCTCGGAAGTCCATACAGAAGAATCCAATGCCGATGCATCAATTTCTTCATTGACTGCTGCGTTTTTATCGTCAGCGCTGCCTGAATCTGCCCCTCCTACGTCAGCAAATGCTGAAATCGGAGTGGAAAGCACTAACGCAATGCTTAGAAAAAACGCAAGAAGCTTTTTCTTCATCCTCTTACTCTCCTCCCATTAAAATCTTTCCTTAGTATTGTATTTTCATATCATGTATCATTTTAGCACCGACTCATGCGGCATACCAATTGAAAACCTCTATACGTTTTCTTTTCGTTATATCGTTTATCTATACGCATCCCGTTTCCTGTCAATAAGCAGACATTTTTTCCGACACTCCGCCCCGACAAGCCGTGTAATCAGCAGTAAAATTCAAACGTCGCCCTCCCGCCGTAATCCTATCAACATATTTGTCGTTCAAATTCAGGCCGCCTTTCTTTGCCTGGGTTTGAATCAGCTTTTCCATTGAAAGCCCGGCTCTGAGATTCCGGCAATATACCCAGTAAATCCAAAAAGCAGCCGAAGAATTAAAGTATTCATTTGAGAAATGGCTCGGAATTTTAAAAAATCCATTTAGAAAAGGGCTCGGAAACAAAAGAAATCCTTTACATATTCATAAAAAACGTTTATCCTTATAATTGCAATAATGTCATAAATGTGCGTTATAAACTGCCGGAATGAGACCGTTGCATAATCGCTATAAGAAACGAGAGCCGCAAGGAAACAGCTCTTCATCATAAGAAGGTCGTTCTCTTCGGTTTGAGCTTTTGGAAGCTTGCCTTCCTCCAATACACAGCCATAAACGCATCGTCTCAGCTACAGACAGTACGCAGCTGTCCGGCGTTCACCGCCGGCTAAACGTATTACATTCAGAAAGTTTGTCTGTCCTGTATTTTTAAAGCTTTTAAGCTTGGAATATATTATTTTAACTGTCATGGAAAAAGAAAATTTTAAAAGCCGGTTTAAAAACTTCATAACAGCTAAAAGCATTCGCGGCAGGTGGCTAAAAATATTAGCCATCGTTTTTTGCGTTGCCGTAATTTTTTCTGTTCCTGTTTTTACAGACGCATTTTCCGATAACTCCTGGTTGTCTGAGCTAAAAGATAGCTTGAATTCTCAGAAAAAGCAGCATGCCCGGCACGAGGAGATCGAATCCCAAGGTTCCGAGACTTCAGATACAGAAACTTCTCCGGGGAAATCCGACGACGAAAGCTCGCCCGAGGGTGACCAAAGCGCCAATGAACAATCGTCAGACTCTGATGCCTCCGGCAGCAGCTCCTCCAAAAACGCTTCCGCAGGCAGACCGTCAAAGGGCAATTCGGGAGACACATCCAAAAACGACTCCACCGTCTCGTCCGGCAGCTCCGATGGAGGAAGCAATTCAGGCAGCACAGGCAATTCGGGAAACAGCGCTTCGTCCGGCGGAAACAGTTCCGGCGGATCATCCTCAAGCTCAGGCAGCAGTTCAGATAAAGTCTGGGTGCCTCCTGTCTATAAGACAGTTCATCATGAAGCCGTATATGAAACCCGCAAGGTATGGGTATGCAACTATTGCAAGGAAGAATTCAGCAGTCTCGACGGATTTCAGGTTCACAAAGAAGCCAACGGCGGCTGAGATGGCAAACATAAAACTTGCCGTGCAGTAAGTAAAAAAGTTCTGGTAAAAGAAGCATGGGACGAACAAGTTCTGGTTTCCGAAGGATATTATAAATAAAAAGCTCGGGATACATCTTGACTTGTCTGCTAAAAAGGAATAGACTTAAAAGGTCTCATATACAGACGACAAAATCAGGGCCCGTAGCTCAGCCGGGAGAGCGCTGCGTTCGCAACGCAGAGGTCGAGAGTTCGATCCTCTTCGGGTCCACCACAACAAAATAAAATCCGGACTCGTTTCCGAGTTCGGATTTTGCTTTATTCTCCGTCAATTGATTGCATGCCGAACATCTCTGCAATGTTAACGGACTGCCGCCGCCTGTTTTCGGCGCCGCGGGCGGTTAATCCTTTACTGTGAAGTAAAAGGAAAAACGCTTTTCACAGTCATTTTCGCTTTTGCATTAAATCTCTATCGGCGGAGCTTCTCACGTCTTTTGCGTATAAACGCTGAAATTATGAGATTACTGACTTGCTGCGCATCTTTAGAGTTTTATTGTTTTTGACAACATCCAGTTTCAGTAAAGTCTGTAAATTCCCAATACATCATTTGCGATGTCGATAAAATCCTGCGGCAGTATCATATCCGCCCCATAATTATATCTCTTTCCGCAGAGGAAAGCCTTGCATATCCGGCTTCAATCCGCTCCGCTGCCGTCTTTAACCAGCTTTCTTCCTCAGCGACGCGGGCTTCCGCCTCTTCAATCATTTTTTCCACCGAAGCTTTTTGAGGTCCTCCGTATGTAATCTTAGCCTGCACATTATTATACGGATCGAGGACTGCTTCAATTTCTTCATCTGAAAGCTCAAGCTTTTTTCCAAGGTATTCTTCGGATACTGCTTTCAAAAGCTCCGACGTCATTCCATTTATTCCGGAAGCCGCAGAAGGCAAAACGCAGGAATCCGCACATTCAGAAGCGCCAATGCAAGAGTTTGCGGCCGTAACTTCGCCGACCATGGTTCCCACTATATGATGAGCCTGATCGAAAGAGATTCCAAACCTCCTCACCAGCTCGTCCGCCAGCCCTGTGACCGTGCAGAAGTTGTTTTTCGCCGCTTCATAGGCTTTCCTTCGGTTGATATTTGAATATTTCAAACATTCTGTGACTACTCCCAATATCTTGTTGGTTTCTGTAACGCCACTGCCGTAATACCACAGCGCTTCATGAATATCTATGCAATTTGTAAAAGGAATATTTTTCAAAGCAGCTAAAGTGCTTGCCAGCGTTCCTATGGGATGTCCCGCTTTCGACTTGGCATATTCTATCCCCGAGGCATTTTTTTTCTGAGGCATTATTGAACTGCATACGGCGATCTGCCCTCCAAATTCCAAAAGACCGAACTCATATGTGCTCCACATATATAAGTCCTGAGCGAGACGGCTCAAAGTTATTCCCATATTAACGTACGCCATCTCAGCTTCCAGAAGGAAATCCTTTGATGCTATACAGTCAAGAGAATTTTCAAGCACGCCGTCAAAGCCCAAAAGGTCCGCAAGGAGCTGTCTGTCGACCGGGAAGGTTGCGCCGAGAGATGCGGCCGTTCCGTAAGGAGATTTGTTTGTATTTGCAAAAGCGGCTTTAAGTCTGTCAAAGTCCCTTGAAAGAGCGCTGAAAACCGCAGTATAATAATGTCCCATGCAGGTCGGCTGCGCCGGCTGTGTGTGAGTATAGCCTGTTATTACGACGTCCTTTTCCTTTTTCGCTTTGGCTGCAAGTTCTCTTTGCAGGACTATCAGATTTTTAATTACGGAAAGAGTTGATTTTCTTACTATCATACGGTTCAATGTCGAGCCGATGTCGTTTCTACTTCTTCCCATATGCAGTCTTCCGCCCACCTCTATTCCAACCTTTTCAACGAGGCAGTGCTGGACATTGAAATACAAATCCTCATAGTCGACATTCAAATCCTCACGTTTCAAATTGTCTCTGACATATTCAAGCCCCTCTATGATTTTCTTTCCGTCTGCCGGTGAAATCATACCGCTTTTGATGAGCATAACCGCATATGCTCTCTGAACTCTAAGCTCCTCTTCAAACAGATGGTCGTAATCGTCAAGCAAGAGCGGAAGCTCTATCTCGTTTTTATAATAATCCGACATGGTTTCACTGATTCGTTCTCTCATTTTAAAGCTCCTTTACCTGTGCCTTTCCGGCTGTCTGCGGCTTTACGCTGCCTGTACCTTAATCATTTAAAGCTCTTATCTGCGGTACGCAAGCCGATTCGCCGCCTCTTTGTTTCTCTGCGTTTTTCCGTTTTTTCCATACTTCCCTAAACCTGCTTATCATTCTTCATGATTTTTGAAAGAATCAGTACGCAGGCAAGGCATATCAGCCCGCCGACTATAACTCCGTTGACGCCGGTCGATGCTTTAAACACAGCGTTCCATATAAGCGTGGTAAAGCAGCCTGCGAACATACCGACGTTTATCGCCTTTGCTTTAGCCGATTTTATGAAGCATGCGCAAATCAAAGGAATAAAAATTCCCGCTCCATAAGCCGCTCCGCCCGACCTCATAAGCTCGAATACGCTTCCGCCTGTCAAAGCAAGGCCTAATGCTATAAAGCCTCCCACTATTGTAAAAATTCTTGACAGTTTCAGAAGCCGGTCTCCTGTAATGTCCGGTTTAAAGGATTTATAAATATCATTGGCGCAAGACGTTCCAAGCAGAAGTAGAAAGCTGTCGGCTGTTGAAATAACCAAAGCAATAAGCGAGGCCAAAAGAGCGCCCTTAATTACAGGAGGAAAAAGCTGCCCAATCAAAATCGGAACTATCATCTCCGGATTATCAAGGTCAGGGATAAGCTTATATGCGCAGAAAGCGACCGATACTATTGAAAAGGCCATTATCAGCGTAATGATATTCGATAAGACAGAACCCTTTACCGCGGTCTTTTCATCTACAGAGGCCATAATCCTCTGAGCGTAGCCGGCATGGGAACCTGCGTTAAAAATATACACGCATATGTATCCGATAATTTCAAGAGCCGAAATCGAGCCCAAATCAAGAATCGCAGGGTTCGCATCGTTGACCGTATCGAAAACTTCGCCTACTCCGCCCGCCGACTTGAAGGCTGCTATAGGCAAAATTATACCTATCCCCAGGGTCAGCAGCACGGCTTGAAGCGTGTCGGTAACTGCGACGGAATAAAGACCTCCAAATATGGTGATAAGCATGATTACCGCGAAGCCGATCAACATTCCTGCTGTTGGCGAAGTCAGCCCCAACGCAGACATAACCGTTCCGCATCCGGCGATCTGTGCAGCCGTCGATGCTATCATAGAAACGACTGTAACGATTGCAGAAATAGTCTTCGTCGACTTTCCATAGGTTTTTCCCAAAAAATCAGGAAGAGTCGCACATCTGGAAGCTCTAAGCTTTCTCGACATGCATATCAGGGCTATCCAGCCTACGTTAAATGTTGCGATTACAATCAAAGCTCCTACTCCCGAATTGTAAGTAAATCCCACGTCAGCCATTACTGCTCCTGAGCCCATGCAGGTTGCTACAGTAGTTCCAACCATTATTTTCGTAGTCAGCGAACGGTCGGCGACCACATAGCTTTCACTGCTCTTTACCTTTTTTGAATAATAAAGCCCGACGGCAACGATAATTAAAAAGTACAATACGATGACGACAACGTCTCCCAGAGCCAGCGACATATTACAACCTCCCTTTCCAATAAATAAATTTACTGATTTATACTTAGCTTCAATTTATCACCGGGAAAGAAAAAAATAAAATAACTTTTTTTCATAGCGTTATGAATTTGCGTTCCTGAAATTCGTATTGAAATGTGTTATAATTACTTTAAAATTTCCTTTGTCGCCGATCATAAAAAGAATTGGGGAGAAAACCATGAACATCAATCAGCTCCAATATTTTCAGATAACATGCAAATACATGAATATAAGCAAGTCGGCTCAAGAGCTCCACGTCTCTCAATCCGCTGTTTCAAAAGCCATAAAAGAGTTGGAAAAGGAATTTGAAATCAGCCTGTTCAGCAGATATAACAACACTTTGTTCCTTACTGCGGACGGAAAGCTCTTCCTTGAAAAAACAGAACAAATTCTGAACAAAGTGCAGCTGCTTTATACGTTCGCCAATGAAATCAACGATAAAAGCAATACGGTTCGTCTCGGCATTTCACCGCTTGTCGGCGGCTGTCTGCTGCCGCCGTTTTATCAGGAGGTCATGGATCTTGACAACAAACTGATCCTTGACCCTGTAGAACTACAGACTCATAAAATTCTTTCGGAAATAGAAAGCGAAAATATAGACGTAGGCCTTATCGTGTCGGGCGACTCCAATCTTTCACGCTTTGGCTGTGTACGCCTCCTTGATACATCTCTCGTTTTCTGTGTTCATGAAAACAATCCTCTTTCAAAGGAAAACAGTATATCCTTTTCAATGCTTAAGGATGAGCCTCTAATTTTCATCACTCCTGATTCGAGTGAAAATAAAATCCTCCTGGAGCATTTTCAGGAGGAAAATATAATTCCGAATATTCTGTTTCATTCAGATCAGATATACACTATACAACACTGTATCAATCACGAGCTGGCCTCTTCTTTTCTGTATGACATAGTCGTTCCAAGGAATCAGTACATAAAGCACGTTCCGCTTAAAGATCCTGTAACTATGCATATTTGTCTTGTCTGGAAAAAAGATCGCTATCTGCACAGCGGTATAAAAAGACTGATAAACATATCTAAAAACTTCACTTTTTGTCACTATCATGGTTAGCCGGCGGCGTAAATCTATATGAGAAGGCTCACGCCAGATATTACTAACAAAATATATAAAAGCTTGAGAAAGAATTCCTGCGTCATCTTTGCAGCCAGACGATTTCCTATAAAAACACCTGCAATCAGTGCCGGCACACTCCATAATGTAACGGAAAGTGTAAATCCTGTCATCAGTCCGGCCATGGCCTGTTTGACTATCAGAAAAATGTCCAGAGCTACCCATATCATCGAAACCGTCGCACGAAACTGATTTTTTTCAGGAAGTCTCTTTACCGCATAAACAATCAGCAGAGGACCTCCCGAAACGAACATTCCATGAATCACACCCGCCAGCAATAGTATAATGTCGAGTACGAATCCCGACATTTCTCTGTCCTTCTTTCCGAATAATCCCATCAACGCAACCGTTATGACAAATGCCGAAAAAATTTACAGCAGCAGTTCCATCTTAAGAAACGAATAAATATATTCACCTGCAAAACTCCTATGAACATAACTATGATAATTTTTAAAAATTTTTTCCACGCTATGCTTCGGTATCCTTTTGCGGCAATCAATGCTCCTGCCAACAGCGCAAGTATCGTAAGCGATGGTTTGGCTATATCAATACCGTATATCATTATTGCACAAGGCATAGCAAGCACGGTGCCTGCAAAGCCTGTAATACCTTGAATAAGATTCGTTGAAAAAATTACCAAAAGAAACAGCCCTAATTCCATCCTTTTATTTTCTCCTTGACTTAAAATCAAAAAATTCATTTTCTTAAACTTCATTCGGATACCAATTACAAATAAAAGCAACTCCCATGCCATGAAAAAAACAATGATAATATTTTTTTACTTTTTTCTTACACAAATATTCTTTGAAAGGTTCAGACACTGTTTTCCGTTCAGGCCTGCCGGCGGAACAATTACAATAACCTAAATAATGCAGGGCTTCCTGACGACAACCTTCATAAACAATCCGGCCTGCATACTGCTTTCCGCCGTTATCCTATCCGTTCTGATCTTCGTACATCATATAGGCATTACGAGATTTTTCCTGTAAATGCAGCAAAGATAACAGATAATTCAAAACCAGCGTTGTATCTCCTCTGATAAATTCGGCAGTCAAATGCATAACCATCCCAATCGTCGGATTCTTATCCGTTCCCCGGACATGCGATTTATTTTTCTTTTCATGGCCAAAAAGTTGAACCTGAATATCAATCATGATAAAATTATTTATGCGGTTTTTAAAGTAAGTCTCTTTAAATCGCTTCACCTGAAGCTCATTTAAAAAGAGATCAGAGAACCGGAACCGCAAAGCAAAGGAGAAGGACTCATGCTCAGATGTTATGTCGAACAGCTTCTGAATGTATTTAACTATATCGACGCACTTTTAGTCACCAATACCGACGCCAATATCGAATATTACTTTAACATACAGCCTCGCTTGAACAAACTTCGCGAGGAGGATATTTTAGGAATGAATATACTGGAACTCTATCCCAACCTGACGAAGGAAACCAGCAGTATTTACAGAGTTCTCCGCAGCGGTCAGCCTATATACAATGAATTCCAATCTATGCATGCCGTCAATACTAACCAGATTTTTAACGGCCTCAACACTACAATCCCTATCAAACATAACAATAAAATCATCGGAGCTGCTGAAATTACCAGATGGGTGGACGATCCCTTCAAAAGAAAAGACATAACCGTTTCATCAATGCGAAACTTAAGCAAGGCTTCAGGCGGTTCAGCAAGTTCATACGGCTCCGGAGACGATTTGCGCCTCTATACGACAGACGACATAATCACATGCTCTCCGCATATGGAAGAAATCAAAAAGCGCATAAAACTTATCTCCGAAACTGATTCAACCGTTTTAATCTACGGCCCGACGGGAACAGGAAAAGAACTGGTCGCCCAGTCTATCCACACTTCAGGCAAAAGACGGAAAAGCCGATTTGTTTCGCAAAATTGCGCCGCCATACCGGATACTCTCCTCGAAGGCATCCTCTTTGGTACCACAAAGGGCAGCTATACCGGAGCTGAAAACCGTCCCGGTCTCTTTGAAATCGCCAACGGAGGAACCCTTTTTCTTGATGAAATCAACTCTATGGAGCCCGGCATGCAGACAAAACTGCTCAAGGTCATAGAAGAAAAAAAGGTCACAAGAATAGGAAGTTCCGTCCCCGTTCCGATAGATGTGAAAATCGTATCGGCTGTAAACGAACCTCCTGAATACTGCGTTCAAAGCAAAAAACTCAGAAAAGACCTTTTCTACAGGCTCAGCGTTGTACGACTTGATATTCCTCCGCTTTCAGAAAGGCCCGAGGATATAAAGCTGCTTACCAGGCACTTTATAGACTATTTCAATATCAAGATGAACCGGGACGTGCTGTATATTTCCGAAGAAGCAGAACGGCTATTTCTTGAATACCCTTGGCCCGGAAACGTCAGAGAGCTGAAAAACGTAATAGAAGGCGCGTACAACGTTACACCTCCGCCGAGAATAATTCACGTCAGCGACCTTGCCGATTATCTGTCGAGGCACAGTTCTTCCGCTAAAATATTTCCGCCTGCTTTAAGATCTCCGGAACAGCAGCCTTTTTCCGTCGATAATTCTCCCGAAGAATGGCTCGGCCTCCTGGCCGAACACGGCAGGCGCATGACCTGTGAAGGAAAATCTCTTTCAGATATTACTTCCGATATCGAAAAAGAAATCATCAAGGCCACCCTTAAGGATTCCCGCTCTATTTCAGACGCTGCGAAAAAGCTTCATATAACCAAGCAGGGCCTTTGCTATAAAATCCAAAAATATGGTATAGATGTCTGAAAAATTTTCAGACACCTATATATTTGTTCAGTTTAAACGTCAAAAAAATTTGTCAGTTGTAATAAAATTTTTTGACGTTTTTATAAATTTTTTACTATTTTTTTATTGTTTTTTTGCCGCCTTTTCCTTTCATAAATTCATATTTCTGCATAAGTTTATCAGATTCCCTAAACACAAGAATTCAAAAAACAATTGCAACATGTTATCATTGGCACAATTATTGCTTTATAACATAATATATTATGCTAACAAACAGGAGGAAAACAATGAATAAACTGATTGACATCGACGCCATTCCCGGCGAAAGATGGTTTCCAAAGGAAACAAATTTTGAAGAAGATATGCCGCTTTACTGGGGAGACTGGGGAGTAGCCTCCGAGGTTGATACTCTGAAAGCGGTTTTGATGAGAAGACCCGGAAAGGAAATAGAAAACTTTAACGCCAAGGAAGTAAGGTTTTCAGACGAACCAGTCGACGTTGAACTGATGCGTGCTCAGCATGACGCCGTGGCAGATATTTACCGTCAGCACGGTGTAAAGGTTTACTACGTGGAAGAGCAGAGAGAAGACAGACCAAACGCCATTTTCTGCCGCGATCTCGTATTCATGACTCCTGAAGGAGCAATTCTCACCAGACCAGGAATGGCTGCCAGAAGAGGCGAGGAACGTTACATCGCAAAGGCTCTGTCCGATATAGGAGTTCCTATAATCAAAACCGTAAGCGGAGACGGTATGTTTGAAGGCGCAAATGCAATGTGGGTAGACAGACACACATGCGTCGTTTCAACAGGTAGCCGCTGCAACAGAAGCGGATACGAGCAGGTTAAAACCGAGCTGGAACGCATGGGCGTTGAAGTATGGCACATGCAGCAGCCTTACAGCAACATCCACATAGATGGTCTTATGAACCCCGCCAGCAATGACGTAATCATGCTTCATGCCCCGCAGGTTCCTTATGATATAGTGGATATGCTGAAGAAAAAAGGCTACAGAATCTTGGAAGTGCCTTCAAGAACCGAAGTTCGCGAAACCTTCTGCTGCAACTTCGTAGCTATCGAACCGGGACTTGTTGTAATGCCTGAAGGCAATCCAAGAGCGCAAGCTCTTCTTGAGGAAAATGGAATCAAAGTAATCAATGTCAACATTTCCGAAATCATCAAGGGCCGCGGAGCTCTTCACTGCATCACAGCTTTCCTGAAGAGAGGATAACAGAACAGGCGGGTAACGCCTTTCCCCAGAAATTACTGTCAAAAAAAGAAAAGCAGGCAGCTAAGAGACTTTGCGCCAACGTTCAGAAGAATAACTTTTGAACGTCACATCATTTCTCATTTTCTGCCTGCTTTTTAATATGTTTAAGTCAGTTCGAATTCAACTTTAAAGGTCTTCAAAGCCTACCATATTCAGAAACTGCTTCAGATTCTCATTGTCCGATTTCTCAAAGATTTCCTCGCAGCTTCCCTCCGCCTCTATTACGCCGTCTTTAAGGAATGCCACTCTTGTCGCAAAACTGCGTATAGCGTTTATCTGATGGGTTACTATAAACATGGTCTGCCCCTCGCCGGCCAATTCCTTTATCGTTTGAAACACCTCATGGGCCAGTTCGGGATCCAGCGATGACGTTGGCTCGTCAAAAGCGATTATTTCAGGATTCATTGCCAGACATCTGGCTATAGCAAGTCTCTGCTTCTGCCCTCCGGAAAGTGTGGCCGGATATTGCGCCGCTTCTTCTGACAATTTTACTTTTGCCAGCAATTCATCAGCTATGTCCTCCGCTTCCTTTCGCAGCGTTTTCTTCACCGTCATCAGCGGCTTTGCAATATTCTCTTTCACCGTATAGTGAGGAAACAGATTGAAATTCTGAAATACCATTCCAATCCTTCCTGCAGTTTGACTGCCGTTTCCCATATCCTCTCCGTTAAGAAGAATCTGTCCCCCATCTACGTTTTCGAGCCCGGCTATACACCTTATCATGGTGCTTTTACCCGAACCGCTGGCGCCTATTACGGCTATGATGTCTCCCTTGCCTGCCTCAAGGCTTACGTCCTTTAAAACCGTCTTGTCGCCGAAAGACTTTCTGAGGTTTTTTATCTCTATCAGTTTTGCCATTTTGACGCCTTCCTTTCTAACCATTTAGCCAGAAAAGTTACAATATAAGTGAGCAGAAAATATATCACGCCTAAAAGCATGTATATTTCAAACGGGTGGTATGTCTTCGCATACACCTGATTTCCCAGCTTTGTCAGCTCTACTACAGGAAGAACCGATACTATTGAGGTTTCCTTGATGATAGAGGAGAATCCGTTCATAAACGACGGTATCGCAACACGCATTGCCTGCGGAAGCACTATGTAACGGCTCGTCTGAAGAGCATTGTACCCAAGCATTCGTGCAGCTTCATACTGTCCTTTGTCCACCGAAAGGATGGCTCCTCTTACATTTTCCGAAAGATAGGCGCCGCTGTTGAAGCCCATCGTAAAAATCGCAGCCGTAACAGGCTCTATTCTCACTCCCAATGACGGAAGCCCGTAGTATACGAAAAACAATTGAACCAGAAGGGGCGTACAGCGAAATATTTCAACATATATTCCCAGCAGGGCTTCAATTACCTTGGGAAGCTTTCTGCTCCTGAGAGTTCCGACTACCGTTGAAATGCACACTGCAAGGATAAAGCCTATCACACCTATTTCTATGGTTATAAACAGCGCCGACGGTAAAAGCCCCTTATACGGCAGTAAGACTGAAAAATCCAATGACATCGCAAGCTATCCTCCTGTTATGAGAACCACTTTGCTACGATTTCATCATAGTCGCCGCTTTCAATAAGCTCCTTCAAAGCTTTGTTAAATGCTTCAGTTAAGGCTGCCCTGTCTTTTCCGATAACTCCGGCCACATTGATGGTGCTTACAGGTTCTTCCAATATAACGATTCCGCTGTCTTCGGTAACTTTTTCATTGGCCCATGTGCTTTCAACCACCTGTGCGTCTATATTTCCGTTCTGCAAATCCGCAAAAGCTTCGGAATGTCTGTTATAAGGCTTGGAGGTAATATTTATCCCCTCTTCAATGAGCGCATCCACTGCATATTCGGAAGTGCTTCCGGTGTGGCTTCCCACATCCTTTCCTGCCAAATCTTCTTTAGTCTTTATATTCTTATTCTTAGTAAGAACAACTTCATCTACCGCATAATAATTGTCTGTAACATTCAGCATCTTATCTGATTCATCGGCCTCCTCCGGTGACATTCCGGACATTATCACATCAAAATCTCCGTTTTGCAGTCCTGCAATAAGTCCTTCGTAAGGAGTGTTTACAAACTCAACATCTACTCCCAACTTTTCGCCTATGGCCTTAGCGAGATCGGCGTCGAATCCTTCAATTTCTCCTGAAGCGTTAATGCTTTCAAAAGGCGGATACTCAGGGCACATTCCCACTCTGAGAACTCCGGCTTCTTGTATATCCTTCAAAGAAGTATCTTCCGCGGATTCTTCTTTCGAGCCCTTTCCGCAGCCTGCGAACACTGCTGCCAAAGCAAATACCAGTAATAGCGTTAAAATTTTTCTTTTCATTTTTTCTCCTTTTTATTATATATTTCCTATGTCGTTCTCTGCCGACATCTTATAACATTTTCATGAGACCGTCTCCAGGCGTTTATCTTACAACATTTTCAAAACGTCGTCTCCGGACGACATCGCTTTTTCATCTACTGCATAGAAAGGAATTTCAAGTCTACGTTCTTTGAGCATAGATGCAAGTTCCTCCATCATCACTCCCATATGCCCCGCCTCTTTTATTTCATCTATCTTCTTCAGATAGTCGTTAACCTCGTTGAACTCGCCGCCCCACGAACCTTCCACTGTCAAATTCACTCCGCAGGTAGGGCTTCCATCCATGCCGATTATCGCTGCTATTTCATATCCATGCCTGTCATAGTCGAGGAGTTGTCCGACTATCGGAGCTAAAAGTTCTCTGCACTTATCTCTGAATCCGGCGAAATCGCACTGCTGGTATACCACTCCCCATCTCTGAGTTCCAAACATAGCCATTTCTATACAAGGAAGCTGTATTATTCCATATCCTTTTTCTATCAACTTTCCTATCAAAGGCGCCGCACCGCCAATCTCAGCTATGCCTTCTACCTTAGCGTTGACGTTGAGCAGACAGTTTGCCACTGCTACTATCCTCTTGTTTCTATTCATGCTTGAACTCCTTTTTTCTTCGGCTGCCTCATCAGGCTTGGAATCCTTAGTTTATTACATTCTATACTGAGGCATTACAGACTCAGTCAGCGCATTTCTGCTCCGCCGTCCTCTCTTTTTGCTGCGGTTATCTGTCTTTTTGGCCCATGCTGCCATCTATATTTAAATTACAAATTTCTGCTATATGCCATGAATTTAAACGCCATTAGAATTCTATTATTAACCGAGAGAAAAATCCAATCAATATTATCTATAGTGTTGCTGTATCACATTTGTTTTTCCTATTCGAAAAGCTCACTTACGCTCATTTTTTGTTTTTAATGTTCGCAGTTTTTTCTTTTGTATACAATTAAGTCAAATATTTCTTGCAAAGGTTTTACACCTTATCATCTCTGCTCGCTCTCATCTAATTCAAAGTAGACTGAAAGCCTCACTCCTGAAAGCCTCGCGTTTCATCCTAAGTCACATCAGAAATCTTCCTATTTCATCCCTGATTTTCTGAGTCTGGTATAATCTGAAACGGGTACGGGATTATATTAAAAAGGCGCTTAGTCCTTGCCATCGCCGGTTTTAACGTCTCAGTCCTTTAAAAAAAAGAGCTCAGGCCATTTATAACTATAGCTTAAATTTTTCAAAGTACGGTTAAAGTCAATATTTCTGTTAGAAAGAAAAAATAGCCTCCCTCAGGACGGCTCACCAACTGTGAATCCAGCAAAGCGGATCGCAGTTGGGACGGATGAGCAGCGGCGTGAACGTGCTCTGACTTATAAAATAATTCAGAGCAAGCGATACAAAGCTTGCTCTGGCGTGGTGGAGATGGTGGGAATCGAACCCACGTCCGAAAGCATTTCCGCAGAAATTTCTCCGAGCGCAGTCAATGATTTAAAATTCGCCAAAGCAAGCGTCCATTAACAGACTCAAGCCTCGGCTATCCCGTTGTTCCTGCATGCTGCCGGGCTTTCACATGCAGTTTTCCTGTATAATCGTCGCCGGAAAATGAACCTACAGGTAAATCCAAACCGACGCGCGGCGCTGAACTAAGCAGCTAATGCGAAATTATTGTTCTTTTTAGCGTTTATATTTAACGTGCCTTTTTTAGGTAGACTGGCAAACTACCGCTCGCTTATCCTGTTTCTACACCCCCGTCGAAACCTTTACACCCCCATATTATTTATCTGCCTGCGATATTGGGTAATCGCATTAGGTAGTCATTCATTATAACCGTCTTTTTTATTTTTGTCAATGCTTTGCGCCATCGGTCAAGACCGCATGAGATATCTCAAAATTCCCCCAATAAGGCGTTGTTCTTTAATATGTCAAAAGAAAAACATGGAAAGCTTCCCAAAATCAGCAAAAACATAAATTCAACATATTAAAACATTCCTTTTAATCTGCGTTCCATTTTTCTTCCAATGGCCTTCAATATCTTTGCTTCATAGCTGTCTCTGCCTTGCGCTGGGCATCTTTTTTCGCTATAGTGTCACGCTTATCGTAGTTTTTCTTTCCTCTGGCCACGGCAATCTCCACTTTTGCCCGACCGTCCTCGTTTATATACATAGTAAGAGGAACCAAGGTCATTCCTTTCATAGTCGTATAGCCCATAAGCTTGCTTATTTCACGTTTATGCAGCAGCAGCTTGCGCGGGCGCAGCGGATCTGCATTATATCGGTTGCCATGCTCGTAAGGGCTTATATTCATGCCGAAAACGATAAGCTCGCCTTTTTCTATCTTAGCATAACTTTCCTTGATACTCACCTTGCCTTGGCGGACGGATTTTATCTCCGTTCCGGTAAGTACAATTCCGGCCTCATAAACTTCTTCTATAAAATAATCGTGCCGTGCTTTTTTGTTGTTGGCGACAAGCTTTCGCTCTCTCTTAGCCATATATCTCTCCTGTAAATTTAAAATATTATTACCTTGCCCAAAACGTCTTCATCAGATATTATAATTCCTTCTTCTTCCGTAAGCCTGGCGTCGCATGCAAGCTCAAGCTCAGATCCCGAAATATGCTTTACCCGCCTCACAACAGGTCCCCTGCTCCCGCCTATCTGATAAAAATGCGGCTCATAGGCGATTAAATCGCCCTCTTTTATTTTTTCTCTGTTCACAAGCAGAAATATCATAACTTTCTGCTCCGGCTCAAGGGTTGGCAGCATATCGCTTCCTTCTATTTCAACAATCATGAAGCTGCAATGTACAGCTATGGCTGCCGCTATGCCAAATGCTATGCTCAATGAGCCAAATAAAACTCTTTTCATCTAAAACCCCTTTGTTTCGAGAAGCTTTAGAAAATCAGAAGGTTTCGATACTGTCAAGAGGAAGGATTCTGAGAATCACTTTTCCTACGATTGAAGCTTCATCTATTTGACCCAGCTCCGGAGAACGGCTGTCCTGGCTCACTCTTCTGTTATCGCCCATAACAAACAGCTTACCTTCCTCCACCGTTACACTGCCCATCTCTCCTGATATTCCGGCCTCGGCTACGTAAGGTTCTTCTATCTCTTCGCCGTTGACATATACATATCCGTCTTTTATTTCAATGGTATCGCCGCTTACAGCGATGACTCTCTTTATGAGATGCTTCTGCTCGCCTTCTTCATTGAGCAGCTTTGACTTGAAAACTATTACGTCTCCTCTTTCCACATCTCCGAAAAGATTGTATGCCTGTCTGCTTACTACGATATAATCATCGGAATAAAACGTAGGCTGCATGGATTCCTGCTTTACAACTATAGGCTTAAAAAATAAAAGTACGGTACCCGCTATAACAAGAGCAATAATAATGTCTCTTATCCATTCATAAGCTTCTCTCATCTATAATCTCCACAATCAATTTTTTCCAAAAATGTCTTCTTTTATTCCTGCAAAATTTTCAGGAAGCGGACAAACGATTTCTTTGCCCTGCAAATAATAAAGAGGTCCGTCCTCTCTGCATCGGCTGAATACAATCTTTTCTGCATGGAGCAGATGAGTAGTCAGCCCATATCGTTTTTTTACGATACGATTGATGTTCTCTCTTCCGTATTTTGTATCTCCTATGATAGGATATCCTGCCTCAGACAGCTGAACTCTTATCTGATGCGTTCTGCCCGTATTTATCTTCACCTCGGCAAGGGTATACCTTCCGTCCTTGCTTACAGACAGCGGAAACACCTCGGTATCCATAAGCTTTCCTCCGTTCCCGCTTATGGATACTATATTTTTCCTCTCGTCTTTGGTCATCCCGTCTTTAAGGTGCAAGCTCTGCTTTATACACCCTGCTGTAATTGTGACATACAACTTTTCAATGCTTCCGCCTTCTCTGAGCATGCCGTTTAGTTCTCTTAAGGCGGCTGACGTTTTTCCGAAAAGTACCAGTCCCGTCGTATTTCTGTCCAGCCTGTTAGCAGGCGACGGTGTAAACGTTTTTTCCTCAGCCGGCACATAATCTCCCTTGGCCGTCAGATAGTCCAGAACCTGATTGGCAAGGTGATTTTTCTTTTCCTTTCCGTCTCCGTGAGTTAAAAGACCGAATGGTTTTTCAACTGCCAGTATGTTTTCATCTTCATATATAACGGTAAACTGCTTTTTAATCCGGACAGCTTTTGACTCTCTCTGCATAGCGGCGGCTTCTTCTTCTGAAATATATATCGTAATTTCATCTCCCGCTGCTAAAACCGTTTCGGGCGTTTTTCGTTTGCCGTTGACTTTAACGTCTTTCCTTATCAGTTTATACACATGGCTCAGAGACGACTTGGCAAAATACTTTTTTAAAAATCTGTCAAGCCGTTGGTTTCCTTGGTTTTCCCCAATTGTAAATTTTATCATATCAGTTATTATACACCAAAACATCTTGAGAAAAAAGTCTTTATCTGTTAAAATATATCTGTCGAATATTGGGAGGAGATTATGAAAAAATTCAAGGACTTTTTATATGACAATAACGATATTTTGATCGCTTTCGCAATCCTGGTGATTGCCGCCCTGCTCATCGTATGGCGCATGAGCGAGATAATAGAATATCCTAAAGCTTACATAAATGAAAACACCGAGACGGAAAGTCCGGACAAGCCGGATAATTCTTCCGGCAGCGACGGCGATGCGGCAGTTTCTGACGATGATAAGTCAGAAGCCGGCAGTAAGGACGACGGTAAAGACAACAAAGACAATAAGGACGAGCAGACAGACCCAGACAAGGATGATGGCAAGAACCCTGACGGCAATACAACGGAACTTTGGGTCAACGGAGCTTTAAGCAAAACTGTAGAAGTAAGCGTTTACGGGGACAGCGCATCCTCTGCCCTGCAGTGTCTTATAGACGTAGGATTGTTCAAGGATTATGCTGAATACCAGTCTGCCTGCGATAATCTCGGCATAGATCATCAAAAGGTCAGAGCCGGCGTTTTCTCTTTTGAGAAGGGCTCTACCAAAAATGATATAGCCCGCGCCATAAACTGGAGCTAACATCCGATAACCTTGAAGTTCAAGGCTGCGCTGCACGGCGACAACATTTTGTATACGCAAAAGTTTATAAACTCCAAATATAAAATTTATCGGCTGAAATTGCAGAAATGTAATTTGAGCCGACTTTTTTATTTATCAAATTATACGTCGTCTCAAGTCAACTGTTTTGCATGGAGCCCCTGCTTTAATCCCTGCGTAATGAACCTCGTACGTCGCAGATGTATCTTCCGTCATGATCAGCGATTTAAAAATATTAGAGTGGTTAAAGGAATATCAGGCGGCCGCAAAATCCTTATGAAAAGAAATTGCCGGCTAAAACAGTATATAGAAAAAATAGCCGGCAATTTTTCCTCCCTCACCGAATATATGAAGAGTAAAATTCCGCAGCCGCTATACCCTCATCCCCGTTTAAGCGAAGCTTATAGCGATTATTGGCTTTTTAAGCGAAACTCTGGCTCATGGTGATTATTATCTTTGCAGAATCTCTATAACCTTTTGCAGCCTAACTTTCTGCCTGCCGTTCATCATTGGAGCTAAGTTTTTAAGCATACCCAGCTGTTTTTCATAAGTTATGTCGTTCGCCTTGAGCTGCTCCTTGATTTTAAGGATTTCTCTCTCAAGTTCAGCGTCGCTCTTATTCTCCAGCTGTCTTAAAATTTCCTGTCCGTTGTTTCTTCCCGGCCTTATTCCCAGCTGGCGCGCTATGTCTCCTATCATTTTATCATTTAATTCCATACCATACCTCCTTAATATATTTCATAACATTTTATGCACTTACCGCTCGTAAATTTCATATTATAACATATAAACAGGAGGTATACATATGGCTAAAAGCTCCAACGTAATAGGCATAGCTGCAATATTGCTCATCTTAGCTGCCGGAAATGAAAACGGCAAGCACGAAACAGGTCTTTTCAAAAGCTCTGAGCCGGCAGGCAAGAGAACCGGTTCTGCGAGTAAAAACGCAGGCATAGGAGGAATATTGCCCTCAATAGAAGTCGGCGGAATACTTAAAGATTTGCACCGGCTGACGTTCATAATGAATCAAATGGATAATCTCGGCCAAATGGCCCTCCATCCTTCTGAGCGCCCAAAATTGCCTCCGCCATCTGAAATTATAAGCAAGGCCATACCTGACCTTGGAAATATCATAGAAACTGTTGCACCGCTTCTTTCAGCCCTGAACGGAGACTCCGCAGGCTCAATCTCGGGCAAGGATTCCGGCGCTTCCTTCTTCGGTAACAGCTCCGATAATTCATTATTCGGCGGTGCCAAAAATGATTCGTTATTCGGTTATACTCAAAACGATTCTCTATTCGGCAATGAAAGAGAAAATGATAGCTTTTAATATCTGCTTCATTGGTGTATAATATTTGTATCAACCAAAAGGAGGTTTGCAATGGCACTGGTAACTACTAAAGACATGTTCTCTAAAGCTCTGAAATCCGATTATGCCATAGGAGCTTTTAATGTAAACAATATGGAAATAATTCAGGGAATCGTCGAGGCGGCTCAAGCTGAAAAGTCTGCTCTCATCCTACAGGTTTCCGCCGGAGCTCGTAAATACGCCAAGCCGACGTATCTTGTAAAACTCGTGGAAGCAGCCATAGAGGATACGGGCCTTGACATAGCTCTGCACCTTGATCACGGAGAGGATTTTGACATATGTAAAAAGTGCGTCGACGACGGTTTTACTTCTGTTATGATCGACGGCTCCAAGCATCCTTTCGAAGAAAACATCAGATTGACCAGAGAAGTTGTTGAATATGCACATGCCCATGGAGTATGCGTAGAAGCTGAACTCGGCAAGCTGGCCGGCGTGGAGGACAACATCAAGGTAGATGCCCGCTCCGCTACATTCACAGATCCGGAAGAGGCCGCCGAGTTCGTTGAAAAAACCGGCGTGGATTCTCTGGCCATCGCGATAGGAACGAGTCACGGCGCATATAAATTCAAAGGGGATCCTTATCTCGATTTTGAAAGGCTGAAGGAAATCCACAGACTAATCCCCGATACGCCTCTAGTTCTTCATGGAGCTTCAACGGTTCTTAAAGAATTTGTAGACAAGTGTAACGCTTACGGCGGAGATATTCCGGGAGCGCAGGGAGTTCCGGAAGAGATGATCCGCGAGGCTACCAAATACGGTATATGCAAAGTAAACATAGACACAGACTTAAGGCTTGCTTTGACAGCAGAGGTGAGAAAATTCCTGACCGAAAACCCTGCCGAATTCGACCCTCGCAAGTATTTGGGTCCGGCAAGAGACGCCATCAGAGATATGGTTCGACATAAGATCAAGAATGTGCTCAACGCCTCGGGCTCTATGTAAGAACCGCATTATATAAAAAACATAATATCTGCAATAAAAAGCCGGAACTTATCGAAACAAATCCAAAATGAATCTAACATTTCGGGTTTGCTTACCTTTCAGAGGTTCCGGCTTTTATATATTCTTTATAAATTTTATACTCTGTCGCAAGCAACAAAATGATTGTCTGACACTTCACGCAGCTCTTTATCTCTTCCTGTACATGTTTCACATGCAAAGCCACATCTTGACGCAAATCTGCAACCCGGTTTTGGCTCAATTGGACTTGTTATTTCACCGCGTATCAATTCTCTCTTCTGCCCTCGTTTTTTAATGCTGGGAATCGGTATTGCAGACATAAGAGCTTTAGTATATGGGTGAAGAGGATTCTTGAACAACTCCTCCGAAGGCGCATATTCAACACACTGTCCCAAATACAGCACCGCTATTCTATTGCTTATATGTTTTACTACGCTTAAATCATGTGTTATAAACATATACGTCAGCCCCATCTGCTCCTGAAGATCCATCATTAGATTTAGAATCTGAGCCTGTATTGATACGTCCAGTGAAGAAACAGGCTCGTCGCACACAATGAATTCAGGATTCAACGAAAGCGCTCTCGCTATTCCTATTCTCTGTCGCCGTCCGCCGTCAAGCTCATGAGGGTAAGAATTCACAAATCTTTCGTCAATTCCTACGATGTTCATTAATTCGAATATGCGAGCATCCAAATCACTGCGCTTTTCAATCATCTTTGTAACTTTTATGGGCTCTGCGATCAGTTCTCCTACCGTTAGTCTCGGATTTAATGAAGCATACGGGTCTTGAAATATTATCTGCATTTTTCTGCGCATGTCCGCCATCTGTCTGTTATTCAACTTCAAAACATCAATCCCATTGTATAATACTTGTCCCGACGTAGGTTCGATCAACCTCAGTATCGTCCTTCCCAGGGTTGATTTGCCACAGCCCGACTCCCCTACAACCCCAAGAGTTTCTCCTCTGTTTATGGAAAGATTTATTCCGTCTACCGCATGAAGCTTTCCGCCGGGAGTATTAAAATATTTAACTAGATTTATCGTCTGTATTAAAGGATTTTCCATATCCATATCCATATTTATACTCCTCTCTTTGCATTGCCGCTGAACAGGTGGCAATAAATCACGTGTCCCGATTCTTCAAATCTTTGCGGCGCTTCAGTTTTACACTTATCCATACAGAGGGGACATCTTGCATGAAACTTACATCCTTGAGGTAAATTACAAGGATCCGGCATAAGTCCGTTAATAGGCTTTAATCTCGCTACATTCTCTTCCATATTCGGAATTGAACCAAACAATCCCAAAGTATATGGGTGATGCCGATTCCCCTCAAAGATATCTTCGATAGAACCGAATTCTATGATTTCTCCTGCATACATTATAGCAACTTTATCACATGTTTCAGCGACAACTCCGAGGTCATGAGTGATTAAAATAATTGAAGTCCCCAGTCTTGCTTTCAGATTTGTCATCATATCCAACACCTGTGCCTGAATGGTAACATCAAGAGCTGTAGTAGGTTCGTCTGCAATTAAAAGCTCCGGTTCACACGCCAGCGCTATTGCAATAACAATCCGCTGTTTCATACCTCCCGAAAACTGGTGTGGGTATTCCGTTTTCCTTTCCGCCGGAAGACCTACAAGTTGCATAAGTTCATCAACTTTACGCTCTCTTTCCGTTTTATCCATCTCTTTGCAGTGGAGCTCTAAAACCTCTCCTATCTGTTCTCCTACGGTTAATACAGGATTCAAACTCGTCATCGGATCTTGAAATATCATGGAAATTTTATTTCCTCGCAGCAAACGCATGTCTGCTTCTGTAGCTTTTGTTATATTAATATTTTCAAAAACGATTTCACCCCGGCTAACTTTACCTATTTTCTTTGGTAGAAGCCCCATTACAGCAAAAGCCGTAGTGGTTTTCCCTGCTCCCGTTTCTCCTACAAGGCCGACTGTTTCCCCACGATTTATATCTAAATCTATTCCGTTAACTGCGTATACTGTCATTTCATCATTTTCATAACGCACGTATAAATCTTTTATTGATAACAACTGATCTTCCATAACGGCTACACCTCTCTTTTCTCTAATTCTTCATTCGAGGGTCTAACGCATCACGCAGACCATCGCCAATCAGATTTAATGCCATAACCGCAAAAATAATAGCAATTCCCGGACTTACAATAAGGTGAGGATAGTCTCTCATTTGAGCTTTTCCTTCAGAAAGAATGGTTCCCCATTCCGGAGTTGGGGATTGAATCCCCAATCCTATGAAACTAAGCGATGCAATAGTCAAAATAGCCGTTGCAATATCCAAAGTTGCCTGTACTATTATAGGCCCTATCGCATTAGGTATTATATGTTTTAATATAATATGCCTGTCATTAGCTCCATAAGCCACAGCAGCCTCAACAAATTCTTGATCTTTAATCGACATTATTGAAGACCTCACTATCCTTGAAAATCCCGGAGTAGCCGATATGCTCAAAGCAATAAGAAGATTCGTTATTCCCGATCCTAAAGCTGCCACGATAGCAATAGCCATAAGCATTTGTGGAATCGCAAGAAACATATCCATGATTCTCATCAGAACATTATCTATTTTTCCTCCATAATATCCTGCAACAGCTCCTATGACAGTTCCGGCTGTAACCGATATACATACGGAAGCAAGACCTATAAATAAGGAAATCCTTGTTCCGTATATTATCCTTGAAAATATATCTCTTCCGTATTGATCTGTTCCCAGCCAATGTTCACTGCTGATGCCCTGCAAACGTTCTTCCATATTCTGCTGAACTACATCTTCCTGATAGTCAACCAATACGTCTGCGAAGATCGCAACCAAGAGCATTATCATCAGCAGGACCAGTCCGAACATCGCCAGTTTGTTTTTCTTATATCTGTACCATACTGAAACAAGCTGACTCCTTTTCTTAATTGTTCTCGTTCCTCCTACCTCCATCTCATTTACCTCTCTTTGCACTGTACTTTGTCTTGATTCTCGGATCTATTTGCGCATATGCCAAGTCAACTATTAGATTTATAACTCCTATCACGACGGCAATGAACATGACAACCGCCATGACGACCGGAATATCTTTCATTCTGACTGAGGTAATAAGCAAAGTTCCTACTCCCGGCAAAGCAAACACGCTCTCGGTCACAATAGCGCCTCCCATCATTATTGCAAAGTTTATTCCTATTACAGTAACAACAGGAAGCATTGCATTTCTTAATACATGCTTCATAACAACTCTTTTTTCTGAAGCACCTTTTGCATACGCAGTCTTTATATAGTCTTGCCGAATCACTTCCAGCATACTTGATCTTGTAATCCTAATAAGGCTTGCAACAAATGCGGCTGCCAGAGTTATGCACGGCAGAATATAGCTTTGCCAGCTTTCAACTCCTGTCGACGGCAACAGATTAAGCTGCAGTGAAAATAAAAGCATTAACATTATTCCAAGCCAAAACCCCGGAACAGAGGTAAAAAGAAGAGCCATAAACATACTGCAATAATCCAGTATGGAGTATTGTTTTATAGCTGAAGTAACTCCAACGGGAATTCCTATCAGCACCATAATTGCGGCTGCTCCTGTTGCAAGGGTAAGAGTGCACGGAATTCTGGCTACGAGCTCTGCAAGCACATCGTTTTTAGTTCTATATGATATTCCGAAATCTCCCGTAAAAACACCCTTCATATATTCCAGATACCTTTCCCAGAAGTTTCCTTCAAGTCCCATGGCCTGATTAAAGGTTTCAACGTCGCTCTGACTCGCATAAGGCCCCAATATGAGTCGCGCAGGCTCGCCGGGAGTCAAGTTCATGATAGCAAAAATTATAAAAGATATTCCTATAACAACCGGAATGAGCGCAACAATCCTTTTTACTATAAACCTCGTCATCATTGCTCCCTTCAATATTTATTCGAGGGGCAGCTTCTGACGGCCGCCCCTTTCCATAAGCTTTCAATATTTACCAAGAAAAATCATATACATAACATTTATATATAGGGTCTGCTTCTACGCCTTTCAAATCCTTTGAGGCAGCTATGGCCGCCTGTGACGCAAACAGCGGTACGCAAATTCCGTCATCACGTGCTATTTCATTAGCTTTATTATAAAGGGCAAGACGTTCATCTGAGTCTGTGCTGCGCTGCGCTTCAGTCAGAATTTTATCGAACTCATCGTTTCTTACTTGTCCCAGATTGCAGCCTGCTTCAATTTGTTTGCTGTGGAAATAAAAGTGGAGTATTGTATCAGCATCCGGAACCGGGCATGTTGTATTGAAAACTGCTATTTCAAAGTTTCCGCCATATGCGTCTGTAAAAAATGCACCTCTTTCCATTTTTTCCAGTTCAAGATTGATTCCAATCTGGCTCAGCTGTCCCTGCAAGATTTCAGCAGGTTTATAATACATAGGGTCTTCATTGGTTTTAAGTGTAGCCGTAAAACCGTCTGAATATCCCGCTTCGGCCATAAGCTCCTTCGCCTTTTCCAAATCGTAGTCAGTACCCTTAAAATCCTCCGAATATCCGAAGCACGCAGGAGGTAATATGGATTGAATTACGCTGCCCTGACCTTCCGCCGCTCCCGCAAGCATAGCCTCCTTGTCAATGGCATGACTTACCGCCTGCCTTACCTTGACGTCGCTGAAAGGTCCGTTTTCATAATTAAAGATAACAAAAGTCGAGCCTGCCAATTCTGTCTCATACCACTGAATACCTTCATTTTTCGACAAATTATTCTTATCTGTCAAAGGAACGCGCGGTAAAATATCCAATTCTCCCTTTTCCAGTGCTATAACGGCAGTGCTGGTGTCATTCATTATTTTAAAGGTAATGCCTTCTATCTTTGTCTTCCCCCTATAGTAGTCATCAAAAGCGGTTACTTCTATCTTTTCTCCCGTCTTCCATTCGCTGAATTTATACGGGCCTGTACCTACAGGATTTCTTGCAAAAGCCTCTTCGTCTTCTTCGACCGCTTTTTTGCATACTATAGAGAAATTCACTTCAGCAATGCAGTCAAGAATTGCTCCGTAAGGATGCTCCATAACGATTTTCACAGTGTAATCGTCTATAATCTCCGCACCCTTTATACCTATTACAATATCCGATGTATAAGGAGACTTGAGAAGCCTGTCTACCGTAAATTTCACGTCCTCAGCTGTAAATTTTTCTCCATTGTGAAACAGCACGTCGTCTCTCAAATAAAAAGTAATCTCCATACCATCGTCAGACATCTCCCATTTTTCCGCCAGTCTCGGAGAATACGTTCCGTCGTTTTCTCTGAAAATTAACGTGTCAAAAATCTGATAATATACCTGCCATGAATTTTGTTCGTTCCCCATTGAAGGATCCATGCTGACGGGTTCGCCCGTAAGGCCGAAATTCAAATGATTGTTTTCAGCTGAATTATTATCTCCGCTGCTGCCGCAGCCGGTAAAGAGCATCATAAGCACTAAAAACATAGCAAACATTTTTTTAAAAATACTTTTTCTCATTTTGCAATCCTCCTATTCGTGCACATTGCATTTTTTGCTCCATCCATATTCAAAAACTCTCAGCCAATTCAGTCCCATTATCTGTTTTACTTCTTTCTCGTTAAAGCCTCTCTTTAACAAGCCATCCGTTATACAAACCATATTTGCTATGCTTAGAAGGCCTTCCGTAAACATGGTAAGTATTCCTCTGCCGTTTATGACGCTCTTATAATAAAGTGACTCTTTTCCCTCCTTTTCCTTTAACATTTCTACTATTTCATACTGCTCTCTTCTTATATAGGTTCCGGCCTGTGCATTTGAATCCATTCCGACGCCTATGTGTTCAGGTCCTATCAAATCTGCGTAATAGACTACTGCATCAAGCAAATCCTCGATAGTAGGAAAATTCTTCTTGTTCCACAAAATCGCACTGTATGCGCTCACCCCTACTACTCCGCCTTTTTCTGCACATTTTTTTGCCTGCTCGTCCGTAATATTTCTCGGATGATCAAACAGTCTTTTCGGATTGGAATGAGAAAAGATAGGAGGCTTTTCGCAAATATCCATTGCCTCCAAGGTAGAACGTCTTCCTACGTGACTTAAATCCACCTGTATCCCGTGGCGTTCCATAGCCCTGAGCAATTTAACGCCGTCATTGGTAAGCCCTGCGTCATCACCTGTGTAGCAGCCTTCTGCGGCAAAAGATCTTTGATTGTATGCAATTTGCATAACTCTCAATCCCATCTTTGCGAAAACCTCTACAGCAGCGTCAATGTCGCCGTTAAAAACAAACTCGCAATTCTGTGAGCCGAGAATAATTCCGGTTTTTCCCTCAGCCTTAGCTCTCCTTATGTCGTCCGCATCGCTTACAAGAATACACTGCTTAGAGGCTCCCAGCACGCTGTGATAAAGCATAAGGTTTCTGACTGCGCCCTCTATGTTGTCGGTGGGCGCTGTGACAGTGCAGTTGACAGCTGTAAGGCCGCTCTCAGCAATATGCCAATTGTCATTTTCCAAGCCAAAGGAACAATTATCTATTATAATAGATTCTTTATGTATCCTTCTGGCCTCTTCTGAAACCATGCTGTTGTACTTAAAAGTAAGGTCTTTAACCTCCGGATTATCATGGCACCATGTATCCACAGCGATTCTGTAGACTTCATCGTACACTTTTTCCATTTCTTGCTCCATTTAATCATCCTCCTTCCTTAGCTTTGATTATACATTCACAATTTGAACGTGTCAATTATTTTTTTATTTTTTCTGTTTTTGGTTTTTTATGGTTTTTCTATACAAAATATGTTATTTTGTTTATAGGAATTATAAGGAGAGTTTAGAATATGGCTACGATTAAAGATATTGCTCAGTTGGCTAACGTTTCCCATGGCACCGTATCGAATGTTTTAAACGGAAAGGGAAATGTCAGCGTCGAAAAAATCAAAGCGGTTGAGGCTGCCGCCAGACAACTTGGCTACAGTTTGAACGCTCAGGCCAAGCAGCTTAGAAAACCTTCAGCTTTAACCGACAATGTTGCTGTCATCCTGCCTAATCTATCAGAGAAAAAATATTCTGACATCTTTTCAGCTATAGAGGCCCGCTTAGAGGCTCAGGGTCACCAAATTCTCTTATTTTTAACTAACGATATGCCTTACAAGGAGCTCAAAGCCGTTAATGTTTCCGCCAGAATGAGAGTTTGCGGCGTTATTTCCGTTTCCTGCTGTACTGACCGTTCCGCCCTCTATGAACCTCTTAGCCAAGCCGGAGCTTTCGTTTTATTCCTTGAGCGAAAGCCTTGCAGCGAAAGCTTTTTCCTTTCTTTAGATTACGAAAAGGCCGGCAAAGAGATAGCCGATTATATAACGGAGCATGAATTCAATAAGATTGCCATCGTCAGAAGAGCCTCTGTATTCACAGAGGAAAATGAAACAGAAAAGGCCATACTCGAAGAATTAAGCGCCTCTTCTTATGTATTTGAACGTAAAACACTTGAAATCAATGCGGTCGCTTCCGTATCGCAGCTTTTTGAACTGTGTATGGAGGAAAAGCCCTTCGATGTTGTTATCACCACCTCCGAAAGTTTTGTAAACAGCATACGATACGTTTATCGTGTCAACGATAAAAAATGTCCCGACATCGTTGCTCTTTCTGCCTTTTCGTTTCCTTCGGAGGACATTAGATATACGCCGTATTTTTTAAATTTCACTAACCTTGGAGCAATGGCTGCCGATTTCCTTCAAAAATATCTCGCAGAAGAAAATCCCATCAAGAAATGCTCTCAAAAAGAAAACATACGCCTGTGTCAACCGAACGGATTTCGCCAGAAAACAGAATTTCCCAACATATCAAAGAAAAGAAGGCTGAATTTTCTGTTGGTAAAGGGCTCTGCCTCTGCCGCCCTCGAAAAGCTTATTCCGGAATTTGAAAAGGATTCGGGTATTTCTGTCAACGCCATGGCTATGCCGCCCAATGAAATGTACGATACTCTCGCAAATGAAAGCTCAGATAAGGTTTTCGATATATTCAGATCCAATCTATTTATGCTCCCCATCTATGCAAAGGAAAAATATCTTCCTCTAAAAGACAGCGTTTTTCGCGAGCTTACAAAAAATATGATACCTGAGCTTATCGACGAATATGCTGTATTCGATGGTGTGCCGTACGGCATACCTTACGATATTGGAACGCAAGTGCTTATTTACAGAAAAGACCTGTTTGACGACCCTACGCTCAAGAGAATGTTCTATGAAAAATTCGGTGGCGATTTGCACGTTCCAACCACCTTCGAGGAATTTAACGATATATCTAAATTTTTCACAAAAAAATACAATCCGGATTCTCCTGTAGACTACGGCACCTCTTCCTCTCTGACTACAACATCCGGCATATGCACCGACTTTGAAATGAGATTCAGGGCCTTCGGAGGCAAAACGTCTATAGTCGACGGACATGTAAAGGTAGACAAGACGGTAGCGCAAACGGCTATGCAAAATTACTCGAATCATTTCGCATACTCGCTTCCAAACCCTGATGATTATTGGGGCGGCGCTAATATCAACAATTTTATTCAAGGGAAAACGGCTATGGAAATTCTATATTACAATTTTTCCTCCAGTCTGTCTCAAATGACGTCCGGTCAAACGGGAAGTCAGATAGGCTTCGCTTCTATACCGGGAAAACGGCCTGCCTTCATAGGAGCTTCCTTAAGCATATCACAATCGGCAAAGGAGCCTGAAGCCGCCCTTGAATTCATACGCTGGGCATGCAGTCCCGCTATGGCTGAGGCTTTTACTTATCTGGGCGGAGTTTCACCCCACAAACACATATATGATAACGAAAAAATACTGCTTACTTATCCCGGTCATCGCCTGCTCAAGGAATCAATACCATTCTGCTGCGGCCGAGGTATTTTCAATTATATAAATGATAACAAGTACGAAAAGCTTTTAGGCTTGCTTATAAGGAACACCGTGAACGGAACGCTTACCTTTGATGAGGCTTACACAATCTTTTCAGATTCAATAGATAATTGTCTGCTTTAGTATTTTCAGGAGCCTCATGGCTTGAACCTGCCAGCAGAGGTTCTGCGCACATATACATATAAACCAAAATGCTCCGCCTGCATAACCTTTCCGGTTATCTTGCAAACGGAGCATAATTTCTTTTGTGCTATTTGCCCTTATACGGCTATACCTATGTTCCTCAGTAGACCTATATCGCCGCTGAAAACCTCTCTGGTCTCTGGAAGCTTCCTCAAATCCATAGGCTTAACTATCTCTCCAAGTCTCCCTTTGTCCTTTATGGCTCCCGATTCGACAAGCGCGTAATAAACAAATTCTGAGCAATAAAAATGTTTTTCTTTTCCCAGCTTCTTATCGAATATACAGCCAAGTAATCCTCTGATGTTATATCCGTACTCGTCCTTATTCTTTTCCATGTTGCATAAAAGAGCCTTAAGCTTTAAATAAGTAAGATTGGTTACTTCCAGCTCGTATACGGCGCAGTTCATTTCATCAGAATCTCCCATAATACCCTCGTATATGTTCTCTCTGACAAAGCCCGCAGGGAGAGTTGCATATCTGTATTTTCTTGCGAAGCTGTACATATGGTCAAAGTTTGCGTCCAAAGAAATCGAAGCATGAGTATACTTGCCCTTTGTAAATTTATATATGATTTTCGAGCAAACAGTATTGCTCTTGGTGAGTAATATATAAATCTTTTTCATTCCATTCCCCTTTTGTAAAAATCCCTTAATTATCTTACTGTAATGATTATACAACAGCTTGCAAAAGAAATTCTTTAAATAATTCTTAACATTGCATTATTTCTGCTTTAAAATTATTTACCGGCCAGCTCTTTGAGCAAATCGTTCTTCATATTCCAGAGCTTCTGCGACAAATCGACATAATAGGTCTGAGGGTTTTCAAATCTCAAAGTTTCAGTCCACAAAGTCTCCACCTGTTCTTTGCAGTAATCACGAATATCATCTACCGAAGGGCTTTCATATACACATTCTCCCTTTTTAAAGATCTGAACTCTCAAATCCTTGACGAAATAATTTCTCACCTTGGTACGCTTCCATACTGCGTTAGGGTCGAAAATTTCATACTCGTCAACCTCAGGTACGGTTTCATCAAAGACGGTTATTACATCTCCCCTAATCTTTCCTGTTTCCTTGTCATAGAGTCTGTATAGATTTTTAAAGCCCGGATTTGTGATCTTCTCAACGTTTTCGGAAATTTTTATCTTAGGGATCAGCTTGCCTGCCGATTCAAGGGCTACCAGCTTATAAACGCCTCCGAATACAGGCTCGGATTTGGCCGTTATCAGCCGCTCCCCTACTCCGAATGAATCAATGCAGGCGCCCTCCATGATTACGTCCCTGATTATATATTCATCGAGGGAATTGGAAACCACTATTTTGCAGTCTTCAAGTCCTGCGGCGTCCAGCATTGCTCTCGCCCGTTTTGTAAGGTAAGCAACATCGCCTGAATCTATTCTGATTCCCATGTTTTTAGGCTTCATTTCTTTGAAAACCTTTATGGCCGCAGGTACACCCGATTTCAGAACATTGTAAGTGTCGACAAGAAGCGTACAGTTGTCTGGATAAATCTCCGCATATTTTTTAAAGGCCGAATACTCGTCCTCATACATCTGTACCCAGCTGTGCGCCATAGTTCCCAGAGCCTTGATTCCGTGGTCTCTGTCTGCTATTGCACAGGCGGTTCCGGCGCAGCCTCCTATATAAGCCGCTCTTGCGCCGTATATTGCTGCATCCGCACCGTGAGCTCTCCTCGTTCCGAATTCCATTACCGCCCTGCCCTGCGCCGCTCTTACTATGCGGTTCGCCTTTGTGGCTATAAGGCTCTGATGATTCACTGTAAGCAGAACCATGGTTTCTATGAATTGTGCCTGCATTACAGGACCGCGAACGGTGATTACAGGCTCATGAGGAAATATCGGAGTGCCCTCCGGCACTGCCCACACGTCACATTCAAACTTGAAATTTTTGAGATATTGAAGAAAGTCTTCACAAAATATATTTTTGCTTCTCAAAAATTCTATGTCCTCGTCTGTAAACCTAAGCTCTTTGAGATAGCTTATCAGCTGTTCCACGCCGGCCATTATAGCATAGCCTCCGCCGTCGGGAACTTTTCTGAAAAACATATCGAAATAGGCTATGTCATCTGCCATACCTGTTTCAAAATAGCCGTTGGCCATGGTGAGTTCATAAAAATCAGTCAGCATGGTCAGATTGATGTTCTTTTTCATCTGGATGTCCTCCGTCCTAATTACAAAAGTTTTTTCAAGAACTGTCCGGTGTATGATTCCTCACATTGAGCCACCTCTTCAGGAGTTCCGACGGTCACTATGGTTCCGCCCCTGTCTCCGCCGTCAGATCCCAAATCTATGATGTGGTCGGCTCTCTTGATGACATCCAGGTTGTGTTCAATAACCACAACGGTGTTGCCTGCGTCTACCAGCTTGTCAAGCACCGATATAAGCTTATCCACGTCCGCAAAATGCAGTCCTGTAGTCGGTTCATCTAAAATGTAAAGCGTCTTTCCCGTGCTTCGCTTTGACAGCTCAGTCGCCAGCTTCACCCTCTGAGCCTCTCCTCCGGAAAGCTGAGTGGAAGGCTGCCCCAGCTTGATATAACCAAGACCCACTTCTTCCAAGGTATTGAGCTGTCTGCTTATGCTCGGTATATTCTTGAAAAATTCCAATGCTTCCGTCACGCTCATGTCCAAAACGTCAAAGATATTTTTACCCTTATACTTTACTTCAAGAGTTTCTCTGTTATATCTGTGACCCTTGCATACCTCGCAAGGGACATAAACGTCAGGCAAAAAATGCATCTCAATTTTTATTATACCATCTCCACCGCATGCTTCGCAACGCCCGCCTTTAACGTTAAAGCTAAATCTTCCTTTTCCATACCCCCTCATCTTGGCCTCAGGGAGTCCGGCGAACAAATCCCTTATACCCGTAAACATTCCTGTATATGTGGCCGGATTGGATCTGGGCGTTCTTCCTATCGGCGACTGGTCTATATCTATAACCTTATCTATATTTTCAATTCCAAGGATTTCATCATGCTCTCCTGCCTCTTCTAAAGTTCTGTTAGTTATTCTTGAAACTCCCTTATAAAGTATCTCATTTATCAGGCTGCTCTTTCCCGAGCCGGAAACACCGGTAACGCAGATGAGCTTTCCGAGAGGAAATTCAACATCGACGTTTTTAAGGTTATTTTGACGCGCGCCTTTTACCGTCAGTTTTTTTCCGTTGCCCGGTCTTCTCTCCTTTGGAACTGTGATTTTCTTTGTGCCGGAAAGGTACTGACCTGTGAGAGACTCTTTGCATGCCTTGATTTCATCAACGGTTCCCTGAACCACCAGCCTGCCGCCGTTTACGCCTGCTCCCGGTCCTATGTCTACGATATGGTCGGCTACGTACATGGTATCTTCGTCATGTTCCACTACTATCAGAGTATTGCCTATATCCGTCAGATGTCGCAGGGTTGCCAGAAGCTTTTCATTGTCCTTCTGGTGAAGGCCTATACTCGGCTCATCTAATATATACAGCACACCCACCAGGCTGGATCCTATCTGTGTCGCCAGCCTTATTCGCTGCGATTCTCCGCCGGAAAGGGTCCCTGCCGCTCTGCTGAGGGTAAGATAATCGAGACCAACGTCTATAAGGAATTTCAGTCTCGATTTTATCTCTTTCAATACCTGATATGCGATTTTCCTGTCCTTTTCGGAAATATCCAGTCCCTCGACAAAAGCGAGAGCCTCTCTTATGGACATATCGGAAAGCTGGGCTATATTTTTCCCGCCCACCGTTACCGCGAGAATTTCAGGTTTTAGCCTTTTGCCTCGGCATTCCGGACAGAGGTCAATCTTCATATAATCTTCCATCTTATTTTTGAAATACTCGGAGGACGTTTCCCTGTAACGGCGTTCGATGTTGTTTATAACTCCTTCAAACGGTCTGTCCTGAAGCGATCTGGCTCCCGTATTGTTGCTGACGTAATAATATTGAATATGTCTGCCTTCTGTTCCGTAAAGCAGCTCCTTTATGAATTTTTCCGGCAGCTCCTTAAGAGGTTTTTCTATATCGACTCCGTTATCCTCAGCCAGTGCGTTTACCATCTGGCGGTAAAAGCCGCTGAATTCCATGGAGCCGAATATGGTGTTCAGCGCTCCGCCGGGTATGCTCAAATCATAATTTATCACTTTGTCGGGATTAAGCTTCTGCGTAAATCCTATTCCGTTGCATGCGGGACACGCTCCGAAAGGCGCGTTAAACGAGAACATTCTCGGCTCCAGCTCTTCCACGCTGACTCCATGCTCGGGACAAGCCAGCTTACTGCTGAATGTTCTCTCATAATGGTGGTCGTAGAAATCTCCAATCACATTTACAAGTCCGTCACCATGAGCCATGGCAAGCTCGCAGGCTTCGGATATTCTTCCCTCCTGACCCGGCTTCACTACTATTCTGTCTACCACTATTTCTATATTGTGCTTGAAGGTTTTTTCCAGCTTTATCTCGTCTTCATTGAGCAGCTTGATTTCTCCGTCCGCTCTGACTCGGGTAAATCCTTCTTTGGCTATCCTTTCAAGCACCTTTTCGTGCTCTCCCTTGCGTCCTCTTACGACGGGAGCCAAAACCAAAAGCTTGGTTCCTTCCGGGAACTCCATTATCGTGTCTACCATCTGATCTACCGACTGACTTGTTATCAGCTTGCCGCAGACAGGGCAGTGAGGTTTGCCTATCCTTGCATATAAAAGTCTCAGATAATCATGTATTTCCGTCACAGTTCCCACAGTGGAGCGTGGGTTTCTGCTGGTAGTTTTCTGATCAATCGAAATTGCCGGCGACAGCCCTTCGATATATTCGACGTCCGGCTTTTCCATCTGTCCCAAAAATTGTCTTGCATAGGAGGAAAGGCTCTCCATATATCTTCTCTGCCCCTCGGCATATATAGTGTCGAAAGCGAGGGAGGATTTTCCCGAACCGGAAAGTCCTGTAAAAACTACAAATTTGTCTCTCGGTATGGTTACCGAGAGATTTTGCAGATTATTCTCGTTAGCTCCTCTTATTATTATGTCTTTTGCCATACTGTTTTTCTCCTGTCGTCATGCTGATATCCCGCCCCTAAAGAGTTTTCTTACTATTCGCTCCGGTATTCTCAGGTACTCCCCGGGGTTCTCCGGAAATTCCTGCGTTCTTCGCTACTCCCCGGGAGTCTCCGGGAATTCCTGCGTTTTAAGCGTTCGCCGTTTTTTTGATTCCCCGGAGTTTTATAGGTTTCCGGGGTTCTGTAAATTTTCCCGGGTTCTACAGCCTGACTTTATATTCAAATATTTTATCTCTGAGCTGAGCTGCCCGCTCAAACTGCAAATCTGCGGCGGCCTGCTTCATTTCGCTCTCCAAAGTCTTTATATAATCTTTCAGTTCTTTTTTTGTAAGTTCAAGAGGACTCTTTCCTTTGTAAATATCCTCTTCCTCTGCCACATGGGTCGCTTCGATAACTGAACGGATGGATTTGCTGACTGACTTAGGCGTTATTCCGTGTTCATCGTTATAAGCTTTCTGAATGTTTCTTCGCCTTTCTGTTTCATCTATGGCTGACTTCATTGCTTTGCTTATTCCGTCGGCGTACATTATGACTCTTCCGTCTACATTCCTCGCAGCACGGCCTATCGTCTGTATCAGCGATGTTTCCGTTCGCAAAAATCCCTCTTTATCCGCATCCAGAATGGCAACCAGAGAAACTTCGGGAATATCTAAACCTTCCCTGAGCAGGTTGATACCTACAAGAACGTCGAAGGCTCCCATTCTCAGATCTCTGATTATTTCAAGCCTTTCCAGAGTGTCTATCTCCGAATGAAGATACCTTACTTTAATATTTACCCCTTTAAGGTAATCCGTAAGACTTTCGGCCATCTTCTTGGTCAGAGTCGTTATAAACACTCTCTGCCCTCTGGCTGTGGTTTTCTTAATTTCTCCTATCAGATGATCTATCTGGCCGTCGGTAGGATGAACCTCGATAGGCGGATCCAAAAGCCCTGTGGGCCGGATTATCTGCTCCGCGTCTATGCCGCCGGACTGTTCTCTCTCATATTGGGCCGGCGTTGCGCTGACAAACATTATCTGATTTACGAGGCTGTTAAACTCGTCAAATTTCAGCGGTCTGTTATCCAGCGCAGACGGAAGTCTGAAGCCGTATTCAACCAACGAAGATTTTCTCGATCTGTCTCCCTCGTACATCGCCCTCAGCTGCGGCAGCATGACGTGAGATTCGTCTATCATTATGAGAAAATCTTTCGGAAAATAGTCTATAAGAGTGTACGGCCTCGTTCCGGCAGGCAATGCGTTGAGATGCCTCGAGTAGTTTTCAATACCTTTACACGTACCCACCTCTCTGAGCATTTCAAGGTCGTATCTCGTCCTCTGCTCTATTCTCTGCGCTTCCAAAAGCTTTCCTCTGTCCTTAAACCACCTTACTCTTTCTTCAAGCTCCTCATCTATAGTCTTAAGAGCTTTTTCCATATTTTCAGGAGACGTCACATAGTGAGACGCGGGAAATATGGCTATATGGTCGCGTGAGCCTGTTATTTCTCCCGTCACCGGATTTATTTCCTTTATGGATTCCACCTCGTCTCCGAACAGCTCTACCCGTACAGCCGATTCTCCGCCGGCAGGATATATGTCGATTACATCTCCTCTGACGCGAAAGCTTCCCCGTTCAAAGGCCAAATCATTTCTGCTGTACTGAATATCCACAAGCTTACGCAGAATTTCCCCTCTGCTCTTTTCCATTCCGGGTCTCAGAGAAAGCATCTGGTTTTCATAATCCATAGGGCTTCCCAGACCGTATATGCAGGAAACGCTGGCGACGATGATGACATCCCGGCGTTCTGCCAGCGATGCAGTTGCCGAATGGCGCAGTTTATCTATCTCGTCGTTTATCTGAGAGTCCTTTTCTATATACGTATCAGTTGATGGAACGTATGCCTCCGGCTGATAATAATCATAGTAGCTCACAAAATATTCCACTGCGTTTTCAGGGAAAAATTCCTTAAATTCTCCGTGAAGCTGGGCTGCAAGAGTCTTGTTGTGAGAAATGACAAGGGTTGGCCTCTGCACACGTTCTATGATATTAGCCATGGTGAAAGTCTTGCCAGAGCCGGTAACACCCATTAGAGTCTGGGCTCTCTTACCTTGTAAAATGCCGTTTGCAAGGATTTCCACAGCCCTCGGCTGATCGCCTGTCATTTTATAATTCGAATGTATTCTGAACCCGGGCATAAACTTTCTCCTTTCCGTGTTTTCATGGCTGCCGCCACTTAATCTCATTTCATTTTCTATCTGTTTCAATATACCACATATTATGCCCATTAAAAATGTAAATTTATGAGTATTTCCGCTTATAAACCGCCGTTCTCCTCCTGCGTCGGCTCATTCTGAAAAGTCATATTGTGGCTTATGGAAATATTGTATCACAGCAAAGATATATGCGCAAACAAATGTTCTGAAATGTTGCCTGAGAAAATTCCTTGGATATCTTAGTCATCGGTTTATATTAGCTATACGGTTTCATTGTTAGCCGAAATCTTCATTACAATAAAACAGGCTGTCCCGAAAACTCATAAAGCGGACAGCCTGCTGCCTGTATTCTCATGTTAAAGCCCGTTAGTCATTTTGCCTTGTCCGGTATCGTCAAAGCTTTCGGCCTTTTCTCTCCTACGACGCAGGCAAAACTTTCGCTTCATTGCCTCGTCCGCCGCACCGGACTTTTGAGCTTTAATTTATTTTCTGCCTTCTATAGCCGCAATTTGCTCCTTTACGCTCTCAAAAGACGTTGAGCCTTTTGACTTTTTAGCTTTTATGCAGCTTCTTACAGAAATCTTATCGTATATATCCTCTTCAAACTCCGGCGAAAACGACTTAAAATCCTCTATGGTCATTTCCTCTATTGCAATGCCTTTTTCGATACAATGAAGAACGATTTTGCCTATTATCTCATGACAGTCTCTGAAAGGTATCCCTTTGGAGACAAGATAGTCTGCTGCGTCGGTGGCGTTCATATATCCGTATTTGGCAGCCTGCTCCATCTTTTCCTTTTTGACCTCCATCGTAAGAATCATTTCAGTAAATATGGAGACGGAAGCCTTTACGGTATCTGCGGCGTCGAAAGCGGGAAGCTTATCCTCCTGCAAGTCCTTGTTATATGCCATAGGAAGAGATTTACATAAAGCAAGCAGCGTCATAAGGTCTCCGTATACTCTTGCAGTCTTTCCTCTTATAAGCTCCGCCATATCAGGGTTCTTCTTCTGAGGCATTATGCTGCTGCCGGTGGAAAAGGCGTCGTCTATCTCAATGAAGCCGAATTCTACCGTACTCCACATTATGAGCTCCTCGCAAAACCTTGACAGGTGCATCATGGTTAAGGCGCAGCACTGGATAAACTCAATAACGAAATCCCTGTCTGCGACAGCATCCATACCATTTGGTAAAACTTGTGAGAAGCCCAGCTCCTTCGCCAGAAATTCCCTGTCGGTATCATAAGTGGTTCCGGCCAGAGCTCCGCTTCCCAGCGGCAATCTGTCTATGCGCTTCAGACAGTCTGCAAACCTTTCCCTGTCTCTTGAAAACATCTGATAATAAGCGAGCAGATGGTATGCCAGCGTAACCGGCTGCGCTCTCTGCAAGTGGGTATATCCCGGCATCACGGTGTCGGTATGCTCCTTTGACAACTTGAGCAGCGCCTCGTTCAAAGCAGCGATTAGTCTGTCTGTTTCAGCTGTCTCTTTTTTCAGGTAAAGGCGGAAATCCACGGCAACCTGATCATTTCTGCTTCTGGCCGTATGAAGCTTTTTGCCCGTTTCTCCTATCCTCTCTGTAAGGATCGCCTCGATATTCATATGAATATCCTCCGACTCAGCTGAAAATTCTATTATTCCGGCCTCTATATCTTCTCTGATCTTCTCGAGTGCTTCGATAATCTTATCGCTGTCTTCGCAGGATATTATGCCTTGTTTTGCCAGCATCTTAGCATGGGCTATGCTTCCTTCTATGTCCTCGCTGTAAAGTCTGCGGTCAAATTCTATGGAGGCGTTGAATTCATCAGCGGATGAAGTCGCCGCCTTTGAGAACCTTCCTTTCCAAAGCTTCATTATTTACGTTTCCTCCTTCTACGGTTATTTTCTGTATAGCTCGTATTTTAAGCGGCAAAGCGAAAAGGTTGATAAAGCCTTCCGCATCGCTCTGGTTATAAACTTCGTCCTTGCTGAAGGTTGCGAATTCTTCATTGTAAAGCGAATATACGGCTTTTCTTCCCGTAACTGTTGCCGAGCCTTTATAAAGCTTCATTCTTACTGTTCCTGTAATAAGCTTCTGAGTAGAATCCACAAAAGCGCTTATGGCTTCTCTCAGAGGCGTATACCATAATCCGTCATATACCAGCTGGGAAAATTTCTGCGCAACGATGTTCTTGTACTGGGTTGTATCTCTGTCCAATATCAACTGTTCCAGCCCCTCGTGTGCGGCAAACAGTATGGTTCCGCCGGGGGTCTCGTAAACGCCCCTCGACTTCATGCCCACGAGACGGTTTTCGATAATATCCACCGTTCCCACTCCGTTTCTGCTGCCCATCTCGTTAAGCTTTGTGAGAAGAGAAATACAATCCATTTTTTCTCCGTCTATTCCGACCGGAATTCCCTTTTCAAATTCTATTTCCACGTATTCAGGTTTGTCAGGCGCTTTTTCAGGCGGAACGCTGAGAACATGAATACTGTCGAGATGTTCGTTCCATGGGTTTTCCAGCTCTCCTCCCTCATGACTTATATGCCAGATGTTTTCATCACGGCTGTATATCTTCTTTGTAGTCTGGCTGATAGGAATATTATGTTCTTTTGCATATTCTATCAGTTCTTCACGGGAATGAAGATCCCATGAGCGCCATGGCGCTATGATTTTAATGGCCGGATTCAGCGCTTTTACGGTCACTTCAAAACGCACCTGATCGTTGCCCTTGCCCGTACATCCGTGGGCTATGTAAAATGCGTTTTCCTTTTCCGCAATCTCTACCAGCTTCTTTGCCATAAGAGGTCTTGCCATGGAGGTTCCCAGCATATACTGACCTTCATATATGGCTCCTGCTTTCAGCGTCGGCCATATGAAATCTGTAATGAATTCTTCTCTTATATCGAGAGTATATGCCTTGCTTGCCCCTGTAGTCAAAGCCTTCTTCTCGATAGCTTCAAAATCTTCTTTTTGTCCGGCGTCACAGCATACGGCAATTATATCAAAGTCTGTATTTTCTTTGAGCCATGCCATGATAACTGAAGTGTCCAATCCGCCGGAGTACGCCAAAATTACTTTTTCTTTTTCCATCCCACTATATCTCCTGTATTTTTATGATTTCCTGCAAGCTTGTTTTTCTTTGCAGGGATTTAGTTTTATACGCTGTCGGCTTTTATGGGTCGCCTGTTCTCACAATTTATATGCCCATTCAGCTTATGCATAAAAATTAAAATAATATAATTATTATACATAACATTTCAGGAAATGCAACACTGTTTATACAAAAAAATAAATTTTATTGCATCGTACTGAACACAGTACCGTATAGTGCACTGCAAAAAATTTTATTATATTTATAACTTGTTATGAAAATTTATAATATATAGGTTTCCCCGTCAGTTTATGTGTTTTTTACCGTCATTGACGTATTTTGATTATTCTGCTGCCACCGTTACTGAATTCCGCCAAATAAAATACCGTCAAAATTAGTAATTATAAAAAGGAAATTACAGCATCTAAAGCATACTGCTTCTAAGCCGTAATATATAAAAAAACAGACGCAGAGGGATAAGATAAACTATAATATTATGGGCGTTCAAAGACTAAACGCAATATAACAAGGCCTGTTTTCAAATACCCATAAACTTTTTACAGCCAATCTTTACATGTATTTTACCTCGATTTGATTTAAAAAACGAGATATTGGCATATAATATAAGCTGAAAGGAGGAGAGTATATGGAAAAACTTAAAGCGAAAAAAGGCTTCATATGCGATATGGACGGCGTAATATATCACGGCGACAAGTTGCTGCCTGGTGTAAAAGAGTTTGTGGACTGGCTCTACAAAAATAATAAAGAATTTTTATTTCTGACCAATAACAGCAGCAAGACTCCGCTTGAACTCAAGCTTAAGCTAAAAACTATGGGACTTGACGTAGATGAAACTCATTTTTATACCAGCGCCCTGGCCACTGCTAAATTCGTCAGCCAGCAGTCTCCGCAGTGCAGCGCTTACGTTATCGGCGATTCTGGTTTGATAGGCGCATTGTACCAGGAGGGAATCGCCATCACAGATAAAAATCCCGACTACGTGATAGTCGGTGAAAGCCATACCTATAGTTATGAAACTGTCAATAAGGCCGTTTCTCTTGTATTGGGAGGAGCCAAGCTTATAGGCACAAATTCCGACTTAACAGGCCCTACAACTGAAGGAATAGCTCCCGCATGCCGAGCTCTGATTTCTCCCATCGAAATGGCTACAGGAAAAAAAGCTTATTTCATAGGCAAGCCGAATCCTCTGATGATGAGAACCGGTCTGCGAATGCTGGGAATCCACTCTGACGAGGCTGCCATGATAGGCGATCGTATGGATACGGATATAGTGGCCGGTATAGAATCAGGACTGGACACAATACTGGTTCTTTCAGGAGTTACTTCAACGTCAGATATAAGTCTGTTTCCATACAGGCCAAGGCTTATCTTAAGCGGAGTCGGAGATATAGCCTATGAAAAATAAAATGCCGCTGTGCACAGAGGACGGCGGCGTTTTATTTTCATTTTGTTTTCATTTTTGGCATGTGGACATCATCACGTTTCAATGCAAGCGAGATAGAAAAATGCTCTCTCTATAAATTTTTCTCTCACTAAGACTCTCTGAATTTGATTTCACCCGTCTCATAATTCATTCCGTCCACTATAGCCAGCGACTCAAGATGATACCCAAGATTTCTTATTATCCTGCCTCCGTTCTGAAAGCCCTTTTCAATCGCTATTCCTATGCCGGAAACAGAGGCGCCGGCTTCACTTACAATTTTTATCAAGCCCTGAAGCGCACAGCCATTAGCCAGAAAATCATCTATTATCAAAACCTTGTCTTCATCTTTAAGAAATTTTTTCGATACTATTATCTGATTTTTATTCTTATGGGTAAACGATTCAACCTCGGCAGTATATACCTCGCCTGAAATATTGACACTTTTAGATTTTTTTGCAAAAACAACGGGTACGTTAAAATGCTGAGCCACTATGCAGGCTATGCCTATGCCGGATGCTTCTATCGTCAGAATTTTATTTATTTCATCCCCCTCAAAGCGCCTTTTAAATTCAGCGCCCATCAGGTTAAACAGCTCAATATCCATCTGATGATTTAAAAAGCTGTCGACCTTAAGAACATTCCCTTCTTTTACTATTCCGTCTTTTGCTATTCTTTCTTCTAAAAAATTCATTCTTGCTCCTTCAGATCTTTTCAGATTCTCATCATTCTGTAGCCCACCCCTATATGTGTCTGAATATACTGAGGCGAACCCGGCTCTGCCTCGATTTTCTTTCTCAAGGTCGCCATAAATACTCGCAGGGAAGCCACGTCGTTTTCCCAGCTGCTACCCCATATTTTCTGCGTAATAAACGTGTGTGTCAATACTTTTCCGACATTCTTTGCCAAAAGACATAAAATTTTATACTCTATCGGCGTCAAATGCAATTCTTTTCCTTTAAGGTATGCGCATCCAGCCGAATAATCTATCTTAAGCTCTCCATTCTCAAATACTGAAGCGACAGAATACGGCTCTGCCTGCATAGCGGCAAGCCGCCGCTGCATTACCCTTATTCTGGCCAGCAGCTCTTCGACCGAAAACGGCTTGGTAAGATAATCGTCCGCTCCTGCGTCAAGCGCTTTTATTTTGTCTGCGTCTTCGCTCCGAGCACTTATTACTATTATCGGCATGTTGGACCAGGATCTCACTCTGTTTATAACCTCCACGCCGTCCATATCAGGAAGTCCCAGATCAAGAAGTATGACGTCAGGATTGTGTGAAGAGGCTTCCATTATGGCCTGTTCGCCGCTTGGCGCTACGATATATCTGTAATCATGCGCTTTAAGAGTAGTAGTTATAAGATTTCTGACCGGCGCGTCATCTTCGACCACCAATATTAACATTTTATTCATGAACCTTCACCTCCCCGGCAGGCAATATTATTCTGAAAACAGTACCCTTTGGTACGTTGTCCCTTACTTCTATAGTTCCTCCATGAGCGCTGACTATGGTTTTGCACAGATAAAGTCCCAGACCAATGCTTCTTCGGCTGTCTGCTACACTGTTATTGCCGCAGTAAAACATGTCGAAAATTTTCGTCTTGTCCTCGTCTGATATTCCCGGTCCGTTATCGGCAATTTCAACAATCGCCTTATCTTGAACTCTGTCTGTAGCAATATTTATTTCCGAACCTGGAGGAGTATACTTTAAAGCATTATCTACTATGTTTATTATTACCTGAACCATAAGTCTTGCGTCCATATTTACAAAAAGAAAATCTTCTTTTTCATCGAAGTTTATCTTATGCGATGTACGTTTCTTATCAACATGACTAAGGGCTTCTGATATAACTTCATCCATAAGCTGAGGTGACATTGAAAGCGCCATCCTCCCATCCTCAAGTCTGGTCACTGCAAGCAGGTTCTCCACCAGATTTATAAGCCACATTGAATCGTCATATATAGCCTCGTATATGACCTTTTTTGCTTCCTCTTCAAAACTGTCGCCATCAAAAATCAAATTGCTTGCATTGCCGAATATCGACGTAAGGGGAGTTCTTAAATCATGTGAAATAGCTCTGAGCAAATCAGCCCTCAGCTGCTCGTTCTTTGCCAATACGGATGCTTTCTCTTTTTCCCTGTAGTTTCTGCCGTTTTCAAGAGCAAGGGCACATTCCCCCAAGACGGAAAGCATTATACTGTTTTCAAAGGAATTGAGCCTTCCCTTTTGCAAATCTATTCCGATTACTCCAAAAACCCTGTCGTTGAACCTTACTGCCAAATACAAGCATTTTGCGTCTGCGAAACTATCTGTTGACGCCCCCGCATGAGTATTATTTTCAAACACCCAAACGGCTGCCGCCCTTTCCTGATCCGTCAGATATTCCTCTGAAGACTTTCCCTTTTCCGATGGAAAAAACAACGGTTCCTTAAGTCCCTTATCTGCCAGCTCATATACGATAATATCTCTGTTCAGCAGTTTTATAAGCTGAGCTGCTGTCGCTTCAATTATTTCCTCGTCAGTATCTACCTTTTGCAAAATCTGATTCGTGTCCAGTAGAACTCCGGCTCTCAAAGCTGCAAGCTCTGCCTCTTTTGCGTTACGCTTCAGCTTCTTCACAAGGGAGCTTGCAATAAAGGCCACAGTAAACATTATTAAAAAAGTAGCGGGATAACCATTGTCATATGCTAAAAATGTAAGCTTTGGGTCGGTAAAGAAAAAATTAAAAACTAAAACGCTGGCAACCGACGAAGCAAGGCTGTAGACTCTTCCCTCCGTTATTACTGCAATAATCAGCACTCCGAGTATGTATACTATTATTATATTTGCTTCCGTAAAGCCCCATCTGCTGAACAGCAATCCGATTATCGTAGCCGCACCAAGTATTCCCACGCTCTTAAGTGTGTTGATTATATATTCTTTCGCCGCAGCGTTTTCTCTGCGGTTAGATCTGTGATTGTTTTTTCCGCCCGCAACTTCAAAATCAATATTCTTCAATTTAGGCGCCTCCCGTATTTCTAATCCCTATTTACATTTATAATAACACAGCTGAATTCACGTTCCCAGCCCTAATATATTTATCTATCTGAACAAAACTCATTCGCTTATCTGAACGTTTATCCGTCATCTTTGAGGATACATTTAGAATCAGTTAAACCTCCCATAGATGCAAACTCTTTTGCAGCTCGTTATATTCTCCTAAAATAATCATTATCTGACCTTTTTCAAGACGTGTGTCTGAGGAAACGTCAAACAACATCTTGCCATCTTTGCTTAGAGCCATTATAGTTGCGTTATGCTTCTGTCTTATATTTATATCTCCTACAGTTCTTCCGGCCCAGGCTTTAGGAACGCCGGTCTCGACTAACACATAACCTTCCTCCAGCTCTACGTAATCCAAAACATTACTTCCGCTGCATTTTACAGCAGTCCAGGTAGCTATTTCTTTTTCAGGATACACGACTTCATCTGCACCGTTTCTCAGGAGAAACTTTGCCTGCACGTCTCTTGCAGCCCTTGAAACCACTTTTTGAGCGCCTAAATCCTTTAACAGCGAGGTTGTCTCAAGGGAACTTTGAAAATCGCTGCCTATCGCTACTATACACACGTCATAATTTCTCACACCCAAAGATGCAAGAAATTCTTCGTCGGTGCTGTCTCCAATCTGGGCAGTAGTTACAAAGGGCAAAATTGCATTTACCTTTTCTTCGCTCTTGTCTATAGCCATCACCTGCTGGTTAAGCTCGTTAAGCTTAATCGCTATATGCTTTCCGAATCGTCCGAGTCCTATCAGTAATATTGATTTCATCTTCTTTCCTCCCTCTCGCCCCAAAGGCTGTTCTTTATTTTAAGCTTTATCCTACGGTTATTTTTTCTTTAGGCAGCTTTGAAGAAATTCTGTGTCCTCCTGACATCGCTGCAAACACAAGAGTCAAGCCTCCTACTCTGCCAAGAAACATCAGTCCCATCAGAATTGCCTTTGACGCGGCGCCAAGCCCAGGCGTTATTCCAAGAGAAAGCCCTACGGTTCCTATTGCCGAAGCCGCCTCAAAAAGACCAGACATCAAAGGAACTCCTTCTATATTGCTTATCAAAGCTCCGCCAACTGAAAAAGAAATTATATACATCATAAATATGGTAATGGCATATTTAACAGTTTCTTCGGAAATACTGCGATTAAACAGTCGAACTTCTTCCCTCTTTCCGAAAGTCGCTATACATGCAGCTATCAATACAGCCACGGTAGTTGTTTTGATTCCTCCTGCCGTAGAACCCGGAGACCCTCCGAATATCATCAGTATTATGGTAAACAGCTGTCCCGTTTCGCTCATTTGCGTCAAATCCGCTGTATTAAAGCCTGCCGTCCTCGGCGTAACGCTTTGAAACAGCGATTCCCATATTCTCTCCTCTATCGGTTCTCCTTTAAACTCGAATATAAAAAAATAAAGAAATGAAACGCCAATCATAACCGCAGTAACAAAAACAATCGTCTTGCTCTGCAATCTGTATTTCCTTATTCTGCCTCCGTTGCTCCTTACATCATCCCATGTAAGAAATCCTATCCCTCCGATGATTATTAAGAGCATTATCGTAATATTTATTACCGGATTTACATTGTAGGATGTGAGAGATGAAAAGGGTGCTTTTATGCCCATCAGGTCAAAGCCTGCGTTGCAAAAGGCAGAAACCGAATGAAATATCGAATACCACAGGCCCTTTGCGGCTCCGAATTCTCTGCAAAATACAAATGAAAGCAGCAATGCGCCCAATATTTCTATAATAAAAGTTGTCTTTATGATAAATCCCGCAAGACGTACTATTCCGCCGACTTTCGGTGCAGAAAGTGCTTCCTGCATAGCGCTTCTGTGCATAAGACCTATTCTCTGACCTGAAACGATGAGAAATGAAGCTACTACGGTTATTACTCCCATTCCTCCTATCTGAATCAATAAGAGTATTATAAGCTGTCCGAACATTGACCAATATTCGGCTGTATCGTGAATGACAAGCCCTGTTACGCAGACTGCTGAAGTTGAAGTAAAAAGCGCGTCGATAAATGGCGTTTTCTCACCATCGGCTGTGGAAACAGGAAGCATGAGAAGCAAACTGCCAACTAAAATAACGATGGCAAATCCTACAGTTATAGTCTGAAACGCCGTCAATCTTTTTCTTTTTTTCACATGCTCCATCATACACGCTTAACCTGCCATAAATCTTAATATTTCTTAATACGTTCCTTATTCTCTATTATTATTGGTTAAGAATGTATAAATATAATCTAAAAAGATATTAAGACGGCATAAAGATTTTATATGCGCCGTTATTTTCGATATGTTTCCTGGCCGCAAGCTTTCATGTCAGGCTATCGCAGCTGCAAGGGGATATATTGCAAGAATAGTTATTCCTCCTATTATAGCGGTCGTAAGAATGGGGATTCCGACAAAAGTAAGTATTATCGCCAACGTCGGATGTTTTAGATAAAATTTCCCAAGCTTCACATCAAGAAGGCTTCTCTTTTTATTAACCTTACTAACTTTATTAACTCTTTCGGTCATTATTCTCATTTCGTTTTCCTTTAGGGACGGCTCTGCGGCCTCCCGCCTTGAAGTCCATAGATTAAAAGCCCGCCTCTTTTAAGCTTCCTCTCGTTTTATTGCTGCGCTTAATTTCAGACAGCCGCCGGCAACGCCAAGCAGCAGAGGTATGCACGGCTTCCTGCTCCAAAATATATGATAAACGGTTTTCCATTAAGAAAACTTTAAGAAGGACTACAGTAAATTAAGACAAAATAAAAAAGCGGGCCAAAGCAGCCCGCTTATAAAATACCACGTATACCGTATGACACACATATCAGCCTGTTAGCTGAACATTCCGAGCCCGAAGAATGTATCGAGCTGTCCCAAAAGAACCATTACCATCATTACAGGAGCTACGAACTTAATGCAGAAGTCATAAAATCCCTTTGTCCTGAATTTTATTCCGTTAAGAGTAACCTCATCGTCAACCAGTTGAGTAGGAACTATTATCGCACAATAACATGCTCCTAGCGGCATAAGCACACCTTCCGAAATCAAGTCTATAGCGTCCAGCCATGTCTGCTGTCCGAAAAACTGCGGAAAACCGTTTGCGCCGAGGCCATCCATGGAAACCAGGGAAGCCGTCACGGCAATACTTGCGCCAAGCAAAGTGGCAATCTTTTTTCTGTTAGGTTTTTTCCCTTTTTCTATAGCTTTATCCATTGCAACGGCAGTAATTCCCTCCAAAAGAGAAATGGAAGATGTAATCGCAGCTATGAATACAAGTCCATAGAATAAAAAGCCAAACAAAGGACCGAATTTTCCCATTGAGCTGAATACCGTCTGCAAGGTTATAAACAGCAGCCCCGGACCCTGGCCAGGCTGAAGTCCTGATGCAAAAACGGCCGGCATTGTAGCCAGTCCCGCCATAACGGCGACCACCGTATCAGCTATAGGGATTACAAGAGCGCTTCTTTCAAGATTCTGGTCCTTTGGAATATATGAACCGTAAGCAACCATTATAGACATTCCCAGCGAAAGTGAAAAGAACATCTGTCCTCCGGCAACGGAAAGCACTGTTATCCAACCGGTTCCCTCAAAGGCCGACCAGTCAGGCTTAAACATAAATGCGAGACCCTCCGACGCTCCCGGCAGCGTAACGCTTCTGATTATTACTATTACCAGCATTACAAAGAGAGCTGGCATCGCTATTGAAGAAAATTTTTCTATCCCTCCGGAAACGCCTCCCCTCACTATCAAAACCGTCAATATTACAAAAATAAGAGAAAATACTACAGTCTGAACCATATCTGTGGTAAATTCACCAAAGAAAGCGGAACTGTCCTGTCCGCCCGTACCCCAGCCAGCTCCAAACAGGTCTCCGAGGTTTGCAACTGCATATTTTATGCAGTATCCGCCGAGCATCGAATAAAAAGAGAGAATCAGCCAAGGCGCTATTGCTCCCATCCATCCTATAAAAGCATATTTCTTGGATAAAGATTCATAAGCCCCCACGACGCCTTTGCCGGTTTTTCTTCCCAACGCCAGCTCAGTCAGCAAAATCACATATCCTACAAGAACTACCAGCACAAGATATAAAATCAAAAATCCGAATCCGCCGTTGGCACCCATTTTATAAGGAAATCCCCAGAGATTTCCCAGTCCTACTGCGGACCCTATGGCGGCCATCAGGAATCCCACGTTAGAACCGAACTGCCCCTTATGGTTACCCTGTTGTTTTTGTTCCATTAAGTTTCCTCCCAAATATTATTAAATCAAATGCTTAATACATTTTTAAAATTACGAGTACTTCCACTCTAACAAAACAAATCATTTTTGTCAACAAATAGTATGGCCGATGTGTATAAAATGAGGAAATTGTGCTATAATGAACCCAAAACTAAGATGTTCGGCGTTTCCGCAATGTAGGGTTCATTGAATCATCGCCGGCAAATTTGCTTTGTGGTATAATGTCCGCAGAAACCTGCAATGTTTCTGCATTAAACAGCATGAGATAAGCATATGATTCACAGAACGCAGTCTGCGAGTACGGCGGCAGTAAAGCGATGATTAAAATTATTCATAAAAGCGAGGATTACAGATGTCAATTAAGATAGTGCGTGAATATTTCAAAAAGCTTGGTATCGAAGAACGGATAATGGAGTTTAACGTTTCAAGTGCAACTGTGGAATTGGCGGCGCTGGCTGTCGGCGTGGAAAACGCAAGGATATGCAAAACATTGGCCTTTAAAGATGGAGAAGCTGGCTGCATACTTATTCAGACTGCCGGAGACGCAAAGGTAGATAATAAAAAGTTTAAAGCGAGATTCGCTCAAAAAGCAAAGATGCTTTCTCCCGAAGAGACGGTAGAATTTACAGGCCATGCCATAGGCGGCGTATGCGCCTTTGGAATAACGGACGACAGAGTTAAAATTTACTGCGACGAATCCATAAAGAGATTCAAAACAGTCTTTCCCGCCTGCGGCAGCGCCAACAGTGCGATAGAATTTACATGCGACGAGCTTTTTAAATATTCAAATGCTCTAAAATGGATAGACGTCTGCAAGCTTCCGCAGACTGAGGAGTAACGATATTATGACAGTGAAAAAAAAGAAACTGAAAAAAGAATTCATTACATTTATTTTCTTAACCGCTGCGGCGGCGATAATAGCTTTCAATCTGAACAGTTTCGTCCAAACGGGAGGATTGATTCCCGGCGGCTTCAGCGGTATTGCCGTCCTAGTTCAGCAAGCAGGCCGCCAATTTTTTGAAACGGAAATACCTTATTCAGCCATATACATGCCTCTCAATCTGATTCCAGCATATATAGGGTTTAAATATATAGGTAAAAAATTTACTGCATATTCTTTCTACGTAGTCTTTCTTTCCAGCCTGCTCACGGATTTCTTCCCTTCGGTCACAATAACCTCCGATTTGCTCTTAATAAGTGTGTTCGGCGGAATTTTAGGAAGCATAGCCATAAGCGTCTGCCTGATATACGGAGCCAGCGGAGGAGGTACAGACTTTATTTCCATATATTTTTCTGAAAAGAAAGGTATAGACGCATGGAATTATATTTTAATTTCCAACGTGATACTGCTTGCCATGGCGGGACTCTTATTCGGTTTTGATATAGCCCTGTATTCCATAATATATCAATACGCCGGCACCCAGGTTATACAGCTTCTCTTCAAGAGGTATCAGAAAAATACGCTGCTCATCATCACCTCGTTGCCTGTTGAGGTTTATGAAAAGCTCCGAGAACTGACCCACCATGACGCTACGATGATTAACGGCGTAGGCATGTACGAAGGAGTTACGCGTCATATCCTCTATTCTGTCGTCGGCAGAGAAGAAATCGACAAGGTCGTCTCTGAAATCAGAAAGATAGACCAAAAGGCATTTATCAACGTCTTGAAAACTGACCAGCTAAGCGGCAGATTCTATAAGAGGCCTTATTAAAAGAAGAGCGTTGATATGTGCCCTCCTTACTTGTTTGTCCGATAAAGAGGGTACATATTACGTTCAGCTCCCTTTTTTTATTTTTTCGATTCTGTCTATCCTTTCTATCACGAAAGCAGCTTCATCTAAAATGGCTGATATTATATCGTACTGAAATACCCCTATTTCTCTTCGCTGCTCAAGCACCAGACCTACCACGGCCATCACATTTTCTCCATCCATAACCGGCAGATACATAGCCCTTGCATCCGGAAGCGTATGAGTAGTGCAGCCTGCTCTGTGGCCGTTCTTAAAAACCCATGATACGACTGAGCTTTCTTTTATATCAGTATAATCCTTCTTAAGCTCATCGTACATCTCACAGTTCACGCCTTTGCGGAAATAAAAATCCGGTTCTTCTGTCTCATCGCCTTTCTTACAATAATATATCACCGTAAGATTTACGAGCCGCTGGATCTGATAAGCCAGTTCTTCTCCTACAGCCCTCCGTGAAAATGTTCTTCTCAGCCGACGGCTGTTAGTCAGCAGAATTTCTGTCCTGTAAGCTCTTTTCGCATTCTCTTCGTTCTGCTTTTGTATTTTCGACATTGCCCACGAGCTTACTACGCTGACCGTCATCATCAGGGAAAATGTCAAAAGATATTCCGGGTTATAGGCTGCAAGACTGTATCTCGGCTCAGTAAAAAGATAGTTGAATATCAGCACTCCAGCTACGGAGCTTATCATGGAGCAGAGATATCCTCTTGTCTTTATAGCTGTTATGATTATACCAAGAAGATACATCATCACTATGTTAGTCTCGCTTATTCCAGCCTTGTCAGCCGCTATTCCCGCCGCGGTATAAAGCACGATTATAGCAGCCGTCTTAAGCAAGTCAACGGATATATTACTTATGAAAATCCTTTTTTTTGCCGGTCTTGTACCTTTCTTTTTATCTGTTTTATATTCATAATCAGGAATTATATATATGTCAATGTCGGGAGCATACTGCGAAACTGAAGAAAACATATTTTTTCTGAACTGCTGCATTAAATCTCGGTGATTCGTTTTTCCGAGAACGATCTTCGTTACTCTGCTTGCCTTTGCATACTCGGCTATCTGCCTATCTACGCTGTCGCTGTATACGGTGACGAGCTTTGCGCCTAAAGTTCTTGCAAGTCTCATATTCTCATCACGCATACGCTTCGCCTTCGCATTCATGTTCTGAAATTCGCGTGTATCCACATAAAGAGCCGTAAAATTGGCGTGGAAAGCATTTGCGAGACGAGCGGCCGTCCTCAATACTTTTGCGTTGGCCGGAGACGGTGAAACGCACACCATAACATGCTCCTCCGATGAAAGGTTTTCCTCTCCAACGGCTTCTGCCTTTTCAGAAAGATAACTGATACGATCGGCCATCCTGCGCATACCCATCTCCCTCAAAGCTACTAACTTATTCTTCTGAAAAAAGTTGTCTAATGCCTTATGCGCCTGATTTTCTCCGTATATCTTGCCCTCTTCCATGCGTTCTATAAGCTCGTCAGGCTCGATGTCTACCATCTTCACCTGATCCGCTTCATCAAAGATATAATCAGGTATCTTTTCATGAACTTTTATTCCGGTGATTCCCTCCACAATATCGTTGAGGCTCTCAAGGTGCTGTATATTGACTGTAGTATATACATTTATACCATTGTCAAGTAATTCCTCTACATCCTGATACCTCTTCTGGTGACGGCTTCCGGTAACGTTGGAGTGCGCAAGCTCATCTACCAGCAGAACTTCCGGATGACGTATAAGAGCTAAATCAAGGTCAAACTCCTTAATCTGCCGTCCCTTGTAATCCACCATTTTAAAAGGAAGCTCTTCTATTCCCTCCGCCATGGCGGCCGTCTCAGGCCTGTCATGTGGCTCTATATAGCCGGCCACCACATCTACACCTTCTCTTATCAGTTCATGAGCTACCTCAAGCATGGTATACGTCTTGCCTGTTCCGGCGGCATATCCCAGAAAAATTTTCAGCCTGCCCCGCTTTTTTTCTTTTTCTTTCTTCTCCTCCGCCCTTATTCGTTCAAGAAACTTCTCCGGGCTTGGCCTGTTTTCGTCCATAGCTCTTCTCCTTTACCGTATTTTATCACGAGAAGAAGCAGACCGGATAAAGTCTGCTTCTTTTATATGGCTTTTCTTATATTTCGCCTATAGCGTGCGCTATTGCCAGGTTACACTTGAGTACGTTCACTCTTTCGTGTCCGAAGATTCCAAGCAGCGGTTTGTCTGTGTTTTCTTCAACGATTTCGGCCAGTTCTTCCTCACTGAGGCCCGTCGCCTCCGCTATCGCAGGAATCTGAATTTCCGCCGATTCAGGCGTAATATTAGGGTCAAGGCCGGAGCCTGAGGCAGTCAGAAGATCTGCCGGAATATCTCCCTTTTCAACTCCCGGATGACTTTCCAAAAACTCATTTACATCCTCTTCAACTCTGGCCTTAAGGTCAGGGTTGGAAGCGCCGTAGTTGAATGTTCCCGAGCTCACTCCGCCGTATTCTCCGTTTTCCTTTTGCTCTTCCGTATAAGTGTTATAGTTTATGCTCGATACACGTCCCTGGAAGTATCTGGCGTCTCCCGAGAAGTCCTGGCCTACTATAGCGGAGCCTATCGCTTCTTCAGGATCCTCAGTAGGGTTTCCCTCTTCATCTATAAGGCTTCCGTTAGCCTGATTAGGGAAAAGCACCTGTCCCAGTCCCGTCATTGCCGCAGGATAAGCAAGACCGCATATTATCAGCATTATCACTGTTAACAGAAACGCATGCTTAAAATATTTAAGAAATTTTTTCATTTCGTCCTCCTTACTTATCTTACTTACATCACCACGCCTATCAGCGTCAGCAGCGGAGCCACCAATATATCTATGAGCTTAATACCTATAAAAGGTACGATTACGCCGCCTACGCCATATATAGCCATATTCTTGGCGAGCATTTTCTGAGCTCCCATAGGTTTATATTTTACTCCCCTCATCGCGATAGGAATCAAGCAAGGAATTATTATCGCGTTGAATATGAGGGCTGAAAGTATTGCCGACAAAGGCGTCGCCAGATTCATTATGTTCAGTAAATCCATCTGCGGAATAACCAGCGTAAACATAGCCGGTATGATAGCGAAGTATTTCGCTATGTCGTTGGCGATACTGAATGTCGTCAGAGCTCCTCTCGTTATAAGAAGCTGCTTGCCTATTTCTACCACTTCGAGTATCTTTGTAGGATCAGAATCAAGATCCACCATGTTGGCGGCTTCCTTGGCCGCTGAAGTCCCTGAGTTCATCGCAAGCCCTACGTCTGCCTGAGCCAGAGCCGGAGCGTCGTTTGTTCCGTCGCCTGTCATGGCTACGAGATGGCCTTCGGACTGCTCTTTCTTTATAGCTTCGATTTTATCCTCAGGCTTACACTCAGCGATGAATCCGTCTACTCCCGCTTCCTTAGCTATCGTAGCGGCAGTCAAAGGGTTGTCGCCCGTACACATTATCGTCTTAATGCCTATGTCTCTGAGTCTTTGGAATCTCTCCACAAGTCCCGGCTTTACGGTATCCTTCAGATAAATTACGCCGTAAATTACATTATCCGCCGATACTACCAAAGGAGTTCCCCCCAATCCTGAAATCTCAGATACGATTTTATCCAAATCCTCAGGAATAGAGCCGCCGTTCTCCTTAACCATTTCCTTAATGGCGTCTCCTGCGCCCTTTCTTATCTTAAGGCCGTCCTTGGTATCTGCGCCTGACATTCTCGTCTGAGCAGTAAATTCTACGAATTCCATATCCTTTCCGGCCTCTTCAACGTTTACTCTCGTTCCCATCTGCTGGCCAAGAGCAAGCGTGGACTTTCCCTCCGGGGTCGGGTCTACAAGAGAGCTAAGTACCGCGAAGTCGATAAGATCCTCTTTCTTCCTGCCGTTTACAGGGAAGAACTCTGCCGCCAGTCTGTTTCCGAAGGTTATGGTTCCTGTTTTGTCAAGTATCATCGTGTCTACGTCACCGCAGGCTTCAACGGCTTTTCCGGACAGCGCTATTACGTTGAATCTCGTAACTCTGTCCATACCCGCGATACCTATAGCTGAAAGCAATCCTCCTATAGTGGTCGGAATCAGACATACAAGGAGCGCTATCATAGTAGACACAGGAATCTGTACTCCGGAATATGTGGAGAACGGATAAAGCGTCACGACTACGATAAGGAATATTATCGTCAGCACTACTAAAAGGGTATTCAAGGCTATTTCATTAGGAGTTTTCTGTCTTGAAGCTCCCTCTACAAGAGCAATCATCTTATCGAGAAAGGATTCGCCCGGCTTTGACGTTATCTCTATCTTAAGCCAGTCGCTGACTATGGTAGTTCCGCCTGTTACCGATGAGAAATCTGTTCCGGCTTCTCTTGTTACAGGAGCCGATTCTCCTGTTATCGCTGATTCGTCTACGGAGGCGATTCCTTCGATTACTTCTCCGTCGTTAGGAATCAGCTCTCCCTGCTTAACCATCACTATGTCCCCCTTTTTGAGCTGTGAAGCGCTTACTGTCTCTTCGACTCCGTCAGCCCTGACGAGGCGGACCATCGTGTCCTTTTTAGTCTTTTTAAGAGTTTCGGCTTGAGCCTTCCCTCTTCCCTCCGCAACCGATTCCGCAAAGTTGGCAAACAGTACGGTAACGAAAAGGATAACGCATACTATTATGTTATATGTTCTCAGATAACCGAGGGAAGCGTCGTCTCCGAATATGGTTGGAACGATTGACATAATCAGAGTCAATATGAATCCCAGCTCTACGACAAACATAACGGGATTTTTAATCATATACCTCGGATCAAGCTTCTTAAAAGCTCCTGTGATGGAGCTTTTCAATATGTCCCCGGTTATAAATTTTGTTCTCTGTTGTTTGTTAGACATGTTGTATTTACATCCCTTTCTCAAAATTTATTTAAAACCATATTGTCAGATGTTCTGCGATAGGTCCCAGCGCCAATGCAGGGAAGAATGTCAATGCGGCAAATATATAAACTACAAATACGAGAATTATTGTAAATCCTGTATTGTCAGTGCGCAGCGTTCCTACCGTTGCGCTTACGCTCTTCTTTGCCAGCAGCGAACCCGCTATCGCCAGCTGAGCTATAATCGCTATGTATCTTCCGAAAAACATAGCCAGTCCCGCAGTTACGTTCCAGAACAGGCTGTTGTCCGCAAGTCCTTCAAATCCTGAACCGTTGTTGGCCGCAGATGACGAATATTCATAAAGCACCTGCGAAAGTCCGTGAAATTCAGGGTTTGTGATGCCCGCAAGGCCTGCGTCAGTTGAAACCGCCAAAGCTGAGAAACCCAGAATAAGCAGCGGATGAACAAGCAGACATATAGCAACAAGCTTCATTTCTTTTCCTTCAATCTTCTTTCCGAGATATTCAGGAGTACGTCCTACCATAAGTCCGCATATGAATACGGCAAGAATTACATACATTACCATATTCATCAGACCTACGCCCTTTCCTCCGAATACGCAGTTAAGCATCATGTGAAGAAGCGGAACCATTCCTCCCAGCGGGGTCAGTGTGTCGTGCATGTTATTTACCGTGCCTGTCGTAAACGACGTGGTTACAGTAGTAAATAATGCTGACTGGTCTACTCCGAATCTTACTTCCTTGCCTTCCATGCTGCCCATATCCTGGCTTATACCGGCGCTCTCTAAAACAGGGTTTCCGGCCATCTCTGAGGAATAGCATACTGAAAGGCCTACCAGAAAGAGTATCGACATAGCTCCGAAAATTGTTCTTCCCTGTTTTCCGAACACAGGCTCTTTAGCGACCATGCTTCCGTTAAGCTTAAGCATATTTTCTTCTCCCGCTGAAAGAATCTCTCTCTTTCTGTCCTGGCACATCTTGCCGAAGGTGAGCACACATGCCCCCGGCAGTATCATCATTGAAATAAGTTCCGTTATATCTGTTATTATAGTAGGGTTTTCAAACGGCGTAGCTGAATTCGCTCCGAAGAAGCCGCCGCCGTTGGTTCCTAGGTGCTTTATTATTTCAAGCGACGCTACAGGTCCCATAGCAAAATCCTGGAATTTGTCGGTGATTGTCGATACGGTGTAGTTGGAGCCAACCGTCTGAGGGCAACCCTGCCATACCAAAACGAGTCCGAATACTACGCACCACGGAATGAATATTCTTGTGGTGATTCTTACCATGTCCTCATAGAAGTTTCCGAGGTTCTTTTTCTTTCCTGCAAGACCTCTCGAAAAAGCCATGCAGGCTGCGTATCCGGAAGCCGCCGAAGTGAACATCATGAATGTTATTACCAGCATCTGACTCAAATATGAAAGTCCGGATTCCCCCGAATAGTGCTGCAAGTTTGTGTTTGTCATAAAGCTTATTATCGTATTAAACGACAGGTCAGCCGACATTCCCTCTATTCCATTAGGATTAAAGAACAGACCATACTGTAATCTCAATATCATATATCCTGTGAAAACCATTACAGCGTTAGTCATCAGCAGATTAAGCGTGTAAGTTTTCCATGTCATTCCTACTCTGTCTATACGACAAATTTTATAAATTCCATTATCTATTCTGTCAAAGACAGGATCTGCAAATGTTTTTTGATTTGTCGCAATGTGGTACATATATTTTCCCATCGGGATAACACATGCCACAAAGATCAAAAGCGTCAATACTATCTGCAACATATTTGTCTTATCCTCCAAAATTAAATTACAGTTTTTCAGGATGTACAAGCGCGTACACCAGATACAGCGACAGAGCTGCGATTATTATTCCTAAAATTATCATTCTTCTGTCCCTCCGTTCTTATCGTCTATCTGGCTGCTGCACCATTTAGTCAGAAGCCACATAAGACCGAAGCTGACCAGCAAAGTTAATATCATTGCTAAATCCAACATCGTTATTACCTCCTTTTTAACAGCCTGCTGTTCTAACAACTGCTTGATAATACCATTTAAAATTAAAAGTTGTCATAAAGAAAAATCAGCATGTATTAAGAAGACATTAAAAAAGCCGCCCCTCTTTAGCAAGGCGGTTCTCACGTTCTTTATTATCAAAAAATATTATGAGCTTAAAAAATTTACAGGCGATATTGCAGCAAACGATATAAAAAATAAGAGCCAAATAAATATAGGAAGAAAACTACAGAAAAGATGAGGAAAATATTATCTGATTAACTGTCGCTGAATAAGGTTATGCCGTCAGAGAAACGGAAATTTAAATCGACTCGTTGAAAGCTTCCCCGCTTCTTTTTCCTCTTATTCCATGTATCTGCCTGTGAATTAAAAAAACAGATTTCCTTGTGTCCCGTATTAAGTCACAAAGCTGTAAATATCAGCAGGAGAACGGCGCCCGGAAGTCCCAAAACCCCAACAATGGCCGCATTAAACATATTCAGCGGAATAAATACTTCAAAATTTGAGCCCACGAGATTAAACAGAAAGATAAATAATCCCCCTATAAGGCTGTTGATAACTAATTTCAGTATAGCTTTAAGAGGCCACACGAAAAGGCGGCCAAAAATAAATATTAAAAGTATCGCTCCCACGTAAGTAAGAAAAACACCTATATCCAGTCCCATAATCTCTTCCTCCGGATTTTATTCTGCCAAACTATTTTTCCGTCATCTTTTTTTCTTTTTGTCCTCCCGGCGCAGCCGGTAAATTCACTGCGCTTGTATAAAATATGTCCTCTTGGAATAAAATAGAATTAAATAAGCAAGAAAGGTGTGATTACATTGACTAATTCTATTCGGGAAAAATTCTTCAAAGGATATGCTCTCGCATGCGAAAAGGTAAAAGGAGCCAATGCCCTAAAGCCAAATGTTTCCGAAAGCGATCTCTTGTACAGCTCTCTCACCTCTGCCCATTCTGAACTTGAACAGGCCGTATCCACATTCAATGAACTTACAGACGATAAAGCTATCGACTACGCTTCATATAATCTTCTGGCTGCAAAGGCCAAATACTCGTATCTGATTCAACTTGCTAAAGAAAAAAATTTATCTCTCTGAGATTTTCTCAGAGAGATTTTAACATTTGTATAATAATATTTAAAGTTCTCTGCGGCCTTCCATCGCTTTAAGGAGAGTCACTTCGTCGGCATATTCAAGGTCTCCGCCTACAGGTAAGCCATGAGCTATTCTTGTGACCTTTATTCCGGCAGGCTTTATGAGTCTGGCTATGTACATTGCCGTCGCTTCCCCCTCAATATTGGGGTTTGTGGCTATGATCAGCTCCTTCACGTCGCTTGTCTGAAGCCTTTCTATCAGCGATTTCAAATTTATGTCCTCAGGACCTATCCCCTCCATAGGCGAAATTACCCCGTTGAGAACGTGATATAATCCGTCAAACTCTTTTATTCTTTCCATAGCCATGACGTCTCTGGGACTTTCAACAACGCAAATCACATCTTTTCGGCGGCTGTCGTCTGCGCATATCACGCACGGGTCATTATCTGTCAGATTTCCGCATACGCTGCAATACTTCATGTCGCGTTTGGCGTCTGTAATGGAATCTGCCAGCGCTTTGGCCTCCGAATCCTCATATGAAAGTATGTAAAAAGCCAAGCGCTGCGCTGACTTATAGCCTATGCCGGGAAGCTTTGAAAGCTCGCCTATCAGCTTGGCAAGCGGCTTAGGATATTGTTTCATCGTTTTCTCCCTGTATTCCGTCTGCCAGGGCTTAGAGTCCCGGGATTCCCAGTCCGCCGGTTATTTTGCTCATTTCTGCATTGGAAATCTCGTCGATTTGACGAAGTCCCTCGTTGACTGCCACCATAATCAGATCCTGAAGCATTTCAACATCATCCGCGTCTACAACCTCAGGTTTTATTTCCAGCTTAGTCACTTCCTTTTTGCCGCTTACAGTCACAGTTACGGCTCCGCCTCCGGCTGTGGTCGTAACTTCTTTTTCCTCTATTTCAGCCTGCATCATCTCCATCTTTCTCTGCATTGCCTGCATCTGCTGGAGCTGCTTCTGCATTCCGCCTCCTGATGAAGGTTTCTTTCCGGCTCTCATTCCTTTTCCCATGTTTATCCTCCTGTTTTATTCTATATCTATATTTATTCCAAGAATCTCGCCTGCCTCAGCAGCCAAATCTTCTATACTTTCTTCAGCTTCACGTTTTTTTCCGGCAGTTTCCCTGAGTGTACACTTTAAATGAAGTCTTTTGCCTATGTGAGCCTCCATTAGGTCTTCTATCTGGGACCTTTTCTGTTCCACATAACGCTTTGTAAAGCTGCTGCAGGCAAGAACCGTAAAGCTATCGTCTTCTATGCTTTCAAGGGTTGTTCCGCTCCTTATGAGATTGAAGCTGCCTGCGCTTCCCTCTCCCTCTTCAAAGATTCTGTGCCAAAGCGCATCGTTATCGGCAGGCGATTGCTCTCTGCCTGTTTTCTGTCCGGCTGCCTGCGTTTCCGAAATTTCCTGCGACGGTTGCGTTTTCTCTGTAACCGTTTCACGTTCCAAGGCTTTAGGCGTTTCCTGCGATGATTCATGAGAAACGGCTCTTTCTGCCGAATAAACGGGGTTCTTCCTCTGTCTGACAGGAGTATATACGGTTTCTGTCTCTCCGCCCGCCGCTATTGCCACTATGGCAAGTTCCAGCAAAACCCTTGGATTGGTTGACCATCTGGCGTCATTTATAGTCTTTGAAAGTCTGGTGATTGCATAATCAATTTCCTCTACTGAAATCTGTTTGCTTTGCTCCTCTATCCGTCTCAAATTTTCCTGCGACATATTGAGCATATCGCAGGCGTTCTTGACGAACTTGGTTATAAGAAGTCCTCTGTAATGACCTACCCAGTCTTTCATTATCTGCCTTACATCTTTGCCCTCCTGAAGCACATCGTTTAAAAAAACCAGGGCTTCGGCTGATTTTTTAAGCAGCGCCAGTTCAGTCAGCTCTATGAAAAAGTCCTCTCCAGTAGTTCCGACATATTCAAGAACCTTGTCTCTGTCTATTACCGTATCGCCTCCGGCAAGCACCTGATCCAAAACGCTGAGGCCGTCTCTTACCGAGCCGTCGGCACAGTTTGCAAGAAGCCTCGCCGCATCTTCCGTTACTTCAACGTTTCTTTCCCTGCAAATCTGCTTCATACTGTCTGCTATGACCTTTTGAGGAACTCTTCTGAAGTCAAGCCTCATACATCTGGATAAAATCGTCGCAGGAAGCTTTTGTGGCTCTGTGGTTGCCAAAATAAACATAACATGCTCAGGCGGCTCTTCCAGAGTTTTAAGAAGAGCATTGAACGCTCCTGACGACAGCATATGCACTTCGTCGATTATATACACCTTTTTTCTGCCTGCGGCAGGAGGATATTTGACGCTTTCCCTAAGCTCTCTGATATTCTCTACGCCGTTGTTTGAAGCTGCGTCTATCTCCACCACATCCATAAAACTGCCGTCTTTTATCGCTCTGCAATGGGCGCATGTTCCGCACGGCTTTTCTCCATCGGAAAGGCAGTTGACGCCCTTCGCTAAAATCCTCGCCGTAGTCGTCTTGCCTGTTCCCCTTGTTCCGCAGAAAAGATAGGCATGGCTTACGCTTTCTGTTTTTATCTGATTCCTCAGAATTTTTACTATATGCTCCTGTCCTAAAATCTCATCAAAGACTTCAGGTCTTTGCGTTCTGTATAAAGCAGTATACATTGAAAAGCTCCTTCTACAAAAATCGCCCTTGAAAAGCTCCGCGCAGGCGTTGGAGAAGGCTAGTCTGCGGCACATAAGAACTTCCGCTTATTGCTGCTTCCTTCCGGACCTGACAAGGTTCACAGTGTCCTATTGCGCAGGACCCAAACCATGCCGGGCGAAGCTTTCCAAAGGCAATTTTCAGTTACTAATTTATTATATTGTTTTTTCCCATCAAAGTCAATATACCTTGCCAAAGTCTCTCCTGCTTCAGAAGAAAAAACGTCTGCACTGCCGCACGCTCCCGACCTGCCCGGCAAACGGCAAGTCTTAGCCTAAAGTTCAAAGAGACATTGAGCATAAAGGAATTTTCAATGCTCAAAGCGTCCTTGACTTTCAGGAGTTCTGCAAAGATTTCCTTGACCTTCAGGAGCTCTGTAAAGATTTCCTCAACGTTCAGAAGTTCTGCAAAGATTTCCTCGACGTTCAGGAGCTCTGCGCTGCCTATCGCCTCAAAATGCAAAAGCTGTCGCTGTTATCCCTTCTTTATGCCCGGCGCGCCGTTTTCAAGCCAATCTATTATGGCAGTCTCATCTATTATGGAGATTCCCAGCTCCTTCGCCTTTTTATTCTTGGAAGAGCCGGACAATGTATCGTTATTTATGAGATAATCGGTCTTGCTGCTGACCGAACCTGCGACCTTACCTCCCGCCTTTTCGATTTCGGCTTTAAGAGCTTCTCTGTTTTCAAAATTCTTCAGGCTTCCTGTTATGACAAATGTAAGTCCCGAAAGAATATCGCTGCCCTCATCCTCGCTTTCATCCAGATTGACCGCAGCTAAAATATCGGAAATATTCTTCATATTTTTTTCGTCTGCAAAATAACGGATAAAACTCTCCGCCATCACATCTCCTATTCCGTCTATTGCTGTCAGCTCGTCAAACTCAAGAGATTGTATCTTCGACCACTTATTACGGCAATGTTTTGCAATCAGCCGTGCATTGGCCTTTCCTATACCCGGAATTCCAAGACTGTATAAAAGCCTGTCAGGCGTGGTGTTTTTTGCCTTTTCTACGGATTTTTTCAGATTTTCAAAAGATTTTTTTCCGAATCCCTCCATGTTTACAAATTCATCTCTGAATTTCTCTACGTCAAACAAGTCTGCCGGCTCCTTTATCAAACCTCTGGCGATAAGCTTTTCCAAAGACATTTCCGAAAGCCCCTCTATATTCATGGCGTCTCTTGACACGAACAGCGTAAAGCTCTTTATTTGCTTGGCCTGGCAATCGGGATTAGGGCACACGAGAGTTTCCACGCCGTTTTCGTTATCTATGAAAGTCCTGCTGCCGCATACAGGACAAATCTCAGGAATCTCAATATCATCGCTTTTAGTAAAATTTTCCCGTATCTGCGGGATTATCATGTTGGCCTTGTAAACGCTTATCCTGTCGCCTATACCAAGCTGAAGCTCACGCATTACGCTCACATTGTGGACAGAAGCTCTGCTCACCGTGGTTCCCTCAAGCTCTACCGGATCAAATACTGCTATAGGATTTATCAGCCCCGTTCTCGAAGCGCTCCACTCTATCTCTTTTAAAACAGTATCCTTAAGCTCGTCTTTCCACTTGAAAGCTATCGAATCTCTCGGAAACTTCGACGTCACCCCCAGCGACCGTCCGTATTCAATATCGTCATAAGCCAAAACCAGTCCGTCTGATGGGATCGGATTTTTATCAATCGCCTTTTCAAAGGAAAGCAATTTTCTTTTAATATCCTCCGCCCCAACATGCCTGTATTCCACAACCTGAAAGCCTCTGTCTTCCAGCCACCTCAGCTGCTCTGTCCTTGCGGCGAAAGACTCGCCTTCTGCCAACACAAGACTGAAAGCATAAAATCTCACCCTTCTCTGTGCCGTTATACGGTTATTGAGCTGACGGACAGATCCGGAGCAGAGATTTCTCGGATTCTTGTATTTGGAACTTTCATCGGAAATATTCCTATTTATCTTCTCAAAATCATCATATGAAATGACAGCTTCGCCTCTCAGTACCAGCTCGCCTTTAAAATCTATGGAAAGCGGCAGGTTTATGAAAGTCTTTGCATTATTGGTCACAACCTCTCCCACCAGTCCGTTGCCTCTGGTAACAGCCTTATACAGCTTTCCGCCGCGATAAGTCAGAACTATGGTAAGACCGTCTAATTTCCATGACAATACGCCCTTCTGATTTCCAAGCCAAAAAATCAATTGATCCGGGTCCTTGGTTTTATCAAGGGAAAGCATCTTTTCAGGATGTGCCTCCTTTGTCAAATCCGAAAGAACTTCATAACCCACATTGACAGTCGGACTGGACGCCATGACTGTGCCGGTTTCCTTTTCAAGCGCTGAAAGCTCATCGTAAAGCTCATCATACTGCTGATTCGTCATTATCTCCCGGCTCTCCTGATAATATGCCCTGGAAGCTTCGTTAAGCGTAACAACCAGCTCTCTCATCCTGTTCATTTTTTCTTCTGAAATGCTTTTTTCAGCCATAACGTCTGTCTCCAAAATGTAAAATCATCAAATTTTTTTAAGATGGGCAATACCTTTTGCCAGTTTTTTTCTTCCCGCGTCGTCAAACATTACAGTCACTGTTTTAGAGTCGCTTTCAATTACAAGACCGTGGCCGAACTTGCTGTGCTCAACATTGTCACCCGCATTAAAGTTATCGTCACCATAGCCTGCATTCTCTTTTGCCATTCGTTTGGCGTGCTGCAAAGGATCGTAAGTCTTATCCGCGGTATTGCCGTAAGGCTTATATGCAGGCGACGCAAAACCGTCCATGCTGCCAGTGTTTACACCGAGACCTCCTGCAGAGCTTCGATTGGGTACATATACCATATCGCCGTTCCTGTCCAGAAGGGAAGGATCCAACTCCCGCATAAAAACTGATTCTCTTGTAAATGAACCGCTTCCGTATAAAACTCTGTATTCTGCGCTTGTAAGGAATAATCTTTCTTTCGCTCTCGTCATTCCGACATAGCAAAGCCGCCTTTCTTCCTCCATTTTTTCTTCTGAATCTATTGAACGGTGTCCCGGAAACAATCCGTCTTCCATGCCTGGCATGAACACCACCGGAAATTCAAGTCCTTTGGCACTGTGCAACGTCATCAGAGTAACCTTGCCTGATTCCGATTCATACTTATCTGCGTCGCCGTCGGTAGCCACCTTTTCCAAAAATTCCTGCAAAGTAGCCTCTTCTCCTGACGCTTTCTTTTCACTTTCAAAATCGAATATAAATGATTTAAAATCCAGCAAGTTTTCTATGCGGCCCTCGGCTTCCTGTGTATGCTGTTCTTCCAGGGCTTTCATGTATCCCGTTCTCACCAGCAAGTTGTCATATATATCAGATACAGTCATGTTGGCCTGTTCTTCTGCACATAAACTTATCACTTCCGACATCTGTTTTACGGAAGCTCTTGCTTTCGCCGGCAGGCCTTCTATGACTTCATCATCCGAAATAACTTCAAACAGAGATTCTCCTCTGACATTAGCTATCGCTCTGAGCTTTTCCACTGTCTTTTCGCCTATTCCCCGCTTCGGCTCGTTTATAACACGCATAAATGCCATTTCATCTTTAGGATTAGCTACAAGCCTCATGTATGAAATCATGTCCTTTGTTTCTTTACGCTCATAGAAGCTGAAGCCTGACAATATCTGATACGGCATCATCGCCCGTCTAAGGGCGTCTTCAAACAATCGTGACTGCGCATTGGTTCTGTAAAGTATCGCAAAATCGTCATAGTTTCTGGAAGGCCCCTCCAAAAGCTGTATCTCTCGGATGATATATGAAGCTTCCTCTTTATCGTTTGATAGCCTTGAATATACTATTTTATGTCCGGCTTCCTGCTCAGTCCACAGTTTCTTGGATTTACGTCCTCTGTTATTTCTTATTACTGAATGAGCGGCTGCAAGAATATTTCCGCTTGAACGATAATTCTGCTCTAATTTTATGACTTTAGCATTGGGAAAATCCTTTTCAAAATCCAGTATGTTCCTTATATCCGCCCCTCTCCACTCATATATGCACTGGTCGTCGTCTCCGACTACGCACAAGTTCTGATGTTCCTGAGCCATAAGCTTTACTATCTGATACTGGATATGATTCGTATCCTGATATTCATCTACCATTATATATGAAAAACGGCGGCGGTATCCTGCAATGATGTCTTCGTTGTCACGCAAAACGTGATAAGCGTTTCGCAAAAGGTCGTCGAAGTCCATTGCATTATTCTTTTTCAGCTGCCGCTGGTACTCTTTATATATCTTGTATATGGTCTTACTCTTTAGGTTTTCCCCTTCTCGCTCTATGTATTCGTCCGGACCCCTGTCGGCTTCTTTTTCTTTGCTTATAATTGCGGACACGTACTGAACAGGGTATATCTTCGTATCCGCGTTCAGCTCCTTGAGGATGTTTTTCAGGAGCGCTTTCTGGTCTACCGTATCGTATACGACGAAGTTTTTTTCATACCCTGCCGCCTCAAAATTTTCTCTGAGTATCCTAAGGCTCATGGAATGAAAGGTCATTATCCACATACCCGGACAGCTTCCAACCAGTTTTTCAACTCTCTGGCGCATCTCTCCGGCCGCCTTGTTGGTAAATGTAACCGCAAGAATCTGATAAGGGCTGACTCCCTGCTCTATCAGATAGGCGATTCTTTGAGTCATAGTCGCCGTTTTGCCGCTTCCGGCTCCCGCTAAAATAAGCAGCGGTCCTTCCGTATGAAGCGCCGCCTCTCTTTGCTGCTTGTTCAAACTTTGTAAATCCATAATCTCTTCTACTTTCCCTTTTTCTTCAAATAAATTGCATAAGCTATATCAAAGGCAAAGCCCCAGGCAAGACCTGACACCATACAGAGAGCGACATATGCTGCCATATTTTCTCTCGACCATAAGAAGGACGAGCCCACGCAGCCGATGGTTACTGCTATGAGGCTGTATATACGGCCTTTCTTTTTGCGCTTTTCCACCCGTTCTTTTCTTTCCTGCTTTTTTGCCAGCTCCCTTGGCGTAAGTTTTTTCTTTTTTTTGCTCATGAGCTTCCTCTTTCAGTAATTATTATGTCTGCGTATCTGTTTTCGGCAGACATAATAATTATATCACGGAGTCGCATATTTTGCCATACATTTGTCCTTGCGGCGGAGCTCAGTCTGTCCTTCGTCTACAGTCTGACTCGTACCCTCCTCCGTATAAAGTTGCCATCGCTCTTTTTTATAAATAATGGAAGAAATTATAAACGCTTATTAGTATGATGCACGCCAAAACCCCTGTGAACAGTTTTTCAATCACCTCTGAACTTATTTTTGAATTTATTCTTCTGCCTATAATTCCCCCTGTAATTCCTCCTGCCGCCATGAGAACAACTTCCTGCAAGCTTACGTCCGGAATAGACGATGTGGCAATCGTATAGGACAGGCTGAATATTTGAGAAATAAATATTATAAACAAAGAGTTTTGTACTGCTGTTTTGGTTTCCATGGAGAAAAAGTAATAAAGAACCACTAAATCTATCGGTCCGCCGCCGATTCCCAAAAAGCTTGACATACAGCCTAAAAGCACGCCGAAAATCAAAATTATCGCCATATTCTTCAGCCTCTTTGTTTTAATTTTTTTCTTGTTTTTAGTATAAATCAAAGTCCCCGCAGCTACTGCTCCGAGAATCACAGATTGGAAAGCCCCTATTCTGTCAGACAGCGAAAGCATTTCTTTTGCCGTTTCAAAAATCATCTTTCCTGCCAAGCCTCCCATAGCAGCGCCTATTGCGAGAGGGACAACGTTTTTCAAATCAATTTTACCGCTGCCGTCACAGCCCTCGGACAAGTTTTTATCTCTGCTTCGGGCACTGTTTTTTTTGTTTCTGAAAACAGAATATGCTGTCATCATGAGCACTGTACAAGTTGATAAAAAACTGGCGCTGCTGACGTCTGTAAGCCCTGTTATATCCATTACCGGTTTTATTATAACTCCACCGCCGATTCCGCAAACAGCTCCTATTATCGACGCAGCCAGACCAATTAAAAAAATCGCTGTTAAGTACATTTCAGTCCTCCGAATACCGGGCAGCGTCAAACGCTTACCCTGACTAAAAATTTCCTTAACAGCAACTTTTCAATTCAAAATCAAAGGTTCTTCTATGTCCGAACTCTATGAAAACAGCCTTGCCTTGCAGATTCATAAATGATACTGCATGCTATAAAGACAAAAAGTCTTTTACCGGCGTCTGGCTCTCTATATCAAATATAAGACGCTTCTTGGCGTGCTGTATGTGCTCTGCAATACATTCCTGTGCCGCTTGCACATTTTTTTCTCTTATGAACTCAAGGATTCTTTTATGTCCTTCAATTGAAGCCGGCGAATCCATAGGGTCATTACTGTCATATAAAAGTATATATACGTCTACCTTATTAAGCATTTCATTTATATATCTGCACAATACCTGATTTTCGCCCAGCTCTGCAATCTTTATATGAAAAGCTCGATTTATCATATCATACTCGTCATAATTGTTACTTTCATATGCTTTCTGTTCGCACTCTATACACTTCTCAAGCTGCAAAACTTTTTCCTCTGTGAGGCTTTCTATCAGCAGTGATACAGATAATTGTTCCATAGCTACTCTGACTACATATGTATTATCAATTTCTTCTATGCTGGGTTCTGTAACATAAGCTCCTTTCTTAGGTATTATATTTACGTACCCTTGAAATTCAAGTTGCTTAAGCGCAGCTCTTACAGGAGTTCTGCTCATTCCCAGTATTCTGCCTAATGCGGCTTCCGATAATTTTCTTCCTGGAAGTATATTCTTGTCTCTGATAGCATCTTTTATCTTTTGGTATGCAATGCTTTCGGCATTGCTGCCGTGTTCTTCGTCTGATTTGTAGCTCATCTATAACCTCGCCATATTATAATTTCTGTTTATTATATAATAATATACGACATAAAAGATAAAGTCAATGAGCTAACCCATCCCTCGGATTCATTCAGCGGATCCTCTCTCTTATCCTTTCGATAAAAGTCTCAGATGGCGTGAAGAAACAGTAATGTTTTTTTCCGTTTCGTTCATACATAAGCACAAAAGCTTTTTTCTTTCCCCTGTTTGTAAAAAGCTTTCTGTTAAGGAAATATGTTTTCTTTTTAAAGCATTTAAATTTTCTTTCATCAAATGAGACAATTCCTCTTATTTCCTCGGGATAGATAATTGCCGCCAAATTACTTTTACTGCCGTACATTCGTTCTATCATAACTGTTCCCGGCTTTAACATTATCGTTCCCATTCTGCGAGGAAGAATTCTCATCTCGGTTTCAATAATAAACGAATATTTATATCCGCAGATAAATCTCGTATATACTCTGTAAGATAACGCTGTTATCAGGATATATGAAGCCAGAAGTATACCTTCCCCTACAAACGGCGGCATGTTAAGGCAGAATTCATAAATATAAGGTATGCTCAGCAATATCAAGACTGCCGCCACAAGACAAATACGATTGATATTTTTTTCTTCCTTTGCAGGCTCCAAATTTTCAGAATACATAGCGCTATTCTCCTTTTTTCAAAGACTGCCCGCCGAAAACGACCGGGCAGTCATGATTTTCTTCAAAGCGAATCGCCTTTAATCTACCTGTTCGTATGTTTTGCTTGAATATATTTCTCCCGTATGCCACATAAATTTACCTGCGAAGCCGCATACTATTTCAACTATAGGAAGAAGCCAGCAAAGGAATGCGAACGGAAAATATTGATATGTTGAAACGCCCATCAGCCTTGTGCAGTTGATTCCTCCCTGGTTCCAAGGGATCAACGGTGCTACGACAGTTCCTCCGCCTTCAAGCGCTCTGGAAAGAACCTGCGGTAAAAGCTGTTTCTTCTTGTATTCTTCCACATACATCTTGCCCGGCAATACTATAGACATATATTGTTCACCTGTAAGAATATTCACTAATATACATGACAAAACTGTTGTACACTGAAGTCTTCCATCAGTCTTGGTGGCGAAAGATATTTTCTCTATGAAAGATTTAAATACTCCGGCTTTTTCTAAAATAACTCCAAACGCAACGCTTAATATACCTACTACGACAACCCAGAACATGTAAGTGGCTCCGCCTCTCTGAAGAAGACGATTCACCGCTTCGTTTCCATAGTCAACCATAGGACCGTTATATAAAAAGCCCATCATGCTCATAAAGGTTTCTCCTTGTAAAGTGCAAGCGATTATTGAGCTTACCAGTATGTTTATCAACAGGGATAACAATGCCGGTACTTTCATGAAATTAAGAACTAAAATTAAAACCGGAGGTATAACGCATATAATAGATATATTAAAATGTTCGGAAAGCAAAGCCAGCATTTCTTCAATTTCAGCGGATGTAGACGCTCCGCCGCCACTGCCGAAGCCGAGCACTGCAAAGATAATTATGCAGAGTATCGCAGTCGGAATGGTAGTATACATCATGCTTTTTATGTGTTCAAAGATGTTGGCTTCCGATACTGCCGGCGCCAAATTGGTAGTATCTGACATTGGGCTCATTTTGTCTCCGAAATATGAACCTGAAACTATTGCGCCTCCTGTCATTGCAATATTTATTCCCATAACTTCGCCCATACCTACCAGCGCTATTCCTATAGTAGCTACTGTGGATATTGAGCTTCCTATCATTGTCGATACTATAGCGCACATAAGAAATGCCGTAACAAGGAAAAATTTAGGATTTATTAAATGAAGACCCCATGAAATTATTGAAGGAATGGTTCCGCAGGCCATCCATGTGGCTATCAAGCATCCTACAACAAGCAGAATTAGAGACGGGCTTGTCGCTATTCTTCCTGCTTCGGCAATTGCATCCTCAAACAAATCCCATTTTGCGCCCTGTATCATCAAAACTGCTATGGCGACAAAGATTGATGCAAGCATAGCTATAATAAGATCTATCTTAAGTACCGATACACCTACCATTACTGCAACTACCATAAAAACGACCATTATTATCGCTCCGGGAACATTGCATTGTCTGAACTCTTTTTTTTCTTTCATTTTTGCTCTCCTTTTTCAATATCGTTCACGTAAATAAATGCAAAATTCATCAGTAAGTGAATTCATCGTTATAGATGCAGCGCCCTTGGAAGGAGGGCTCTGCAATTTAAATGTCAACAATTGTACCTATTTTCTTTTCTTCAGCGATATCAAGAACTTTTTTTGCTGTAACTAGATCCTGAATGGCTATACCTGTAGTGTCGTATAAAGTTATGTCTTCTTCTGAAGTTCTTCCTTGTTTTCGTCCTATAATAACTTCTCCGATTTCTCCCAGTATATTTTCTTCCGTTATCACATTCTTTTTAATGCCGGTTTCGATTTCGCCTACGTTGATACACTGCGCCACGTCATCGACATATATTTTCATCCTCGGCAGGATATTTTCATCAATCTCCTGCTTTCCGGAGACGTCTGAGCCTACACAGCTGAAATGAGTGCCGGCTTTTACCCATTCATTCATAACGATAGGTGTTCTCGAAGGTGTCGCAGTAACTATGATGTCGCTTTCTCCAACTGTTTTTTCAAGATTACATACAGCCTTAAACTGAACTTTTGAAGCGTCTACATTTAGATCTTTCAAAAGTTTAACCGCATTTTCTGCCACTTCTATCGCATTACTTTCACTAAGGCCGTCATAAATTGAAATTTTTTCAATATCAGGTCTGACGGTAAGCGCTGCTGCCATCTGAAACAAAGCTTGTTTCCCTGCGCCTATCATAGTCATTCTTGAAGCATCTTTCCTTGCCAGATATTTTATTCCCAATGCTCCGGCTGCTCCCGTTCTCAGGCATGTAATATATCCTGCATCCATTACTCCAAGAGGTACGCCGTTTTCAGCGTTATAAACGGTAAGAATACCAATCAGGTTAGGCAGACCCACTTTTATATTGTTAGAAAAATATGATACTGATTTCATTCCGAATATATTCAATCCACCTATATATCCGGATTTTATATCCATATCAGAAACACCGACTTCAAAATCATAAGTTACCAGCGGCCATACGCTGGTTTTCCCCTCAGCTTTAAGACGGTATACATCTTCAACAGCATCCACTGCATCTTTTATGGATACTATCGGCTTAATCTGTTCCTGACTTAAAATCCTGATATTAAACATCACCTATTCCTCCCTCTGAGCTATTTTTTCAATATGTTCGTCTATAGCTTCTATAGCTTTTGCTGTTATGTCAGGCGGAGAAACGAGTCCCATACGGAAATATCCTTCCATACCGAAAGCATATCCCGGCATAATGAGGAACCCTGTTTCTTCTACCAGCGTGCGGCAAAATTCAACTGAATCTACCGGCAAGTCATATTTGATGATTGCTACCGTTCCCGCATCCGGTCTTCTGTATGAAAGCTTAGGGTTTTCTCTTATCCATGAATCGACCTGAGCGAGGTTCTCATCAATTATCTTCCTGTTTCTGTTAAAAATTTTCTCTCTGTTGGCAATCGCTATGTAGGCCAGATATTCTTCAACCGTTCCCATCTCCATCGTATAAAAATGTCTGTACTCTACCATCTGCTTGATGAGCTCTGCATCTGTTACTGTCCAACCTATTCTTAGCCCCGGCAGAGAAAAAGCTTTTGATATGCTGCATGTGCTTATTCCTTTTTCATATATATCTGCCATATAAACCTGTTTGCAGCCATCTATATGGGGCATTTCCATATAAGCTTCGTCACAAAGAACGTATGCGTCTCTTTCTGCTGCTACCTGTACTAATACTTCAAGTTCTTCCCTGCTGAACAGACGGCCTGACGGATTGTTGGGATTTGTTAAGCTTATCATTCTTGTTTTTTCATCCATCATTTCCCTTATGACATCGTATTCAATATCATAATTGTTTTCCGGTTTAAGCCAGTATTCTCTGACTTCATATCCGATAAGCTTAGGGAGAGAATTCAGCTGCTGATATGTAGGCATTATACATATCAGGTTATCACCCGGTCTGTAAACCGAGCTGTATGCTATCTGGTTAGCTCCTACCCCTCCGTGACCGGTAATAATATTTTCAGGTCCGGTATTTTCTCCGTAGATATCACTGAGAGACTGACGAAGTTCCTGCAAGCCAAAACGGTCGCTGTATCCTAATTTCATTGTCAGCAGCCTCTCTTTAGCTTTTTCAGGCTCTTCGGATAAATTCATCAATTCTTCCATATTGAATGCGCCTACATAACTTTCTGCTATGTCGTGCTTACAATTGTGTTCATATTTGGCGAACCAATTGCCTCCGAAAGATTTTTCAATGGCCATATTAGCATCACTTCCTTCTTTGATAATTCTGTTTTTCTGTTTCACGCTTATTCCAAATATATCGACTATCCTTAAATTTCAGGCGACACAAGTAATTAAATAAGCGCCGTTTCCCATTTTGTGTACAAGCATGGTATACAATTTATATATACCATAATAGAGTTCCGCATGTCAACACATTATTGTTATTTTTATAGCGGAAATAATTTTTCAAAAAATTAAAAAAAGACGGCTTACATAAGTAAGTCGTCTTTTATTTTTTGATTATTCTTAACTTTTATACTAATTCCAAGAATACAACCTCGGCGTTGTCGCCCTGACGAGGTCCTAACTTCAGAATTCTTGTATATCCGCCGTTTCTGTCATCATAGCCCGGAGCGATTTCATCAAACAGCTTTGCTACTACTGTTTCATCGAAAACAAATTCAAGAACCTGTCTTCTTGCGTGAAGATCGCCGCGCTTTGCCAACGTAATCATTTTTTCAGCTATTCTTCTGGCTTCCTTAGCTCTACAATCAGTAGTCTGAATTCTTCCCTCCCTGAAAAGATCAGTTACAAGATTTCTCAGCATTGATTTTCTGTGAGCAGAAGGTCTTCCCAGTTTTCTGTATCCTGGCATTTCAAGCTTCTCCTTTCTTACGAGTTAATCGTCGCTGGGTTTAAGTCCAAGACCCAGTTCTTCTAATTTAGCCTTTACTTCATCCAGAGATTTTTTACCAAGGTTTCTTACCTTCATCATATCTTCTTCGCTCTTCTGAGTAAGCTCCTCAACAGTGTTGATAGCCGCTCTCTTCAGGCAGTTGAAAGAACGAACCGAAAGCTCCAGCTCTTCTATCGTCATTTCGAGAGCCTTTTCTTTCTGGTCTTCTTCTTTTTCAACCATAATTTCCATTGAGCCCGTAGCGTCTGTGAGCTGAATGAACAGATTGAGGTGCTCCTGCATGATCTTGCCTCCGATGGAGACGCCTTCCTCAGGAGTTATTGAACCGTCTGTCCAGATCTCCAGAACAAGTCTGTCGTAGTCAGTAACCTGACCAACTCTTGTATTCTCTACTGTAAAGTTTACTTTTCTGACAGGCGTATAGATGGAATCGACCGGAATCACCGAAATAGGAGTATTCTCAGTCTTGTTCTGCTCTGCCGGAACATATCCTCTTCCTCTTGCAAGGTTGATTTCCATTACCAGCGTAGCGTTTTCCTCCAAAGTGGCTATATGAAGATCGGGGTTGAAAATCTCAATATCCGAATCTCCGATTATATCTGCCGCAGTCACTTCCTTAGGGCCTACTGCATTTATTATAGCTCTCTTGGCGTTGTCTCCTTCTAATCTGACAGCAAGCTTTTTTAAATTTAATATGATCTCTGTAACGTCTTCTTTTACTCCCGGTATTGTTGAGAATTCATGAAGTATTCCGTCGATTTTAACTGATGTTACAGCCGCACCCGGAAGGGAGCTGAGGAGAATTCTTCTCAAACAGTTTCCCAAAGTAGTGCCGTAGCCTCTTTCAAGAGGTTCTACAACAAATTTTCCGTAACGTCCGTCTTCATCAATATGCTTATTTATTGTTGGCTTTTCGATTTCTATCACTCAAAAACCCTCCTTTTCATTCCAAGTTCAGTAATAACCGGTTCCAAACCGCCGCCTCGAATAAATTCCAAGGCAAGCGACCATGGCTATACTTACTTGGAGTACAATTCGACGATTAAACGTTCTTCAATCGGCGTGTCAATCTGATCTCTCTTAGGATCGGCAAGAACTGTTCCCTCAAGCTTTTCACGATTCACGGAAAGCCAAGCAGGAACTCCTACCGACATCTCCTTGATTTCCTTAAACTTAGGGGAGCTTACGCTCTTTTCTCTTACCTTTATAACATCGCCCGGCTTAACCTGATAGGAAGGAATATTGATTCTCTTTCCGTTTACCAGATAATGACCGTGAGTTACCAGCTGTCTGGACTCTCTTCTTGTAGTAGCCAGTCCCATTCTGTAAACTACATTATCAAGTCTTTCTTCAAGCATTACAAGAAGGTTTTCGCCCACGATACCTTTTTTCTTGGATGCTTTTTCAAAAGTATTTCTAAACTGCTTTTCCAAAACGCCGTAGATGAACTTAGCTCTCTGCTTCTCACGGAGCTGCAGGCCGTATTCACTCATCTTACGATTGTTTTTCTGCACGCTTCTCTTCGATTCTTTATAGATTCCCATGTGACTTGGGTCAATCTGAAGTGACCTGCATCTTTTTAAAATCGGGTCTCTGTTTACTGCCATAATCTACTTTCCTCCCTTCAATTAGACTCTTCTTCTCTTTGGCGGTCTGCATCCGTTGTGCGGAATAGGTGTGATATCCTTAATCATGGTAATATCAAGTCCCGCAGTCTGAAGCGCTCTGATAGCTGCTTCTCTTCCGGAGCCCGGACCTTTTACATAAACCTCTACGGTCTTCAGACCGTGTTCCATAGCGCCCTTAGCAGCTTCTTCCGCCGCCATCTGAGCCGCGAACGGAGTCGATTTTCTCGAGCCCTTAAATCCAAGGGAGCCTGCGCTTGACCATGAAAGCGCATTTCCTTCCATATCTGTAAGAGTAACTAAAGTATTGTTAAAGGTGGATTGGATATGTGCCTGGCCCTTTTCAATGTGCTTACGTTCTCTTCTCTTTTTTCTCACTGCTTTTTTAACAGTTTTAGCCATTACTTCCTACCTCCTTTACTTAGCCTTTTTCTTTCTTCCTACGGTCTTTTTAGGACCTTTGCGAGTTCTTGCGTTTGTCTTAGTCTTCTGACCTCTTACAGGCAGACTTCTTCTGTGTCTGATTCCTCTGTAGCTTCCGATTTCCATAAGTCTCTTGATGTTGAGAGAAACCTCTCTTCTCAGGTCACCTTCTACTACATATTCTGCGTCAATGATTTTTCTGATCGCACCTGCTTCATCCTCTGTCAGGTCTTTAACTCTTGTGTCTGGATTGATGCCTGCTTTTGCAAGGATGGCCTGTGCAGTTGGTTTACCAATACCATAGATGTAGGTTAAACCGATTTCTACTCTTTTTTCTCTTGGTAAGTCAACACCGGCTATACGAGCCATAATCTTTCTCCTTCCCCTATCTTCCGTCGCTTTTCCGGGAGCGATATAGACAGGTTCTCTTTAAATAGTTGAAACGGCCTCTTACAGCAAGGTTCCCGGTATTTCCATGCCGGCCGTATTGCTGATTTATTAACCTTGTTTCTGTTTGTGCTTAGGATTTTCACAGATAACCATTACCTTACCGTTTCTCTTGATTACCTTGCACTTTTCACAGATAGGTTTTACAGAAGCTCTTACTTTCATTTCTAAAACCTCCTATGCTTCTTCTCCGCCATAATTTCCGGGGCTTCGCCGCGGAAATTATACGGAATCCTGCTTGCAGCGCTGCTGCGGTACGGAACGCCCGATAAAACGCAGGCTCCTTACTTATCTCTCCAAGTGATTCTGCCCCTCGTAAGGTCATATGGTGAAAGCTCTACTTTTACCTTGTCACCCGGGAGAATTCTGATATAGTTCATTCTTATTTTTCCTGAAATGTGTGCAAGCACTTCAAAACCGTTGTCAAGCTTAACCTTGAACATTGCGTTCGGCTGGGCGTCTACGACGGTTCCCATTGCTTCAATGACGTCTTTTTTCGCCATAAATACATCTCCTTCTTCACATTACAAGGTAAGCAGCTCAGGCTCACCATCAGTTATTACAACAGTATTTTCATAGTGGGCGGCAAGCTTGCCGTCTACAGTGACAGCCGTCCAGTCGTCTGAAAGGACGTCTATCTCATAAGACCCCTGGGTAATCATCGGCTCTATTGCCAAGGTCATGCCCTGCTGAAGTCTCGGTCCCCTGCCCGGCTTACCGTAATTGGGAATCTGAGGCTCCTCGTGCATCTTGCTTCCTATGCCGTGTCCCACGAAATCCCTTATTACGCCGAAGCCTTCCTGCTCTACAGTTCTCTGAACTGCATTTGAGATGTCAGACAGCCTACAGCCTTCCTTCGCAAAAGCGATTCCGTTGAAGAAAGCTTTCTCGGCCGTTTCAATAAGTCGTTCGGCTTCCTTGCTTATCTTTCCTACAGGGTACGTTCTGGCTGCGTCAGCCATATAACCTTTGCTTTCGACAACCAGATCTACGCTGACTATATCTCCCTCTCTCAAAATCTTCTTTTTGCTCGGAATTCCGTGAACCACTTCTTCGTTTACCGAAACGCACGCGCTGGCAGGATATCCGTAGTATCCCTTTTCAGCGGCGATCATATTGTTGGCTTTCACGGTCTTTTCCACGAAGCTGTCGATTTCCATAGTGCTTATTCCTGGCTTTATGATGTCCTTAAGCTCGGCAAGAATCTTTGCCGCAACCCGGCCGGCTTCACGCATCAACTCGATTTCCTGTTTTGATTTGATGATGATCATAATTTATTCACCCAAGGCTTTTACTATGTCTGCAAATACATTGTCAAGTCCCGTTGCTCCGTCTATATGAGCGATATTGCCGGCTTTTTCATAGTATTCTATGAGAGGCATCGTCTGAGCCTCATAGACTTCTATCCTGTTAGCCACTGTTTCGGCATTATCATCGTCTCTCTGAATCAGCGGGCCGCCACAGACGTCGCACACACCTTCCTTTTTAGGCGGAATGTTTACCACATGGTAGCTTGCGCCGCATGCTTTGCATACCCTTCTGCCTGTAAGACGGCTCATCAGCTCTTCCTTTTCAACGGCAATGTCTATCACCTTATCTATCTTTGAGCCCAGACTCTCCAGAAATTCATCCAGCTTTTCAGCCTGATATACAGTTCTCGGGAAACCGTCCAGAAGGAAACCGTCTTTGCAGTCGTCCTTTGTCAGCCTGTCTGTGGCGATTTCAACGACAAGGCTGTCAGGAACCAGTTCTCCCTTGTTCATGTACTCCTGAGCTTTCTTTCCCAGCTCAGTACCCTGTTTGATATTTTCTCTGAAAATATCTCCCGTAGAAATGTGAGGAATTTTATATTTCTCAACGATTTTCGCCGCCTGTGTGCCTTTGCCGGCTCCCGGTGGTCCCAATAATATGGTTCTCAGCATTTTATCGTCTCCTCTTTTATTTCAGGAATCCCTGATAATTTCTCATAAGCATCTGGTTTTCAAGCTGTCTTACTGTGTCGAGGGCTACGCCGACCGCTATAAGCAGCGATGTTCCGCCGAAATGTATATTCATTGAAGTCATAACGCTTAAAATGGTAGGCAACGTAGCTATCAGCGCCAGGAAGATTGCTCCTACAATTGTGATTCTTGACATCACCTTCTGTAAATATTCTTCCGTCGCCTTACCCGGTCTTATTCCCGGTATGAAGCCTCCATTGGCTTTCATATTATTCGCAACTTCCATCGGATTGAAAGTGGCTCCTGTATAGAAGTATGTGAACGCTATAATCATCAGAACGTTCAGTATTCCGTAAACCCATACTCCCGGATTTCCTGCCGGTGAAAGCCACTTGGTAACAAAATCCGTAAACCCTGTGTCAGGGAAGAAGTATGTTATAGTAAGCGGGAACTGAAGCAGTGATAATGCAAAAATTATAGGAATAACGCCGGACTGGTTTACTTTAATAGGAATATGCGTAGACTGTCCGCCATACATTTTTCTTCCTACCACTCTCTTTGCATACTGAACAGGAATCCTTCTCTGCCCCTCCTGTATCATAACCACTCCTGCGATTACGATAACCGCCAGCACGACCAGAATTATGAGGGTAACTACCGACATGTTTCCAGCCTGTATGCTCGTCACGACGCTTCTTACGGCGCTTGGAATTCTTGCTACGATACCAGCGAAGATTATGAGGGATATTCCGTTTCCTACGCCTTTTTCATTGATTTGTTCTCCCAGCCACATCAGGAATGCAGTACCTGCCGTAAGCACCAGAATAACCAGAATTACAGAGAACACTCCCTTGTCTATTACAGCCTTTCTGAACAGACCGACTGTAAGTCCGATGGCTTGAATAAGTCCCAGAACCACCGTCATATAACGGGTAATCTGCGCCATCTTTTTTCTTCCCTCAGTACCTGACTGAGCCAGGCGCTGGAAGTAAGGGAAGGCCATTCCCAGCAGCTGAACGATAATTGACGCGGTGATGTATGGTGTTATACTCAATGCGAAAATTGTAAAATTACTGAAAGCTCCGCCGGAAAACAGGTCGAACAAATCAAACAGACCTGTCTCTCCGGAAAACATCTGAGCCAAAACTCCTCTGTCGATATTCGGTACCGGTATATTGGAACCGATACGGAATATCAGGAGCATGAGCAAGGTGAAAATCATTTTCGACCTTATTTCTGCAACTTTCCAGGCTTGAGCAACTGTTTTCAGCATACCCATACTAAATCACCTCTGCCTTTCCTCCCGCAGCTTCAATCTTTTCAACGGCAGTCTTGCTGAATTTGTCAGCCTTGACCGTGAGGGCTACGTTCAAAGTTCCCTGTCCGAGAACCTTGATGCCGTCTTTAACCTGCTTGAGCATTCCTGCTTCTTCCAAGGTTCCCTGAGTTACAACCGCTCCTGCTTCAAACCTGTTTAAGTCCTCCACATTGATGATGGCGTACTCTTTTGCCCAAATATTATTAAATCCTCTTTTAGGCAGTCTTCTGTACAAAGGCATCTGTCCGCCTTCAAAACCGAGGCGAACTCCGCCGCCCGATCTTGAGTTCTGACCGTTCATACCTCTTCCGGCAGTCTTACCCTGGCCTGTAGCGGTACCGCGGCCTTTTCTCTTAGGCGCCTTCGTAGCACCCTGGGGCGCTTTTAATTCATGTAATTTCATCTATGGCACCTCCTTATGCTTCTTCTACTGTTACGAGATGCGAAACCTTGGCTACAGCTCCGCGGGTCTGCGGCGTGTCTGCCATTTCAACGGTCTGATGCATCTTCTTAAGTCCCAGCGCTTCAACAACTTTTCTCTGCTTAGGGGAAGCGCCGATAGTGCTCTTTGTTAAAGTGATTTTAATCATCTTTGCCATTTCGCGTTTCCTCCTATCCTAAGATTTCTTCCTTGGTCTTACCTCTGAGCTTGGCAACCTTTTCTACAGTCATCATGCTCTTAAGACCTTCGATAGTTGCATAAGCCATGTTGCCCGTATTGTTTGAGCCTATGGACTTAGCTCTTACGTCTCTGATGCCGGCAGCTTCAAGTACTGTACGTACCGATGAACCGGCGATAACTCCCGTACCTTGAGCAGCCGGCATGATCAGGACTCTGCCTGCTCCGAAAACGCCCAGGTTTCTATGAGGTACGGTTGTTCCTACTGTAGGAACGTATATTAAATTCTTCTTTGCATCTTCTTCAGCTTTTCTTACAGCTTCAGGGATTTCCTGAGATTTTCCGAGGCCTACGCCTACATAACCATTGCCGTCTCCGACTACTACAGTTACGCTGAATCTCATGTTTCTGCCGCCCTTAACTGTCTTAGCAACTCTTCTTATATTTACGATGGTTGATTTTAAGTCCAGCTTGGATGCATCAACGATATTACGCATTCCTTATTTCCTCCTGCTAAAATTTTAATCCGCCTTCGCGAGCGCCTGCTGCCAGCTCTGCTACTCTTCCGTGATACAGGAAGCCGCCTCTGTCGAAGCAAACCTCTTCTATACCCTTAGCTACAGCTCTCTTGGCAACGGCTTCGCCGACCTTCTTTGCAGCTTCCTTATTTCCGCCGTAGCCGATTTCGGCCTTGAGCTCTTTATCAAGAGACGATGCGGAAACCAATGTAGTTCCGTTGACGTCGTCTATTATCTGAGCGGAAATATTCTTATTTGATCTGTAAACGCAAAGTCTCGGTCTTTCAGGAGTTCCATAAAGATTTTTTCTTACTCTTTCGTGTCTTTTCAGACGCTTGTCATTTCTGCTTTCTTTAGCCATTTCACTTCACTCCTTTCTCTTATTTAGAACCGGCCTTGCCTTCTTTTCTGCGGATAACCTCATCAGCGTACTTAATACCCTTGCCCTTATAAGGTTCAGGTCTTCTCCACTCTCTGATGTTGGCCGCATAGTTTCCGACAAACGCCTTATCAATTCCCTTTACAACGACTTCTGTCGCTGAAGGACACTCTGTAGTAATTCCTTCCGGGTCTTCAAGTTCTATAGGATGTGAATATCCAAGGCTGAGCACAAGTTTATTGCCCTTCTTTTCTGCCTTGTAACCAACGCCTACAAGCTGCATCTTCTTTTCAAAGCCGTCGGTAACGCCTGTAACCATGTTGCTTATAAGTGTTCTGGCCAGTCCATGCTGAGATCTGTGCTCTCTCTGGTCACTTTCTCTCGTAACATTGACCATGCCTTCTGCAACCTCTACTCCTATGAGTTTGCTTATTTGCTGTGTTAATTGTCCCTTAGGGCCTTTAACAGTGACAACGTTATTAGCGTCTACTGTTACTTCCACGCCGGCAGGAACAACTACAGGTTTTCTACCTATTCTTGACATTATTTGTTCCTCCTACCATACATAACAGATTACTTCGCCGCCAATTCCCAAGTTTCTGGCTTCCTTGTCGCTGATAACTCCCTTTGAGGTGGAGATTATCGCGATGCCAAGGCCTCCTAAAACCTTTGGAACTTCTCCGGCTTTCGCATATTTTTTAAGTCCCGGCTTGGAAATCTTTTTGATTCCGCTGATGACTCTTTCTTTATGTGCACCGTATTTCATTGTGACTTTAATCGTGCCCTGCTTATCGTCTTCTATCACTTCAAAATCAGTAATGTAGCCTTCTTCTTTTAAAATTTCGGCGATGGACTTTTTCATCTTTGACGCCGGAATTTCAACGGTTTCATGACCTGCTGTATTGGCATTTCTGATTCTTGTCAGCATATCCGCTATAGGATCTGTCATTGTCATTGCAGTGTTTCTCCTTTCTTTTATATTACCAGCTTGCTTTTTTTACGCCCGGGATTTCTCCTTTATAAGCAAGCTCTCTGAAACATATACGGCAGATACCGTATTTTTTCAATACAGCATGAGGTCTTCCGCAAAGTCTGCATCTTGTATATGCACGAGTTGAGTATTTAGGTTTTCTCTGCTGTTTTACTTTGAGAGATGTTTTTGCCATATTTCCCTCCTATTTCTCAAACGGCATACCCATGAGTTCAAGCAGTGCCTGAGCTTCTTCGTCGGTCTTTGCCGTAGTTGTAAATACAATGTTCATACCTTTTATCATATCAACCTTGTCGTAGTTGATTTCAGGGAAGATCAACTGTTCCTTGATACCCATGGAATAGTTTCCTCTGCCGTCAAAGGAGTTTCTGCTGACGCCCTTGAAGTCTCTTACTCTTGGAAGGGAGATGTTAAAGAGCTTGTCAACAAACTGATACATATTCTCGCCTCTTAAGGTAACCTTTGCGCCGACAGCCATGCCCTGTCTTACTTTAAAGTTGGCTATGGATTTCTTTGCCTTTGTAATAACAGGTCTCTGTCCGGTAATGATGGCGATTTCCTCTACAGCTGACTCCATTACCTTAGCGTTGTCCTTGGCTTCGCCAAGACCCATATTTATAGTAACTTTTTCGAGCTTGGGAACTTCCATTACGTTTTTATACTGGAATTTTTCCTTCAATGCACCGAAAACCTTTTCATCATACATTGTCTTTAATCTTGCTGTCAAAGTTCTTTCCTCCTTTCCTAATCTATTACGGCGCCCGTCTTCTTGGACACTCTTACTTTTTTGCCGTTCTCAGTTTTATAGCCTACTCTTACGCCCTGCTTTGTCTTTGAATCGTAAAGCATTACATTGGAAGCATCGATAGGTCCCTCCATATGCTTGATTTCAGCGGCCGCCTTCTGAGTAGCCTTGGCATGTTTTGTCTGCATATTTATGCCTTGTACGACAACCTTATTTTCTTTAGGCATCGTCTTTAGAACTTTTCCGGTTTTGCCTTTATCCTTACCGGTGATTACTACCACCGTATCGTCTTTCTTTATACGCATCCTTACACCTCCTACAGTACTTCCGGTGCCAATGACACGATTTTCATAAAGCCTTTTTCTCTCAGCTCTCTGGCAACCGGTCCGAAGATACGAGTTCCTACAGGGTTCTTATCTTCTTTATCTTTGATGATTACCGCAGCGTTCTGGTCGAATTTAACATAGCTTCCGTCGCTTCTTCTGGCACCATGCTTGGTTCTTACCACTACAGCTTTCACAACGTCGCCTTTTTTTACAACTCCGCCGGGAGTAGCCTCTTTAACTGCACATACGATTACGTCGCCGATATTTGCATACTGACGGCTTGTGCCTCCCAGGATACGGATGCAAAGCAGTTCTTTTGCTCCGGAATTGTCGGCAACTCTTAATCTGGTTTCTGTCTGAATCATGATCTGGTGCCTCCTTATTTAACCTTTTCAACGATGTTGACAAGTCTCCATCTCTTGTCTTTTGAGAGCGGTCTTGTCTCCATAATTCTTACTTTATCGCCTATCTGACATTCGTTATTCTCATCGTGAGCCTTAACTTTTTTTGTTCTCTTTACCGCTTTTCCGTAAAGGGAATGTCTTACGAAGTCTTCTATGGCAACAACCACAGTTTTATCCATTTTGTCGGATACAACTACACCGACTTTAGTCTTTCTTCTGTTTCTTTCAACTGTCATATTACATCCTCCTTTCTTACTCGGCAGCAGCGCTTGCCAGTTCCTTTTCTCTTATAATAGTCTTAACTCTGGCTATGTCCTTCTTGAGCTCCCTCATCTTTATAGGGTTTTCCAGCTGTCCGGTTGCGTGCTGGAATCTCAGGTTGAACAGTTCCTTTTTCATTTTGGACAGTTCTGTATTCAATTCAATCTCTGTCATTTCTCTCATTTTCTTCAATTCCATTATGCGTCCGCCCCCTTTGCTTGCTGTTCCTTGATGGCAAACTTACATTTTACCGGGAGTTTATGGGAAGCGAGTCTCATAGCCTCTCTGGCCTTTTCTTCTGAAACCCCTTCTATTTCAAACATAACTCTGCCCGGCTTAACTACTGCTACCCAATACTCAGGAGCACCTTTACCGGAACCCATACGTACTTCGGCAGGCTTCTTTGTTACCGATTTGTGTGGGAAAATCTTTATATATACTTTACCGCCTCTTTTGATAGATCTTGTCATTGCGATACGAGCCGCTTCTATCTGATTAGAGGTGATCCATCCACATTCTTGTGAAACTAATCCGTAAGCGCCGTAAGTAATGGTATTACCCTTGGTCGCTACGCCTTTCATTCTTCCTCTGTGAACTCTTCTGCGTTTAACGCGCTTTGGCATTAACATTGCGTAGTTCCTCCTTTCCTACTTGTTTAGTTTTCAGTTTCTACAGTTTCAGTGCTTGCAGCTTCAGCCTGCGGTTCTTCTGTCTGCGGCGCTTCAACCTTCTTAGGTCTGATTCTCATGTTTACAGCCTTAGGAGCTTCGTTTCTGTCGCCGCGGCTGTTTCTTCCGCCCTGACGGTTCTGTCTGTCGCCGCCCTGACGCTGACGTCTTTCGCCGTCTTTTCTCGGTCTTCTTTCTCTCTTATCGCGCTTTTCTTCGCGGATAGGGCTCTGAAGGCCTTTGTCGAGAACTTCGCCGTGGTTTATCCAAACCTTTACGCCTATCTTTCCGTAGGTTGTATCTGCTTCAGCAAAGCCGTAGTCTATGTCTGCTCTCAGTGTGTGGAGAGGAACGTTGCCTTCGCTGTATTTTTCGCTTCTTGCGATTTCAGCTCCGCCGAGTCTTCCCGATACCGTTACCTTGATACCCTTGGCTCCCGACTTCATAGTTCTGCCGATAGCCTGCTTCATGGCTCTTCTAAAAGAAACACGTCTTTCCAAAGCCTGAGCGATGGACTCTGCCGTAAGCTGAGCGTCCAGCTCTGATTTTCTTACTTCTTCTATGGAAATTTCGATTTCCTTGCCGGTAAGTTTCACCAGGTCTTTCTTGAGAGCTTCGATGCCGTCTCCCGCTCTTCCTATAACCATACCCGGCTTAGCGGTAAGAACGGTAACTCTGATCTTGTTTTCTGCTGCTCTTTCAATAAGAATTTTTGAAACGCCGGCTACATATAATTTTTTCTTTACAAGCTCTCTTACTTTCTTATCTTCAGCAAGAAAATCTGCAAAGTTCTTTTTATCTGCATACCATTTAGATTCCCAGTCTTTTATAATGCCCACTCTTAAACCATGCGGACTAACTTTCTGACCCATGAATGAACCTCCTCCTATTCCTTTTCTCTTAAAGTCACGCCTACATGGCTTGTTCTCTTTAAGATCAGTGATGCGCTGCCACGTGAACCGGCTCTCCATCTCTTCATCGTAGGGCCCTGGTTTGCGTAAACTTCTGCAACGTACAAATTATCCGGATTCATATCGAAATTGTTTTCAGCGTTTGCTGCTGCTGACTGAACAACTTTTTCTACGATTTGTGAACCTTTGCCCGGGGTGAACTTTAAAATGTTCAATGCCTCGTTTAAGTCCTTACCTCTTACTAAGTCTGTAACAGGTTTCAGCTTGATAGGAGACATTCTTACATATTTAGCAACTGCTTTTGCTTCCATTTTCATGTTCTCCTTTCTTATCTCTTAACCTTTGAAGACTTGTCGGCAGCGTGGCCTCTGTAGTTTCTTGTCGGAGCAAATTCTCCAAGTCTGTGTCCTACCATGTCTTCTGTAATATACACAGGAACGTGTTTCTTGCCGTCGTGTACCGCAATGGTATGTCCCACCATCTGCGGGAATATAGTTGATGGCCTCGACCATGTTTTTATTACTTTCTTTTCGTTAGCCGCGTTCATCTCTTCGATGGCTTTCAGCAGCTTTGCGTTTACGAAAGGGCCTTTTTTAAGTGATCTACCCATTAGTTTTGCTCCTTCCCATTATTTTTCATTTCTTCTCTTTACGATATATTGATTTGAAGCTTTGTTTTTCTTTCTTGTCTTGTAGCCAAGTGCAGGTTTACCCCAAGGAGTAACAGGGCTCTTGCGTCCTACAGGAGCTCTTCCCTCACCACCGCCGTGTGGATGGTCGTTAGGGTTCATTACGGAACCTCTTACGGTAGGTCTGATACCCATGTGTCTTTTTCTTCCGGCCTTGCCTATCTGAATATTAGCATGATCCATATTGCCGACTTCTCCGATGGTGGCTCTGCATCTCATGCTTACTTTTCTTACTTCTCCGGAAGGAAGTCTTACCTGTGCATAGTCGCCTTCTTTAGCCATCAGCTGAGCTCCGTTTCCTGCTGATCTTGCCAGCTGTCCGCCTTTGCCAGGCTTGAGCTCTACATTGTGGATGATTGTACCTACAGGAATATTGGCTATCGGAAGAGCGTTTCCTACTACGATATCAGCTTCAGGTCCCGATACAATCTTCTGTCCTACTTCTAATTTGTTAGGAGCAAGGATATATCTCTTTTCTCCATCGGCATATACGATAAGAGCGATGTTGGCGCTTCTGTTCGGATCGTATTCAATAGTCTTTACAATTCCCGGAATATCGTCTTTGTTTCTCTTGAAATCTATGATTCTGTATTTTGGTCTTGTTCCGCCGCCTTTATGTCTTACGGTGATTTTGCCTCTGTTATTTCTTCCTGAATGTTTCTTAAGAGTTACAGTCAGCGACTTCTCAGGGGTGCTTGTCGTAATCTCTTCAAATGTGGAGACAGTCATTCCTCTAAGACCAGGAGTAGTCGGATTATATTTTCTGATTCCCATTATTTACATGCCTCCTAACTTATAGTCCCTGGAAGAATTCAATCTCTTTGCTCTTTTCTGTAAGAGTAACGATTGCTTTCTTGTAAGCAGAAGTTCTGCCCACGTTTCTTCCCATTCTTTTAACTTTACCGTCATAATTCATTATATTTACTCTGGCTACTTCCACGCCGAAGATTTCTTCAACTGCTGTCCTAACCTGAGTTTTGTTGGCGTCTGCTGCCACCTTGAACGTGTACTTTTTGTTCTGGGCTACGTCCATGCTCTGTTCTGAGATAACCGGTTCCAGAACTATATCATAAGCTGTTCTCATTACAGGTACACCTCCTCGATTTTTTCAACTGCTTCCCTGGTAACTATGAAGCTTGTGTGGTTTACGATTTCATAAACGTTCATCGTATTTACCAGCGCTGTTCTTACTCCAGGAATGTTTGCTGCTGACTTTATTACGTTTTCGTCTTTTTCGGCCATTACGATCAATGCCTTTTTACCAGCCTTTACATTTGCCAGCACATTGATCATTTCCTTTGTCTTAGGAGCTTCAAACTTCAGCTCGTCTAAAACGATTATTTCCTTTTCCGCTACCTTTGAAGAAAGCGCCGACTTCATTGCCAGTCTTCTTAACTTCTTAGGAAGCGTATATCTATAGTCTCTCGGCTTTGGAGCAAATACCACTCCTCCTCCAATCTGCGATGGGTCTGTTGAGCTTCCCTGTCTGTGGCGTCCTGTTCCTTTCTGTCTGAAAGGCTTGCGGCCGCCTCCTCTGACTTCGCCTCTCGTCTTAGCTGACTGGGTTCCCTGTCTCTGGTTTGCCAGATAATTCTTAACTACTGCGTGAACTGCGAATTCGTTTGGAGTGATTGCGAAGATTTCATCTTTCAATTCGATTGATCCAGCTTCAGCTCCTGCCATGTTTAGCATTGTTACTTTTGCCATTTTTGCTTCCTCCTTCCCTCAGTTCCTATTTGTCCTGACCTTTAACTGCATACTGAACGCGAACCAGTCCGCCTTTGTTTCCCGGAACTGCGCCCTTAACCAGCATAAGGTTTCTGTCTTCAATAACTTTTACCAGTACAACATTCTGTACCGTAACGGTATCTCTGCCCATTCTTCCCGGGCCCTTGTTGCCCTTGAATACTCTTGATGGGTAAGTACCTGCTGCCAGAGCTCCGGCAAGTCTCTTGTGTTTTGAGCCGTGAGTCATAGGGCCTCTGTGGTGGCCGTGTCTCTTGATGTTGCCCTGAGTACCTTTACCTTTTGATACGCCTGTAACATCCAGCTTCTTGCCTTCTTCAAATTCTGCAGCCGTTATTACCTGTCCTACTTCGTAGGTTTCGCCTTCTTCCACTCTGAATTCGGCCAAATATTTTTTAGTAACTACGCCGGCTTTTTCAAAGTGTCCGGTGAGAGGCTTGTTGACTCTCTGCGGCTTCTGGTCTTCAAATCCAACCTGCACGGCATTGTAACCGTCGGTTTCTACCGTCTTTACCTGAGTTACTACTTCAGGGCCTGCTTCGATGACTGTTACGGGGATTACGTTGCCCTGCTCATCGAATATCTGGGTCATTCCCAGCTTTTTACCTAAGATTGCTTTCATATTTTTCCTCCATAATCTTACATTGGAACGCTCTGGTTTGGATTTTGCATCTGTCCGCCCGGCGCGCCGACACAGGCCCGGCGCAAGGGACTATCCCTCTCATGCGTTCTTACTAAGGGAGTGTTCCCTTCTCGGTTGTCTGCCGGTCTTCTGGCTCGTCTGCCCGCGCTGCTCGCTTCTGCGGTGCTTGTGTGCTATGACACTGCCGTTCCTTATCCGGCGTGTCTTGCATATGTGCCAAAAGCCTGTGCAGTTCATTTTTCACTTACAGCTTGATTTCAATGTCTACGCCTGCGGGCAGATCCAGCTTTGTAAGCGCGTCTGTAGTCTTCAGAGTCGCATTGGTGATGTCGATGAGTCTCTTGTGAGTTCTCTGCTCGAACTGTTCTCTGGAGTCTTTGTACTTGTGTACGGCTCTCAGAATTGTTACGACTTCTTTTTCCGTAGGAAGCGGAATAGGGCCGGAAACATCGGCGCCTGTCTTCTTGGCTGTCTCTACGATTTTAGCTGCTGACTGATCCAATAAAGCGTGGTCATAAGCTTTCAGTCTGATTCTGATTTTCTGCAATTCGCTCATTTTCGTCCTCCTAAAATTTTTTGTACTGTTTTCGCTATGCTTGTACAAGGGGTTCAAATGCCTTGTTTTCAACGCATACGGCGTTTTCGCTTGCTTAGGCCGCCTTTAGTACACGCTGCCGTGTGTTTTTACTTTTTACCCACACGAGAAAAACCAGGCGAATCCCTCCGCCCTCATCACGTGAGGACATTCTCTGCGGAAATTACCTGATAGCTCAGCAACTTCCCGCTTCATCGCCTTTTTCACAAGCTATTTAAGTATATATTATCCGTCAAATTATTGCAAGAACTTTTTTTATATTTTTTTAAGTTTTTTGACATGTGAAATGAGTGTTTGCAACGTGTATATGTCTCTATATTTTTACACTGTTCCCGGTGTTCTTTTTTCTGTTTTTCATTCTTTCTTATATAAAGCGACAGCCGATATATATTTAGTATAAATCATTTATTTTTACGCGAGGAAGCACAATATAAGGCTACTCATATGAACTGTGCGCTAACGTACAGATTCTTCAACTGCGGATCTCCTGCCGTCTCATTCCAACGAGCTTCGTGCATCGCAGGTCTCATAATAGTCTGCTGCCCACATGCGGTCATTCAAATTCAAAACAAAAAGAGCCGGCAGAAGCCTCGGCGTCCGCTTGCCAAGCAGAAGCTTGACATTACGGCCGATTGGTTCAGACAGCTCTTTATCTCTAAGATATCATAAATTATTTTATATTGCAGGCTATCCTTGAGCCTATGTCAGCATTATTGAGAACCAGCTTGATATTGGCCTCAAGGCTCCTTCCTTCAGTGAGATCTTTCACTTTTGAAAGAAGGAACGGAGTGCTTTCCTTACCTTTTACGCCTTTAGCATCGGCCTCCTTTATAGCTTCATCTATTACGGCGTTAATTTCATCGGCCGGGATTTCATCGGCCTCAGGAATCGGGCAGGTAACGAGAATTCCTCCTTTCAGGCCGAGGGATTCTTTCATCGAAATGAGAGCCCCGATTTCTTCAGGTGTATCCATTCTGCAATTAGCCTTTTCACCGCTTCTTCTGCTGTAAAAGGCAGGTATTTCATCAGTGCCGTAAGCAATAACAGGAACGCCTGCCGTTTCAAGATATTCCAGCGTAGCAGGAATGTCGAGAATAGCTTTCGCTCCGGCGCATACGACTGTAACGTCTGTCATTTTCAATTCCTCAAGGTCAGCTGAAATGTCAAAGCTTTCGCCGGCCCCTCTGTGAACTCCTCCTATTCCGCCTGTAACAAACAGTTTAATTCCAGCCATATGAGCCGCTATCATGGTTCCAGCCACGGTAGTCGCTCCGTCCATTTTCTTCGAGATCACAAACGGCAGATCTCTGCGGCTGACCTTAAGTACATTCTCGGCATGCGCCATGTATTCTATTTCTTCTTTAGTAAGACCGATCTTTATTCTTCCGCCCAATATGCCTATCGTTGCAGGCACAGCTCCGTTGCTCCTGATAACTTCCTCTACCGCAAGCGCTGTCTCAACATTTTTAGGGTAAGGCATACCGTGGGCTATGATTGTGGACTCAAGCGCCACCACAGGTCTTCCCTCTCCCAATGCTTTTGACACTTCCGGATTCACATCTAAATAATCCCTATACATTTTTAATTCTCCTTTCGATTTCTTCTCTGGTCATATCCTCATTAACGGCCTGACTGCTTTCCATTGTAATTTGAGCTGCCGCCATGCCGTATCTTGCTATATCCTTTACGCTGAGACCTTCGGCCATTCCCATGAGAATTGCCGCCGAAAAGCTGTCTCCTGCTCCCGTCGCGCTTTCTATCCTGACCGCGTTAGGTCTGATAAAGCCCTCCTCCTCAGCGTCTTTATAATAAACCCCATCTTTATTCAAAGTTATAAAAACCATTTTGACGCCTTTTTCTATAAACCACGTTCCTGTCTTTTTGAGGTCATCTTCCGTTTCAATTTTTATTCCGGAAAGCGCTTCAGCTTCCATCACGTTTGGCTTTATACATGTAAGCTTCCCTATTATTTCAGAAGCCCTTACCGCCTTAGGCGTTGATACCGGATCAAAAAATATCGGAGTCTCCGTAAAACGCTCCGCCGCATACCTCAGGGTTTCTCTCTGCAGGTTCCCATCCAAAGCGATAACCTTTGACGATAAAATTAAATCCTTGTTTTTTTCCAGCATTTCCGGAAAAATGTATTTTACCACATCCATATCGCTTATTGCAAGCTCCATATCGTTTTTATCATTTAAAATGGATAAATAAATCGCAGATGTTGCGTCTTCCCTTGTTTCTATTCGCGAAACATCAACGCATAGAGAGGCAAGGTGTTCTTTCGCTCCGGCTCCCATCTGATCTCCCCCTATGACGGAAATCATGGCTACATCACCGCCCATTCTTGCTGCATTCTCTGTAATATTTCTTCCTACCCCTCCATATGAAATAGAAATCTTTCCTGGATTTGAATCCTCATATTTAAGCGGTCCGTCAGGTTTACCTTCTATATCTATGTTTATTCCGCCTATTATCGTAATTTCTGCCATATTTTCTCCTAATCTGTAATATTTGTAATGCCGCGGACAAGCAGCACCCTTTTCTTCAATATATTTTTTCAGCTGCTGGCTGTCATTTCTCTCATAAATCTCTGTCTGCCGCAAACCATAAAAGCCGAATTTTCCATTGCTTTAATCCACAAATACGCTTCCGCCTATAAATTCTCTGAGTATCGAATTGTTCACTATTGCGGAATCATCCTCAACGGTCTTGAAAAAACGCAGAAAGTTAAGCATACGAACTGCGTCGCTGTATTCCGGTTCTCCAGGTCCGATGGCCGCCAGCAATGGCTGCGCATATTTTTTCAACACTGATATTTCATAAAGATGTACTGAGTTGAACATTACATCCGCTTCGTTGCTGAAAGGGAAAATATTCTTATCCTCGCCTGCTCTCACCTTAGGCCATGAAGCTATCGTCGATTGAGCACTATGTCCTCTGTGATTCAAGTCTCTGACCATACGTCTCAACATCCGGTGGTCCGTCGTTACTATCCTGTTGTGACTGTCTATATTAAGCTGCGTAAGAGGACTTATATATATCTTGAACTTTTCCTCCTTCGGTATGTCAGGGGTCAGGGCTTCATTGAGGGCATGGATACCCTCTATAATTATGGGCTGGCTGCTCTTTATTGCCGTCAGCCTTTTTCCAAATTCTTTATGGCCTGTCATAAAGTCAAAAGTAGGCAAATCTACGGTTTTTCCGGCCAGCAAATCGTTCATATTTCTGTTGAACAGCCCTATGTCAACAGCCTCCAGATCCTCAAAATTTTTCTCGCCGTATTCATCCAACGGCGTATCCTCTCTTTCAACGAAATAGTCGTCGGTTCCCATATAAAGCGGTTCCAAGCCGTTTACTCTGAGCTGTATGCAAAGCCGCCGGGCGAAAGTTGTTTTTCCCGAAGAGGACGGCCCTGCTATGAGAATTATTCTCTTCTTGTTTTTCGTAATCATATCAGCTATCTCCACGATTCTCCTGTCATGGAGCGCCTCGGAAAGCTGAATGAGCTCTTTAAACTCTCCTTCTTCAATCTTCCTGTTTAAATCGGAAACATGGTTAATGCCCATGAGCTTTCCCCAACGGTTCTGTTCTCCGAAGGTTTTGTACAGCATTTTTTCGTCCACATATTCGGGAATCTCATTCGGCGCCGACGGATGGGGAAATCTCAGCAAAACGCCTCTGCGATATTTCCGCAGCTCAAAATGCTTTATATAACCGCTTGAGGGCACCATAAGACCGTAGAAAAAATCACGGTATCCGCAGAAAGAATAAAACGGCACCTTTTTCATCCTTGGATTTTCTCCAAGTAATTCGGCCTTCTCCGGGCATCCCATATCATGGAATCTTGCGACAGCTTCTTCCTTTTCAAGTTCTTCACGCACAAAGGGAAAGTCTTTTTTCACAAGCTCTTTCATACGTTTTTCAATGGATTTTATCTGTTTTGCCGTAATAGCATCTTTGCTTTTTATCTCAGTATACAGCCCTTTGTTCAATGCGTTTTCTATATCCACTTCTACTTTTCCGAGGACATCTTCCACCGCCTTAAGATATATTAAAATCAGGCTGTTCTGATAAATAAGATTGCCGTTTTGAGTTCTCATGTCGATAAACTCGGCGCAACATTCTTTATAAAATCTGTATCCAAGCCCTTCAACCTTGTTGTCGACCTTTACGGCTAAAACCGTATACGGCAGGCGGTCTTTATATCTGTTATAAACCTCCTCTGCCGAAATCCCCTTTTCCACAGTAATCCTTTCTTTTTCGGCTCTCGGTTCTTTTATCAAATATATATTCATACCGATTCCCCTCTCATATTGAAGCCATTAGCTTTATTTACTTTTTTTATGATAACATAAAATTTTGATGATTGGTAAAAATATATGAGTGAAAGGAGTGATTACTTTGAAAAAATTGATTCTCATTATAATGATAATCGGCGGAATCAACTGGGGTCTTATAGGATTTTTTAATTATAATCTCGTTGAAAGCATATTCAACGGCAGCCTCGAATTAGTGGCAAGAATAATTTATGCGATAGTCGGACTCGCTTCTCTGTACGGGATTTCATTCCTGTTCAAAGATGAGAGGAGCGCTTAAGCTTCCTGTTTGTCCAAGTGAAGGCGGCGAAAACAACGGATTTCTGTCTTCCCGGAGCAACAGCTTAAGAGCAGCAGCTTAACATTCCGCTTTTCAGTGAAAAAGCTGCCTGAGATGATTTATCTGAGGCAACTTGCCTGAGATAATTTACAGCAAGAATTTGGCAAAACAGGATCTGCCGCAAAGGCGGCTGCCTGCACAAAGCCAAACGAGTCCGTCAATCCGACTGGACGCCGGCACACTTAAGCAGGAGGAAAACCAACTAAGGAGCATCCGTCCCTGCAAGGCGGCATATGACTTATACAAAGCGAGCCGCACAGACGCGGCTCGCTCTTTTCAAGGAATCTTGCTGACCAGTCCTTTTTAACAACGGGGAGCTTTGAATTTCCCCACCAAGTTAAAAAGCCGTCTGAACAGCTTTAGATTTTCGTTTTCCTGTCATGTCGGATTCCCGGTTATTCTTATTGCAGCTTTCTTCGTCAAAAGACTTTGATTTTTCTTCTTTATCATCTGCAAAAAATTTAAAAATTAAACCTGCCAAAATTTTAGCCTCATCGCTGCGAAGAGTAATTCCACGGCTCATATGTTCATGGGACGGCTCCCAATCTCTTATGTCAAACTTAGCATTATTGCCGTTCCATTCAACAAGATTGAGTTCCTTGCTCCAACCTGTGGAATATGTATTGATAACTCCTATATGCTCTTTGATATTAAAAGCAAAATCTTTTTCTTCATTCATATTTTTCTCCCTCCAGAATCCCTTTGCATTTTCATTTTATCATCGCACGGGTTAAATGTCAATATTTTACATTTTCGTCTTGAAAATTTCCTGAAACACTTGAAGGTTTTCCTGGTATCCCGGGAGATTTCCAAAACGCTTAGATAATCTCATAAATCATTTTCGATTTCACAAGATTAAAACTCCTCGTCGAAATGTGCCGCAGCATTGATACTTTTACCGCAATCGAGCCTTTAGGGACTGTTATGTGATATAAAAAAGAAAAAATGCCGGCGAAAACTCTCCTTGCAGATCTGTTTCGCCAACATTTTTCGCATTATTAAAAGTTATCTGCGTCGACGGCAAATATCATTTGCAGTAAACTGTACCAATAAGTCCAAGTTCTATCCCGTTTCTCTGTACAAAGCCTCGCTCAGTAAGACCGGTATCAATCCATTGCCTTCTTTATCTTTGCGGGCAGCGTCGCGCATTTTTTCTCGCTGACCGAAGCCAGAGACACTCTTATTCCCTTGCCGAAGGGAACGACAAATATTCCTTCCTCTTCAAGCTTAGCTGAAACTTCATCAGGCGAATCGCAAGGAATCGTCGCGAAAAATCCTCCATTGAAAGGAACCATCTCAAGAGAAGCTTCCTCTGCCGCATATTTGAATGCCTCGCCTCTGCTGAGAAGCATATCCCTCAGTTCCTTTCTTTCGTCCACAACCCGCTTAAGAAGCTTTTCGTCGGCATATATTCTTTCCAGAATAACCTGAGGAGCCCTGGTACAGTTTGACCAGCTTCCCCTAGCTGAAAACTCGCATACAGACTTGAATTCCTCTGCTATTTCCTTGGTTTTGGCCATGCAGATAAGCGCGCCGCACCTCATTCCGTAAAGAGTATAGGACTTCGAAAGGCTGTGAGCTATTACCGTCAGAACGTTCTCCGGCATTTTTTCCAAAAACGGAAGAAAACTTCTGCTTTCCTCTTCATCTCCGGCAAAATCTATATATGCAATATCTGCTATCAGTGTGATTTTCTTATTCTTGTCTGTTTCGCCCAGAACCTGTGAAACAGCTTCCCAATCCTCGCTGCTTAATTCGTATCCCGTAGGATTATGTGCGGGAGTGTTGATGATTACAGCCAGTCTGTCCTGCTCTCTCATAAGTTCCGATACTTTTTCTTCAAAAGACTTCTTGTTAAAGCGTCCCTCTTCATCAAACATGCTGAATGTCACTAAATTCCTGCCATGCTCCTGTGCAATCGTCTTGTAGGGTCCCCAATGCCAGTCCGCAGCCAGAATTTTATCTCCGAAATCAGTATAGTTTGAAATGGCGTTTTTTAGAGCGCCCGTTCCGCCTGGAGAGGCTATGGCTTCGACAAAACATTCAGGCTTAAAATTTCTGAACAAGTCTTTTTTTACAGCCTCCCTGAAGCCGGGAGTTCCCGCTATGGGAGCATATTCGGCGCAGTCGGCCATGTCTAAAGTTTTAAAAACATCGCTCACAGACGATAAAACCATGAGCTTTCCGTCGTCATCAAGAAGGGCGCCGATAGTGGCGTTCACTACATTTTCCCTGCCTACCCTGTCAATCATAGCTTTCGCGCGGTTGCTGATGCCGAATATCTTGTCTTCCTTGGGAATATCCCGCCCGTTTTGCGATGCGAAAAACATTTCTGTCATTATAGTTCCTCCTCGATTAAATAATAATCAATTATATTATGAACTTGCAATTATTACAAGTTTGAATTTGTATGAAAACTCTCTTTTCTGCCAACAATATAGATAACTGGAGGTGAAAATATGCGTCAAGCACAGAAGAAAAAAGAGAAAGACAAAGTTGCGATAGTGCTGATGTTAGCATTCTGCGTCATTGCTCTTACTTCAATTTTTACGGTAAAATCAAATATAGATAAAATAAACGAGAGCAATAAAGACATCATAGTTTCCGAAAACGCTAAAACCGACGATAAGCAGGAGGAGTCCAAGCCTGAAACCAGCGAAAAATCAGCTGAAGCGTCCGGCAAAATTCCTACTGTAGACAGTCTCGAAAAAGAAGATGGCGGCGCCGCTGCCGCAAGCGATTTCATAAACCCCATAAAGGATAAATCTGCAAAGATTACCAATCCTTACTCCATGGACAAGCTGATATATTCAGTAACGCTGGACCAGTACATGACTCACTGCGGCATGGATATAGAAGCTCCTGAAGACACACAGGTTTTAGCTGCCGCCGACGGCACAGTCACCGCCGTCTATGACGATGACCGCTACGGTACGTCTGTTGAAATAACCCATTCAAACGGCATTGTAACCATATATTCAAATCTTTCCACTTCAGAAATGGTTGAAACCGGAGACACCGTAAAAGCAGGGCAAATTATCGGAGGCGTTGGGGCCACAGGTTTATTCGAGTCTCTCGAGCCCGCTCATCTGCACTTTGAAATGCTTAAAGGCGGAGTATATGTCGACCCCGCCGACTATATCAAGTTTTAGATAGCTAAGCCTATCTAAACTTTACATAATTTATATTCTTACCTTTTTCTCTGAAACGTTCCTCATATTCAGTGGTAATTACAGGAACAGGCGCTGCACAATCACCGAAGCTTCCGCTGTCTGCCCGCAGCTCGCAGAATTTCCGGCCTCCGTCCTCAACGCCGGCTCTTGTGAAAACCCCGGCCTCTGAATCATTGTTTTCATAGGCAGCCGCTTCTTTCCTGCCGCATGGGAGTTTACTGTCTCCGCGGGAGAAATCGCCGCCGCGGGAGAGTTTTCCGGCGTGGGAAAGTTCAATGCCGCCGGAGAGATCGCTGCCGCCGGAAAGTTTTCCGGCGCCGCATGAGAGTCCGCTGTCGCCGTGAAGATCTCTCGTCATTTCAATAATTTTCAACCCAGCTGTTTCTATTTCTTCCAGCGTAAATTCAAAAAGGCCTTCGTTATCTGTTTTGAATTCTATAAAACCGTTTTCTGACAATACTTCTTTATAATTCAACAATCGTTTGTAATATGTGAGCCGTCTCTTTGCGTGTCGCGCCTTCGGCCATGGATCACTGAAATTGAGAAATATACCGCTTAATTCTCCTGCTTCAAAGAAATCCGTTAAATCGTCTACATACGATATAAATATGCGCAGGTTTTTAAATTGCTTCTCCTCGGCTTTCTGCAAAGCTCTCAGAGCCACGTTGCTCTGCCCTTCTATCGCAATAAAATTTCGTTCGGGATAAGTTTCTGCATGCTGCATTATAAACCGTCCCTTTCCGCAGCCTATCTCAAGAAAAATAGGATTGGAATTGCCGAAAATTTCTTTCCAGCGGCCTTTATTTGCCGCCGGGCGCTCTATCAAAAAGCTGGAATTCATCTCCAGCTTTTCTTTCAAATTTTTTATGTTTCTCTGTCTCATTACATTACCTTTGATTGTATTATTATGACGGCGCCAAAAACAATCATCATGACGGCGGCCATATAATCTCTTCCGGCAAACTTCATGCCATTCATTCTCGTCCTGTTTTCTCCTCCCCGATAACATCTGGCCTCCATAGCCATCGCAAGGTCCTGCGCGATCCTGAACGCACTCACAAAAAGAGGAACCAGTATCGGTATCAGGCTCTTAGCCCTTTTTATCAGACTTCCGCTTTCAAAATCCGCTCCTCTGGCCTGCTGAGCCTTCATTATCTTATCCGCCTCTTCAAGCAAAGTAGGTATGAATCTCAATGCTATAGTCATCATCATAGCTATATCATGGGCCGGAAGTCCTACCCTTTTAAAAGGTGAAAGCAGTCTTTCTATGCCATCTGTCAGCGCCAGCGGCCTCGTACACAGCGTAAGCATTGAGGAGCCCATGAGCAGGAGCACCAGCCTTATCGCCATGAATATCGCCAGCTCGAGACCTTCGGCAGTAATCTTCAAAAATTTCCATTGCCAAAGTATTCTTCCGTCAACCATAAATATGTTAAGAGCAAAGGTGAAAAGCAGTATTATCATTATCGGCTTCAGCCCTCTTAAAATATAGCTCACCGGAACTTTTGACACGGCGATTACAATGCCGAGAACTGCTGCGGCTATGGCAAATCCCATGAAATTGTCAACGATAAACAGTTCTACTATGAACAGCAATGTTGCTATTATTTTTATTCTCGGGTCTAATTTGTGAACCCATGAATTCCCGGGGAAAAACTGTCCGAGAGTTATATCTCTAATCATTGGTTTGAATCCTTCTTTTGTTTAAAAAATCTGCAATTTCCTCTGCAGCATCCTCCACGGAAAGGATGGTCTCAGATATGGCCATTCCTCTTCCCCGTAAAGTCTCAGTAAGCTTAGTTATAGGAGGAAGATCCAGTCCCACCTCAGCCAGCTCCTTTCTGCGTGAAAAAACTTCTTTCGGAGTTCCGACAGTAACAACTCTTCCGTTGTCAATCACCAGTATCTTATCTGAAAGCCTGGCAATATCAGCCATATTATGAGATACCAGTATAGTTATGTTGCCCGTTATGCGATGTACTTCTTCCACCATTGCAAGCACGTCTTTATGCGCTTTCGGATCCAGCCCGGCGGTAGGCTCGTCAAGAATCAAAACCTCGGGCTTCATGGCGATAACTCCCGCTATAGCTACCCGTCTTTTCTGTCCTCCCGAAAGGTCAAAGGGAGAACGGTCTTTAAAAAGTTCGTAATCAAGGCCGACCAACTCCAGCGCCTCCCTGACTCTTTCCTCTGCCTCCGCTTCGGAAAGTCCGAGATTTTTAGGTCCAAAAGCCACGTCTTTAGCTACGGTTTCTTCAAACAGCTGGTACTCCGGATACTGAAATACAAGTCCTATTCTTTTTCTTATCTCTGTCATCGAAATACCGGGCTCTGTAATATCAACGCCGCCTATTTCTATCTTTCCTTCGTCCGGCTTCAGCAGCCCGTTGAGATGTTGCAGCAGCGTGGATTTGCCGGATCCCGTATGTCCTATTATCCCGAAAAGCTGCCTGTCCTCAACCTCGAAGCTTACATCGTCTAAGGCAAGTGACTCCGTCGGCATTCCTTTTTCGTATATATGCTTTAAGTTTTCTACTCGTATTGACATAAGTAATCAACCATTTCTTCCATTTCAATAATATTTTCAGGCACGCTGATTCCTCTTTGCCTGAGTTTTTCCGCCAGCTCTACCACAAGCGGTATGTCCAGATTGACGGAAAGGACTTTTTCTTTTTGAGAGAAGACTTCCTGAGGAGTACCGTCAAGGAAAACATCTCCATCGTGCATTATTATTACTCTGTCAGCTCTGACGGCTTCTTCCATAAAATGTGTTATCAGAACCACAGTTATACCTTCCTCGTGAAGCTCTCCGATAATATTCATTATCTCACTGCGCCCCTTGGGATCAAGCATGGCTGTCGGCTCGTCAAAAATGATACACTTTGGTTTCATGGCCACTACCCCGGCAATGGCAACTCTCTGTTTCTGTCCTCCCGAAAGCAGATGCGGCGGTTTTCCCTTAAAGGCTCCCATATTTACGTCGGCCAGCGCCTTATCTACTCTGCGCCTGATTTCTACAGGCTCAACGCCTAAATTTTCGGGACCAAAAGCTACGTCGTCTTCTACGATGGCCGACACCAACTGGTTATCAGGGTTTTGAAAAACCATTCCCGCCGACTGCCGCACATCCCATATGTGCTCGTCGTCGGCAGTGTCGTAACCGTTCACATATATCACGCCTTCGGTAGGCAGTAAAAGCCCGTTAAGATTCTTTGCAAGAGTCGATTTGCCTGAGCCGTTCTTTCCCAAAATCGCCGTAAAGCTGCCTTTTTCAATGGATAGGCTTATGTTGTTTATTGCTCTTACAACGTCTCCCTCATCAGATTTCTTATATTCAAATATTAAATTTTCGATTCTTATTATTGAATGCATTTTATTTCTTTTCTCCGTAATAAATGTCAAGGTATCCGGACAAGGTTTTCGCATTGAACTGTCCCGGCGCAGTCTGACGGCTGCCGCATGCGTAGCTTATGACAGAGCCGAAATCTCCTGCGCAGACTCTGCTGGTGCTTCCCTCGTCGCCCATGGCTATGGCCACTATCGGCTTATGATTTGTCAGGCGGGAGTATGCGGCGGCGCCCTCAAGCATTGAGTAGGTATCCTCCTCAGTCTTGGCTATGCACGCTATTTTCAGTATGTCCGCCCTGCTCTTTTCCATCCTGAGAAACTGCTCTGCTATTTCATCCCTGTCCATCATTCTGTCGAAATTATGGTATGAAACTATAGTCTTGGTCTTTTTACGCCGAGCTTCCCTTATCATTCTTGAAACGTCGGGATTGGCAGCGTCTATATCTATGATGTCTGCATATCCCATAGCCTGTCTCTGAATCCTGTTTCCTGTTTCAGCGTCTCCTTTATAATCGACGATGAGCTTCTTTCCCCTGCACATTTTTTTGATTTCTCTCAGCATTGAAATGAATTCGTCCTCGCTGAAATCGGCGGTTCCATCGGTTTTGTCGACGCACCACTCCACAATCTGACAAAAGTTTTTGTATTCTTCTATATCTCGCTTTATTTCTTCCATATCAGCGCAATCTAAAGACAAACAAATCTCAGGACGTTGCGGCCTCTTTTCTTTAACGCTTCCCGTTTTTTTCCTGTTTTTTGATTTTCTCAGCTTGATTCCCATTTTCTCTTGCCCCTCTTTCGTATTCCCCTCATGCCCGATAAGCTATATACCTCATATACGGCTTATAAAAACGTTCAGCGTTGTGAGAATTCTATCCACCCTTATATTTAAGCCGTGATATTTGTCACTGTCTCAGGTGCAAATTACATCATTTTATTTTACACCAGCCATATACATATGTCAAAAGTTAAGTTTCCATTGACGGTATCAAATTGTTGTGGAGTTTTTTATTGACAATTCCAAAGCGTTAATTTATCAATGTATGTTTCGTGCTTCCATAACTTTCAAGCAGTATCTGTGTTTCGCTCGTTACGTCCATGATATCAGACCTGCCCTTGCAGGTGTGGGATCTGTTGGCACTTTAGCAGCTTTTTATGAATTTTGCCAACATCAGCGTCGCATTTTCGGTTTTTAGGAATAGTTGGATTTGCAGAATAAGGTGAATCAGGCCTTTCTTATCTATCATCGCAGCTGCCTTGACTGCAAAATTGTACCGAAAACCGCACTTCGACCGTTTTCGACACGCTTTAGGCATAGCAGGAAAGATTCTAATGTTGGCACTTCCTTCGTTTTTCCGCTATTCTGCCAACATCTCCTGCTCGGTGGTTTCGTAAAATCCAAAATCACGTTTTTTAGGAATAGTTGCATGCAGGCATAAGGCGTTCATGCATGCTAAAAGCCCGCAAGCAGTTGCCGCGGGCTTTATCTTTTGTCATTATTTTTCGCAGTCGGTTTCTTTCCAATCGACTGCATTGCCTCTTGGAAAACCTTCGCTTATGGAATATCTCTGCTCTGTCTTCGCGCCTTGTGCTCGCCAGTCGCAAGGATTATTCGATAATCTCTGTTACTACTCCTGAACCTACTGTTCTTCCGCCTTCTCTG
>CALCEY010000005.1 GCA_937900415.1 uncultured Clostridia bacterium
TTCTTACGAATTCCTGTTCCTTCGTTAGTTGAAAGTTCATTTAAATGCCTCCTTAGATTATTAATAACGGGTCCGTTATGGACAGTATCCGCATTCTTAACATACCACCTTTATTAAAACATTTTTTTGTCAAAAGCGCAACAATATTTGAAAAATTTATTATTTATTTCGTCCATTATATTTTGGAAATTACGCTGTCCGACTTCTGAAGCATCACGGTTTCAGTCCGCTGGCCATAGCTCTGAGAGTTTTTTTCTCAATTCTGCAGACCTGAACCTGTGATATACCCATCACGGCGGCAACCTGCTGCTGAGTCATATCCTTGTAATACCTTAGCATTATCACTTGCTTTTCTTTCGGCTCAAGGGCGCTGATTACAGCGTTCAAATCCATTTTGATTATGTTCTTTTCCTCGTCGTCTGTCCAAAGCTCCATATTCTCATAATCCTCAAAGTTTTTCATAGCGTCGTAAGCCTGCAAGGCTTCTGTGATTCTTTCCGGGGAGAGACCCGTAGACGATGACAACTCGGTGATTCTGGGCGATCTGCCGTATTTAGCCGTAAAGCTTTCTTCTGCCTTCCTTACCGTAATGCTGTCGCTCTTAAGGCTTCTGCTTACCTTTATCCTTCCCTGGTCTCTGAGCTGAGATTTAATTTCTCCCGCAATCATAGGAACCGCATAGGTTGAAAATTTATTTCCTCTTTCCGGCTCAAACCTTTCCGCAGCCTTAAGCAAGCCTATATAGCCTATCTGAATCAAGTCCTCCAGCTCTTCTTTATATACAAAAGAAAGCCGCAGCGCCACGGATTTAACCAATCCTGTATTTGCTGCGACTATTTCCTCCAGAAAAGACTCTCTTTTAGAATCCATAATATGTATCCAACTTCTTTATCATCGTGACGGCAGTTCCCTTCCCCGGCTTGGAATCCACTTTAAGCTTATCGGTAAAGCTCTCCATTACGGTAAAGCCCATTCCTGATCTGTTTGTGTCTGTATCGGTGGTAAACAGCGGCTCCATGGCTTTAGCTATGTCCTCTATGCCGATTCCCTCGTCGATAATCTTTATCATCATAGTCTCCGGAGCTATTTGGGAAAATTCCATGTAAACCGGCTTTTGAATCTTTTCGTCTTCCTTTCCTCCGTAACCGTGAAGCGCCGCGTTGCTGAAAGCTTCTGATACGGCCGTTTTTATTTCCGTAAGCTCGTCCACCGTAGGATCCATTTCAGCGGCATAAGCTGCCGCTATGGCTCTTGCCAACGATTGGTTTTCAAGTATTCCCTCAAGCTGTACCTTCAATTCTCTGCCCATTATGAAACTTCCTTTCTGCCGAGATCTGCTACGGCTTCTTCTTTTGTGTCATAATAATCTATTACGGAAAACACACCGGCCATATTAAGTATGTTTCTTATTGTCTTTGAACATGACGATATGGCTATTTTCCCGTCGGATTCGCCAAGCCTCCTGTATCTTCCTAAAACCATTCCTATGCCTGAGCTGTCCATGAACGAAACACCGGAAAAATCGAACACCAGGTTTTTAACTCCGTAATTGTCCATCGCATCGTCGACCTTTTCCCTCGCCGTTTCTGCCGCGTGATGGTCCAGCTCTCCGAAAAACTCCACTACCAGAGCTTTTCCCATTATGTCAAAAATAATCTCCACCTTGCGTATCTCCTCCCATATTATTTTGGCAATTATATTATACTCTTACCTGCGAGGCTTGTCTTTGACATAAAAAGCAGAAACTCCACTAATTTTGACGAAAAAACTCCCCGACTCATGTTAAAATCGGGGAGAAAAGCGGCAACAATCAAGTTTTCATAAAAACACAGCATCAAGAATCCACAAACTTTCGCTGACCCGCTCTATTAACCTGCTCTATTAACCTGCTATCAGATCAGGCAAAAATGTGGAAAGCGCAGGTATATATGTAGTAAGCAGGAGCGTCGGCAGATAAGCGCACAGTATTATGATAAGCACCGGCTTTATAACCTTGGCTGCGCTGACATTTGCAAGGCCGGAGGCCATGTATAGAAACGGCGCCGTAGGAGGAGTTACGTTGCCCATTCCGATATTTGTAACCAGAATCGCGCACATGTGATAAGGGTCGATTCCAAGCTGTTGACCAAGCGGGATGAGTAAAGGCGCGCACAGCATGGTAGCGCACGTATCGTCCATTATCATTCCTATAAACACAAGGAATAGGTTTATCATAATGAGCACAACGTATTTGTTCTCAGATACAGCCGTTAAAAGTCCCAACAGCTCTGTCGGAAGATTCTCCATTGTAAGAATCTGGCCAAGAGCCATAGTCATTACGCACATAACCATGACGATTCCCGTGGAGCGGGCACTGTCCAAAAGGACCTCCTTCATTCCCTTCATCGTGGTTCCCTTGTAGATAAAGACGGCTACCGGAAACGCATACAGCGCCGAAACGGCGGCAGCTTCTGTAGCTGTCATAATGCCGCCGTATATTCCTCCTAAGATTATAAACGGCATTATCAGAGCCGGAATAGCATGAATTGTCCTTGGCATTATCACCTTGGATACCGTTTCCTTAAGCGTAGGCAGCTTCTGCATGCCGGTGCCGCTGTCAATGTCTTTTTTCCTGAGCATAAAGTATACCGTAACACTTATAAGAACAGTAAGAATTATTCCCGGAATTACGGTTGACATAAAGCAGCCGGTAACAGAAAGATTTGCTCCCCAGGCTACGACTATACAGAGTCCGCTGGGAGGAATCAACATTCCAAGAGGAGCCGAACAGCATGATACTGCTGCTGCAATTTCAGGCGGATACCTTCTTTCTTTCATCCTCGGAATCATTATGGAGCCGATACATGACAAAGTGGCCATGCCGCTTCCGCATATGGCTCCGAACACGGCGCAGGCTACGGAGGTCATTATTGCAAGGCTGCCTTTTATTTTTCCCACCAGCATTTCAATAAAGTTAATAAGTGCGTCTCCTATCTTTCCGTGCTCCATTATTTTTCCCGCAAGGATAAACAGCGGAATGGATAAAAGAACTACGCTGGAAAGCTTTCCGTATATTGTCGGAAATATCATGGTAGGCGTATATCCTAAGGTAAGAGAACAATATATCAATGCCGCGCCGAAGCAATACATTACCGGAACGCCTATAATAAGCATGATAACAAGCAGCAGGAAGCCTATAGCTATGTTAAGCATTACTTAAGCACCTCCCAATTCTTTAATCTTTTTTCTTTCCGCAAACACTAAAACTACGTGATAGATATTGTAAATAACAGGCATTACATACCCAAACACAAGAGCAAAGCGCGATACCATCATAGGTATGTGGAGTATAGCGGTTTTCCCTCCCATTTTAAGGCAGAACTGAAAATATTCTATAGCCCATAAAGCCAATATTATTGAAATAACCAGCGTAAGTATCTTTTGAATTATGTCGAACAATTTCAATACCGACTCCCTTCTTACCATTACAGAAAGTACGTCGGCTTTTATCTGACAGTCCTCGTAGTTGCCGTAAAGTCCGCCTACATAATAAAGCCATAAAGCTAAAATGATTACAATTTCATCATATCCGTCGAAAGTTACATGAAGCACATATCTGCATACGACGTTGGTTACGATGGTCAGGACGATAGCTACGCTACAGAGAACCATGACGAAACGTTCTATTTTAAGAAATGCTTTCCATAAAAGAAAGCCTTCAACCTTCTCTCTCATCTTGCAAGTCCTCTTTTTTGATATTCTCTAAGACGAGCGCCTGCAAAGACGCCCGCCTCATAATATCCTCTTAAGCAACATTATATTTAAATTCAAATCTGCTCCGCAAGCGCTTCGGCCTTGCTTATAAACTGCGCGCCGCCGGCATATGCAAAGACAAATCCGAATGTCATCAGCCGAGGGTCACTCCGTAATGCTCGCAGGTTTTTTCAAGGAGCTCTTCGCCTATTTCTTCAGCCATCTTAGGCCAAACCTCCTGGCGAATCCTGTCGCGAAGCTCAGTAAGTTCTGCCTCCGTAGGTTTGATAACCTTAATTCCATAGGCTTCCATATCTGTAAGAGCCTGCGCTTCCTGTTCTGAGCGTTCTGAGTTTACGGTATCCTGAGCCGTCTTAAAGGCTTCTGAAACTATGGTCTGATACTCCTCCGGCAGACTGTCAAAGACTTCCTGATTCATGAAAATAGGAATACATTCATTAACAACGTTGCAATCCACAAAATACTTGATTACATCACGGAAGGAATCATAATTTGTGAGTCCGCTTCCTCCAAGCCAACCCTCGCAAAGACCATTTTGCATTGCTGAATAAAGGTCGGAGTAAGGAATATTAGTTGTAGAATATCCCATCGCTTCCATTATGTAAGCATAAACCTGATTGCCCGGAACTCTCATAAGGGTATTCTTTGATGAAGAATCAGTTAAAGTCGTGAAATCTTCAGCCGGGAATTTTTTTGAACCAAGGCCCATAAATCCTGCATTTAAAACACCCATAACCTTAATTCCTGAACCGCCTGCTATGTCTGCAATCACATCATATACGAAGCCGCCCTCAAAGTAATCCTTTTCAAATTCCTCAAAGCTCGTAGCCATAAAAGGCATGTTCAAAAATCCCGCTCTCTTATCATATTCCGGAGAGATAGGGCACGCTGCAATTTCTATGTCTCCTGAAGAAACCTGCCCGTATACTACGGTATAATCTCCTAAAGCCATATTAGGATAAACTGTTATTTTAATGTGTCCGTCTGTTTTCTCATAAATTTCATCTGCTGCCGCCTGCAGCGCAACAGTCTGATGGTTTTCCGAAGAATATTCGCAAGAAAGCGACCATTCATAATACTCTGCCTCGCCGTCTTTGCTCTCCTTGCTTCCGCAGCCTGTCAGACCTACAGTCAACAAAAGTACCATTACGAGAGTCAATGATAATACTTTTTTCATGGCTTTTCTCCTTTTCTCATTTTCTCTAACAGAATTTCTATTTTAACAGCTGGCTCTGTCAAAACCTTATTTTAGTGAATCATTTTTTCAAGCATGTATGAAGTTCCCCCGCGCTTACGTATTTCTTCAGGGCTTACGTTCAATTCCCTTGCAAGAATTTCTATTACGAGCGGACTGCAGAAGCCTCCCTGACATCTGCCCATACCTGCTCTCACACGTCTTTTCACTGCGTCTACAGTACGTGCACCCACAGGTCTGTGTATGGCCTGAAGAATTTCACTTTCCGTTATCTGTTCACAGCGACATATTATTTTTCCGTATAAAGGATCTTTTTCAATGAGTTTTGCTTTTTCTTCATCTGTCTTATCGGCAAAGCTCACTATTCCTTCCCGTCTCTTGATAAATCCGTTCTTTCTCTTTAATTCCAAGCCGGCCTTCTGCATTTGGTGAATAGTGTATTTTGCTATGCCCAGACTGACGGTAAGTCCTGAAGAACGAATTCCCGAAATACCGACATAACCTTTAACCTTTTCGGAAATCAATATATTGTACCCTTCAGGTTCTCTTGCGGGACGAAGTCCCACGAACTGAGTTATAGTGTCTTCCATGCGGAGACCCGGTACAAGAGCTTTTGCATTTTCAGTTACAAAAGCCAATCCTTCCTTCGTTGTCTTTTTATCTGTTTTATCCTCCAAATCTTCAGCCGTAGGTCCTACTAAAATATTGCCGTCTACCGTTGGAATAACCAGTGTTCCCCTGCTGTTTGCAGTAGGTACCGACAAAATAGTATGGCTTACCTTAACGGGAGTATCTTTGCTCAGCACGAAAAACTGTCCTTTTCTCGGATGAACTGTAAAGTCACATTCTCCTGCCATCTTGGCTATATCGTCGCAATAAAGTCCTGCGCAGTTCACAACCCATTTCGCAGATATATCTCCCTTAGTCGTATTGACTGTCTGTATTTTTCCGTCAGCTATATCCATGCCTGTAACCTGACAGTCAAGAAGAACCTCCACTCCGTTTGCCGCTGCATTTTCCGCCTGGGCAATAACCAGCATAAACTGGCTTATCTGCGCATCTCTCGGAGAATAAAGTCCGCCTAAGTTGCAGGGATTTATGTTAGGTTCCATTTCCATGATTTCATCATGGGTTAAAAACTCCACGTCATAAACGCCGTTATTAAAAGCTTTTTCCTGCATTGCCGGAATCATTGCCAGCTGTTCTTCGTTGAGTGCCGGAGTAATACTTCCGCAAAAGTTTATCGGAATTTCCAGCTCCTCACAGAGATGATAAAACAACGGTCTTGACGCCTGCGCCAACTTGGATTCCAGAGTAAACGGGGTTACAGTGCTTTCTGTGCTGCAACAGCTGCTGCATGATTTTGAAGCGTCTCCTCCGACATCGTCATTTTTATCGCATAAAATCACTTTTAACTGAAATTTTGAAAGTTCCCTGGCTATAGCTGTTCCTACAGCGCCTGCTCCTATGATTAAAACATCCGTATTATATTTCATTTTATACCTCCCTGTTAAGAGTCATGGAAGCTATTAAATCAACTCCGGTTCCCGCAACGTTGCTCAGAACGACGTCATGACATTTTACAGGAGCTATAAGTTCTACCTTATGAGCTTCCTCAGCGCACTTCATAATCATATCCTTCGGAACTGCCTCCCTGGTTCTGACCGGCATTACAGCTCTCCTGCTTCCTTTGATTTTTACTGAAGCTGTAAAGGTTCTTTTAGGATTAAAACATTCATTGCGGCAATAGGCTTCTCCCCTTTTACATCTGTTTCCCGTCACCTTTAAATCGTTTTCATCCTGAAATATCGCTTCCATCTCGCATCCGCTGGGACACGTGGTACATATCACTGTTTTTTTCATGCCAACTCCTCCTCGTGAACGGCGCTCACTGTAATGCTTCCTTTAAGAGTTTTCAGCTGTTCGCCCTTTATCGTAAGCTCCTCCATGGTTCCCGGACTTGTGCAGATTGATTTCTTTTTTGCAAGGTTTTGACCGTTCTCGTCTGCAAGAGCCTGCATGGTGGAATTTCTGCCCGGCGTTGTTGTTCTGAAATACAACGTAACGTCCTCGTTTTCCCCGATAACTATGTTCTGAGGACATACATACCTGACTCCTTCTCCCGGCAGTACCTGTATCGTTTCTCCTTCCGGCAGCTTTCCCACTGCATAAAGAGCCGCATAACGACCTGCTTCTTCACTTTCTCTGCTGACGTGATCCACAAGGTCATTTACATGCAGAACGTTGCCGCAGGCGAATACCGACGGAACTCCCGTCTGTTTAAACTGATTTACCAAAGCTCCCTTTGTAACAGGTGAAAGTTCAACGCCTGCTGTTTTGCTCAGTTCGTTTTCCGGAATCAAGCCTACGGAAAGGAGCAGAGTATCGCATTTAATAACCTCGGCTTTTTCCATCAAAGGTTTTTTATTTTCATCGACAGGAGCTACCGTAACGCTTTCCACTCTGTCTACTCCTGTAATATCCACTACTGTGTGCGACAGCTTCAGCGGAATTCCAAAGTCGTCCAGACACTGAACCTTGTTTCTCACAAGTCCCGCAAGGAAAGGCATGATTTCCACAACGGCTTTTACATGAGCGCCTTCAAGAGTAAGACGTCTTGCCATTATCATTCCTATATCGCCGCTTCCCAGAATTACTATTTCCTTGCCCACGTGATGTCCGTATATGTTCATAAGCCTCTGGGCTGTTCCTGCCGTATAGATTCCCGATGGGCGGCTTCCCGGTATGACAAGATTTGCTCTCGTTTTTTCCCTGCAACCCATCGCAAGTACCAATGCCTTATAATACAGATGTACTATCCCTTGGCGATTTGCACACGCCAAGACGTGCTCCCCCACTTCAAGAGCAGTTGTATCCAGCATTATAGTTACCTGCGCTTTTTCTGCCTGTTTCTCAAACTTTTCGGCATATTCCGGACCTGTAAGTTCCTCTCCGAAATACTTAAGGCCAAAGCCGGCGTGTATACATTGCTGCAAAATGCCTCCTGCGTGTACGTCTCTTTCGACTATAACAACTTTTTCAGCTCCCGTTTTTCTGGCTGAGCAGGCGGCAGCCAGACCAGCAGGGCCCGCTCCGATTACCGCTACGTCACAGTACACTTCTTTCATTTAAAGTCTCCTTTTATGTTAAATTGATAGTTTTAGATGGTTTATGCCGGCCGCGCCGCCTTACGGTCAGAATCATACCTTAGCCCACTTCATGCTGCGCTCTACGGCTTCACACCATCTTCCCAGCCTTTCATCCCGTTCGTTCTGCGGCATGCGAGGTTCATATGTTTTCTTTATTTTAACCTTTTCCCGCAGACTCTCCAGCGATTCCAGATCTCCCATTGTATAACCGGCAAGACAGGCCGCTCCGAAAGCGCAGGTTTCTTTCTCTTCGGGGACTTCCACCGGTATCCCCAGCATGTCCGCCTGAAACTGTATCAGAAACTTGTTTTCCACCATTCCTCCGTCCGCTCTCATCACATGGCTTTCTATACCTGCGTCCTCTTTCATCGCCCTGTAACAGTTGGCAACCTGATATGCCAGCGATTCCAGCACGGCTCTTACTATATGGGCTTTTGAAGTTCCTGCCGTTATTCCTATTATAGTTCCTCTTGCATACTGTTCCCAATACGGCGTTGCAAGCCCCGAAAAGGCCGGGACAAAGTATACGTCCCCGCTGTCCTTTACAGAAAGGGCAAGCTGTTCTGTCTGCTGAGGGCTTTCTATAAGGCCGATTCCGTCTTTCAGCCACGTGACGGCTCCTCCCGCCACATAAGACGCGCCGGAAAGCAGATAATAAGGCTCTCCGTCAAGCATCCAGCAGGTTCTCGTAAAAAGGCCTCTTTTCGATTTTACCAGTTTTTTGCCTGTCTGAAAGTGCATAAAGCTTCCCGTCCCATACGATGTTTTAAGCACTCCTTCTAAGGCGCAGCCTCCGCCTATCATACCGGCCGGACTGTCGGTAATGCCGCCGGCTATCGGAATTTTAATTCCCAAAAAACATTCCGGCCTGGTGTATCCGTAAAAATGATTCGTATCTACAATTTCAGGAAGAAGCTTCCTCGGAATTCCGGTCAGTTCAATGAGTTCATCGCTCCACTGAACCGTGTTTATATCCATAAGCATCATGCTTCCGGCACTGCTTATATCGGTTTCATGGCTTTCTCCGCCCGTAAGTCTGAAGAAAATCCAGCTGTTTAATGTGCCTGCCATTAACCGGCCTTTTTCTGCCAGTTCCCATGCGCCTTCCACGTTATCTAAAATCCATCTGAGTTTTGTTGCGCTGTGATATGCGTCAGGCAAAAGACCGCAGATTTCTCTCACTCTTTCACCCTGCTCTTTCTTATATTCGTCAGCCAGAGCGGCAGTTCTCCTGTCCTGCCATACTATGGCGTTATATATACATTTTCCGGTTTCTTTATCCCAAATTACGCATGTCTCTCCCTGATGATCAAGTCCCATCGCTTTTATTTTATGTATATCAGCCCCGGGTGTTTTGGCGATGGCATCAAGAGTGACTTTCAATATGTTTTCCAGCACTTCCTCCGGGTCGTGCTCTACCCAGCCGGGCTTTGGATATATCTGGCGGTGCGGCCTCGATGCCTTGGCTGCCACATGCCAATTTTCGTCTGCCAGTACGGCAGTCGTATTTGTTGTTCCCTGATCAATTCCAAGATAATATCCGCCCATGCTTGCTTCCTCGCTTTATCGAGTTAAAATTGTTACAATTATTATAGCATTATGGGCATTTTCCGTCAATATTTAGTTAATTTTATGTTATCTTTTTGTACATTTAACGTCTTATATGTTCATGTTTTGTTAATGTTTGAACTTTGGTTTGTTAAATTCATTTGATTTTAACGCTGAATTGGTTTATAATCGTATATATACACGATAATATTTTAATTCATATATTGTTTTAATAAATTAATGCTTACAAAGGGGAGAAAACATTTTGAAATACGCAAGACAAAAAGAATTGATAGAAATTATTCAGAATCAAGGCTACCTCAACGCCGCTGCGGCGGCTGAAGCTTTCGGAGTGTCCATAGCCACCATAAGGCGCGATCTCAAACAGCTGGAGCACCAGGGACTGCTTGAAAAAAAATACGGCGGAGCTCAGCTCCCTACAGGAGCTCCCGTAGGCATGCTTCCCTTTGCTCTTCGCCAAAGCCATTTTCATGGCAGCAAAGCAGCCATAGCAGCGGCTGCTTTAAATCATATCCCGGATGGAAGCACGATAGCGCTCGACGCCGGTTCCACTATTTTTGAGCTTTCTCTGCTGTTAAAGAAAAAAAACAATATGATAATAATATGCAGCGACGTACTCTCCGCCAATGAGCTTCTCAAAAGCGACAGCAATCAAATATATATGATGGGGGGCTTTTTAACCAAGGACGGCTCCTCCTCGGGAGACTTTGTAGAGAGCTTTATAAATAAGATTACCAACATAGATGTCTTCTTATGTTCCTGCGACGGCGCAAATCCCAAATACGGAGTGTCCAATGAACATCAGAATATAAACAATCTGAAAAAGAATTACATGAATAAGGCGTTAAAGACCATAGCCCTTATAGATCACAGTAAATTTTCTTCCAACGCTTTTTATAAAATGTGCGACTTCAGTGATTTGGATCTGCTGATAACAGATTCTTACACGCCCGATGAAACTCTCAGAGAGCTGCGGGCCGCCGGAGTGGAAATAGAGATCTGTGAAAGCGAAGCCGAAACATGATTACATGAAGCGGCATTTCCCGCAAAAAATGTTGCTCAGAGCAGAGACAAGAAATGACGCAAGAAATGGCGCAGTTATAAGGAACTGCGAAACGATAAGGCGCTCATGGTGAACAACGTAACGAACAAAGCCCGAAGCTTAAAAGCTTCGGGCTTTGTATACTATATGCGTTATTTACTGCAATTACTCTATATCACAGATAAACAACTTCTTCCGCTCAGGTTATTTCAGCTTGGCGACCATTTCTCCCGCTTTTACCTGCTGACCTTCGGAAACGTAAATCTTTTCTATCGTTCCCTTGGCGGTAGCAAGAATGTTTGTCTCCATCTTCATCGCTTCGATTACGGCTATAGGCTGTTTTTCTTCTATTTCTTCGCCTTCCTTAACCAGGATCTTTATTATATTTCCGGGAATGTTGGCTCCGATTTCCAAAGGGTCGTCCTCATTGGCATAGAGCACTGAATTGTAAGAGTTTCCGGTAACGTCATTATCTTTTATCTTGATAATACGACGATTTCCGTCCACCTCAAACACCGCCTCCCTGTAGCCTTCGCTATCGACCGGACGTACCTCGTTGAGCTTAACCATTATCAGCTTTCCTTCTCCCAGCTTTACTTCACAGGTTTCGCCCTCCTGCAAGCTGTGGAAAAAGATATCAGATCCCATATAGCGCAAATTTCCATCTTTTCTTATACTCTTTACGTAATCCTCAAATACCTTAGGATAGATGGCATAGCTGATGACCTCTCTTTCTGTGCCATCAAGATTAAGCTCTTCCTGCAGATGTTTTCTGATAGCATCAAAATCCTCCGGAGGCAGTAATTCTCCCGGTCTGCAAGTTATAGGCTCCTTGTCTTTCAAAACTAATTTCTGAAGCTTTTCAGGGAATCCTCCGTAAGGCTGACCCATCATTCCCTCAAAATATGAAACTATCGAATCAGGGAAGTCGATACCCTGAGCTTTTTCATATATATTTTCAGGCGTAAGGCCGTTTTGAACCATGAATATAGCCATATCTCCGACGGCTTTTGAGGAAGGAGTTACTTTGATTATGTCACCCAGCATCTCGTTGACTGCCTTGTACATATCCTTTACTTCCTCGAACTTATGTCCCAGGCCGAAGCTTTCCACCTGCGGCTTGAGATTGGAATACTGACCTCCCGGAATCTCATATTTATAAATTTCGGCGGTCGAAGTTGCAAGCTCCGATTCAAATCCGGCATATACAGGTCTGACGTCTCTCCAGTATTCGGAAATCTTTTGAATCTTATCAGGGTCGATTCCCGTATCTCTGTCTGAGTTCTGAAGCGCTGCAACCACCGAATTCAAAGCAGGCTGTGATGTCAGTCCGCTCATCGAGTTAAAGGCTGCGTCAACTATATCCACACCTGCCTGTGCTGCCATCAGAATTGTGGCAACTCCGTTTCCGGAGGTATCATGAGTATGGAGGTGAATAGGAATTCCTATTTCCTGCTTCAGCGTAGCCACGAGTTTTTCAGCTGCCATAGGCTTAAGGAGTCCCGACATATCTTTTATTCCGAGGATATGAGCGCCTCTCTTTTCCAGCTCTTTAGCCATATCAACATAATATTTCAAGTTGTATTTCGTCCTCGACTCGTCGAGAATATCTCCCGTATAGCACAAGCACGCTTCCGCTATCTTGTTTTGATTCAAGGTTTCATCCAGCGCAACGGTCATGCCTTCAATCCAGTTTAGTGAATCGAATATTCTGAACACGTCTATGCCGCCCTGTGCCGATTCTTTGACAAATTTTCTTATAACGTTGTCGGGATAATTCTTGTATCCTACCGCATTCGCTCCCCTTATAAGCATTTGGAAGAGCAGGTTCGGCATCTTCGCTCTAAGTGTGTCAAGCCTCTCCCACGGCGATTCCTTGAGGAATCTGTATGAAGTGTCGAAGGTCGCTCCTCCCCACATTTCTACGGAAAACAGATCTTTTCCGTATACGGCTACAGCAGGCGCAATCTTTTCCATATCAACAGTTCTTACTCTTGTAGCCATAAGGGATTGTTGAGCGTCTCTCATCGTTGTGTCTGTGATAAGAAGTTTTTTCTGCTCCTTTACCCACTTTGAAACAGCCTCCGGACCCTGTTCGTCAAGCAGCTGCTTGCCGCCTCTTAGAGCCTTCAGCTCTTCCTGCTTAAATTTAGGGAATACAGGCACGTTAAACTGCGGTTTCCTGCCCCTCGTCTCGTTTACAAATTTATTTCCCAGGAATTCTATAACTTTAAGCTGCGTATCCTGTACCTTGCCGATATTCAAAAGCTCCGGCGTGTTGGAGATGAATCCCGTATCGCACATTCCGCCGGCAAAGGTCTCGTGATTGAGCACGTTGAACAGGAATGGAATGTTGGTCTTTACCCCTTTTATGGTAGTTTCAGAAAGCGCTCTTATGGCTTTTCTTCTGGCGTCCTCAAATGTTCTGCTGAAGGCGGTTATCTTAACAAGCAAGCTGTCATAGAAAGGCGTAATTTCCGAGCCTTCAAAGCCGTTGCCTCCGTCAAGACGTATTCCAAAACCGGCCGGACTGTGATAATTTTCAATTATGCCGGTATCAGGCATGAAGTTATTGACAGGGTCTTCTGTGGTGATTCTGCACTGAATAGCATATCCTGTAACCTTGATGGAATCCTGGTTTGGAATTGCAATTTCAGAAGAATCCAAGCTGTATCCTTCTGCAATCAGAATCTGGTTCTGAACGATGTCAACTCCCGTAACGATTTCGGAAACGGTGTGCTCCACCTGAATCCTCGGGTTCATCTCTATAAAATAATGGTTTCCGTGTTTGTCTACCAGAAACTCTACCGTTCCGGCACTCCTGTAATTTACAGCCTTGGCAATTTTCAAGGCGTCGCTGCAAATAGCTTCTCTTTGACTGTCTGTCAGGCAAAGAGAAGGAGTGAACTCTATTACTTTCTGATGTCTTCTCTGTATGGAACAGTCTCTTTCATACAGATGAACTATATTGCCGTACTTGTCTCCCAATATCTGCACTTCTATATGCTTAGGATTTTCAAGATATTTTTCTATGAATATGTCGTCGATTCCGAAAGCCTTTTCAGCTTCGCTTCTGGCGCTTCTGAACTGAGGAAGAAGTTCTTCTTCATTATGTACTATTCTCATTCCCCTTCCGCCGCCTCCGGCCGCTGCTTTGAGCATTACAGGATAGCCGCATTTTTCGGCGAATTCAACGGCCTCTTCTTCAGATGCTATGGCCTTCTCAACGCCGGGAATCGTAGGAACTCCTACGGCGTTGGCGACAATCTTAGATTTGATTTTATCTCCGAGCCTATCCATCATCTCGTGGGTAGGTCCTATAAACTCGATTCCCGCCTTTTCACATGATTCGGCAAATTCAACGTTTTCCGCTAAAAATCCGTATCCCGGATGAATGGCGTCTACGCCCTTGGCCTTTGCGAGGGAAATAATCTCGTCTATTCCAAGATACGCTCCTACCGGAGTCTTGCCTTTTCCCACTTGATATGCTTCGTCTGCTTTGGTTCTGAACAGAGCGTTTTTATCTTCTTCTGAATATATTGCCACGGTTCTTATGCCCAATTCACGACATGCTCTGAACACTCTTATGGCAATCTCGCCTCTGTTAGCAACCAATACTCTTTTGAATTTTTTAATTTCTCCCATTCTATACTCTCCATAAAAAATTACTTTATCACGCGTACGTCCATCTGCGGATATGGTATTGTTATATTTGCTTTGTCAAATGATAATTTTACCTGTTCCTCCAAATAATACTTCACATCGTAATAAACGGAAGTTTCGCACCAGACCTTAAGCTCCAGCTCTATCGCGCTGTCCTTATGATCTGACACACCGCATACAGGCGGCGGTTCTTTCATTACGTCAGGACATGAATTCGCCGTAGCAAGCAGGACGTCTTTCGCCTTGGCGATATCAGAGTCATAACTTATTCCGAAAACGCAATCCACTCTCCTGATACTCTCACGGGAGTTGTTTACGATAACGGAGGTTGTGATGGAGCCGTTTGGAACAGTGATTACCTTATTATCATAGGTTTTAAGCGTAGTAACAAATAAATCTATGCTTTCAACTATTCCGCTGGTTCCCGCCACATCTATAACATCGCCTTTCTTGAAAGGCTTGTTAGCCAAAATTATAATTCCTCCGGATATATTGCCGAGACTGTCCTTTAAAGCAAGGGCAATGGCTGCTCCCCCGGCTCCCAGCACCGTTACAAGGGGCGCTGTAGGTACTCTCAGATGTCCGAGCAATACCACTATGAGCACTATTCCAAGCACAATTTTTATAACATTGAGCACAAACTTATACATGGCTCCGTCAAGGGTAGTCCTGGTGAGCGCTTTTTTTGTAAGCTTCAGAGTAATCTTAATGATTATAAGCCCTGCGATTATTATAATCGCACTTCCTATCGCCAGCTCGATATACTGGCCGGCCTTTCCTTCCAGATCAAGCATATCTTAATCTCCCGTCTCCTACTCGTAAATACGGCCGCTTCTGCGCCTCTCCAGCTCATTGAGAATCTTCTTGCGCAATCTTATGTCGTCCGGCGTTATCTCAACCAGCTCATCGTCGTTGATGAATTCCAGAGCCTCTTCAAGGGTAAATGTCCTCGGCGGCGAAAGCTTGATGGCATCGTCTGAGCCTGCGGCACGCATATTGCTGACGCGTTTGGCTTTACACGGGTTTACAACCATATCGTCGTTTCTTGAATTCATACCGACTATCATACCCTCGTAAACCTTTGTTCCCGGTTCTACAAACATTTGAACTCTTTCTCCGATGTTAAAGAGGGCGTACGGCGTACATTCTCCCGCTTCCTGCGCAATAGCAACTCCGTTGACTCTCTGCGGAATGTCTCCTTTATATTCGCCGAAGGAATCGAATCTTCTCACCATGGTGCCTTCTCCGTGGGTATCGTTGATGAATTCGCTTCTGTATCCAAGAAGACCTCTTGTCGGAACGAGATACTCAAGTCTTGAAAATCCATTTTCCGATGACATCTGAGTCATGATTCCTTTTCTGATATTAAGCTTATTTATTACTGTTCCTGCATATTCCTCGGGAATGCTGAGAATTACTTCTTCAACAGGCTCCAGCAATTTTCCGCCTTCACCTTTTCTCATAATGACCTCAGGCTTTGATACTGCAAGCTCATATCCCTCTCTTCTCATATTTTCTATCAGGATAGAAAGATGCAGCTCGCCTCTTCCCGACACCTTGAAACAATCGGTGGAGTCGGTTTCTTCGACCGTGAGTCCCACATTGACCTCCAGTTCCTTTTTAAGCCGTTCTCTTATATGTCTGCTGGTCACGAACTTACCGGATTTTCCTGCGAAGGGTGACTTATTTACAAGGAAATTCATAGACAGCGTGGGTTCCTCAATGTGGATCATCTCCATAGCATTGGGATTCTGCGAATCGCATATGGTCTCGCCTATGGAAATATCAGAAATTCCTGAAACCACTACTATGTCTCCACACGCAGCTTCAGGCACCGATACTCTTTTGAGGCCTCTGTATACAAATACCTGATTTATCTTTCTCTGCACTACCGAACCGTCCGCCTTGCATACAGCTACTGTTTGGCCTTCTTTTATGACGCCTCCCGTCACTCTTCCTATTCCGAGCCTTCCAATATAATCGTCGTAGGCCAGCGTCGAAATCTGAAACTGCAGCGGTTCTTCTCTCAAATCGGGATACGCTTCGCAGTGCTGTATGATTGTCTCAAACAGCGGGGTGAGGTCAAGTCCTCCATATCCGCCGGGGCTCTTCTTTATCTTTTCCTCGCCTTCTCCCACAGTCATTCCCTTTATATCCTCCGGTTGGCGCACTGCAACTCCCTGCCGTGCGATTCCGTAAAGGATAGGGAAATCAAGCTGTCTGTCGTTGGCTTCAAGATCCATAAACAACTCGTAAACCTCGTCCACTACTTCATCTACTCTGGCATCCTTTTTGTCCAGCTTGTTGATGAAAAGAATCGGATTGAGTCCCTGTTCAAGAGACTTTTTCAATACGAATCTTGTCTGCGGCATAGGTCCTTCGCTGGAATCCACCAGTAATATCACAGTATCCACGGTTTTCATAATTCGTTCAACTTCCGATGAAAAATCAGCATGTCCCGGAGTATCCACAATATTTATCTTTACATCTCCGTGCATTACGGAACAATTTTTGGAATATATGGTTATTCCTCTTTCTCTCTCTATATCGTCGCTGTCCATAACGCAGTCGGCCACTTCCTCGTTAGCCCTAAAAACGCCGCTCTGATTGAGAAATGCGTCTACCAGAGTCGATTTGCCTGCGTCTACATGGGCTATTACAGCGATATTGATAATCTTTTGCTTTGCTTCCATATATATTTATCCTTCTTTCCAGTGTGAAAATAACAAAATTACATAATTGATTCATTTTATCATAATAAGGCGGTAATTTCAATGCTGCATGGCAATTGTTAAAAAACTATTTTATTCTTAACTTAAAAGATTTATTTCCGTTTTGCGGGATGTAAACGGCAGCTTAATCTTAAAGATTAAATTCTGCTTTTCAGAGACCGTCTAACGCTTCATTGAAAAAGTTTAAGAATGGTTTTCGCCCGCAGCGCCGTCAATGCAAAAACCCTCCTTACTGCTTCTTGCTATTAAACAAGATTTGCTGCTGCAGGCGGCATAACCGCAGGCACAGCTCAGCCGCTGTCTTGACTGAAATCAGAAATTATGCGGTCAGAGTTTTGATTTGCAGAACATGAAAAAGCTTCCTCCCGCCGAAGCGAAAGACTTGATTTTATCTGTTTTACGCAAGTCCAAAAAGTAGAGAAACTCTTCACTTCTGCCTATTTTTGTTGATATACATACCGTAATTTTATTTTCGCTGCGTTTTAAAGCAAATACCCCTGCAATCCATCACAGGCAAGTAATTTCAAAAAGCTTTGCCTATGTTCATGAACTTTCTTGAATTTTCCCATCGTTATGCGGTTCTCTGTCTCTTAGCCTTTACGGAAGCACTTTCCATTTTTTATTTTTTTACTTTATGCAATCCAAGCGGCTTCACCCGCCTCCACCGAAAAGCATACACTATCATATGAAATTTTGCTGTCTGCGGTCTCGGGCGTCTTCCGGACAGTCAGGCTGTAAACCGGCCGCTACAAAGCCGCAGCGCCTTTTCAAGCTATATCAAAAATAAATTAAATACCCGGAAGTTAATCCGGAGAAAGGAAACATCCAATTATAATCTGACATAATTGGATTACATGTGCTTTAATGGCCTCAGTTTTTCTAAGCCCTTCGACGCAGGAATACAATCTCTTTGTCACGGGCAACAGCGAAGAATATTATGCAAATCTCATAACAGACGCGATGATTCCTTATCTGAATGCCAGCGGAATCAGCTACGGAAGAAATACCCCGTCGGGCAATGTATCAACGTCCATTTCAATGTCCAACGCAGGCAATTACGACTTGCACCTTGCAATACATTCCAACGCCGCGCCTGAAAATATGTCAGGCATGCTGAGAGGTCCTGACGTTTACTATTACAAAGACAGCTCGAGGGGCAGAAATGCCGCGGAAATATTTGCCAACAATCTCAGGCTCATCTATCCCATCCCCTCTCTTTCCACCGTCGTACCCACCACTTCCCTCGTGGAGCTGAGAAAAACAAGAGCCGTGGCTGTCCTCGTGGAAATAGCGTACCACGACAACATAGATGACGCCAATTGGATAATCTCAAACATTGAAGAAATCGCCGCCAATCTGTCTTTATCGGTTGCCGATTTTCTGGGAGTTCCGTTTATAACGCCATAACAATTCTCTTCTTCCGAAAGAAAATCAATTATATTATCTAACCGCTGCAATATGCTTCTGACGAATAAAAAGCGGTTATAAAGCATCTTGCAGCGAAAAAAAGCCAATGCAAAACTAACGCAAAAGGCTGCAATATGAGAAAAACGAAACAGGAACTATCATTCCTGTTTCGTTTTTTTCAGCGCTGATTTAATCTCCATGCGCAATTTCTTCAATGTCGCTCAAATACAAACAGCTTCCGGCTCAGCCTCTTTCTTAAAAAATCAACTAAAAAGCGCTGTACCTGCTTATACACATTTTCTTGTAATCGACGTGCTTCACAGCTTCAGGCTATAACACCGCTTGAAAGCAACGCTTCCCATTTGCACGACTTGAGTTTTCCCGGCATATCGCTATGTACTTTTCCCAATCTATCGCTCCACACTTTCCGTCCGGCTGCTTCGTCCAAAACTTTCCGTCCGGCTGCTTCGATACTCTTTTGAATTCTCCGTCATTTTATGTTAAACTCTAACTGCATTAAAAACAAATAACAAAACCGTAGTCAGGAGAATGAAAATGATGGCAAAAGAAGTCAAAACGGCAGACGCAAAAGCTAATAACGTAGTAACGGCATCAAATACGTCAAACAAACTAAAGGAAATTTTTGAAGAAATTTTTTCCAAAGAAAAGCCTATCAAACTGATTTTTTCCGCAAAACGCAAAAAAAGCGTCGGATACAGAAAAGTTACGCTGAGACCTTTCTCAGCTTCTAACGGAGCTTACGAGCCGATATATCAGGCCGAATATGTCTTTGAAAAGAAAGTCACCCATGTCAACGTATCATCATCCGAGGTCTCCGACTTCTGTTTTAATCTTATGAAAAACGATTTTAAACAAGCCAACATTTTCACAGATGCCCGCGATCTCCAGATTCTCGCTTCAAAGCCTGAAAATCCAAGGATAAGGCAAAAGTCCGCAACACACGGCTGTCGGGAGCTTTCACATGACCGAATCAAAAACTATATAATTCCCGACGGACAGCCTTGCGACTTTCTGATTAGACTTGGAGTCATGGACAAGAGCGGAAAGGTTTTTCAAAAACATTACGGCAAATTCCGCCAGATAAACAGATTTCTTGAAATTGTCGACGACGTATTCCCATATCTTACCCAAAACAGCGACAAAGCTTCCGATGCGCAAAAGGCTTCCTCTTCAAACTCTTCAAGCACGGATAAAAAGCCTCTGAGAATAATAGATTTCGGCTGCGGCAAAGCATATCTTACCTTTGCCATATATCACTACCTGAAGCTGATGAAAGGTCTCGATGTGGAAATCATCGGCCTTGACCTGAAGGAAGACGTCATCCGCTTCTGCAACGAGGTTTCCTCTGACTTAGGCTACGATACGCTTAAATTTCTCCGCGGCGACATTGCCGACTATACAAACGACTTCGCCGACATGGTCGTAACTCTCCACGCCTGCGATACGGCAACCGATTATGCTCTTATCAATGCGGTTTCATGGAACACCAGGGTAATTCTCAGCGTTCCATGCTGTCAGCACGAGCTTTTCAGCCAGATAAAAAACGATATTCATCAGCCTATGTTGAAACACGGTATATTAAAAGACCGCCTGACAGAATATCTTACCGACGGTCTCAGAGGTCTCAAGTTGGAAAGCAAGGGTTATGACGTGGCTATGATCGAATTCACCGGTCTCGAACACACCGCAAGAAATATCATGATTAAAGCTGTAAAGAAGTTTGACAGCTGCGGCGAAAGAGCTTCCAGAGCTCAATTGCAGTATGAGACTCTGCGTGACTTCTACCATGTGCGCCCTACAATAGACGTGCTGTAATTTATATGCTGTAATCGGCTTTATTCCGATTTATTCCGAGCTTCAGAAGCTGTTTCTCCCGAATTCGGCAATTCCCGGCGGATATACAGCTTTATACATCATGTTCGCCCATCACAGTGCGTGCCGCTTCAGAATTTCAAAAATATAAAGTCAAGGCCTTGCTCCTTTTAGCAGTTAAGGCTTTTTTCATGACTTCAATCAGCCTCAAGATGTGATTTTCAAGCTTACAATCATAGAATTCTTCAAGCCTACTTCTGACTATGCAAAGCATGCAGCTTTAACCGGCAATTAACTCCAAAGTGCAACGCCTATAATATGGGCTGTTTCGTTAAACCGTAGCCCATATCTCTGTAATATTTTTTATAATTCGTTGTAAGGCACTCCCATTAAAAATAAATAGTATCCGCACACTTTACCCTTTATACTTTTAAACACACTCTACGATGACATTATAAAAACAAAGTTACATCGTACATTACACCTGTGATACAGACAAATTCGCAAAACACAAAAGATACAATCATTACTTAGAAAATATTTCACTGAGCTTTTTACTCAACTTTTCTTTCTCTCCGCTTCCGTTTGTGTCAAAACGCAAATACGGCACACAATATAAATCAAGAATATGATTTTTCATCTTATCGCGTTCAGCTTGTGCAGAACCATCTTTATGAAAAGCATATCCGTCCACTTCGACAACAAGAACAGGTTTTTTACTAATGCGATTATAAATTAAAAAATCCAAATGCGTTGCAGGATTCATGGCATATCGACACTCATCATCATTTAGAAACTCAGGGTCTCGAATTAGCATATTCAACGGCTGATGACAGATGATACCTAATTCAGTATAACCTTTCTCATAAATAATATCGCAAAGTAACGCATACATTAAGTTTTCTGAATCATATTCGGATATACGACTATGCTTCTCCAAATAAGCAAACCGACTTTCTGTATATTGCGAATACAAATAATCAAATACAGAATAAAGCTTACTTTCGGTTACGGAAAAATTATTATACTCAATATATGAAACTAAATCCACTATATTGCTGTCAACAGACTGTTCATTCCCCGAAACAACAAGATATAATTCCTTTTTTGCTCGAGAAACAGCAACATTGAGTAAATATGGGTCATCGGAGAAATCCGTAACTTCATTGTCCACCGTGGAGAGAATAATCGCATCTTTTTCCCGTCCTTGGAACTTATGTACCGTAGCAATATCGATAGCCGAATCGCTCACAGCATTTTTTAATGCATTAACTTGCTTATTGTAAGGCGCAATAATGCCTATTCTCTCTTTTGGACAATGTATTTTGGGAAGGACTTCCTTACATATCACATCAACTTGGCGTTGATTCATGTGACCACGCGCATGATTACCCTGAGCAGTTTTCACAACGGATAGAACATCAGTCTCACCCCTGTCGTCCGACATAATTACAAGTTCTCCGTTATAAAATTTTTGATTGCAGAAATTAATTATTTTAGGGTGACAGCGATAATGTTCTTTTAACAACGTTCTCGGAGCATACGGCAGCAATTCACACACAGACTTCAAAAAACTTCTATCCGTAAAGCTGTAATCACTGCTGATTTCATATAATGCAAAGATAGCCTCAGCTTGCTTTCTTACATCTCCCGGCACAACATTAGGCAATTGCTTAGTATCTCCAACGATTACAGCATTTCGGGCGGCGGATAATGCCAACGCCCCCGTAGCAACGTCTACCTGTGAAGCCTCATCCATAATTAAATAGTCAAAGACAGCCTCCTTACATAAACTGCTTCGGGAAGAAAACGTCGTGCTTAGAACAACAGGGTATTCCTTTTGAATTGCTGAGGGATTTTTAAAGAAATCCTCCTCTTTAAATATAGGTCTGGAGGTTTTGTTACCGTATTTGTTAAATAACCTACTTTTCAAATAACGCATAGAAATATCGCTTAATTCCGACTGTAGTTCATGGGCCTTTATTTCAGCCAAATCTGCCTGTAATGAAGATATTTCATCAACCAATTCTTGTCGCTTGATCCGATAATATATCGCTTGAAAAGCCGTTATAATTTTCGCAATGTCCCGTTTATAAAACTTCCAATCTGAAATGCCGTAGATAAAGCGCGCTTTCAAACGAAACCAAAGCGATAATTTAATACCTGTATCCGAAAACATTTGAGAAGCCTGCCATAAGTCCATAACGGCAGCAGAGTGTATGTTCTTTCTTACCTTTACGTCCAATGCTTCAGCTTTTGTTTCACTATCGTACTTCTCAAAATATTTTTGTTCTGTTTCGATTGAGTTTAATTCCAGTTCTGCTTTTGCAAGCCGTTCTTGTTTTTCAAAAACGTCTTGCAATTTTAAGGATTTCTCTGTAATTTCTTCTTCAAAATTCTTTGCATCAAAAGAAATATCCTCCCAACCCGTCATGTCAGGATATGTTCCTGTTTGCTCTTGAATAAATGCTTTTTTATTATCAGTATTTCCAAGCGCAGCAACAATAAAATCCATTCCATATTTTGAATCCGAAAGCTTTTCTAAAATATTTTTTGTTGCTGAATTGTTATTTGAAACAACTTGAATCGTTTTTCCTTGTACTATCAAGTTCGCAATGATATTTAAAATCGTTTGCGTTTTTCCGGTTCCGGGAGGACCTTCTATTACACTTATCTGGTTTTCCAAAGCTGATTTAACCGCATTAAACTGACTGGCATTACATCCAAATGGGAAAATAGGCGCTGCTGTCTCTTTTACAGCGTTGCTGTAGACCTCAGGATTTAAATACGAAGAAATCGCTTTATCTTTTTCTATAAAAGACAACTTTTCATATTGTTTTGATAACAATTTTATTCCGTCTTCAGCCTGAATGCTTACCAAATCTGCAATTTCTTTAAGATAGCAAAACACATTCTTTGATACGACATCATTTAAACAGGATTCCTCAATCTGCAATTCGGAAACATTGTAATCTTGTTCTGTCCCATCTTCAAAAGCTATATGAAAATAGCGATTATGCGGCGATGAAAATAAATAAATTACTGTTATTCCAGTTAACTCCTCACCATCACAAGATATTTTATATTGTGATGGTCTTAGCACCTCAGGATTCTTCAGCCATATAACACTGTTAAAATTATAATGATAGCTTTTTCCATTTCTGAATTTTATATCATATTTGTGCGTGTTATTATTATATTTACAGCAAACGACATCAGAAGTTATGATTCTTCCGTTTGCAATTATCATATTCTGTTTTGGATTCAAAATCATTCCTCCTGCAGTAAGATGTAAACGCAATAATCCTGCTTATTAAATTTTAAAATGCTTATTCACTCTTTAAACCACTTGATTTTCACAGTTATTTTAATCCGTAAGGCAAAGTGCTTTTTTCTATGAGCTTTTTCTTTACATAAATCATACATTTTGGACTGCGCCAATTTGTCCGATACAGCACGACCGTTTTCCCAGCGGTTTACAGTTGTAAAGGTAACATTCAGTTACTCTGCAAGTTCGGTCTGACTCATGTTCAAATAAGTTCTTATTTACTTAATAAGCATCTGCATATGCCACCTCATAATTATAATATTATTTCTATTTATAGTTATATCTAATGTTATATTATGCGTCAACGATCTTTACTGAAATATTAGAGTTTTCGTTACTAAAAACAAAGTACAGCAGGCGGATTTTTTATCCGGAATCTGTGGTATGTTTAAATTTTTCCTTTTACTGCTTCTACATCTTCAGCCATTCCTAAAACTCCTGCAAAAGTATTTTCATCATCTATACATTCATCCCGCTTGTTCATGGCATGATACTTCCGCTTTTTAAAATAAGATTACCTTATTTTCCGTCCATGTACATAGCCGGCATAACGTTTATAGTACTTTTGATACAGGGAAATCTCAACATTATTTGTACTTTTCTTTTTGTAGTCCCCCTGTTTCCCATGATTCTGACAATTGCAATTTTAAATTTCTTTTTCATGACTGCGGTAGTTCGCATTATACTTATTTTTAAATGAAACCATTATTGTCTCTCATGGCATATTCTCTTTGTTTTAATAGTTTTTCTTAGCGAACCAATCCCATCTCATCATAGGGGAATATTTTTCTTAAAGTTAAAACGCTCAATCTCACCGGCATACCCGGTGGCTATTTTATTCCCCTTGCTTTTCTCCAAAAATCTCAAGCATACGCTAAATAGGTAAAGCAAAACCCTTGAAAACGCTGTGTTCTCAAGGGTTGCACTGGCGGAGAGTCAGGGATTCGAACCCTGGGTCCGGTTAAGGACACAGCATTTCGAGTGCTGCACGATCGACCACTCTGACAACTCTCCACATAATAAAGGATCAAATTCAAAATTCTGAACTGCCTAAAATGCTGCAACAGTTCTGAATGTCATCATGACTTAATTACTATACCATATCCTTTGCAATATCGCAAGGATAATGTCGCAGAATTCTCAACGGAAATATTTCAAAAATTTTTCCGCGAAAAGCATTATGCAAAAATCAAAAGTTTTTCCTCTGCTGAATAATCCTCCACCGGCTGTGTCAAATATTTTGAAATAAGATAAAAAATTCGGCAGCGAAACTTTCAAATCCCTGAAGCTAAGCTTGAAAGTTTAAATTCCAGTTTGTCAAAGAGCTGAAAACCGAACCTTCAAATCTAAAAACTAATCGCATCAACTTCTGACGTCCAACGCTTGTAAAAATGTGCGGCTCTAAAATGCTATGTTCAAAAATGCGCAGCTCTAAACCGCCCTGTCCAAAATGCCCCACTTCAAAACACTCAGCTCCCAAGTCCTCGAGCCATGTGTTTTCTCGAATAAAAGGCAGGTTCATTCTCTGAAAAAGTATTTTTCATGCAGGTTTCTGGTTTAAAGTCAAATAATATAAGAATTTTACGGTCTAAGAAGTTGCACGCCTTCTTCAATGAGCTCCTCAATGAATTCATCTATAAGCTTAAGGCCCTTTCCGAGATTTTCACTGTGAGCCAGCGATAATCTGAAAGAATGAGGTATGTAAAAACAGTCGCCATGACAGACGAGCACATTTTTCCTGTCCAAAAGCAAATCACAGAACCTTTCAGCCGCCATGTCCAAATCGTAATGTATCAAGTAGGTTGTGCCATACGAATCTGCATATTGCTTGAGATGAGGGTGTCCATCAAGCCATCTGTCTATAATTGCTTTATTGTCTCCGACTATTTTGCGGCTTCTGGCAAAAATTTTATCTGCGTTTTCAATGGCAATGGCAAAAATCCATTCGTCAAACATACCTCCGCATATCGCATCATATGACCTGTGATTGAAAATGTTTTTACGCATTTCTTCGTCTCGGCATACAATCCATCCGACTCTGGTTCCCGCCATCGAGTAAATCTTTGACGATGAGCATGTCACTATAGCTTTATCGTATAAATCGGCAAACGATGGCATGTACTCGTCCTTCAAACCTCTGTACATTTCGTCACATACAATCCATGCGTCCGTTTCTTCAGCTATTTTAATCAGCTCCTTCATCTCATGAATATCCATCAATGACCCTGTGGGATTATTGGGATTCGTAAACATTATCGCTTTAGTCCTACCGTCCGCTGCTTGTTTTATTGCTTCCGGCTCCACTCTGTATCCATTCTCCCGCATTAGATTTACATCTCGGACTTCAACGCCTATAGACTTTGGTATCGAGTGGAACTGCTGATAATTCGGCATAATGGAAACAACGTTGTCATCAGGTTCCAGCAATGAAAAAACCACAGTATTGTTGGCGCCTGTTCCTCCGTGAGTTAAGATAATATCTTCGGGATTTATATCCTCATAAAGCTTAGACAAGGCTTCTCTCGTTCTGGGGGTTCCTTCAAATTCAGGGTAACCGAGACTCATATTTTTTAAATCTTTTAAAAAGCTTTCCATATCTGAGCCTGTTATTTCAAACAATTCTTCAACAGTCATGGGTGCGACGCAGCTGCCGCCCAGATATATCTTGTTTTTTTCGCTGTCACAAGCAGGATTAAGCCAGTTTTCAAGTACAAAGTCATCTATTTTCATTTTATTTTCCTCCATTCATATATTTCGTCGCCGGCTTACCGCTTTCACTCCTAACCTCAGCATGCTCTGCGGCACAGTTGTTCTGCGATTCCCGCCATATCATCTCTTCTTCGCAAAAATACCCCGGGCAATGCTAAATCTCCACCTGACTGCCGAGCTGCTTTATGCGAGCATCTTCTATGGCCTCCCTGGCAGTAATCAGGTCTAAAAGAGCGATTCCGGTAGCGTCAAATATGGTTATGTCTTCCTCTGACGTTCTGCCCTCCTTTTCGCCCGAAAGCACCTGTCCTATCTCTCCTGCTATATCTCCTTTTTCTATAATTCCCCTCTTTATAGGAATTTCAGATTCACCTACGTTTATGCATTGAGATATATCGTCACAGAATATCCTCGCACCTTTAAAAATCTCCGGTTCTATTTCTTCCTTTCCAAGCATGTCAGCTCCTATGCAGCTTAGATGTGTTCCGGGTTTTATCCACTCTTTCTTTATTACCGGCTTTCCAGAAGGCGTAACAGTCACCACTATGTCGCTTTCGCAAAGCGCTTTCTGCATATTTTTTGCCGCTGAAAATATGCAGCCTTTGCTATCTATATTGAATTCTTCTTTCAATCTCTTTTCGAGCAATACGGAAAATTTTTCGGCGTTGTCAGAATTCATAGGATCGGCGACATATACTTTCTTCAGTCCTGGGAACGAAATAAGCATAGCTGCGATTTGATAGGCGCTTTGTTTCCCGGCTCCCAATACGAATAGAGTTTCCGAACCATGTCTAGCTAAAGCTCTTGCTCCAACAGCGCCGGTTGCGCCCGTCCGCATACATGTTATATAGGAAGCATCCATAATACCACATGGAAGCCCTGTGGTTGAATCAAATACCATCAGTAAGCCGTTGAATGGCGGCAAATTCTTTCCACTGTTAAGAGGAAAAGTGTTGAGCAGCTTTAAGCCGTGAACATTTACGTCACCGTATATCACCCCGGATTTTACGTCTGTAACAGCATTGTATTCCGTAAAATGATGTTCCAGATATGGCCAAACTACCGTCTTTCCGCTTGATTTCAGCTTGTATACTCTTTCAACGCCTTCAATTACTTTTGGCATTTCAAGGATTTCCTTTAAATCATCTTTACTCAATATACTTATTCTCATTTTTCACTCTCACCTCACATGTCAATATCAACGTATCTCATTCAATAAACTCATGTTTATCCTACATATCAAAAGCCAAGATCTTCTCCGACAATTATTACATGATAATCGGATTCTATAGGTTTTTTATGCAGTATAGCCGTGATATTGCAGAATCTCTCTTCTGAGCGGCAGTCGGCGCATTTGCCTGAAACGACGCCGGCACATTTTTCTCCATATTTCAGCTTGTTCATTGGAGCGGCTGTGTTCGATATTCTACTCCTGGCCTCAGCCTCATTCTGAACAATTTTATTCACTCCCGCTATAATAATTATTCTGTCTGCTCCGTATAGGCTGCCGGCTATTCTGTTTCCAACACCATCTACATTTATTATCTCCCCTTCCATAGTAACCGCATTTGCTCCGAGAACAAAAACGTCGCTGGTCAGGTAATCGGCTAAAATATCTCTTGCCTGCTCTCTTGTAGGAGCTTTGATATAACCATATTCAGCGCTGTTATAACTATGCAGATTCAGAGCCGCTATATTGGGAATAAGCCTGCAGCCTCTATTTTTCAAATCTTCCTCCATTTCAAGCTCATAGAAGCTATGGGAATCTCCGACTCCGATTATACTCCCGTCTGATATGAGCTTATTCATCAATACTGCCGCTTCTTTCCTGTTTTCTGTATAATATGCCTCAAAATGATTCTTCTTCAGCTCTTTTACGAGAGCCTCTCCTTTAAATTTAAAATACGCATTTTTAATGGCTTCAACGTCATGAGTCACCAGGCTCAGCGGCACATCTATCTCTTGCCTCATTTTTCTCATCTTTATTTCTCCTTTTGCAGACAGACGCCGGCTCTGCTCAAATCAAAAGCTTCCCGGCGCCTGTAATTATAAATGTCATTTAAGCGAATTATTATTTATCGTATTCCTCAACGTCTTTCAAAAGCAGGTCAAGAATCTTCTTTCCTTCATCACCGGCAAATTCTTCAATTCTGTCCCTTACAGGCATGCTGGCGTCGATAAACGCTTGTCTCTGCTCATCAGTAAGCTCGATGAATTCAAGCTCAGGTTTATTCTCCTTTATAATCTCCGTTTTTTCCTCCAACAGCCGTTCTAAAGTGTCCAGTGCGAAAGTTCTCATTTCAGGTTTAATTTCTTCCAGCATAGCCTTATCTTCATCGGAGAGATTATTGTAGAAATCAGCGTTCATTGACATAAACGACGCCATTTGTGCGTGATTCGACATTGTTATATAATTGAGAACCTCATAAAACTTCATTTCCTCCATTGCGTTCATCGGCTGCTCCGTTCCGTCAACTGTCTTGAGCTGAAGGCCAGAATAAGTTTCAGTGAATGCCAGTGGAGTAGGCGTTGCTCCCAAAGCTTCGTAGTTGGCGGTGATTATCGGAGACGACATTATCCTCATCTTAAATCCGTCAAAATCGTCTAATGTGCGTATAGGCGTTAAGCCGCCCCACTGCATATTGCCTAATGTAAACCAATCGTAGGTAACAAGGTTCTTAGTCTCGAACATCTCATCCAAGGCGTCCGTCGCCTTTCCCTCAGTCAGAATCTTCGCATTTACAGCATTATCATCTGAAAAGATAAAGTTCAAGGCCATAGCCTGAGTTGCAGGAAATATATCGCCTACATCGCTCGAAGCAAAGATTCCAAGCTGGATTCCGCCGTTCATCAGCATGTCCACCTGTGAAGCAGTGTCTCCCAACGAGCCGACAGGATATATTTCTACCTTTATCCTTCCATCCGACTTTTCCTCAACGAGGTCTGCGAACTTATGAGCATAACGGTCGTACATGGTATCGGTGCTTTCAGAATGGGCCAGCTTCCATACCTGTGCTTCCCCTTCTTTCTCAGCTGTTCCTCCATCCTTTCCGCAGCCCGTGAAAGCGAACACTGCAGTCATAATCAGGCACATTGATACAGCTAATAATTTCTTTTTCATAATTGCCTCCATCCTTTCTTATTATCTTTAACTTTTAATAAAATCAAAACAACCTGTAAAACGTAATTATCTGAGGGCAGAAGATAAACAACGCCGACAGAGCTATCATGAAAATCAAATAAACCGGAAGGCCTTTTACAACCTTTATATACGACACATCAAAAGCGGCGCACGCGGTAAAAATATTACATCCGAACGGAGGTGAAATCGCACCGAGAATACATTGTACCGTAATTATAATTCCCAGCCATATAGGGTCTATTCCCGCTTCCATCGCAGGTCCGTAGAAAATAGGAGTTACCACTACTACGGCAATCAGCGGATCTACAAACATTCCCGCGATGAAGAAGAAAACCGTTACCCAAAGCAAGATTACAGTCATCGAAGGATCGCTTCCCAGTACGTTGCCGGCAATCAGCTGCGGCACATTGGCGTAAGTGAGAACAAGAGAAAAAATCTGACCGCTGGCCAGCAGAATGAACAGTGTTCCTGTTACTGCGCCGGTTGAAAGAGCGATTTTCCCCAAATCCCTGACGGAAATAGTCCTGTACACCAACAGCTCAAGAATAAGGGCATAAATCACAGAAATAGCAGCTGCTTCCGTAGGGCTGGCAAGTCCCGAGTAAATACTTCCGACGATTATTACAGGGAATCCCAGCGGCAGTAATCCTTTTTTAAAAGCCTGCCCTCTTTCCTTCCATGTCGTTTTTTTCTCTCTCGGAATATTCAAACTTTTGGCATGAAAATACTGATAAATTGAAAACACTATGAAAAGCAGTATTCCCGGGGCTATACCGGCTACAAACATCTCTCCTACAGACGCACCGGTTACTACGCTGTACATTATCATAGTAACGCTCGGAGGAATCAGCGCCGCTATATTGGCAGCAGAAACTATCAAGCCGTCTGTATCGGACTGTCTGTACCCCAATTCCAGCATCTGCGGTCTCAAAGTCTTTCCTATGGCAACCACCGTAGCCTGAGAAGAGCCCGAAATCGCTCCGAAAAGAGTACACGTTCCAGCAAGCGTAACCCCAAGACCTCCGTGAATATGGCCCATAAAGGCTTTAACAAAATCTATCAGCCTCCTTGCTGTGTGTCCTGCACTCATTATATCCGCAGCAAAGATAAACAGCGGAATAGCCAGAAGTGCAAACGAGCCTACGCCGCCCATCAGCTGCTGAATTATGGTCGTCTCCGGCATAGTCGTCAGAAACACAAGTATCGCCACCGTAGAGCTTAAAATCATAGACATAAACATCGGAAAACCCAGCAAAAGGCAGGCGAACATTATTATTAAAAGCACTGTAAGCATCTATTGTTCCTCCCTTCTCAAGTCAGGTACATACGGAGCCGAAAGCCCTAAGTAAATCTCTTCGCTGCGTATATTTTTAATAAAAACGAGAGCATACTGAATGCAGGCAAACAAGAAGCCCAGCGAAATAACGGCGACAACGATATACTGAGGTATCTGGAGATTCACAGATACCTTTCCAAGCATTTTCAGAGACTGCACATATTGAAAAGATATGAAAGTCAAAATTCCCATAGTAGCCGCTGTTACTGCACAGATAATCAGGGCATCGGCTTTCTGTATCTTTTTTGGCAAAATGTCGAACAGGCCAAGCATATTTATATGTTTCCCCGTAGTCACTCCGTAGCTCAGACCTATAAAGGTTATTATATATATGCAATAAAGCCCTATTTCCTCAGTAGCATATATCCCCTTTCCGAAAACTCTGCCTATAACGTTAAGAGCCAGGACAAGGGACATAAGCAGTACGCTGAGAGCTATCAATATCTCTTCGGCTTTTACAACAATATTATTGATTTTATAAATAATTTTCATCTGTATAATCTCTTTCTAAGAATCATATAAAAGCTATTTTTCAAAGACGTCATAATACCTGGCCGCTATATAATCCAGAACCAGGTTGGCACAGACGTGACTGGTAAGCTCCCTGTGGTCTGTCATCGGATTAACTTCCACAAAGTCTATAATATCTACGTAAGGCGCAAACGCCTTGATGAGGTCTGACAGTTGAAAATGCGTAAGTCCAGCCGGTTCCTGGCCGCCTGAACCAAGAGCAAAAGCCATGTCCAACGCGTCAATATCCACAGTCATATATACATGAGATGTGTTCTCCCTGACCTTTTCCAAAGTTTGCTTTGCGATTTCTTCAACGCCAAGTCTGTTTACGTCGCGGGCTGTATAGATGTTTAGGCCGCTTGCCTTTATGAAGCTGTAATGTTCCGGATAATTGTATCCTCTAGGCCCTATTTCCACTATGTTCTTTGCATCATATTTTTCCATTTCAGTGGCTCTTCTGATTTCGCTGGAACCTGAGTAACGGCCCTGAACCTTGGAATCAACTTTGATGTCTAAATGAGCGTCAAAGTCTATTATGCCGATTTTGCCTTCAGCCATATCATGCAAAGCCATTATGCCGGCATTGGTTACAGAGTGATCTCCTCCGAGAAGAATAGGCTTATAACCTTCTTTCATTACTTTTTTAATTTCTTCTGACATTTCAGTCAGTGCTTTGAAATGGTCGTAATGAACTATATCATCACAGTCGCCGAAATCTTTAAGCTCAATCTTATTATAGTCCACAAGCCTATTTTCATTTACATCAAAGAGATAACCGTCTTCGATTCTGTTCATTATTCCGCCCAGGGCATTTCTGATGCTTTTCGGTGCATATCTGGCTCCCGGCCAGCCTCTGCCTGCTTCCGTATCATAATTTAATCCTAAAATGCCAAGCTTTAATTTATCCATAACTATCACCGCCTCCTTATTTTTTATAATAAAATAAATAAGCAATAATTATGCCAATGTATGAAGCTCTCTATTTGCCCTTAAAATCCGTTGAATTTCAAGCTTCTTTATTTGCATTCGCCTATCTGTCACTTAAATACTGCCGCACTGTTGTTTATTTTTTTGCTAATATGTATATTTTTTGTGACATATCGTCTTGTTATTTTACAATCGTATGCTATTATTAAAATAGTCAAAACCCGTGTCTTAATAAGTATGCGGTTATAGAAGCGAGATATAAAAGAAAGCATAAAAAGGTGTCAATATGAAGAAAGAAGATAAGGTTTTTAAAGAATTATTCAACAATACTGATAGTATCCTGATAATCGACATAAACGGCAAAATTCTTTATTACGAAGATTTCAACGACCAAATCAACATGATACGATACGAAAATGCTGTAGGCCGCTCTATCTATGACCTTTATCCCTTCTTCAAGCGTGAAGATTTTACGGTCTTCAAGGCGATAGACCAAAAAAGCGTAATAATCAACGAGCTTCAGTCCTTCGAGGTCAACGGCGTCCAGAAGAAAGCTCTCAATTCGGCCTATCCTCTAATCAACGAAACAGGCGTAATCGGATGTATGGTAATGTCTGTCGAATTAAACACTGAAAATGTGCAGAAGCGAAGGAGGAATTTTTCCGCCAGATATAATTTTGAAGACATAATAACTCAGGACAAAAAATTCCTTGCTTCCTTTGAGGTGTTAAAAAGGCTCGCTTCAAGCGATTCCGGCGTTTTAATTTACGGAGAAACCGGGACGGGAAAAGAGCTTATTGCTCATACGATTCACAACAGCAGCCCAAGAAAAAGAAAGCCTTTCATAATCCAAAACTGTGCTGCTATCCCCGACAATTTGATGGAAAGTACTCTTTTCGGCTCAGTAAAAGGCAGCTTCACCGGAGCTATAGACAGGTCTGGGCTCTTTGAGGTTGCAGACGGCGGCACATTGTATTTAGACGAAATAAATTCACTCTCCCTCGATTTACAGGCAAAGCTGCTTAGAGTAATAGAAAACAAGTCGATACGAAGAGTTGGAGATACAGTCGAACGCGATGTGGATGTAAGGATAATCGCCTCTACCAATGAAAGCCTTGCCGCCATGGTGGAAAAGAACAGATTTAGAAAAGACTTGTTTTATCGCCTTAATGTGGCCAGCTACTCCATAATGCCTCTTAGAGAAAGACCCGGAGACATTCCGCTCGTCTGCGATCACTATATAAAGATTTATAATGCCCGCCTGAATCATATGATTGAAGGAATCGACTCTGAGACTTCTGAATTCATGAGTCTGTATCCCTGGGAAGGTAACGTCAGAGAGCTGAAAAACGTAATCGAATACGTATGTACAATCAAATCTAAGGGCATGATAACACTCCATGATCTTCCGCGCTACATGTTCGGCAAGCGAGGCTCCGGTATTGTATCGCCCGATAAAGCTGCATTGCGCCGGCAAGACTCTTCTCCTGCTTCCAACGCCTATCAAGAAATTGCCAACCCTGCATCTGCACCATATATTTTGCCCGGCCAGTCTCTCGAAGCACAGCTTGAAGTGCCGGAAAAAGAAATCGTCAGCCAAGCCATAAGACGTAACAGGTATAATATAAGCAAAACCGCAAACGAGCTTAAAATTTCAAGGCAGACGCTGTACAACAAATTAAAGAAATACGAATTGCTTTAAAATATGCTGTCTCCCGTTTCCCGGCAGAATACCAAACGTAATGAGATCACGGTGTAAGTCCCGGCAGGGCAAAAACCATCAAGTCTTCAACAATTTCAAAATTTTTCAAAAAACCTCTTTACCTTGGTATAATACCAAGGTTTATAATTTCAATATACAAGAAATTTAAAGAAAGCAGGTTTTAAAATGACGGACGTAAATCTTATAAACGTCAACAAACGGGAAATAAAAACATCCCTTCTTAAATATGTGCTCTCGTCAGTTGCGGCAATGTGGGTGTTTACAATTTATACTATGGTAGACGGAATGTTCGTGGCAAAAGGAGTCGGTCTTGACGCACTTGCAGCCGTAAACATTTCCATGCCTTTTGTCAATCTTTCCTTCGGACTGAGCATACTCTTCGGAATCGGAGCAAGCACAAGGGCTTCAGTTTACAAAGGTCAGGGAAAATATAAAGACGCCGACAAAGTGTTTACAGAAAGTATCCTGACAGTGCTTGTCCTGTCGGTCATAGTTTCAGTCGTTGCACTTTTTAACCTTGAAAGATTGGCGTATCTTCTGGGAGCAACCGACGTCACTATAGAATATGTGAAGGATTATCTCGGAATACTGCTCCTTTTTGAGATTTGTTACATGACGGGCTACGCTCTTGAGGTAATGGTCAAAGCCGACGGTTATCCTCATAAAGCGATATTCATCCCTCTGATAGGAGCCGTATGCAACATAGGCCTTGACTATGTTTTCATCTTCCATTTTGATTGGGGCATAGCCGGCGCAGCTTGGGCCACGGGAGCATCGCAGCTTGTCTCCTTCCTGTTGTTTGCGCACCACTTTTTCTCTAAAAAATCAGGCTTCAAATTCATAAGGATAAAATGGAATTTAAGGGATGCGCTTCATACGGCCAAGTTGGGCGTTTCGGACTGCGTTACCGAGCTTTCCATGGCGGCCGTAATCTTTCTGTTCAACAACGTACTGCTGAGAATCTCAGGAGAAGACGGAGTTGCAATTTATACTGTAATTTCATACGTTTCTCAGCTCATATTGATGACTATGGTCGGCCTTAATCAGGGTATGCAGCCTCTCGTAAGCTACTACTTCGGCAAGGGCGAATATGCCACGCAAAGATATATACTAAGGCTCAGCATGAAGACGGCCGTATTCTTCTCCGTCTTAGCTTTTGCAATAGGCGTCACATACCCTGACCCGGTAGTTTCCATGTTCATCGACCCGGCAGAAGACGGAGAGCTTTTCCTCCATGGCGTAGCGGCGTTCAAGATGTTTTCGTTCTCGTTCCTGCCTTTGGGCGTCGTAGTAGTAATATCCGGGTATTTTACGGCTCTGGAAATAGCCAAAAATGCGATGGTCATATCTGTTGCGAGAGGGCTTGTATTCGTTACATTGTCGCTGTTTGTAATGACATTCCTGCTGGGAGAAACGGGCGTATGGCTTTCAATGGCAGTTTCTGAAACCATGTCCCTCATCCTTGCTATCACTCTTTACGGAAAATACAGAAAAAGAGAACAAATCGAAATAAAGCCCGGAAGAGTAATATTAAACGAGCGGAGCTGAAAAGCCTCTTAACGTTGTCTTTCAGCACAAATAAAACAGCCGGTTCATTTTCTTAGGAAATCCATGAAACAACCTCGCAATTTCCTTAAACGATGAACCGGCATTTTATATTCAGTTTGAGCAGAAAAACATAAGGGCAGAATGTCAGAAATGCTATTTCAAAGCTTCCATTACGGCTTCTGCCATTGTTTCAGGAGAACATACTCCCTTGTGCAGCACAGCCTTTCCTTCAAGCCCCTCAAGTCCCGACGGGATTTTTACTCCGGTCTCTTTTTTCAGAGCCTTCATGTAGTCGAAGCCTGTTATATCTTTTGAGGCTCCCGCAAGAATCCTTATCTTGTTTTCATCAAGTCCTATGGCCTTTGCTGCGCTTTCGGCAAATTTATATGCACTGGCTGTAGAAGCTATAACCGTAGGAGTATCGTCGCCCGTCTCTGCCGCATAATCCTCGTACACTTTATATGCAACGGCAGTATGTGTATCCATGAGATATTTTTCTTCAGCCCACATCCTACCTATGGCGTCAAGTGTCTCCTTTTCTGTACAGAAACCTCCGTAAAACCCGGAAAGCTTTTCTTTGACTTCAGCCGTTACTTCATACACTTTTTCCTTTTCCAGCTCATTCATCCAACGGGATACAGCTGCTCCGCTTCTTTCCGAAAGCAGATAAAGCAGTCTTTCAAGATTGCTTGAAACAAGAATGTCCATGGATGGTGAATTGGTCAGGTGAAAATCTCTGCGTGCGTCATAAATACCTGTTCTCAGAAAATCTGTAAGGACTTTGTTCTCATTAGAAGCACATATCAGCCTGCCTATGTTTATTCCCATCTCTCCTGCCATATATGCGGCAAGAATGTTGCCGAAATTTCCCGTAGGAACAACTACGTTCATAGGCTGTCCGTTTTTCAGAACTCCCGATTCAACTAACTTTACATAGCTGTAAACATAATACGCTATCTGCGGAACAAGCCTTCCTATGTTAATGGAATTTGCAGAAGATAGTTTTATGCCTTTTTCCTTAAGCTTTTCGCCGAAGTCAACATCGGCAAAGATTTTTTTAACTCCCGTCTGGGCGTCGTCGAAATTCCCCTCTATGGCAAATACGTGAGTATTTTTTCCCTCCTGAGAAACCATCTGCCTTTCCTGAACCTGGCTGACTCCGTCTTTGGGATAGAAAACTATGATTTCAGTTCCTTCAACGTCTGCAAAGCCTTCTAAAGCCGCTTTTCCGGTATCCCCGGAGGTGGCGGTAAGTATGCATATCTTGTCCGACTCTCTCTCTTTTTTACATGCCGTAGTCATTAGATAAGGGAGAATAGAAAGCGCCATGTCCTTAAACGCCGCCGTCTTTCCGTGATAGAGCTCCAAAAACCACGCCTTACCGGCTTTCACAATGGGAACGATTCTGTCATTCTCAAACTTGCTGTCATATGCCCCGTCTATACAGTATTTGAGTTCTTCGCATGTATATTCATCGAAGTAAGCGCCTATTACTTGGAAGGCAATCTGCTGATAAGTCATGCCTTTCATCTCTTCTGCCTTAAGGGGAAGCTTTGGTATTACGGACGGAACATAAAGTCCTTTATCTTCGGCTATGCCCCTTATTATAGCGGCCGTGCTTGTTTTTAACTCCTTGCTTCCTCTGGTGCTTTCATATTTCATAGGTAAGTTTCCCCTCCTGACTGTTCTGTTTTATATATGCCCGTCCTAAGGCGACAGGCGATAGTATTTGGATATGGCCCATCTTCGGCTATTGCGTTCAGACGGACAGCTTTTCCTTGCGCGCATCTGATTGGTCCTGCACACAAATACTAATTATTAGTTTACAATAAAAGCGCCGGTCAGTAAAGTACCGGCTTATAAAAACATCAAAATTTATATTCAGCATGCCGTCGGTATGCTCATGCCGGAAATAAGCAGTCTGCCGGCAACATCACGCAAACGGCAATAAGCGGTCTGCCGGCAACAGCCCGCCGCTGTCCACATGCCTCCGGCAGCGCATAAAAGATATCACGGCAAACACTCGCAAATTACTTTGCGCCGGTAAAATAACTACCATGCTCGCCATACCGAAAATCGAAAAAAAGAGACGGGCATGTCTGCCTGTCTCCCTTTGTTTTAAATCTTTTAATACTAATAGTTTTCTTTTCTTACTTCAAAGAAGCTCTGAGGGTGAGCACATACAGGGCATACCTGAGGAGCCTTCTTGCCCATTACCAGGTGTCCGCAGTTTCTGCATTCCCACATAGTTTCGTCTGCCTTTTCAAATACTTTCTGCATTTCAACATTGTTCAGAAGAGCTCTGTATCTTTCTTCGTGATGCTTTTCAATTTCAGCTACCATAGCGAACTGAGCGGCCAAAGTATCGAAACCTTCTTCCTTTGCTTCCTTGGCAAACTGAGCGTACATGTCAGTCCATTCGTAATTTTCGCCCTCTGCTGCCGCAAGCAGATTCTGAGCAGTATCTCCCAAGCCGCCGAGAGCCTTGAACCACATCTTTGCGTGTTCCTTCTCGTTGTCTGCGGTGTTCTGGAAAATAGCAGCAATCTGCTCATAGCCTTCTTTCTTTGCAACGCCTGCAAAGTATGTATACTTGTTTCTTGCCTGTGATTCTCCTGCAAATGCAGTCATTAAATTAGCTTCTGTTTTAGTACCTTTTAACTCTTTCATCTGTTTTCCCTCCATATTCAACAATTTACCTTTTTATCATGTCTGCAATCCTCGCATATATAATATGCGTTTAGACTGACAGATAAAATATCTTCTCCTGTTGCGGCCTTTATATCTTCGAAGACATTATCAAGCTTTATGTCTCTAAGTCTGCCGCATTCCCGACATATCAGGTGCTCATGTTCATCTCTGACATGATCAAATCTGTCAGGCTTTCCTGAGACGCTTATGCGCCTTAAGAAGCCTTCTTCTACCAAAGTATTCAAATTCCTGTAGACTGTACCCAAGGCTATTGCAGGCATTTCCTTTTTCGCCAAAAGAAAAATCTCTTCTGCGGTCAGGTGTGCATTTGAATCTTCGGCTATAGATAAGACAAGCTTTCTCTGTTTAGTCAATGCGCCACCTTCTCTCTTATTTTTTAAGAATGATTCTCATTCTTAAATATATACTACTATCTTTTAATGCCTTTGTCAACAGGACATTGAAAATCAATCTGCTTTTATTTCTATTATTTCGCGAGCCTTTATTGCATCGTCTATCAGCGTTTCACAATTCAGCTTGCTTTCCGATTCCAGTATCCTTTCAAGCCTCGGCTTCGTGGTCGGATGCTTAGGAAGAAATACCGTGCAGCAGTCCTCATACGGAAGAATAGACGTCTCATAAGTCCCTATTTCACGAGCTTTTTCCATTATGTCAACCTTGTCCATGGCAATCAGCGGCCGCATTACGGGCATGGAAACGGAGGCGTCGGTAACTACCAGAGATTCTGCTGTCTGGCTGGCTACCTGCCCGAGATTTTCTCCTGTTATGAGCATCGTGCAGCCGTTTTCTCCGGCTATCTTTTCAGCGATTTTCATCATAAAACGACGCACGAGTATTGTCGTTTCCTCTTCGGGGCAATTTTCAACGATTTTTTCCTGTATAGGGAGCAGGTTTACAGCATGCATCTTAAAGCGGCCGCAGTAGGAGGCAAGTATTCTTGCCAAATCCTCTACCTTTTCCTGGGCTCTTGGACTTGTGTAAGGATAAGAGTGAAAATGGACGGCCTCTATCATCATCCCTCTCTTTGCCATAAGCCACGCTGCGACAGGGCTGTCTATTCCGCCTGAAAGAAGCACCATCCCTTTGCCGTTGGTTCCAAGAGGAAGTCCGCCGAATCCGGCAACTTTACCTTCATATATATATGTCCTGTCATGGCGCACGTCTACATGAAGATAAACGTCCGGTTTGTGTACGTCTACCTTAAGAACCTTGCAGCCGATCAAAACTTTTGCTCCTATGATTCTTCCTATCTCCGGCGATTTCACCGGAAAATTCTTGTCTGCTCTCTTTGCTTCTACTTTAAAGCTCTTTACGCCTCGCTTCTCTATCAAATCCATCATATAGTCTACGGCTGTTTCTCCGATGGCGTTGAGTTCGGATTCCGCTTCTACCGCTTTACTTATGGACGCCACTCCGAAAACCTTTGAAGTTTCTTTTATTATCCCGTCTATATCAAGGCTTTTGTCTGCTCTTATAAAAATAAGTCCCTCATGGCGTCTGACGTCCACCCCTTTATATCCCTTAAGATTATCGCGAATCCTACCTGCAAGCATTCTCTCAAAATACGGCTTATTCATTCCCTTGAGAGCTACCTCGCCGCACCTCACAATGAGTATATTCTGTTCGTTCATAGCTTACTCCTTCTATCTAAAACTGCCCAATCTCCTGAAGCGTTTTACGGCCTTTATGACCTTATCGGCGGCATATTCCATCTCTTCTGCCGTGTTGAATTCACTGAAGCTGAATCTTATGGTTCCCTCTATCTCCTTAGGCGAAAGTCCCATGGCAGAAAGCACATGGCTCTGTCCTTTTTTGTGAGACGAGCAAGCTGAGCCTGTAGAAACAAATATGTTGTCCTGCTCGAGAGTGTGAAGCAGAACTTCTCCCCTGGTTCCAAGAAATGAAACGCTTAATACCGAAGGGCATCCCAGCTGTACCGTTGAATTTTCAATCTTTTTCCTTTTATAGTCACCCGAGTTTTCTGCGCAGTCACCCTTGAAGTTACCCCGGAAAGATTCTTCCTCCGCAAGCTCCGCAGCAACCTGCGGACTGTTGATAATTATATCATCAACGCCGTCTTTGAGCGCTTCCAATAAAATTCTGCGTGCCGACGCTATCTTTTGAAGTCTGTCCTCAAAACATTCCGCCGCAATGCCAAGAGCCTCTCCGAAGCCGCAGATACCCTCAACATTTTCTGTACCTGAACGCATTCCGCGTTCCTGACCTCCTCCAAGCATAAACGGAGGCAGGTTTAATCCCTTTCTTACATAAAGACCTCCAACGCCTTTAGGTCCATGTATCTTATGAGAGCTTACCGACATCATATCCACGTTTTTAAAGTTTCCTCTCATATTTATCGGAATTTTTCCAATAGCCTGAACCGCATCGGTGTGAAGAAGAATGTCCGTTCCGTTAGCCCTGTTGAACGCCTCCTTCAAGCGTCCTATTTCTTCTATAGGCATCACCGTCCCGGTCTCATTGTTGACTGACATGACGGAAATCATTATCACATCCTCGCTCAGAGCATTTTTAAGCTGCTCAATATTCAGACGGCACTTTTCATCGACGCCTATATATTCAACCTCAAAGCCCATGGCCTCAAGCTGAGCCGCAGGCTCCAGCACAGCCGGATGCTCTACGGCCGTCGTTATTATCTTTTTTCCGCGGCGTTTTCTGCTCCGACATACTCCCCGCAGCACTGTATTGTCAGCCTCTGTCCCTCCCGAAGTAAAACATAGTTCTCCTTCATCGGCTCCTATGGCTCCTGCAAACGCTCTTCTCGCCTCTTTCACATTCTTTTCCGCCTCTATACCTGCCGTATGAAGAGATGAAGGGTTGCCGTAGCTTTTCCTTTGAATTTCAGCCATACGCTCTATTACGCTATCATATGGCCTCGTCGTCGCACTGTTATCCAAATAAACAAACATGATATTTTCCGCCTATCTTCCCGTGAACACATTCATCCACTTTTTACTGAGTACTCGCCGTATACATATTATGGATTTCAGGAGCTCGGCAACCATTACCACTGCTATCGAAAGGTAAAGCGGCAGACCTAAAATATTTACTGCCAGGAAAGCAAGCGCTATCTGTATACAGAAGTTGAAAATAAACTCTGCTATGAGGCACCATACGGTATCTCCTCCTGCTCTGATTATGCCGCATATCAATACGTATACAAGCATTTTCGGGAGCTGGGCGGCTGCAAATACCAGCAGTGATTTTATCAGCATATCTGTCGTTTCCGGCTCAAATCCGTAAATTCCTGCAATCGGCCATATGGCTATAATGAGGAGAGTCATGGTGAAGATGTTGAAAATAAAGGTCAGCTTCATCATTTTTATCGAATATTTATACGCCAGGTCTTTATCACCTCTTCCAAGGGTTCTACCTATTATTACCGACGACGCGTTGCTCATTCCGGCGTACAGCGTCTGGAACACTTCTGTCACAGTATTGGCTATCTGCACTATGGCCAGAGCCGCAGCGCTTATCTGCCCGTATATAGCGAAAACAATGGCCGTCGAAATAGCCCAAAGTCCCTCGTTTGCAATTACGGGAGCGGCAGTTTTCATAACTTTGATGAACATGGTTTTTTCTATGTGGATCATTTCCGAAAGCTTGGCTTTAAGCGGATGCTCCTTGGAAAAAATATAGATATATGAAAGCATTGCTATACACTCGCAGATTCTTGCTGTCAATGTCGCTATAGCAGCCCCTCTTACACCCAGTTCAGGAAATCCGAATTTTCCGTATATCAGACAAAAATTGAGAAATACGTTAGCCAATACAGCTGACATGCTTATTATAGTAGGAACCTTAAGTATAGCCACCGACCTGGAATTATACGTAATTACGAAGGAAATTCCGCTGAAAATATATGATATGCATGCTATATCAAGATATTGAACCGCTAAGTTTATTACCTCTGCTTCATCTGTAAACAGGCTTACCAGCTGCGGTCCGAAAAGCATGGCTATCAATATAGCGGGAATAGTAAGCGCAAAGCACATGATATAATCTATACCCATGACTTTTCTGAAATTTACTATATCTTTTATCCCCCAGTACTGCACTGCATATACGGCAGCTCCGCTGAAGACCCCGAATATAGCCACGCTGTATATGAAATATATCTGATTTGCTGCGCCTACGGCAGCCAGAGCATTTTCTGAAAGCTTTCCTACCATTATGGTATCCACCAGGTTCAGCCCCACAGCTACCAGCTGCTGAAGCATTACGGGGATAGTAATGGAAAGTAACTGTGCGTAAAAGAATCTGTTATCCTGCTTGTCAAGAGTATTTGCCGTCAGTTTTTTCCCCACCTTTTAAGCCTCCTCCTATAATTATCTGTTGTTATCCTTTATAAAAATTTCCGTATTTCGTATTTATTATCGTTAATTGCCGATTATCTTTTTATATTTTGCGGACAACTGTTGTCCGATACTTTTTATTACGAGAAAAAGGAACTCCTTTGTAAGGAGCTCCATTGCAAATTCTCTTATTTTGCGTAATCCACCGCTCTTGTCTCTCTAACGACGTTTACTTTTATCTGTCCCGGATATTCAAGTTCAGACTCAATCTTCTTGGATATTTCTCTTGCCAGGAATACGATTTCTTCATCGTTGACATCATCAGGTTTCGCGATGATTCTTATTTCACGGCCAGCCTGAATAGCGAAGGATTTTTCAACTCCCGGAGTCGTGTTGGCGATTTCTTCGAGTTTTTCCAATCTCTTGATATATGCATCCAAGGTTTCTCTTCTGGCTCCCGGTCTCGCTGCGGAAAGCGCGTCTGCCGCCGCTATAAGCACAGCCTCCATGCTCTTAGGCTCATAGTCTCCGTGGTGAGCAGCCATTCCGTTGATTACGGCTTCAGATTCCTTGTATTTTCTAAGCACATCTATACCTATATCTACGTGAGTTCCCTCAACTTCATGGTCTAAAGCTTTGCCTATATCATGAAGAAGTCCGGCTCTCTTGGCCAGCTTTATATCAAGCCCCAGTTCTCCCGCCATAAGGCCTGCAAGATGAGCTACTTCTACGGAATGCTTGAGAACATTCTGACCGTAGGACGTCCTGTATTTAAGTCTTCCGAGAAGCTTCACAAGCTCAGGGTGAAGATTGTGGATTCCTACCTCGAAGGTAGCCTGTTCGCCTTCTTCCTTGATTATTGCATTAACTTCCCTCTGCGCCTTTTCTACCATTTCCTCAATTCTCGCCGGATGTATTCTTCCGTCGACGATGAGCTTCTCAAGCGCGATTCTGGCGACTTCACGTCTTACAGGATCGAAACCTGAGAGTATAACGGCTTCAGGCGTATCGTCTATAATCAAGTCCACGCCGGTAAGGGTCTCTATGGCACGAATGTTTCGTCCCTCGCGGCCTATAATTCTGCCTTTCATCTCATCATTAGGCAGGGCTACAACGGACACCGTGCTTTCTGCTACGTGATCGGCGGCACATCTTTGAATAGCGCCGGTTATGATGTATTTCGCCTTCTTGTCCGCCTCTTCCTTGGCCTTGGATTCAATCTCCTTTATCATAACCGATGCGTCGCGGCGAACTTCTTTTTCCACGTTTGAAAGAAGTATGGCTTTAGCTTCATCAACTGTATAGCCTGAAATTCTTTCAAGTTCTTCAAGCTGTCTGGAAATAACTTTGTCCAAATCCTTCTGCTTGTTGATGATAGCCTGTTCTTTTTGAGTTATGCTTTCTTCTTTTCTCTCAATGTTTTCAAGTTTTCTGTCCATAGACTCTTCTTTTTGTATGAGTCTGCGTTCAGAACGTTGTATTTCTGCTCTTCTCTCTCTTGCGTCTCTCTCGGCTTCGCTTCTAAGCCTGTGGGCTTCCTCTTTAGCTTCGAGAATCGCTTCTTTTCTCATCGTTTCGGACTTATTCTCAGCGTCAAGTATCAAATTTCTTGCTTTTTGTTCAGCACTTCCTATAGCCTTTTCGCCAACATTTTTTCTGTAAATATATCCGATCAACGCCCCTATTGCAAGCGCAACAACGGCAATAATAATTTCTGCAACGATTGGAGCCATTACAACACCTCCTTCTTATTCAATTTTCATATATATTAAGTCTTTATACACTCATACATATTTATTATATATTAAAATAATTTAATTGTAAATGTTTTTTATATACTTGCAGCTTTTCTTCTTAAATCATGTGAAGCCGAAAACGTTTGGTTCCTGTTTTACATTTATTATTTAAAGCCATAAAATATCAGTATGCTTTCATATGTATGCTTCCGATTGAATTGCATCATATTTTTGAAGGCCGGAAATCAAAAATGTTCGGAAGGCTGTTCCGAATAACCTGCTGTAATTGTGCAAAGAGATTGCTGTTTAAAAAATCCGATAAGATAATATAAAAAAGAGCCGGAAAAGGAGATATAAGTCCTCCTTCACCGGCTCTTATGCGCCAGATTATCCGTTATATTTTCTCTTTCTGTTATGAAGACCCGCGGCGGTCAATCCGACGCTCGCCGAAATCATAACCGCAATCCAAACCATCATATCGCTGTCGTCTCCGGTCTTCGGGCTATCCGTTCCAGTTGCAGGAATTTCCACCGCAGCCTTCTCATAACCGCAAACGGTACATTCTTCATGCTTTGAGCCTGCTTCGGTTGCCGTCGCTTCCTTGTCAACGACCCACTCATAGCTATGAGCAGCTTCATTCAGTTTTTCTCCGCAGTTATTCATGCACTCGTTCCAATGGCTGGTTTCATTATGTTTCCATTCTGTTCCTGCCTTATGTTCAGCTGCCGGGATAATGCCATATTCCTCAAGTTTGGTAATTTCATTTTTACCTTCCGCATCGGAGAAATGCTTCTGACAAACTTCACAGGTGTAGTACGCTTCCTTGCCGGCCGTGGTGCAGGTAGCTTCTACTTTCTCGGTCTTTTTCAGGGTGTGAGCTGTTTTTTCTATCACACCATAGTTTCCAAGATCTGTGATTTCTGTATTCCCAGTTTCGTCCTCAAAGTGTTTTTGACAGACTTCACAGGTGTAATATGCTTCCTTGCCAGCCGTGGTACAGGTAGCTTCCACCTTGTCGGTCTTTTGCATAGTGTGGCCGCCATAGTAATCTTCACAGATATTGGCCAATACATCATTGCTGTTGCCGCCTGCCACTCCTGCCGAAATGGTTCCATCACCGGCAGCGGCCAAGCCGCTGTTCTTCTCATTGTCAAACGAACAGCCCTCAAAGGTGCCACCTGTGTAACAGCCTACAAAACCACCTGCTTCATAATCTAAAGATTCGGAGGTTACCGTTCCCGTTGCATGGCAAGCGGTTGCGGCGACACTATCACTCTCTCCGATAAAACTGCCGACCTTCGGTTCCCAGCCATCGACCGTGCTGGCAACATCGCCCAAAGCAACACAGTTGTCAAATTTTCCGCTCTCCGCATAACCGGCGAAGCCGCCCAGCCTCCAGTCAGAGCCTTCAATTTTTACATCTGCGGCACATTTTTCATAAACAGATGGTTCAGTGCCATCTACCATTGCCGAATAGCTATATCCGACAAAACCGCCCAGCGCCCATGTTCCGAAGACAGTTCCGGATACTTTACAGTTTTCAAAAGCTGAGCCGCCGGCAAGGCCGATGAATCCGCCGCTGTTGCTGGCGCCTTCAACCGATATATTTTCCGCTTTACAGTTTGTTGCTTTGATCCGGTCGCCATATCCAATCATTCCGCCGACATTGTTGTTGCCATCGGTACTTTCTACTACAACCGTACCGGATACGGAGATGTTTTCAAATACAACCTGTTCACCGGGGTTGGCCAGAACATACCCCGCAAGAATGCCTGCATATAATTGATTAAGCCCGTCTTCAGCGGCATAGATGTTCGCACTGGAAATGGTTAAATCTTTTGCACCTACAGTACCACCGGAAACATTTCGGATATTTCCAAATAAACCGGCAGCATTTTTATCTGTACTTTCATCTACCTCTATGCCGCTGATCGTCTTATGGTTTCCATCAAGAAAGCCTTGAAACGATTTATTCGTAGTGCTGCCACCTAACTCCCATTTATAAAGTCCTATGGGAACCCAGCAATGGCTGCTTAAATCAATGCTTTCCGTAAGCTTAAAAAACTTCCCTTTATAATTGTTTCCCTCGCTTACATCCTTTGAAAGCTTAGCCAATTGTTCCGCAGTCGCAATTTGATACGGGTCTGTTTCAGACCCTGTTCCGCCTGCAAATTCTGTTGCTGCATAGTCCGTCCACGAACTGTCCGGAACATTATCCGCTGCAAAAGCCACAGCCGGAGTCATGCAGAAAACCATGCAGAGTACCAATAGCACGCTCAAAAATTTGTGTTTTGCTTTCATGTCTTTGCTCCTTTTCATTAAATATTTTTTTCATGTACAAACGCAAAAAAGCGCATTCCGTCCGTTGCAATTCCACGAACGAAATGCGCCTATTCGTTTCTTTATGATTAAAAAAACGTAAAAATGGGCAGAGCTATCCTGACTGACTGACTGACTGACTGACTGACTGACTGACTGACTGACTGACTGATAAAATTGTGTTCTGCTCCGCCATAAAAATCAAGCCCTTTTCTACAAAATTAAATCTGAAACTTATATATAATAATGTTATCATGCTCCTGTATTTTTTGCAATAACAATCAATCGTTTACCGGAGGAGAAAATTGATCATACGGCATATATGCGATTTGCTTTAAATACTGTGCATTCGTTTTAATCTTTCTCCTGCGGGCTTTCGCCGTTACATGAACCTGAACGTTACATGAACCTGCGGTTTTCGCATGTCTTCTTGATATCTTCACAGAATACGGTTATAATACAATATTAGGAAAAGGAGATAATTTTATGAAAACTTTCTTTGAACCTCTTAAAACGGCGGACAAGTTTATATTGATAATAATAGGGGGTTTGGGCTTTATAAGTTTGATGATGCTTGAAAGCACCGTATATGACGACGGCCTTGTCCTGGACAGGGTTATAATCGTGCAGGCCATCTCCTATATCCTGGGCTTTTTATGTCTGCTCGCAATCCTCCATTTAGATTATTCCGTGTTTTCAGGTTTGGATAAATACCTTTATATAGCATCCATAGTAATACTTCTTTCCGTGTACATTCCGGGGCTGGGACAGGAACGCTACGGTTCGAGAGCATGGCTGAACCTTGGCGTTACTACCGTGCAGCCGTCAGAGTTCGTTAAAATACTCTTCATAATACTTATGGCCGGGTATCTTTCAAAGCATAAGGAGGAGCTTAAAAAATTCAGGGGAGTTATGAAAGCAGGCATATATGCCCTTCCCATAATAGCTCTCGTGCTTAAGGAAGATCTTGGAAGCGCTCTCGTTTACATGGCGGCATGGGCGTTCATGGTGTTTTTCGCCGGAATAGACTACAAGATATTACTCAAATCAATGGTCGCCGTTTTAGCTCTTATTCCCATAGTATATAATCTGTTAGACGGATATCAGAAGGATCGTATAGAAGCCTTTCTTCACCCGGACAATCTTGACCTTCCGGGAAACTATCAGGTTTGGCAGTCAAAAATTGCCATAGGCTCAGGAGGCTTTTTCGGAAAAGGACTTTTCAATGGAACCCAGAAAAGCCTTGATTTCATCCCGGTTCAGCAGTCGGACTTCATCTTTTCCGTTGTAGTGGAGGAACTCGGTTTTATCGGAGGAGCTTTCGTAATACTCATGTATGGGGGGATGCTTTACAGATTTACCACCGTCATTCGGGACGCAGTAGATCTTTACGGGGCGCTTATCGTCGTTGGTTTTACGGCTATGTTTTTATTCCAGATATTTGAAAACATCGCTATGACTATGGGTCTCATGCCTGTCACCGGCATCACGCTGCCTTTCTTGTCAGGCGGCGGTACCTCCGTAATCGCCAGCATGATTTCCGTAGGAGTCGTGCTCAACGTGGGAATTAACAGCAAGACGATAAGATTTTAGATACTGTAAAATTTTATCGTCTTAAAATCACATAAAAAATTCAGCAAAAGGAATCAGTTAAAACAGAAATTTTCGCAAAAAATTCCGGCTTGACAGCTTTCCCGCAGGGCGGGCTGTCTGAGCCGGTTTTATTTTTATATTATAAGTGCGGCTTAATCAATCAAATAAGCAGCTTTTTGATCCTGTCTGCCATGGCCTCAAAGCTTTTGGCTATATATGTCTCGGCCATCACAACTATCGGAATTCCCAGATTCGTCGAAATGTGTATATTCTCGTCCTCTTTTATAATCCCTACTATCTTTTCCCTTATGTTCTTGGTCACCTCTTCGAAGGACGGCGCCCTTCCGGATTCTATCAGCGTGAGATTTATTTTATTTACCACATAGGCTATATTGGAAACTCCCTGCTCCTCTAAGGTACGTTTCACTATCTCTGCGTTTCTCAACGAGGCATATTCCGGGTTCACGACAATTACGCCCATATCCACTCCTCCTGAGGCAACCACCATGCCATCGTCTATTCCTGCCGGAGAATCTATTATAACATAATCGAATTTTTCTTTAAGCTTATTGCACAGAACTTTGATATGCAAAGGGGTTATCTCGCCGTTAGGCTTCTGCGGAGAAGCGGCCATGAAAAACAAGCCGGGAAAGCTCTTATCCTTTACAAGTGCCTGTTTTATCCTGCACACGCCCGTAAGCACGTCGTTGACATCATACACTATATTATTTTCAAGGCCTAAATACAGGTCCAGATTTCTCAGACCCGTATCTAAATCGATAAGGACTGTTTTGTGTCCCTGGCGGGACAGGGTGGCTCCCAGATTAGCTGCAAACATTGTCTTGCCCGTGCCTCCCTTTCCCGACGCGATTACGATTGCCTTGCCCATGGCTTTTCCTCCTGTCAGAAAATTTACTGTAAATTATCGTTTGATTCTTTCTTTTCTTCTACTGTATCTTAGACGTCAGATCCGCTTCCTCATAATCTCCCTCATTATCCAGATATGCGCCTATTATTTCCCTCGCAACAGGCGCGGCGTTGGCCGACGTACCTCCCTGAACCATCAGCACGACTACGGCAATCTTGGGATTTTCTGCCGGAGCCAGCGTCATCGTCCATGCGAAATGATCATACGTATCTTTATACTTATCTATCTGAGATTGGGTAACTGTTCTTCCGCTGGCTTCTATCAAAGCTGCATCTACAGCGTCGTTTTCGGTCGGATATTTCTCACGGTCCTCTTTCATGAGCTTTTTCATCATATCTTCAACTTCAGCCCATGTAACCTTTGAAGTTATCCTGCCTAAATTGGCCTTTACATATTCCACCTCGTCAGCAGGATTTATATAGCCTGCTCTCTCGGCAGTTCCCGTCTTGCCTGCCACCGAATACTTGAAGTTTCTGAAGCACGACGCCAGCGTACCGTTGGTTGTTACTCTTCTCATTCCTTCCAGCACCTTGTGCATATCTTCAGCTTCCACGTCTATCTGATAAGGCTCAGCCTTTTCCTTTTCGCCTTCTCCTTCAATGCCTTTGACGATGCTCACCTGGTTTCTCTTTCCGTCGTTTCCGAGAGTAGCCACATAATTGGCTATTTGTAACGGAGTATAGGCATTATCGCCCTGACCTATGGAAATGTTAAACTCATCTCCCACGGTCCACTGAGCCTGGTTAAAATAGGAATATTTACACACGTCGGTCAGGCTTTCCACCTTGTCCTCCTTGACGCTGGTCTGCTCTTCTATTCTGTCTATTATCTCTCCGCGGGAAGGGTTTTCTTCGGTCCAGCTCACTATGGTGTCTATCTCTTTTCTCAGCTTCTCATCGTCTTCGACAACTGACTCAGGCCAGTATTGGCTGGCTGAATTGTAGAGTGCCGACCACAGCGAATCCTTCATTCCCTGCATTTTCTTTTCAGCAGACGCCAGTGAGGTTGTTCCTTCAGCAAGCTCTATCCCCGTAGGCTCGCCAAGGCCGAATTCCTTTGCCGCCTCCATTATCTTTTCGATGGTAATTTCCTCATCATATCCGAGAGAGGCTCCCGTATTCCAGTTTATTCCTGTGGCTATACAATAAAAATAATAGTTGCAGGAGTTCTGTATTCCGGTTATCATCGTCTGACTTCCGTGGCTGCCTCCATAGGTGTTATATATGCTGCAGCCCCATTTCCGGCCGCCTACCTGTATATACCTGCCGTCATATATCTGCATGTCGGGATTGAGACCGCACTTAAGGGCGGCCACCGCCGTAACAGGTTTAAATATCGAGCCCGGCTGTATTGCCGACTTCGTTGCTATATTATAAAGCGGCGTAGGCGCCATGTAATCCCTCGGATTGGTGCTTTGAACCGATTCCCAGTCCTCTGTCGATATTCCCTCGGCAAAGATATTGGGATCATAGTCCGGATAGCTGGCCATAGCAAGCACGTCCCCTGTTTCAACATCTATTGCTACCGCTGCGCCGGAGGCGCACTTAGGGAATTTCTCCATCCGGCTATTTCCGTACTCGCCTTTAAAGACCCCTCCGGTGCTTATCTTTTCTATTCCCTCTTTAAGGGCCCGCTCCGCTGTCTTCTGGAGTTCAAGATCTACCGTCAGATACACGTTTTTACCGGCGACAGGCTCGGTCTGACTTAAAGTCTTTATATAATTTCCTCCGCTGTCCACCCTGACGGATTTTATACCGTCCGTGCCCTTAAGATAAGCTTCCATTGAAGCTTCGATTCCGTCCTTTCCTATAAGATCTGTTGCGTTGTAGCCCTTCTCTTTTACATATTCTTCATACTGGCTGTCTGAAATACTTCCCATGTACCCTATTACATGGGAAAGAGTTGAGCCGTTGGGATAATACCTTACCGACTCGGAGCCGACTTCCACTCCTGGCAGATTATCTGAAAGCTCCTCGATGTAAACCACCGTTTCGTTGCTTACGTCCTTAGCGATAGTGCTCGAGCGGTATTTATTATATCCTACGGTTTTAACCTCCTCGCGGATTCTGAAAATCTTTCTTACTTCCATGTCGGAAAGTTCGTCATCTATCTTGTAGGCTTTTCTCAGCTTGCCGAAAGCCTCTTCAGCTGTCAAATCTCCGTCGAGCGCATATTTTTCCAGGAAAGAAGCTTTATCTCTGTCATATGAGAACTGCATATTTCTTACATATATAGGAGGATACACCCCGTATGTCTCCTGCAGCTGGTTCATCGCCTCATATCTGTCAAGGTCAGGGTCTATCTCGTATATGTTTCTGAGAGCGTTGAAGGCCTCCTCAGCAGTAAAGTCAGTCGGAAAATCTCTCGACTCGAGCCACTCCGCCTTCTCGTCGTCATATGAATATCTGAATTCAATTCCTTCCTCTCCTTCTGACAAAAGTATTGGAAAATTATCCACATATTCGTCACCGTTTTCTTCCAGTATTTTTACTATACCGTACGCAGCGTCGTTTATCTCTTTGGTTGACAGTCCGCTGACATTAAATGATACTGTAAATATCTGTTTATTTGTAGCTATCACCCTGCCGTACCTGTCAAGGATTTCACCCCTCGGCGCAGTCGTGGTAATTTCCTTCGTGTTCTGGCTTTCTGCCTGAGCGCTCCATTCCTCATGCTGCGGCACCGTAAGCACAAAAAGTCTTATGCACAGTATGAGCACAAGAACTACGGTCAATATTAAAATCTGATAGAATCTCGACGTAAAAAGTTTGTTGTTCATCTGAAATACCTGTCCTTATGATGTCTGACAGCTTTCCTTATAAGCACCAGATAGATAGCAGTTATCACCGCCATTGAATATAGTATTATCCAAGGCAGCTTGCCGAATACATACATCAGGCCTATAGGATTGCCGGCAATCCTGTGGAGTCCCCAGTTTATAAGATAATAAGCAGCAAAAGACAGTACGGAAACTATCCACATGTTGAATATATTTTCGATATTAACGTATTCTCTGGCCAGCATTATACATATGGCCACAAGAGTCAGAGCTATGGGAGCAGGTCCTATGACGTCACTGTAGCATATGTCGTATAAAACGCCGAAAGCGGCGCCGTATACTATACCGTACATTTCCTCTTCATAAATAAACGAAAATATGACCACCAGGCAGAGCAAAAGGTTGGGCGTATATCCGCCTATACTGATCATATTTAAAAGAGATGGCTGTATCAGAAACGCTATGAGAAATATTATTCCCGCTTTCCAGTATCTCATCATAGGATCACCGACACCTTCCTCAGGCTGTTTAGATTTACAGACGGCTCTACCGTAATTTCCTTTATGAGCGTATTGCTGTTGCTGGTAACGCTTCTTACACTGCCTATTTCAAGGCCTTCGGGATAAGTTCCCATTCCTGACGTCAGAAGTATATCGCCCTCGGCTACGGTGGACGTTTCGTCCAGCATATAGCCGCTTATATACCCTTGTGAATTTCCGGTGACTATGCCCAGCTGTTTGTCGTCTCTTGAAAGCTTAAAACTCACTTTATTGCCGCTGTCTATTATAGATACGACCTTGGCCCAGCCCTCTCCGGCGTCTGAAATTTTTCCTATCAGGCCTGAACCGTCAATAACGACCTTCCCCTTGGTAATCCCGGCCTCCGTTCCTCTGTCTATCGTAAACGTATTAGTCCAATCAGAACCGTCCTTAAGCGTCACGTCGGCAGTGACCACTTCATAGCCCTGCTTTATATAGTCATAGTTGAGCAGTTCGGAAAGCTCCTGCAGCTGTTCAAGCTGACTTTCCTCCAGTCTTGCCGCTGCCAGTTCCCTTTTCAGCTGATCATTTTCTTCTTCAAGCTCGTCTATCCTTTCCTGCATCTCCCCATGGGAAAACAGCCCGGTCACCTGACTTCTTACGCCGTTTCCCAAAGACGACAAAAATCCGGATACGCCTGAAGCCCCCTTGTTTATCGCACCTGTAAATGCGTTGTTGCCTCCTCCGAAGGCTATTGATACAACAAAAACAATAACCAACGCTAAAAGCAGCGCCAGCAATCCGGCTATCAGCTTGTGTTCCCTAATCCACCTCATAAATCTTTTATCCTCTTCTCTTGGACTTTCTCGTATAAACCTTGAGCTTTTCTATATCCTCAAGAGCCTTGCCTGTTCCTACGGCTACGGCCTCAAAGGAATTTTCCGATATTGCCACGTCCATATCTGTTTTTTTCTTTATAAGCTTATCAAGGTTATAGATATTTGCGCCGCCTCCCGAAAGCAGCATTCCGTTTTCGGCAATATCTGCCGCAATTTCCGGCGGAGCCTTCTCAATAGTATTCTTTACAGCGTCGACAATCATATCCATTGCCTCCTGCAAAGCTATCATCATGTCCTTGTTAGTGACTTCCAACGTCTTCGGAAGTCCTGAAATTATGTCTCTTCCTCTGGCGTTCATTGTCTTGATTATTTCATTTCCAAACTCATCTTCATCCATGCACGCACATCCTATGTTTATCTTAAGCTCTTCGGCAGTTTTTTCTCCTATCAGCAGAGCATGGCGTTTTCTCATATACTGCACTATTGATTCATTGAATTTATCTCCTGCGTGACGTATGGAAGTGCTGGAAACTATGCCTCCCAAAGCTATAATAGCCACGTCGGTTGTTCCTCCTCCTATATCCGCAATCATGCAGCCTGTGGTTCCGTCTACAGGAAGTCCTGAACCTATTGCCGCAGCCATAGGTTCGTCCATGATATATACCTCGCTGGCTCCCATGTTTCTTACAACTTCCTCCACTGCACGGCGCTCAACTTCAGTTACGCCCGTAGGAACGCCTACAGCTACTCTGAAATTTTTTATCTTGTTGCTCTTGATTGCTCTTTCAAGAAAGGTTTTGAGCATATCGGCCGTTTTGTCGAAATCGGAAATAACTCCGTCCTGAAGCGGCCTTACGACATTTATGTTTCTGGGCGCTTTTCCCAGCATGGCTTTGGCTTCGGCGCCTACAGCCAATATTTTATGCGTGTCTGCGTCCGCAGCGATTACAGAAGGCTCATTGAGAATTATTCCGCTGTCCTTTTCGTATATAAGCGTATTTGCAGTGCCAAGGTCAATACCGATATCTTTTGGTCTAAAAAAACTAAACATTCTTTTAACTCCTCTTCCAATCCTTTTCTTAAATTTTTCCTGTTGATTTTATGCTTATGTACCGTCCGTCGCCTATTATTATGTGGTCAAGAACTTTTATACCCAATATGTTGCCGCATGCCACCAGTCTGTCGGTAGTCGCTATATCCTCCCTGCTCGGAGAAGGGTCTCCGCTGGGATGGTTATGTACGAATACCACGGCGGCGGCGCTCTTTTTTACAGCCTGATTAAACACCTCTCTCGGGTGTACGATAGTGCTGGTAAGTTCTCCTACGGAAATCGTCTCAGACGAGATTACTTTTCCCTTGGAATCCAAAAGCAGCGCCTTAAAAAATTCCTTTTTCTTATGGCGCAGTTCCTCCATAAAAAGCATCGCAACATCCTCGTCGCTTTCTATCCTGCTGCCTTTTGGAGCAGGTCTTGCGGCGATTCTGCGCCCCAATTCTACCGCAGCCATTATTCTTGCCGCTTTTGAACTGCCTATTCCCTTTATGGACATAAGTTCCTGTGCGGAAGTCTCTCTGAGATAGCTTATTCCGCTCGCGTCTTTGGCTAAGACTTCCTCAGCAAGCGCCATCGCAGATTTTTCTCTGGTTCCTGAATTTATGAGCAAAGCCAGAAGTTCTCCGTTGGACAGACTTTCTATACCCATGGACAAGCTTTTTTCCACAGGCCTCTCTTCTTCGGGCAAATATTTGATCTTCATACTCTTCTCCTCTCAAAATATGAAGAAAACCTTCTGCCCAAAACTTAATTCAAAATGTATATGATTATTTAAAATTATATCATTTTTTGTAAACAAGTACAAGTGATGGTTAGGTAATAATTTTTGATGTTTCGGTCATAATATTCATGTAAAATTAAAAGCAAGGAGGAGTTAAATTTATGAGCTGCAAAAATAATCAGACGATCAGATGTACGGTTGATCAGTGCAAATTCCATGAGAAAACAGAAAATCTCTGTTCTCTGGACGCCATTACGGTCGGAACTCACGAAGCTAATCCAAGCATGGAACAGTGTACCGACTGCCTGTCGTTCGAGCAGGGAAGATAGTATTTAAAATCCGCCCCCTACTGCATTAAAACTTTGCTCTTTCAAATAGGTACTGGCACTTTTTCACATTGCCAGGCACCGGACATCTTAAGAGCGCATATAGTTTTAATCTATAGAGGGGGTTTACATAAATGAGCAGTTCTTTTCCAAATCCACTTTCAGAAAAAGAAGAGCAATATTACGTAAAACGGCTGGAAAAAAATGACTGCAATGCTCGAGCCGTATTGATAGAAAGGAATCTCAGGCTGGTAGCCCATATCGCAAAAAAATATACCGGACCGGGAACCAATCAGGACGACTTGATTTCCATAGGAACCATAGGCCTTATAAAGGCAGTCAACACCTATTCCGGCAAAAAGTCTACCAGACTTGCCACCTATGCGGCAAAGTGCATAGAAAACGAAATACTGATGAGTATAAGAGCTTCCAAGCGCGTGAAGCAGGAAATATCCCTCAGCCTGCCAATAGGCGTAGATAAGGACGGTAATGAAATAAGCCTCAACGATATACTTGGTACTGATCCTGATGAAATAATCGACTCCATAAGCATGAAAATACAAGTGGGGCAGCTTTACGACGCGATCAAGGATGCCTTAACAGAGAGAGAACGAACTGTCGTAATGTGGCGTTACGGCCTTGCCGGCAAGGAGGCCCTGCCCCAGAGAGAAATAGCCAAAGCGCTCGGAATAAGCCGTTCCTACGTTTCAAGGATAGAAAAAAAGGCTCTGGAAAAGCTTAAGGATTTTTTGAAAGAAAGTCAGCCGCAGCCTTAAATACAGGCATCGCCGTCGCAGAGCCTGAATCGCCGCGCTCCGCAAGCACCGTAATTACATAACGGTTTCCTCCGCAGTCGAAATATCCGGTAAACCAGCAGTTCTTGACATCTTGATCTTCCCAGACAGCTTCCGCCGTTCCCGTCTTTCCCCGGACAGGAAGCTGCCAGCTGCCGGCGCCAGTGCCGCTTTTCATTACGTCTCTAAGCATTGAATCCAGCTTATCAGCTGTTTCTGCCGATATTATCCGCTTTCCGGGAGCCTTCCCCTCATCGTTTTTAATAACAGGCTCCACGTCTCTTCCTCCGCAGGCGACTATGGCAGTCATCCTTGCTATCTGCATAGGCGTAGTAAGAATGGCTCCCTGACCGATTGAAATGTTTGTAATATCCCACGGGCCCACCTTTTCTTCAGGAGGAATATACCCCGTCGTTTCTCCGGGATAGTCCTTTAAGGCTTTACTTCCAAGTCCCAGCCTTGCAGCCGTTTTCACGATTTCCCCACAGCCAGTCATTTGCCCCAGCTGTGCAAAATAACAGTTACAGGAGCATGACATAGCCTGGTTCATATTGAGTTCCCCGTGCCCCTCTTCCTCGGCTGCGGTACATTTCACCGTCACACCTTCCACCGTTATCTGTCCGTCGCACCGGAAAACCTGATTCTCGTCGCAAACTCCGCTTTCAAGGGCTGCTATAGCTGTAACTATTTTAAACACTGAACCGGGGGCATAGGCGCCCTGCGTAGCCTTATCTATAAGACAATCGCCTTTCTCCAGATATGCAGCTATGTCATTGGGATTAAAATCAGGATATGACGCCCATGCCATAATCTCGCCCGTATCGGAATTAAGAACTATTACAGCCCCGCCTTCGCCTGCTTCCGCAAGAGCGCTCTCACATACATGCTGCAAACGCCTGTCTATAGTGGTAGTTACCGCCCTTGTTCTCATGGATACAGCCTGATTGAAATTGTCTGCCGCCTCCGCCGCCGTAGTTACGAAAGGGGCTATTCCCTTCAATATGTTTCCTGCTCCGTCAGCCCAGACTGTAAGAGTATCTCCGTCGTCGGCCAGCTCCTCCTGACACATCAGCTCAAGGCCGGAAACGCCTATGTTTTCATCCTTATTCAAATAACCTATCAAATGGCAGGCTATCTGGTCATCAGCATATCTGGAGCGGCTTTGAAACACATATGCTCCGTATTTTTCCTTAAGAAAATCGTTGGTTTCCTCGTTATATCTTTCCATACGATAAACGTAATACGACGATGAACTTTTAGCAAGCTGTCTGCCGTCGCTCTCCTCCATGAGCCTTTCAAGCTCCGCGTCTTTCTTTTTCTTGTTTATGATATAATAATACTGTCTGGTTCCTCCGGTCAGCGGCCTTAGATTTCTGTCCAGTATAACGCCCCTGTTATCAAGTCCCTCTATCTGTATTTCATACTGCGAAACAGCAGCCTGCGCCAGCTCGTCATGGCAGCTTATCTGTATATACCAGACTCTTACCGCCAGCAAAGCCATAACAAGGGTGAACACTGTCAAAACAATTTTTATCCGTCTGTTGTTAAGTCCTTCCATAAGAAAACCTCCAACAGTATTTTCCCCGCCGGAGGTTTTTATTATTCTCTTTATTTTTTTCAGTACCGTCTCCTGTTTTCTGAGCTTCCGTACTCGTATTCCCGAGACTACAGCTTGCGGACCTTGCCGCATATATAATCTCTCACCTGTTCTATGGACATTCCGGTCGTATCTATTTCCTCTGCGTCTTCTGCTTTAACGAGGGGACTTGCCTCTCTGCTCATATCATTATGATCCCTCTCTCTTATGGCCTTCAAAACATCTTCAAAAGTGGTTTTTTCGCCCTTTTCGATAAGTTCCTTATACCTCCTCGCAGCCCGTTCCTCATCGGAAGCCGTGATAAAATATTTATATTCCGCATTCGGAAAAACCACAGCGCATATATCTCTGCCGTCCATGATTACACTCCTGCTTTCGCCCATCTTCTGCTGAACCCCAACCATTTTTTCCCTGACGAAAGAATAGGCGGAGCATTTTGACGCGGCCATGGAAACCTCCGGAGTTCTTATAAGATGACTTACAGCTTGTCCGTCAAGCATTATCTCTCCGTCGCGGATGTCCACATCTGTCACTTTCAAAGCATCTCTCACAGCGCTTTCATCGCTGAAATCAACATTCATTTTCAGGAGCTTAAGCCCGAAAGCTCTGTACATCGCCCCCGTATCTATATATTCTATATTAAGCTTTTTAGCCACTGCCTTGGCTACTGTGGATTTTCCTGCTCCACTCGGTCCGTCGACCGCTATCTGAAATATTTTTTCCATTACTGTCTCTTTTCTCTCTGCGATGACCTCGATGATTTTTTAGGTCCTATGAGTTTTTCTATTTCTTTTATAAACGTATTTACATCAGTAAATTGTCTGTAGACAGACGCAAATCTGACGTAGGCCACCTCGTCCACATTCTTGAGCTGATTCATTATAAGTTCTCCTATATAATAGCTCTCCACTTCCTTTTCCATGGAATTGCTCAGCGTCTTTTCTATCTCGTCCGTCATGGATTCCATTTCAGTCATGGGCACGGGACGTTTTTCGCAAGCCTTGATAATTCCGTTCAAGACCTTGCTCCTGTCAAAGGCCTCCCGCCGGCCGTCCTTCTTAACTACCATCATTATGATTTCTTCGACTTTTTCATAAGTGGTAAATCTCCGGCCGCACTTATCGCAGCCTCTTCTTCTCCTTATGGCGTGTCCGTCTTCCGTAGGCCTTGAATCTATCACTTTTGTATCATCATTGTTACAAAATGGGCACTTCATAAAAATCACCTCCTGCCGGCATCTTAAAAATCAGAATGTTTTTCACAAAACATAAAAGCTTTATGAAAACTCTGCTAATTATTATACTACATAACCTAAAAGGCTTGCAAGCTTAGAAAGGCCCAAGATCTACCAATATTACATCGTCTCCTACCGTCCTCACCTTTTCCCACTTTATGACGGTATCTCCTTCTTTTTTTGAAAAAAAGCCCAAAAAACCTTTCCCCGCAGGAATTACAATGCCATCTATAGCCCCCTTGTCCAAATCAACCTCTATATCATAGACAAATCCAAGACTTTTACCGTCTCCTATGTTTATAACCTCTTTGTTCTTTAGCTTGTCTGTACTTATCATCTTTCATACCTCCCCCTTTTAAGCAAAGTATATTCACAAGCAGATATGATTATGAATAAAACTAAATATAAGAGTTTCCCTTTACAAAAGGACAAGCCGCCCTTGTCCGCCGATTTAAGCCGGCAGTTTGAGCAGCTTGTCCTTTGAAATATATGAATTGTAATCTTTTATTTTATCAGCGACGGGTCTTCCTTGAGCCTCTTGAAGAAGGATTTCGTCTCAGCGACTACCACTCCGTTAAGTGCTAAAAGACCTATCAGGTTAGGTATCGCCATAAATCCGTTGAGGATTTCTGCAATCGTCCATACGGCCGAAACTGTGAGAAACGGACCTGCCAGTACCGCTAAAACATACAGCCATTTGAAAGTTTTCTGCGCCGATATGCTTCCCTTTGTCAAATATGCAAGACATCTTTCCGAATAGTAATCCCAGCCTAAAATCGTCGTAAAGGCGAAAAAGGTCAGGCAAAGCATCAACACGAATGAACCTGCGCTCTCACTCCACGGAAGACCTTCGCCGAAAGCGTTGGCAGTTATCTCAGCGCCCTCTATATTCTTATCCGCCGCCGTACTTAGAGAATTGGTAACAAGTATAGTAAGTCCCGTCATCATACAAACTATTATCGTATCAATAAAAGTACCTGTCATAGTTATAAGGCCCTGTCTTACAGGTTCTTTGGTTTTTGCGGCAGCCGCAGCTATAGGCGCGGAGCCGAGACCGGCTTCGTTGGAAAATACACCTCTTGCTACTCCTTTTTGCATCGCTATGAACAAGGCGCCCATCGTTCCGCCTGCTACGGCGTCAAGTCCAAAGGCGCTGCGGAAAATAGAGGCAAAAGCGCCCGGTATTTCCGAAGCGTTAGTCACCAAAATCGCTATGCAGACTCCTACGTACAAAATCGCCATGAAAGGAACTACTATCGTAGTAACGCCGGCTATTCTCTGAATACCTCCGATTACAACAAGCGCTACCGCCAACGTTACGACTGCGGCTGAAATAACCGTCGCCCACGTATAACTCGTATCTCCTATGGAAAAAGCGATGTTAGCCTTCTCAGGATCAAAATAATTCTGCACTGCGACTGCAATTCCGTTGACCTGCGTCATCGTTCCTATTCCCAGAAGTCCGGCTCCTATTCCGAAAATCGCAAAAAGCTTGGCAAGCCAGCGCCATTTTCGTCCCATCCCCTTTTCTATGTATAGAAAAGGACCTCCTAGAGCTGTTCCCTTATCATCTATAGTCCTGTATTTAACTGCAAGAAGTCCCTCCGCATACTTCGTCGCCATTCCCAAACAGGCCGCGACAAACATCCAGAACAACGCTCCCGGACCGCCTGCCATCATAGCTCCCGCTACGCCTACTATATTTCCTGTTCCTATAGTAGCTGCAAGCGCTGTGCAAAGCGCGCCAAAGCTGGATACCTCTCCTTCGCCGCCATCTTCATTCCTTACCGTCAGCCTGAGCGCCAGTCCCAGTTTTCTGAACTGGAGCCCTCCCATCCTTACCGTGAGCAGAATTCCCGTGCCCATTATAAGGCAAAGCATAGGCACACCCCAAGCAAAGTCATTGATATGACCTAAAATTTCATTGAACTTATCCATTTTCTCTTCCCTCTTTCTCCGCTCCCGGACGGTTTTTGCCCAAATATCTCGTCCGTTCTTCTCCTTCTTTGGCAACTGCCTTAAGGAGCGGCGTTTAACAAAATAAAAAGCCCGGATTACTACTATCCCGGCTTCCAGAGAGATGTGACAAAAGCTATTTCCCAAGAATAAGCTATCAGTTGTATGCTCTGTCCTCTTTGCCTGAGATATCGCGGTCGGGCTTTGCATGTCCCAGTCGTTTAAACCTTCGGCGACCTTTCGGTTCTCTCCAGAGAGTATAATAGTTAGCAGACGCTGTACCACAAACGCGGCTTACGCCTCATATGACGATTTATTACATCAATATAATACCATACTTTTGTTGTGTTTGGCAAGTTTTTTGTAAACTGTTTTACCTTTTCAGACACTCAGCCTTTTCTGTTTTTCCTCCCGGGCTTTGCCTCGGACAAGAGGTTTCCCGCCTGTTGAGCAATACTCCTCTTATGTTTATCGGAAAATTCCTCCTTACTATATGGCGGCTTGCTTATAGCAAAAAAGAATTCTGAAAAATTTCAAAATTCTTTTTTATGATTTTCATTGATGTTCATTTTATCCGTTCTGCCGTCCTCGGGATTAAGTTTGTCAAGATGATTTCTGTAACTTTTCTAAATTTGAAGATTTATCCGCCGAAAAATCGCCTAATACTTCGTGTTCGCATATCTCTTTAAACACTGTATCTAAAGGCTTTTTCGCACTTTCTGATTGCTTCATATTCACAATAAAAGTTGTTTTTCCTATTCGTGTTGGATAAGAACAATTACGCTCTTTCATATAGCTTGATCCTACTTTTTTAATTTGTACTAACTTTTTATTCTTCACTTATTAGGGTTACTTTTCTATTAAGCTGAACCATAGTATTTTTAGTTAAAGTTTTAGATAACTTGTACCTATCCACATTATAAGAGATATCTTCATTCAATATTTCTTCGTTTGTTTTTGAAGAATCAAGTAACTTAATTAAATCATTGATAATTCTTTCTTGATTAAGACTATCAAAGTTTAAATCTATATTATATTTATCACTCGGTATCGTCAGGCATATCCAGCAAAACCGAAACTTGGTCTCTCCGCCCATAAATCACTGCCGTAATCCACACCTCCTCATCAATCAGATAATAAACAAGAAAATTCTTGAAAGGCATTTTGTAAATGCCTTTTGTTTGCCACGGTTCTTCCTCTGTAAAAGGGTATCGTGACGGCATAGAGTCCAGCATTGCGATTTCAGATTGCAAGGTATCCGCCCATTTTCGTGCAGTTTCCGGTACTAACAGAATTTTGGAAATATACTGCACGATTTCTTCAATTTGCCCGATTGCCTGTGAGGTCAGCTTAACTTCGTACTGCATACTTAAATGCCCCCACGAATTTTGGCAAAAGCTTCGTCAACAGAAAGTCCTTCTCCTGTCTTTGCCTGATAATAGCCTTTTTCCATCATTACATTAAACTGCTCGTCTGTCATACTGTCTCTTGTAGGCAGACTTGGCACTGTGAGAGAATATGGAACTCCGCCCGTCATAATAATCTGTCTGTATAAAGTGTCTATCAAGACAGAAACAGGAAGTCCAAGTTTATCCAAAACCGCCTCTGCCTGTCGTTTAATTTCCGGCTGCACACGAGCTGTTACATTTGCACTTTTTGTTGCCATAATATACACCATCCTTTCCGTTATTGATTATAGCATATTGTATGGCTAATTGCAATACAATATGCGTGTTCCTCAAAAATACAAGTCTAACCACTTCGACTATACTCTCAGCTTTACGACTTCTTGAATACTTAGCGAAAAAGGAAAACTGCCATCAGTTGACAGTAGTTTCCTTTCGGCCGGTATTTCATTATGAATACACAATGTTATTCAGTACAATCTCATCAACGCAGGCTCGAATGTTATTCATCATTCTTATGATAAAAAAAACGTTGACCCGGAAGATTGCGGAACTGTCACAGGAAATCGACACCGCCACCGAGCGCAGCGCAGACGTGAAAAAGTTTGTTGCTCTTGTTCACAGGCATACCGCGATTGACGAGCTAACCTGTGAAAACGTCCACGAATTTATTTACCGTATTCTTATCCACGAACCGGATAAGGAAACAAATACCCGCAAAATCGAAATCATGTATAGCTTTGTCGGCAGGATTGACACAGGCGATAAACCTACCGAAAGTATCTCCTATTTCAGACAAATAGATGCTGACGTAAAAAGCTATGCTATCTAACATAAATCAAAAAGAGGTAAGATAACACCCTCTATAAAAAAGTGGTGTTATCTTACCTTGTCAAAGTTCACACCCGAAAAATCATCGTCAGTAAAATGGCGAATGTTACCGAACCCATTTCTACGGGCATATTCTTCCAAATATTTATTCCGGTTGATAATTGAATTTGACTCGCCGGTAAGGTCATCGTCCCCTGATAATCGTTCATAAAATGCGGTAATCTTTGAAGTCCTTGACATTCTCTCAACCTTCTTTCGTTATGTAATCTTGCAATTTAAAAAGGACGATGTTTATCGTCCTTTTTAAAGGATGATCCTCCGGCTTTGCGTTTAACCGTTCTGCTGCCCTCCGGCTTTGCGGCCGTTAAAGGCGCTATTCGTCAGATTTGTCGGCCTCGTCACGGCCTTCCTCCGAATCGTCGCCGTCAAGCAGACGGTCATAAAGCATGTCCAGCTCTTTTGTCAGCAGCATGTTTCGTTTCAGTCTTGCCTGTTCGGCATATTCCTCCAGCGTCATACCTGTATATTCCTTGAAATCATCTTCAGTCTCAAAACCCGCCGACTTGAGATTATCCGCTAAGAATTCTTCATATTCCTCATCGCTTATCTCGATTTTTTCCTTCTGTGCAAACAGGTATATAACCATCTCCTGTTTTACGTATTCCTCGGCATAGAGCTGAATCTGCTCTTCATATTCTTTCTGGGTCATTTCCTGCGCTTCAAGGAAATCCTCCCATTCCTCATATCCTGTGGTTTCAGCTCCGTAACGGTAATATTCATCCAATTCCTTGAAATAATCATCGACTTCCTTTTCCGGATATTTCTTGACTTCCGTTTCATCCACCAGCTTCATATACAGTTCTTCTTTGATTGCGGTCAACTGGTCTTCATATTCCTGCTGTTCCAGCTCTTCTGCGACCAGCTTCCTGTATTCTTCCACAGTTTCCGCATCGCTGTTTTCCTTAACGAAAGCCTCGTTCAGCTCAGGAACCGTTTTAACACTTTTACTTAAAACCGTTACTTCAAACGTAACGTCCTTTCCGGACAGCTCCTCGTTGCTGGAATACGGATCCGGGAATTTCAGATCCAATGTTACTTTTTCTCCTATAGTAACACCGTAAAGTCCCTCTTCAAAGCCGTCAATCATGCTTCCGGAGCCAAGAGTCAAGCTGTATGAATCTGAATTCATACCGTCCTCGGTACTTCCGTCGGCAAGAGTTCCCTTAAAGGAAATTTTCACCGTGTCGCCCTCTTTTACGGTTCCTTCCGTAACCTCTTCGGTCGTCGCCGCTTCCTCAAGCCTGGTCTTAATTCCCTTTTCAACATCTTCATCCGTTATAAGCACTTCAGGCTCTTTTACCTGATAAGAATTGTAATCCGGAAGCGTTATATATTCCGTCAAATCGTACTTTTCGTAAGGCTCTCCGCCTCCGCACCCTGTTACAACAAAAACCATGCCCACGGCCATTAACGCCGTCAAACTCAACGTCAAAATTTTTTTCATAATTATCCCCCTATTATTCTAAGCGTCGCCGCTGTATTTAAGCTGTTTCTCCGCTCTCTTCCTTTTTCTTCTGTCCGAGCTGACTACTACGTATATCAGCATCAGCACCGTTGCTATATAAGGAATCGTCGCAGTAAGATCGGACGGAACTCCCACGCTCTGAAGCCTCAGTCCCAAGGCGTCAAGGAAGCCGAAAAGCAAAGCTGCCAGAAATACTTTAGGCGGATTTGCCATTCCGAAAATCACACAGGCGAAGGCGATAAATCCTCTGCTGCTGCTCATTCCCTCAGTAAACATGGTTAAATATCCAAGGGACAGATGAGCTCCTGCAAATCCGCAGAAAACTCCGCAAAGTATGCTTGCGATAAATTTCATCCTCTGAGGATTTATTCCGGCAGTTTCAAGAGATTCTGGATGCTCTCCTGCGGCCCTCATCCAAAAGCCGTACGGCGTTCTGTAAAGGAAAAGCCATGTAAGGAAAACCAGTATCCACGTCAGATATACGAAAAGAGAATTGTCATTGAGCAGCGGCCCGATCAGCGGTATGTTATCCAGAAAGTCTATGTGAATTACCGGCAGCGCTGCAATTCCCTCATCTGAAAAGGTTCCCCTCACTCCGAAAACAGCTCTCAGCAGATATACAGTCAAGCCGCCTGCGAAAGTATTTAGGGCCATTCCGATTATAAATTCATCGCTTCTCAGCTTAACAACGAAAAGAGCGAAGAAAAGACCTATGGCTATTCCGACCAGAACAGCTGCAGCAACGCCTAAAGCCGCGCTGCTCATCGCAAAGCTGAAGGCCACGGCAACAAAGGCTCCGATAAGTATCATCCCATCCATTCCTATGTTCATTATTCCGGCCTGTTCAGTAAACAAGCCTCCCATGGCCGCCAGAATCACCGGCGTTGCCGTCCTTAAAGTGTTTTGGAGAAGGCCTATGTTAAAAACATCTGTAAACTGCTCCATTTAGGCGGCCTCCTTTCTAATCCTTTTTCTGGCTTTTTTCTGCGTCATCTTAAGAGTAACCATGCTGAGGATACCTCTCTGCGCAGCCATCAGGAAAATTATTATGGCAAAAATTATATCAGATATTTCTCCTGCCACTCCTGTGGAAAGCTCCATGGCATTGGCTCCTATATCTATAACCGCAAAGAAAAAGCTCATTATTATGATTCCCACGGGATTGTAATTCATTATCATGGCTACCAACATGCCGTCGTAATAAAATTCGTTGCTTATGGTCCCCTGAAATCTTGCCTGATAGCCGTATACTTCAAACATTCCCACAAGACCGCATATCGCTCCTGAAGCCACCATCGACCATATCATCAGCCTGTCCTTGGGAAGCCCTGCGAAGAGCGAGAATCTTTCATTTTCACCTGTCACCTTCATTTCAAGTCCTACGCTGGTCTTCTGCATAACGTACCAGCACAGCAATGCTATGGCGGCGCTGTAAATCAAGGCTGTGCTCAAGTTTGAAGCAGGTATCAGCTTTGAAAACATAAATGCCTCGGGAACAGCTTCACTTCCCCCTAAGACTCCCTTATCGTCTGTAGCAAGCGGTCCGTTGCTGTTCACAAGATATGTGCACACATATATCGCTACAGAATTGAGCATTATTGTAGTTATTACTTCGCTTACTTTAAGCTTTACCTTTAAAAGCGCGGGGATAAGCGCATAAATTCCTCCTGCAACCGCAGCCGAAACAAAAGCGAGCGGCACTGCTATAACCGGCGATATACCATGAAGGCACACTCCTGTCACCGTGGCTGCAAGACCTCCGAAATACAGCTGTCCTTCGCCTCCCACATTAAACAGCCCCGCCTTGGCGCATATGGCCATTGCAAGTCCCGTAAGGCATAGAGTGAGCATCTTTGCAAGCGTATTTCCAAACACTCTGGCAGAGCCGAAAACGCCCTTTATCATCGCTCCGTAGGCTTCTGCCGGATTATAACCCGTCACTGCCATCAGAATTCCTCCGATTATCAGGGCTGCCAAAATGCTGAGCACAAGAGAAAACAGATATGCTCGGTTTTTCTTAAGAGATGATGAAATTTTGTTCATTCTCTTCACCTCCCTCTTCTCTGCTGCCTGTCATATAGTAGCCTATATCCTTTTTATTTATCTGACCGGCTTTAAATTCTCCTGTAATCCTCCCCTCATACATGGTTATTATCCTGTCGCTTAAGCGAAATACCTCGTCAAGATCCGCGCTTGCCAAAAGTATAGCGCAGCCTTGATTTCGCTTTTCTATTATCTGTCTGTGGATAAACTCTATGGCGCCCACGTCTACTCCCCTTGTAGGCTGAGCTATCACCAGCACAGGCGTATCCAGGGAAAACTCCCTTGCCACTACTACCTTCTGCATATTTCCTCCCGATAGAGAACCTACCGTCGTTTCTGTTCCCGCACCCCTTAAGTCAAACTTTTCAAATAGTTCTTTGGCGTATCTCTCAATGCTTGAACGCTTAAGATGAACTCCCTTCACGGAGAATTCTTCATTTCGTTCTTTTCCTATTATAAGGTTCTCAGTTATGGTAGAAGGCATAGCGGCGCCTGTAGCTATCCTGTCTTCGGGGATATGGGCAAGCCCCATCTTCCTTATATCTCCGGGAGATTTTCCAGCCGCCTCTATTCCCTGGATTTCAAAGCTTCCCGCTTCTACGCTTCTCATACCTGTAAGGGCCTCTATGAGCTCGCTCTGACCGTTGCCTTCTATTGAGGCTATTCCCAGGATTTCTCCCGCTCTCACCTCTAAGGAAACTCCGTTCACTGCCATCAGACCTCGATTATCGGCGGCGTAGATATTCTTCGCCTCTATCATCACATCTCCCGGAACTCCCTTTTTCTCTATGTTTTCAAAGAGGATCTCTCTTCCCACCATCATAGAGGCGAGAATTTTTTCATTTACATCCTTCGTTTTCTCAACTCCCACAAGCTTTCCCCGGCGCATTACCCCGACGCGATCCGAAATGGCCATTACTTCATAAAGCTTATGGGTTATTATGATTATGGTCATCTCCTTTTCTCTGACAATTTTTCTTATCACACCGAAAAGTTCTTCAGTTTCCTGGGGTGTAAGAACAGCCGTCGGCTCGTCCAAGATGAGAATATCAGCTCCTCTGTAGAGGGTTTTAAGTATTTCGACTCTCTGCTGCAGGCCGACGCTTATTTCTCCCACTACAGCTTTTGGGTCGACGGCAAGGCCGTATTCCCTTGAAAGCGCTCTTACCTGACTGTCGGCTTTCTTGAGGTCGCAGAAAAATTTCATCTTACGAGGTTCCTTGCTCATTACGATATTCTGTGCCACCGTAAAAGAAGGAACCAGCATAAAGTGCTGATGTACCATTCCAACGCCTCTCTTTATGGCTTCCATCGGCTTGAAGCTTTCCATCTTCTCGCCCTTAATATACACATTTCCGTCTGTCGGCGTATTGAGACCGTACAATATGTTCATCAGAGTGCTCTTTCCAGCTCCGTTTTCACCTACAAGGGCGAATACTTCTCCTTTTTTTATTTCCAAAGAAACCTGATCGTTGGCCAGCACGCCAGGAAACTGCATGGATATATTATCGAATCTGATAATAGTTTCCTGTTTTGCATCTGTTTCCGTTTTCATTTCCGCCTCCGAAAGCCTGTCGAGATTTCTGATTAAATCATGGCCGTCGTTTAATTCATGCAATGTTATTACCTCGTCTTTCGAGTTTTTATAAAAATGGCGTAGCGCGTTCAGCGCTACGCCTCATAAGCGAAACATCAGGCATATCGCCTTACTTAAAGGCCGGTCGCTACTGTCTGGTAGTTTCTACTTTTATTTCGCCTGCAACGATTTTTGCCGCAATGTCCTCTGCTTCAGCTTTGAGCTCGTCGCTTACCTGCTGAGTTGAGTCCTTATCACCATAGGCGATGGAAATGTAACCGCTTGACATATCGGCAGTCCATATTCTTCCGCCTTCCCAGCTTTCATCTTCAACAACGGCTTTGATGGTATCATATATCGAATTTCCCACTTCTTTTTTCATTGAACATATAATCTGTCCGTCATACTCGGAAGCGGTTATCTTCTGATCCTGATCGACTCCTATCGCATAGAAGCCGGCCTCCTTGGCTGCGGCAAACACGCCGTTTCCTGTATTTCCGGCTACCTGAAATATCACGTCAGCTCCCTGGTCGTGAAGAGCAAGGGCACATTCCTTACCCTTTGCCGGGTCTTCGTAGTCGTTAGCATAGTTGGTTACAACCTTTATGTCAGGGTTTGCGTATTTTGCTCCCTGCTCATATCCTGTAAGAAAATCATTTATGGTATTTACGTCTTCTCCGCCTACTGCTCCTACAACTCCTGTTTCAGACATCTTTGCCGCGATATAGCCGGCAATGAAAGATCCTTCGTTCTGAGCGTATAAAATGCAAAGCACGTTAGGAAGATCTTCTATTCCTTCTACCGGATTATCTACCCATATAAACTTGGTGTCAGTATATTCCTTGGCCACCTCTGCAATTTCATAGAATTGCCAACCTACCGGAACTACTATGTCCGAAGTCTCCGCTGCGTCCATCATGTGCTGCTTGTAATTTTCTTCATTGCACTCGATAGTATTTACTTTTACACCGTAATCCTTTGCCAGCTTGTCCGCTCCCTCTTTCGCGGAATCGTTAAAGGACTTGTCTCCAAAAGCCGAAGACACAACTACGCACACAGTCAGCGCTTTCTCGCCTTCTCCGCCTTCCTTGTCCTTACATCCTGCCAAAGAGAATACGGAAAGAGCCATTACGATAACTAATAAAATAGAAATCAGTTTCTTCATTTTCTTCCTCCGTGTTTGAAAACAAAATTATGATACTGCTCGATTATAGCATTATGCGGCTGTAAAATCAAGGTTATCCCTGTCTTTTTAGAAAAGCGGATATATTTTCTCACCTTTCCGTGTATTTTCAGCGTCATCTTCGAGGCGAGCAAATGTGACTTTCACTTTATTAAGCGAACCGATATAACTTTTGCCTTGCGAAACAAGACGATGTGATAACCTTTTTAACAGCTAACCGCAGCAGGACCACATAACCGGTTCTCATCGGCCAACAGCAGGAGCCGCGGCAAGAAGCCCCCGCCTGCGGACTTACCCGCCGGCGGGGACCTCCCTCTTTATATCATATTTTTTCAGAAGACGTCATACTTCAATCAGAAAAATAGCTTTATTTATCTGCTTTTATCCTTGCGCCCACAGCTGCAATCAACCCTATGGCAGAGACTGCCAGCAGCGCTAAAAGTCCTCCCAGTCCGCTGCTGTCTCCTGTTTTGCCTGCGCCCTTGCCGGAATTCTTATCTTCCTCTCCTGCATCTGCGTCAGGAGCTTCATCCTCCCGCATAATGTTTGTAAATACAAGCGAATCGCTTTCAACTGATGCTTTCAGAACTGAATCCTCGTCTTTTACATAAACCTTAACCTTATATACAGTTTCGTCATATTCAACGCCTTTCTGATTATCATTTACCTCTCTTACGGTATAGTTATATTCTCCTGCCCTGCTGTAACGGATTTCGTCAAATATAACCCTTCCTTTTTCATCGTTTTCAGCAGTAGAAATAAGTTTTCCATTTTCGTCCCTGAGTTCAAAGGCAAACCTGCCTTCATCAAGCTTCCCGCCTTTAAATATCTTCGCAGCGCCTAAAACGACGGAGGCTTCTTCGGTAACATGATATTCATTTTCAAATACGATGGAGGCCTGTTGTTCCTTTTCGTTTTTTGCCGAATCACCGCGTACCTTAGATGAACTGTCAGCTTCGCCGCCCTTGAGCATATGAGTTACGGACAGCGTACCGTCTCCGTTATCCTTAACCTCTGTAATTATATTGAAGCTGCTGCCGTCATAAGTTATTCCAGGCTCATTTCCTTTGACTTCACGAACCACATAATTATAGATTCCCGGCTTTGTGTACTCTATGGAGCTGAAGGTTACGTTTCCTTTTTCGTCATTTCTGCCGGTCGCCACAGTCTTTCCGTCTTCCGAAAGCTCAAAATCAAACTCGTACTCTGACAGCTCAGCGCCGTTGAGAAGCTTCGTTATGCTTATCGTATCCGTAATGCTTGACTCAGACGGGGTCGTTATCCCGTAAGTATTTACGAAGGTAAAGAGCGCGCCCTGTTCATTATCCGGCGTAGCAGTCAGATGGCCTTTTCCGTCATCTTTAAGCGTAATTTTAAATTCGCAGTCGCTGCCGTTGTCTATTCCCGGAACGCTTCCCGTCTCTTCTGCCTTATAGGTAAATACTCTCGTTCTCGAACCGTCGGCGGCAGGTTCTGCGTCCTTCAGCATATCAAGGCTGAAATTAACATCTCCAAAGACTATATTTCCGTTGCCGTCGTTTGAAGCAGTATCAGCTGCCGGCATAGGAGCGCCGTCTAAGCCTGTCAGTTTGAAGCTGAATTTTCCTTCTATGTCCGGAGGATTCAGCCCCGGTGCAGACTTCAAGACTTTGCTTCCCGATATGTTTACAGAAACATCTTCACCGGTGGAATAACTGTTGCGGAAAATCATTCCGTCCTTCTCCGGATAATTTACTTTGGCAGTAAGGCCGCCTTTTCCGTCGTCCGTCACTGTAACGGTAAAGTCAAAAGACGTCTTGACCCCTGTTATACCCAGTTCGCTAAAGTTTTCGTTTTTTTCCTCCGCTGTATAGCTGAGCGTCCATACGTCATTTCCTTCTTTAACGCTCTTCACTGCATATCCGTCTTTTTCGGCTTCCTTCAGAGCTGCTGTGGTATATTCAAATTGCTTATCGAAAATCACTTTTCCGCTCTCATCGCTTGCGCCTCTCATAACTGTTTTCGGCTCTGCGTTTTTGGTCTTTACCTCAAATCTGAATTCTCCGTCTTTAAGAGGTCTGCCTTCGAGTTCTTTTCTTGCAGTAAGAACCGCAAGCCCCTTTTCTCCGGTCTCAGCCGTATACTCGTTCGAGAATTCCACTGCGGCTCCATCAGCTTCTGTCTGTCCAGTAATGTAAGTATATACCTTATCTTTCTCTCCGTTCTTGGAAATTGCAGTTGTTACCTGTAATCTGCCGTCGGTTTTATCCTCGATATAAATGCTTACTGTTCTCTTTTCGGTATCGTAAGTATATCCGCTTTCCTGCCCGTCCGTCTCGGTTATCTCATAGGTATAAGTTTTGCCTGCATCCTTCATATCAAAATTCAGATGACCGCCCAAATCGAGAATCGTAACGGAACGGCCTTCCGCCGCCTCAGGATTTTTTATTTTGAGGCCTTCCTCAGTTAACGACAACTTTTCTCTTGAAGCCTGGTCCTTTCCCTTTACGGTAAATTCAAACTTTCCGGCCTCCATGTCTCTTCCATTCAATACTTTTCGTATCGAAAGGCCACCTGCATCGCCATAATCCATAGAAGCGCTGTACCTGTTGGTAAACCTTTTATTGGTTACGAGCGGCGCAGCTGTCAAGGTTCCGTCTCCGTTATCTGTCACTGTAACTTCTAAAACAGCCTTGTTGTCGGAATACGTTATTCCGGGTATGCTTCCCTTTACTTCTGTTATCTCATATCTGTATGCCTTTGCTTCACTGAATATTATTTCACCGAAACCGAACTCTACGAACTGCTCTTCTTTTTCTCCGCCTGTGTTTTTCACCTTGACAGACTGTTTTTCAGGCATAGGGGCGCCTTCGGTGAGTGCTGTTATCTTAAACTCGAATTCGTCTGTTTCAAGCCAGTCTCTGCCCATGAGCACCTTGGTGAAAAATCCGTTTGTATCGAGAATCTCATCCCTGGCTTTATAATTGTTTACAAAGCTTACTTCAGGAGTTTCACTCCGGCTGTCGTAAACACCTATTACTGTATTATCATCTTTTCCTTTTGCATCCTTTATCCTCGTAACGGTAGTTTCTGCTTGCAGCTGTCCGTTCTGAGCAGGATCTGATACAACTATGGAAATCTGATACACAGATTTGTCATATGTTATTCCAATATCCTGTGCGCCTTCGTTTTCATAAACTCTGTATACGAATGTCTTGCCTATATCTTCAGCAGTGAATTCAAGGTTCAGCAGCTTCCTTACCGACGATTTTTCACCATCCTCAGCTCTGCCGTTTTTAAAATTTTTATCGGCTGCCGTAATATCAGCTCCCTCATCTGCCTCCATTGAAAAACTGAATTCGCCTATAGACATATCTCTTCCGTTCAATGTTTTTGAAACTGTCAGTCCGCCTCTTCCGCCGTAATTCAACGACGCATTATACACGTTCTTAAAGAACGCCTTATCTTCGGAATCGTTTGCCGTTCCATTATCGTAAGCTGTCTCTGCTACAAGCTGTCCTTCGCCGTTATCTCTGACGGTAACCGTAACCTTTGCCGTATGCTCGTCATATGTAACGCCGCCAGCACTTCCCTTTTCCTCGGTAACATCAAACATATATATGCCCGGTTTGCTCAATGTCATATCTCCGAAGGAAAAGCGCTCCGCAATTCCGTTTTGAGCTTCCGAAACATGAGCCTCCGCTTTTTCAGCCGCTTTGTCCCAGCCTTCCACGATTATTTCGCCATTTTCAATCGCTTCGGCGGTAGATTGATTCGCCGCCTTAAGCTTAAAGGTAAATTTCTCGCCGTCCTTCATATCGCGGCCTGTAAGAATTTTTTCTCCTTTTATCGCCTCATTTCCTGCAAGCTGCGCTGATTCCGGCCTGTATTCGTTTCTGAAGGTCACTTTAAAATCGTTAATCGGTTCGGCAGGCTCCCTTCCGTTTTCGGTGCTGTAATAGGTAACTTCTACGGAAACTACAGGCGCGCCGGCCTCCTCTTCCACAACATCAGGTGAAAATCTGGCGATATACATGTTAGGATCGTACTTCATGCCCTTATAAGTATAGTCGTTTTCTTCTGTGGCTTCTTTCGGCATAACTTCTGTAAGCAGATAGTCATAATGCTCCCTTGTATGTTTATCTGTGAATTCCATCATGCCGTAGGATATGGACGGACCGTCGTTTTCAACTGTAAAGGAGCTTACCTCAGCTATTCCGTCCGGCACAGGCGCGCCCTCTGTCAGCGGCTTTACCATGAATTCAAAACTGCACGCTGAAAGAGGCTTAGATCCCGAATAATCAGCATACTGCTTTGTTCCTACAGGCGCTGCAAAAACGGAATCTGCTGAATATTTATTTGTAAACAGCGCTTTCTCAGCTGCTGTTCCCGTCTCCTGTGCGTCGTCTCCGGTAGCCTGCGTCATTTTCGACTCTGCCTTAAGCGCTCCGCTTCCATCGTCTGAAACGTTAACCTCTACGGTATAAAGCGCCTGTGAATAGGAGATTCCGGGAGTTTTTTCAGCCGGTTCCTCTTCATATATCACATAGCTATAAGTTCCCGGTTTTGTGAAATCAGCCTTTCCGAAATCGAAAGAGACCTCCGATCCGTCGTCATAATTTTCATCCGGGCCTGCGACCAGCACTGCCTCCGTCTGCTCTGTTTCAGGGGCATTACCTTGCGCTTTTATGACAAATTTAAAGGATTCTCCCGTTTTCCAGTCTCTTCCGTCAAGTATTTTGCCTCCCTTAAAGAACTCTGCCGTATCTGCGGATTCCGGCAGCACAGCTTTATAGCTGTTTACAAAAGAGGCCGCTGACACAGTTCCGCCCGTTATCGTTCCCTTATCGCCTTCTGCTGAAATCCGCTGAAATCCTGCCGGCATATTCTGCTCCGTAACCTTATAGGCAGTTCCGTCAGGTAAACCGTATATGAACATGGTCTGACCGTCTTTAAGCTTAAAAACGTCTTTATCCTCAACAGTCAAGTCTTCTCCCTGCTGTTTCATGTCATCGCCGAAGAGCCTGGCTGTATAAGATCCTTCCGCTCCGTTCAAATCAAGCAGAAATTCAAATTCTTTGTCTTTTATTGTTTCCTTATCGAACCCGTCGGCAGTCTCCGATACTTTGGCTACCTTCAGAGTTCCCGGAAGCTCTATGTCTATACGCCCGTTGTTTCCTAAATATACCCTTATTCTTTCGGCATTTGAAACATCCATATCGTTCCATACCGGATTTATGATTTCTTCGGCCGTTCCTGTAGCATTATCGGCCTTTAACGCATATAGATTTGTCACTGAAGCCAGTCTCGGCGTTCCCACAGGTATATAATACTGATTGTTTTCTCCAACTTCAGCCGCTTTCAGAAGCTGTTCGAGAGCTTGCCCTGCCTCCATCTTCACTGAATACAGCTGTTCTGTCGTTTCTTTTGTGTCGTAATACGACCTCGGATAATAATATTCCGCATGTCCATAAAGATTATCCTTCGTTACAGGCTTCTTACATTCTTCATCAAGATATAGATAAGAATCTTCTGTAAAATAATAAAAGCTGTTGCTCTCCGCCGGAGTAAACTCAGAGGTCGCGCTTCCGCTCTTCGCTCCTCTGGTGAAATCGTTGGAATAAAAGCTCACTTTGCCGTCCGCCGAATTTTCTTTTATATACTGTGAAAGCCGGCTGTCAGGCTCTTTCAGACTTTCGGCAACTCCGTCCTTAAGACTTGCCCCGTAAAACAGTCTTATTGGATAAGTTTCGTTCACCTGCGTCGTCACATTGTCCTCATCTCCATTATCTACCTTAAAATCCCTCAGCGGTATCATGGCCGCCGGAATCTTAACCGTTACAAGGTCTCCTGTCTCAAGTCCGCTTCCGTGTTTCACCGTTATTATTATGCTGTTCAGATTTCCGTCCGGATAAATACTGTTTCCGGCAGTACCCTCAAAGATATAGGTATCCGTATCGCCTGACGTGACCTTTCCGTCTCTCGGAAGAGTAAATTTCTTATCTGCAAAGACTATGCTCCTGAAGTCATCTACCTTCATATAGGAGCCCAGGCGATCCGTTATCGTTATATAGCCGTCCTTTTGAGCGTTTGTAGGATCTCCGCTTGGATTTTCCATCGCTGTAGGGTAACCGGCTGATTCTATTATTTCCTCTGAAATGGTCTTGAAGATGTCGTTCAATTGCGCAGAATCATTGGCGACCTTATAGTAAGCCGCCTCATCGTTCACTCTCTTGCCTAAATCAGTATAGTTTTCAGCCTCCGGATAATTGCTCGACATACCGTTCATATAGCGATTCACATCATTTGTTCCGCTTGGGTCCGCCCCTTCAAACACTCCAATCGTATATATAGAGGTTCCGCTGTCTTTCATCTCTCTGGCGCTTCCTATCGCACTGTTGGCAACGCTTGCATCGAATCCGCTCTGATGATTTGGCTCGCCGTCAGTGAAAAAGATTACTATCTTTTTTGCATTTTCCCTGGCACCTCCGAGCACAGCCGAGGCATCTGCCATTCCGCTGTCTGCATAAGTTGCTCCGTTGGCATAAAGATCATTAATAATTTCTTTCATGCTTCCTTTATTATTTTCGCCCGGAGCCGTAAGATTTAATTTTATATCGCTTCCGCTGGCATAGGTAACCACTGAAAGCCTGTGTTTTTCTTCATCTTTGTCAATATTTCCGTTTGCCTCTGCTGTAGCGTCTATGAAGCTGTTGACAGCCGCTTTGAGAGCGTCTATTTTTTGAAGATTTCTTCTCGTATATGCCTGAAGGTGATCAGGATTATTGTCGTCCTCACCTGTTTTCAGCTCCACAGGTTCTCCGTTAAGCTCCCAGTGGTACCCTCCTAAAAGCCATCCTTCTTTATCCAGTTTGAGATACTGTCCGTCTACATATACAAACCTTTCGCCTGTAAATATTCCGGCCTCGACGTCATATGTTTTTTCATAGACATAATCGTCTCCCAGTCTGTCATCCATACTGCCTGAGGTATCGAGAACCATTACAATATCAAGGGGCGCTCCTCCCGTTACGGTTCTTATGTTTGACGTCGAAGACAGAGCTGAAAGAGCCACCAGAAAATCCGACTTTCCTTTTTCTACCGTTATCCCCGCTGATTCAAAGACAGCGTCATGGTCAAGCACCGTCTTATCCGTCCATACACGACCTATATATTTGGTCGTGTCCTCCGCTACAGCCGTCCAATCGTCCATGGAGGAAGGGTCTGTAACGATATTTCGCACATGCCATTCCTTCGTCTCTTTTCCGCCGCTTTGACCTGACGAGGCATATATGATTCCGGCCGAAACCATACATGCTATCAGCAAAACGGTTAGAAAGGGAAGTATGCGTTTTCTGATACTTCGTGATATTTTTTTCTCTCTCATCTTGGTTCTCCCTTCTACCTCTTATATTTCAAGATATTTGTCAGCATATCTGCCTTTTAAACATAATGTAGATTATGTTTAAATCAGTCGGCGTCTCTCAGAATCTAAATGAAAAAGCAGAATTTACAAACGGCATTGCAGAGCGTATGGCTCCTGTCAAGACTTTTACCGTAACGTCGCCGCAGGATGATTCTCTTCCCTGAGCCTATAACGTAATCCGCAGGCTGCGGTCTGCGCTCTCCCAAAGAGGCTGTCGCCTAAAATCATGGGGAACAGCTTTTTATCTGTTATTCGGCAAAAGAAAGGTGACTAAAAATGAATTCTTGGACAAAAAAAGAGCAGTATAAAACAATGAGATATAGAGATATAGAAATACAGAAAATTATTCAAATCGAAAATTTATATATAGGTCCTATATAAGAAATGAATAAAAAATAGATTATATTAAATATAAAAGCTTTATAAAAGTACAGATGTAATTTGATTTCAGAGGAATATTTGAGCAGCAGAAAACAATGGGCCGAATAAAGGATTTGCCTCAGACGTTTTTTATTATATATTTTTGGTTTTTTATGGTATTTATTGCATATGTATGATATAATTCCAAGTAACTGAACAGTATTTCGCCGTGCAACATAATCTACATTATGTTGCATTTGTTTTATCGGCAGATTGCCATCCTCAAATTATAAGGATGTCCTGCACCTTTTCCAACATGTCCATATGGCGTTTCCCCGTTTCCATCGTATATAATCTCGTCGTGTTTATGCTGCTGTGGCCGAGTATATCCGCCAGCCTCACTATATCGCCTTCCATTGAATAAAACGTTCTTGCAAACAGATGCCTGAGGTTATGAGGAAACACTTTTTCCAAATCTACCTCCGCCTCTTCACCAAGTTTTTTCATTTTTCTCCAAACCCAGTTTCTTCCTAAAGGGTTCCCGTTTTTATCAGCGAACACAGGGCCTGATTTAATTCCATTTTTTTCAATATACGAAATCAAAAAATCCCGCACATGCGCCGGAATGAATATCACCCTTGTTTTATTCTTGCAGTTTACCGTTGCTTTTCCTACATTCACCGCTTCAACGCTGATATACTCAAGCTCGCTTATTCTTATTCCTGTTGCGCATATGGTCATAAGCAACAAGGCAAATTTCCGGTCTTTCGCCGCGCAAATCATCCTTTTATATTCTTCAACACTGAGCTCTTTCTCTCCGCTGCAAAACATTTGCCGCTGAAGCTTAATGAGCTTAACGCAGCAGTCCTGTCTATCAATAAACCTAAAAAAAACGTTGAGAGCCACCAGCATAGAATTGACGCTTGCCGGCGCATAGCTTTCCTTTAAGTTTTCTTTATAGCCAACGGCTTCTTCCTTAGTAATTTCACGGCTGCCGACATATCTTCCGAAAGCCCTCACATCACGCACGTACTTTTCACATGTGGCTCTGCTTTTCTCTTCATGCTTCAGATGCAACTCAAATTTCTTCAAATCCTTTTCCTTAAATTTCATTCTCTACCTCCTTGCTTAAATCTTTATTTATCTATATAATTACCGATAAAAAGCAGGTTAATCACAATATATAAAAAAGACGCTTTCCGATTTAATTTTTACGGAAAACGTCTTTATAATATTTTTATTCTTTTATGCGAATCTTATTGATTTTCTTTTCAAAACCAGTCTGCACCTCTTTTTTTCTTTTGAGCGGCAAGCTATACCTCTGGTTTAAAGCTGCAATCACGCCGTAAAACGGTCTCAAAAATCATGCTGCAAAACGATTTCAAAACGATTGCGAAATGCAATCCAACGGCTCTAAAATCTGCCCGCCTTGGCTGCCTCTTCGACAGCCACGGCAACGGCTACAGTCATTCCTACCATAGGATTGTTCCCTGCGCCGATGAATCCCATCATCGCCACATGAGCAGGCACAGATGAAGAGCCGGCAAACTGGGCGTCAGAATGCATCCTTCCCATAGTGTCCGTCATTCCGTAAGAAGCAGGCCCGGCTGCCATATTGTCCGGGTGAAGAGTTCTTCCTGTTCCGCCGCCTGAGGCTACTGAAAAATACTTCTTACCCTGCTCTATACATTCCTTCTTATAAGTTCCGGCGACAGGATGCTGAAATCTTGTCGGATTGGTTGAATTTCCGGTTATAGAAACATCCACTTTTTCCATGTGCATTATAGCCACGCCCTCGCGGACGTCGTCTGCCCCGTAGCAGCGAACCTTTGAACGTTCTCCCTTTGAATAAGGAATTTCCTCTTCTATGGTGACCTTACCGGCGCTATAGTCAAAGCTTGTCCTTACATAAGTAAAGCCGTTAATTCTCGATATTATCTGGGCTGCGTCCTTGCCGAGACCGTTTAAGATTACCCGAAGCGGTTTTTTGCGGATTTTGTTTGCCGACCTTGCTATGCCGATGGCTCCCTCCGCAGCTGCAAAAGACTCGTGTCCTGCAAGAAAAGCAAAGCACTCGGTCTCTTCTCTGAGAAGCATTGCCGCCAGATTTCCGTGTCCGAGACCTACCTTTCTGTCTTCAGCCACCGAGCCCTCAAGGCAGAAGGCCTGAAGTCCCTCTCCGATGGCTTCTGCTGCGTCTGCTGCTTTTCTGCAATTCTTCTTAATAGCTATCGCAGCTCCTGCAGTATACGCAAAGCATGCGTCCTCAAAGCATATCGGCTGTATGCTCTTTACTGTTTCATAAGGCTCAAAACCTGTTTCTTTGCACAAGGCTGCGGCCTCCTCAAGATTTTTAATGCCGTATTTTTCGAGAACGGCCTGAATTTTTCCGATTTTTCTGTCGTAATTTTCAAACGTTATCATGACCGCGCCTCCTATTCTCTGCGAGGGTCTATTTTCTTGACCGCCTCGTCAAATCTTCCGTATGTTCCACCGGCTTTTTCGATAGCCTCCATCGGATCTTCACCGGCTTTTATAGCGTCCATCATCTTTCCTATGTTGACATATTTATATCCGATTATATTATCCTCTTCATCAAGTCCCACTTCAACTATATAACCCTCTGCCAGTTCCATATACCTCGGGCCCTTAGCTTTGGTGGAATAAATTGTTCCTACCTGGCTTCTCGTTCCTTTGCCGAGGTCTTCAAGCCCTGCTCCTATGGCAAGGCCTCCTTCTGAGAAAGCCGACTGGCTTCTTCCGTAGACTATCTGAAGAAAAAGCTCTCTCATAGCCGTGTTTATCGCATCGCACACAAGGTCGGTGTTAAGCGCTTCAAGAAGCGTTTTACCGATCAGTATCTCGCCGGCCATAGCCGCGGAATGAGTCATTCCTGAACAGCCTATGGTTTCTACCAGAGCCTCTTCTATTATACCTTCTTTTATATTCAGCGTCAGCTTACATGCTCCCTGTTGAGGTGCGCACCATCCTATACCGTGAGTCAGGCCGGAAATATCCGATATTTCTTTAACCTGAACCCATTTTCCCTCCTGCGGAATAGGAGCCGGACCATGATAGGTTCCTTTTTTGACAGGACACATCTTCTCTACTTCTCTTGTGTATATCATTTTTCCTCCTAAAAATATGCCTCTTTGAACTTCGGCTTACGATTTTATTTAAGCATATTTTTAAAAAAATTTCAATGGAAAAAGAAAGCGGATGTGGAAAGCACATCCGCTTTCGTACTGCAGTTCGTCTGAGCCGCAGTACCTTAGTATTAAAATTCATTTCAATGCGTTTTTTATTTCAGTTATCTTTTTTCATTTTTAATGCGGGAAGCGCATACCGTAAGACAACATGCCGCCATCAAAGCTCCGAAAATCCAGAATTCAAAATTGCTTTCGTCTCCGGTCTTTGGAGCGTCGTTTTTATCGCTGTCACCGGTTCCCGGTTTTTCACCATCAGGTTTTTGTTCTCCCGGAACGCCTGTCTGAGAATCATCTGTATCCTGTTCGCCGTCGTCATGATTTCCCGTATCTTCTTCGGTTAAAACAGTAATTCGTCCGGAACCGTTTACATCTCCGTAAGGTGAATTTTCAGCCGTTATCGTAGGAAGCCCCGTTGCGGCGTCTTTTGGGAAAGCCTTGATATAATCGGCCAAAACCATATAATCCTCTTTAACGTAGTCAAGAATATTCTTAGCCCCGGCAAACATGGCGAATCCGTCTCCGAGATCGCGAAGCGTATAGTTGTATCCTGCCAGGTTATATTTTCCATCCGGGTTTATAGGCTCATACTTTCCGGTATCTTTATTGTATATCTCCACATTCTTTACTCTGTATTCTCCTGTAGGGCCTCCTGTCCATACGCCCTTTTCATCTTTCTGCACAGTTGATTTTACAGTAGTGTCTATGGAATATCTCATACCGGAGACATGCAGGAAGCCGCCCGACTCCGCTGTACCGCAGTCCTTGGCTCCCCACTCGAGGGCGTCCAGAATCTGCTGTCCCGTTACCTCCTGGAGGCATGCCACATTTCCGAAGGTATGAATTTCCTTACACGACTTGTAGCTGAGTTCTCCCGTTATGGCTCCGTTTCTTATTCCTCCTCCGTTCATTACAGCTACGTCAACGTCAAGATCCATATTGTCAAACAGATAGTATAAAGCGTCGGCAGAAAAGTCCCCCGTATTGGTAGACTGGCTGCGCACAAGTCTTTTGCCATCCTTGTCGTAATTATCGAAAATCACCTTGGCATATCCCACAACTTCGCCCAGCTTATCTTCTATATCATTTATCCAGCTGCTTTCTATAAGGGCAACGTCCGGATCAGCAGTAACTATACTGCCGTCGTTTAAAAGCTCGGCAGTAATGGTTCCGTTGTCACTTATTGTCAGCTTTCCTACATTGTTAAAATATGAACCGGTCTGCGTAAGCAAAACTTCAGCTCCGCTCTTGTCCTTTATCCTATCTCCCTCGATTTCCGAATGAGAATGTCCATCTATGAAAGCGTCAAGGCCTTCTGTATTTGCTATGACGTCCGTCGATCTCCACGGAGCAGAAGAAGCATCTGTTCCAAGATGTCCCAGAGCTATTATATAATCCGCTCCGGCTGCTTCGGCGTCCTCTATTGATTCCTGAACATCGTTGTACAAGGCTTTTCCGTCTGTTCCTCCGGATATTCCGTATATATATTTACCGTTCTCATCCTGGAAGTATGACGGCGTGGATTTGGTGAAGGATTCAGGTGTAGTGACTCCTATAAAAGCAATCTTTTTCCCTCCTCTTTCAAGAATTATATAGCTGTCAAGTACATTTTCTCCTCTGACTCCGTCTCTCTCATTGTAGAAATTGCACGAAACATACGGAAATCCGCTGTTTTCAGCTATATTGAGAGCCTGATTCATACCGTAGTCGAACTCATGGTTTCCAAGGGTAGCCACGTCATATCCTGCGGCCTTCATCAGCTTCATTATGGTCTCTCCCTTATCCATGGAGCCGTAAGCCGTACCTTGCGCATGGTCTCCTGCGTCTACAAGTATCGTATTTGCCCCGAAGCTTTTCTTCAGGGCCGCCACCCCGGCATAATCCCATCCCTGCTTAGCCGGCTCACTTTCCCCGGCTTCCTCATCGTTGTCGATGTAAGTGTGAATATCGTTGGTATAAAGTATGGTAATATCGCCGCTGTCTGCCATAGCAAGCTGAGGAACCGCCAGAGCGACGACCATACAGATAAGTACCAGCATACTCAAAATCTTTTTGCTCTTCCTCATTTTTTCTCCTTTCCAGACGCACTTTTTTGACGCGTCTTTTATCTTCATCTCAGCCATAACTTCTTATACCTTGATATTAACCGTTTAAATGAAGATTTTCAATAGAAAACGCGGGATAAATAAAAGTTATACCCGCGCTTAATATATATTTTACATACCTCTTCAGCCTTATTTAAAATTATTCCCCTGTATTTCGATACTGCGGCTTCAAAATCTCCTTAAAAAGCTTGTATTTTATCACGAATTCAGGCTCTCCCGACGAGCCCGGACCCACCTCGTACTTGTCGAAAGTAATTACCAGATTCCCGTCCTTATCCCAGTAAAAATTATGGTCTTCACCGATTTCAGCGAACTCTTTTCCGAAATCATCCTTCTCTATCCAGTAAACGACGTTTTCATCTTTTTTCATTCGTTCCTTCATCTGTCTTTTTATTTCTTCGGTGATAATTTCCTGATAACTTTCGTCAACAAACATATCTCCCAGCTTAACAATCTGTCCCGTCCTTTTGTCTATGTGATAGTACCTGAAATATCTGTTGCTGCTGCCAGCTGTCTCGCTTACTTCAAGTTTCAGCGTAAACCAATCTTCAGTGTCTGTCACCGTTTCGTATTCAACGCTTACAGATCCATGTCCTCCCGCAGTCTCAAGCTCTTTATAAAACTGTTTTACCAGTTCTGATGTGAACCTGTCCACGTTTTCGTTGACGTGGCCTGCCGCTTCGCTGCTCTCATCCTTTATCTCAGGCACTTTTATATCCATCTCGTGGTTTTCGTCGGAATAAAAATAGTTTCGTATGGTCACTACCTTTACGAGCTTTCCTACGACGGGAAGCTTCTCCATCGCCTCTCCGTAGGTTACGCTTATATTGGGCAATAAAAACAGAGTAAGAAATGCCATGGAAGCCGCTGCCACAGTAAGACGGCGCACAGGAAAGCTTAAGCGGCGCTTTTCTTCTTTTTCTTTTTCAGGAAGCTCCGCCATGGCGTTTTCTATTTTTGTCTTAAAAGACTGCGGCGCAGAGAACGGCTCTTCCTCCGCCCTTTTCTTCAGATATTCATCAAAATCTTTTGAATTTTCAAATTTCATGCCTCGAAATCCTCCTTCAGCAATTCCCGCAACATTTTTCTGGAGCGCGACAGCTGCTGCTTTACGGCCGCTCCGCTTGTACCGGTTATCTTGGCGATTTTCGCTGCGGAAAGGTTTTCGTAATAAAACAGTATAACTGCAGTCCGATACGGCTGTTTCAAGCTCTCAACAGCCTCTCTCAGTGTGAGTTTAAGGGCTGTATCTTCTTCCTGCTTCCCAAGAGACGTCTCCTCAAATTCCTCTGTAAGAATATTCCTGGAATTCTTTCTCACAGTTTCCACCGCAGTATTATGCACAATTCTGAGGATCCACGTCTTGAAAGAAGCAGTGTTTTTAAAGCCGTCTAAATTTTTATATGCCCTGAATACGGCTTCACTCACCACTTCGCCTGCGTCAGCGTCATTACGCATTATCGAATATGCCAGCCTATACATTGATTCTTCGCAAAGCCGTACCTGACTGCAAAATTCTTCCTTGCCGATCAAAGTTGTTCCTCCGCTAAAATTTCTCCTGTCTTTTCTCTTATCCATTTTCCCCATTCTATATAATGCTTCGCATAAAGATGCGTATCGTCGTCGGATTTATCTTTTGACAAATTTCCGTTTTCATCGTCAAACAATGCGTTGGCGTCAAGATAAAACACTTTTTTGTCATCGGCTATATGGGATATGGCTTTATTCAGCCGGTTTATATTGCGGTTGTTCACTATATTGTCTTTATCGCTTCTATCCCGGGTAACATGCAGATTGGCTTGAATAAAAATTTTTGCCCCGGGCTGCTTTTCTTCTATAGACTCAACCAGCTCCCTGTATTTTTCCACAGTTTTTTCCATATCGTAGCCCACTTCGTTAATGCCAAGCATAACATATATTTTACCATATTTTTTGTTGTCTAACAACTGCGTCAGCGTAACCTTCCCCACTTTAGACACTGATACAGTTTTATCGTATATATTATATACGCTCATACCGATATTGGAAAAAAAGTCTGCCTCATCCATTGCCGAATACTCGGAAAGACCTACCGTTCTTGAATCCCCTATAAACAAAGCGTCTTCCATTGAAGCTTCAACTTTCTTTTCCGGCAGCTTTTCTTCTTCTGCAATATTATCGCCGGCAGCTCCTGCGCCTTCTGTTAAAGCTTCCTTGTCCGGCGATTCTTCGGTTTGACCCTTGCTTCCGGAAAGAGCCGGACGAAGAGCCATGAATAAAGCCACGGCTATAAGCAGAACAACGAAAAGTAAAAATGTAAAAATATTTGTTTTTTTCATATCAGCACCCCTTAAAATCTAAAATAAAGAAACGGATCGTTTAGGCCTTTGTACATGCAATAGAGACAAGCAGCCAATACAGCTGAAAGTATCGCCCATAACAATTTTCTTTTTTCGGCCTTTTTAAGAAAATTCTGCGGCAAAACCGGAGACATCACCGCACATACGAGCAGAAACGGCCAGTACATTTTTAAATACTTGACGTAATCATACCGGAACAAAGACCATGCTCCCTCGCCGAATATCGGGAAAAGTCTTGAAAAGAACACAGTCATCTTGTCCATGTCCTCTATCGCAAATACGGCCCATGTGAGCGGTATCAGGATAATCATATATAGGCGGCTTGCAATAAGATGTCCGTCCAGAAAGTCGCCAATAAGATATTTTTCCGCTGTTATTATCAAAAACAGAATCATACCCCATAAGATAAAATTGTATCCGGCTCCGTGCCATACTCCTGTAAGCAGCCACACTATCAGCAGATTTCTTACGGTTGCAGCCTTTCCGCTCCGGTTTCCTCCGAGAGGAATGTATACGTATTCCCTAAACCATGATCCCAAGGTCATATGCCACCGCCTCCAGAACTCAGTCATAGACCGGCTGACGTAAGGCAGATTAAAATTTTCCGGCAAATCAAAGCCCAGCATCTTCCCCAGACCTACGGCCATAAGGGAATAACCGAAAAAATCAAAGTATATCTGAAATGAAAATGCTGCTATTGCCATCCATGCCAGCGGCGTCGATATGCTTTCAAATCCGATGGCTTTAACATCTGTCCATAGCTTGCCCACGGGATTGGCAAGGAGAACTTTAAGCCCGAGACCGATTATGAAAAGCCCGAATCCGTCTGCTGCGCTGCTTTTCTTTATTTCCCTGTGATGAAGCTTTTCCGCAACATGGTCATAAGTCACTATAGGGCCTGCTATCAACTGCTCGAACATGGATATGTATACTCCGAAGTCAAGCAGACTTTCTTCCGCCTTGATTTTTCCTCTATAGACATCAACCAGATAGGATATCCCCTGAAAAGTATAAAATGAAATGCCGACAGGCATCACGGGCGCAAAGGCAGGCGAAAACTTTCCCAGTCCCGCACTTATCTCCCCAAACAGGAATCCCGAATACTTATACATGAAAATAGCCGTCAGGTGAAAAAGTATCCCGGCCGTAAGTATAAGCTTTTTCCTTTTTTCATATCTGCACATAAGGATTCCCGCCGCAAAATCTGCCGCAATGCTTACAAGCAGCAAAATCAAATGCTCGGGATTTTCAACTGTACCCGAAAAATAAAAGCACATGCTTCCGATAAAGAGAACCGTATTTCTCATTTTCGGAGGCGTCATATAATATACTCCGAAAAATACGGGCATGAAAATAAGTAAAAATTTTAAACTGCTAAATACCATAAAAAATACCGCCATATCGTCATATCTGTTTTCTGATATACAGACGAGCGGCATTAGCAAAAGGTGACAAAATTTTTTTAAAAATTTAAAAAGCAGGAAAAATTTCCTGCTTGTATCGTCTTTCCCGTTATTTTTCTTTTCGTCATATTTACATTAGCTCCCTTTTCATAGCAGAAAGGGCGTTTTTTTCAAGCCTGCTGACCTGCGCCTGAGATATTCCGATTTCTTTAGCCACCTCCATCTGAGTTTTTCCTTCAAAAAATCTTATCTTCAAAATATGCCTTTCTCTCGGACTGAGTTTATCCATCGCCTCCGATAAAGATATATTCTCAATCCATCTTGCGTCGGTATTCTTGGTATCCGAAACCTGATCCATCACATATATAGCGTCGCCGTCGTCATGAAAAACAGGTTCAAACAGTGACACCGGCTCCTGAATTGATTCAAGAGCCATAACCACCTCTTCACGATTTACCCCCATGGCAAGGGCAATCTCGCTTACAGACGGTTCCTTCTGCAAATCTCGTGAAAGAATTTCTTTCGTCTGGAGCGCCTTATATGCCAGATCCCTCAGCGACCTTGAAACGCGTATAGAATTGTTGTCTCTCAGATAACGGCGCACTTCACCTATTATCATCGGTACTGCATAGGTTGAGAACTTGACTCCGTGGCTCATATCAAAATTGTCCAAAGCTTTGATAAGTCCGATACAACCCACTTGAAACAAATCATCCGGATTTTCTCCTCTGCCGGTAAAACGCTGAATAACGCTGAGAACCAGTCTCAGATTACCGTTTATGAACTTCTCCCTTATAGAAGCGTCTCCATTCTTGATTTTTTTCAACATTTCTGTCATCTCCGCTTCCTTATACAGAGGAAGCTTCGCAGTGTCAACACCGCATATTTCGACTTTGCTCGCCATAATACAACACCAATCCTATCCACAATATTTTAGTTTAGTTATGTACCGGGCAGCTCCGCCTTATGCGTTCCAATAAATGGCGCGCAGGCTTATCCCAAACGCTTGATTTCGCGCTGAAGCCTTGTAATTATCCGCTTCTCAAGTCTCGATATATAAGACTGGGAAATTCCCAGCTTGTCGGCGACTTCTTTCTGCGTCATTTCTCTTCCGCTCTTCAGTCCAAATCTCATCTCCATCAGCTCCTTTTCCCTCGGTTCCAACTTGGTCATCGCTCCATAAAGCAGTTTTCTGTTCACCTCGTCCTCAAGCCTGTGATATACCAAATCTCCCTCCGTTCCCAAAATATCGGAAAGCAGCAGCTCGTTGCCGTCCCAATCCACATTAAGCGGCTCATCGAGACTCACCTCGCTCTTAAGCTTTGATGTTCTCCGCAGATACATAAGGATTTCATTTTCAATACATCTGGAGGCATATGTGGCCAGTTTTATATTTTTTTCCATCTTAAAAGTGTTGACGGCTTTAATGAGTCCTATTGTTCCTATGGAAATAAGGTCTTCTACGTTTATTCCGACGTTTTCAAACTTTTTTGCTATATAGACGACCAGACGCAGATTTCTCTCTATCAATATGCTCCTTGCCTCCTGACTTCCTGCGGCGTATTCCTGCAAAAGCTTTTTTTCTTCCTCTCGGTCAAGGGGAGGCGGCAGTACATCGTTTCCGCCTATATAAAAAAGAGTTCTCGCTTTTCTCCTGCTAAACTCTTTTAACTTTCTCAGCAACAGGCTCATCTGTATAGTAGGCAAAAATCTGAACTCTTTATACATCCTCCAATAATCCTCCTTCTAAAAAATCCTTGTTTATCAAGGCTTCAAAATCCCCGAAAATACCGTCATAGAAGGCTATGAAAGCTCCCTCGGAAATTTTTTTCTCAAATGTTATTTTATCGCTCCTTACGCCTTCAAGATAGCCAAGCTCTACTCCGACGGTCTTGTATGGTATAAGGGCGTATCTGTCCCAAAGATCGGCCGGCCTGAAAGGCAGCTTTTCTGCACCTTTTTTATCCAGCAGAACAACCGGTTTCCCTGTTTCAGGTTCTCTGAGGCTGTTTCCTGAGTCCACGTAACCGTTGAAATCATAATTTTTATCGTCTATTACCATACTTACTTTTCCTCTTATCGCAATATCTTTGTTTTTTTTGCGTATCAATATGACAAACCAGTATGTAAGGCCAAAGGACAGCGTCCCGAAACATATTATTTTTAAATATGTAACCGCGTCTATGTAAATTATTCCCTGATGAGCTACGGCCGGCTGCTGCTGCCATAGAAGAAGCGCCATCACTGCTCCTCCGGACAGAAAAGTCAATATGAGAAGGAGCGCAGATTTTTTGATTAAATTATGCCTTCCAAAGGCAGCTGCCGCTACCATCACTCCCGCCCCCAGTCTTAAAGCCGTGGAAATCATACCATCCAGCGGTAAAAAAATAATGAAGCTGCTCATCCCGCATAATAGCGCTCCCGCAGCAAGACGTTTCCGTGCCGGCATCCGTCCCGTGAGCTTTCCTGTCAAGGCAAGAAGCAATACGCCTGTTATAAAATTTTCAATAAAAAGATATTCGCCGTAAATTATCATAGCCTGCCTCGCAATTCCGCTTTGAAATTCTGCCGCATAACTCAGCTTTGAAATTCCGCTTTGAAATTCTGCCGCATAATCCCGGCTTGCAGATATATGATACATATATAGCGGCGCAAAGTATGTCGAAAGCCGTCAGGCAAAAAAAAATACTTCGTCCGTTTCAAAAGCTGAACTTTTACGTTTCTCTGAGGGGAAAAAGTGGTATAATAAAACAATATACAAAATGGTAGTGCAGAGGCAACGCCTGAATATAAGATTCGGCTGCCATATGAAGAAAGGAGATAAAAAACTCATGAATAAAAAAGTAGCAGAATTAATAAACGATCAGATAAACAAAGAATTTTACTCGGCTTATCTATATCTGGAGTTTGCTAATTACTATGACTCCATAGGTCTTGACGGCTTTGAAAACTGGTATCGCATACAGGCGCAGGAGGAACGAGACCATGCTATGCTTTTTTACGAATATCTGCATAACAACGATGTAAAGGTTGAGTTCAAGGCCATCGACAAGCCTGAATGTACTCTCAACGACAAAATGGATCCTCTTAAACAGGGGCTTGAACACGAAAAATATGTTACTTCACTCATCAATAACATTTATGCCGCAGCATATGAAGACCACGATTTCAGAACGATGCAGATGCTGGACTGGTTTGTCAAGGAGCAGGGCGAAGAGGAAAAATCCGCCTCGGACATGATAACAAAGATGGAACTTTTCGGCGACGATGCAAAGGGACTTTACATGCTCAACAGCGAAATGCTGAACCGCACATACAGCGCACCTTCTCTTACTCTGTAACAGGCGGAGATCCTATACGACGCCTTATTTATCAAAAGCCTCTTAAGAGCTTCACAGGGACTTCTGAACTTTCGCTGAAGCTGTTTAAGAGCAGAGGGAATATCGGCGGACACTGTATATAATGCAAAAAACCGCAGAACTCTTTGGTTCTTCCAAAGAGTTCCTGCGGTTTTTTATATTTATTTGCAGGCTTGCTTTTCCTGCTGTACAAGTTTCACCTTTAAGCTTCTATCTTTGTCCTCCCCCTTGCGCTCCGCTCGTCTTGCGCTTAGTTTGGGCAAAAACTTAAAGCTGTTCCCACTCAGCAGGTTTAAATCCAATCAAAACACGAGTTTCTGTAATCAGCAACGGTCTTTTAACCAACATTCCGTCGGTCGCCAGCAATTTGAGCTGCTCATCCTCGCTCATATGGGGAAGTTTATCCTTCAGCTCCATGGATTTATACAGAAGTCCGCTGGTATTGAAAAATTTTTTGAGTGGCAACCCGCTCCGAAGGCTCCATTCTTTAAGTTCTTCATAAGTAGGGTTCTGTTCTTTTATATGTCTGTCCTCATATTTCAAATTTCTGTCGTCAAGCCATTTCTTTGCTTTCTTGCAGGTAGTGCATTTAGGGTACTGGATAAATAACATTTTTTCCTTCCTTTCTGTCGTCATGACGAGTTTTGCAATATGCAAGCTCCTCGCCTGCTGCATATATCTATAAAATTTGTGGTATCATTATGTCTATCGCCTGAGGGACTGCCTCCATAATTACCTTTCCCGCGTCCGTTATCTCCCCGTCTGTACAAAGCCTCATGCTTTCCTCCAGCGGCGTAATTACTACTTTTCTGCATTGTTTAAAAAGGAGCAGCCTGTCTATATCCTCAAGCCCAAGATGAGTCCCTTTGGCATATGAAGGAAATTTACTCACAAATTCCCGTCTTGAAACGTTATATATTATGTTAAGGTCCATCAAGCCGTCTTTGAGCGAGGCTCTAGGTGAACTTTTCACTCCTCCCCCACAGTATGACCCATTAGCTACGGCTGTAAGAAGCACCTTTCCCTCGTGAACAAGTTCGCCGTCCGCTTCTACTTTCAGACAAGCCCCCTTTTTCTTAATCAAAATTCCCACTACTGCGGCAAGATATGCCATCGAGCCTTTCAAAAATGGATATTTCTTAAGAGTTCCCGTCAGATCTACCACGTTACAGTCAAATCCTATATTAAACATGTTTATACAGTAACGCGTCTGCATCTTCCCCGCTAAGGAGCCTTCATATTTTATTACGTCCGCTTTAGTCGTTTCTGCTTTAAGCTGAGCTTCGATACTCATGAAATCTCCTGCGTCAGGAAAGTTCCTTACAAAATCATTCCCTGTTCCTATCGGCATAATTCCGACGGCAACATTTTCGTAGCCTATTACGCCGTTGATAACCTCGTTGACGGTTCCGTCTCCTCCGCAGGCTATGAGCCTCAAAGCTTCTCCCTTTTCCCGCAGTTCGGCAGCGGCTGTCCTCGCAAATTTTTCCGCGTCCCCCACGCTCTTCGTAAGATAGAAACCTGCCGGTATTCCTGTTCTTTCCGATACCAGTTTTATTTCTTCTTTCAGTCTGTCAATGCCTTTTCCCTTTCCTGCCTCGGGATTAACTATAAAAATTACCTTCATTAAAAATATACCGTCGTCCTTGTTAAGATTCTGTATATTATCATTTTACATTTTTTACAGTATAAATCAACTGCTACTTTTAATTTGCGCATTTCTGGGTTATAATATCTACAGTAATTTTAATAAAAACGGGAGGCAAATATGGACTCAAGAATAGAAAAGCTTTCAAAGCTTCTCACATCTTATTCGTGTGAATTGAAAAAAGGTGAAAAAGTGCTTATCGACTACGAAGGAGAATGTTGCAGGCCTCTGGTAAGACAGCTCATCAAAGACTCGTATAAATTGGGAGCCAGACCTTACGTCAATCACAGAGACAGCTCCATACTGCGGGAAATTCTTTTAAATGCCGATGAAAACCAGATAGAGTTTTTAAATGATTATCAACTTTATCAGATGAAGGGAATGGACGCTTATATCGCCGTAAGAGGCGGAGAAAACACGTCTGAGCTGGCCGACGTTCCTTCAGAAAAAATGAATATGTATTATAAACTCACAAGCCCTACGCTTGATTACAGGGTAAACAAAACCAAATGGGTCATACTGAGATACCCCGTCCCTTCCATGGCACAGCTTGCAGGCATGTCGCAGGAAGCATTTGAGGATTTCTTCTTCGACGTATGCACCCTTGACTATAAAAAAATGAGCAAGGCCATGGATTCGCTCGCAGATCTGATGAACAAGACCGATAAGGTCCGTCTTACAGGCCCTGGAACAGATTTGACGTTTTCAATCAAAGATATTCCCGCTGTCAAGTGCGACGGTCTGCGCAACATTCCTGACGGAGAAGTTTATACAGCCCCTGTAAAGGACTCTATGAACGGAGTTATCAGCTACAACACCTTTTCAGAGGAGCAAGGCTTCACCTTTGAAAATATAAGGTTTGAAATAGAAAACGGAAAAATCGTCAATGCGACGGCCAACGATACCTATAGAATCAACGAGCTTCTGGATACAGACGAGGGCGCCCGTTACTTCGGGGAATTTGCAATCGGAGTAAATCCTTTCGTGCTCACCCCGATGAAAGATACGCTGTTTGATGAAAAAATCTGCGGCAGCTTCCACCTGACTCCCGGAAAATGCTACGAGGACGCCTACAATGGCAATAATTCTGCTGTTCACTGGGATCTCGTCATGATTCAGCGTCCCGAATACGGCGGCGGTGAAATCTACTTCGACGACGTATTGATCCGTAAAGATGGTATATTCGTAATAGATGAACTCAAAGGCTTAAATCCTGAAAACCTGAAATAACAAGGCACTTTCGGCCTGAAAAAAATAGATGCTGCCGGCCTGAAAAAAATAGATGCTGCCGGCCTGAAACAACGTCTTTTCAGTTGCTTTAAGCAGCGCTTTGACAACATTCCGGAAATTGCCTCAGGCGGCGCGCCTGGCGGTACGTCTTGCATGATGTTTTCTGCATTCTCCTGACCTGCCGCTTAAAAAAGGCTTCCTCTGAACGGCAAAGACCGGCTGCCAATTACAACTGCCGGCAAAATCACAGGAAGTCAACGTCCATGATAAATATAACAAAAGGAGCGATAATGAAGAAAAAGAAAATTGCAGTGCTCTTCGGAGGATGTTCCAGCGAATACGGAATTTCTCTGAAATCAAGCTATAGTGTTTTGAAATACATTGACAAGGAAAAATATGAAGCTATTCCTATAGGCATAACAGAAAACGGAGATTGGTATCATTATTGCGGTGACATTGAAAAAATCATTGATGATTCATGGCAGGATGAAAAAAACACATGTATACCGGCATATATCGTACCTGACAGAAGCGTTCACGGCATGATAGAACTTGGTGGCAACGGTCCTGTATTTACAAGATTAGATGGAGTTTTTCCAATGTTACACGGAAAAAACGGCGAAGATGGTACAGTCCAGGGACTCATCACTCTTGCAGGAATCCCTTTGATGGGCTGCGGCGTTCTCTCTTCCGCCCTTTGCATGGACAAGTACCGTGCGCACGTCGTTGCCGAAGCGGCGGGAATTGCAGTTCCCAAAGCGGCAAGCATTGCAGGGCACTTTGATAAAGCTGCCATAATAGAAAAAATTAAAGCTCTTACTTATCCGCTTTTTGTAAAACCCGTAAACGCAGGTTCCTCTTATGGAATAACCGTGGTCGAAAGTAAGGAGCAGATCATGGACGCAGTCAATCTTGCCCTCCAATATGACAGCGAAGTCATAATCGAGGAAAAAATTGACGGTTTTGAGGTCGGCTGCTCTATCATAGGCGACGGCAGCGGAAATGACATCGTCGGCAGAGTAGATGAGATAGAACTTTTCACAGGCTGTTTCTTTGATTACACGAGAAAGTATACCGGCGTTGATTCAAAGATACACACACCTGCCAGAATAGATTCCGAAACTGAAGAGCGGATAAAAGAAACGGGGCTTGCCCTTTTTAAGGCTTTAGGCTGTAAAGGATATGCCCGCCTCGATATGTTCCTCACCCCTGAGGGAAAAATAGTGTTCAACGAAATAAACACAATACCAGGCTTCACCTCGGTAAGCCGCTTCCCTAAAATGATGGCGGGGGTCGGACTCGAATACAAAGATGTGATAAGCAAAATCATAGAAATTGGATTATCGGAATAAATAATCGAAAAAAAGAGGGGGGGAGCATCCGCTGGCTCCCCCCCTTCAAGCCGCTATATGTACGGTTCTTCGCATTGTTCTTTTTAAAGCAGTGTTCACGTGAACCGTCTTTTGATTTTCATTTTACCTGCGCAGCCTATACGGGCGGCATGCAGATTCCTCTATTGTTTATCAGGCTCTGCCGCTAATCAAGTCTCCAATCTACAGGCTCTTGTCCTGTGATTTCAAGAAATCTGTTTACTTTGCTGAAATACCTTCCTCCAAAAAAACCGTTAAACGCAGAAAGTGGACTGGGATGGGCTCCCGTAATTATCATATGCTCTTTATTTGTTATCAGCGCCTGCTTTGATTTCGCATTGGCTCCCCACAATATGAACGCCACCTGTGTCTGCTTCTCGTTTAACGACTCAACTATTTTATCCGTAAAAGTTTCCCATCCTCTGCCTTTGTGGGAATTGGCCTCTCCCCGTCTCACAGTAAGCGCCGTGTTCAAAAGCAGTACGCCTTGCTTGGCCCATTCGGCCAGGCAGCCATGCTTGGGAGGCTCTATGCCAAGATCCTCTTTAATTTCTTTATATATATTCACAAGCGACGGCGGAATTTTTATTCCTTTATTCACAGAAAAGCAAAGTCCGTGAGCCTGATTTGGCTCATGGTAAGGATCCTGTCCCAAAATCACCACTTTTGTTTTCTCATAAGACGAATATTTCAACGCATTAAAAACGTCCTCCTCCGGCGGATAAACAGTATACGCCGATCTTTCCTCTTCAACAAAAACTTCCAGCTTTTTAAAATATGGCTTTTCAAACTCACCTTTTAAAATGTTATCCCAATCGTTTCCTATGCGAACCATGCCTTTCCTCCCGATTTGTTCTGAATATTGATGAAAATTTTGCTTTAGAGCTCAACGCTTCTCGAGCAAGCTCAGTTTTTCGAGCAATCCCGTCGACATTAAGACGAAATCGCCTTTAAGTGTTTAAGATAGCAAAAATAAATGACAAAGGTTAAAAATATATAAATGTTCAAAATAAGTATTTCAGCGGTGATTCAATGAACCCTGCCTTGCGGCAACGCCGAACAACATGATTTTGGGTTCGTTATAACGCCATCCGGTTAGGTAAAAGGCGTTTCAATGAACCCTGCCTTGCGGCAACGCCGAACAACATAACATCGGGTTCATTATACCACAAAGCACGTATGTCAGCGGCGTTTCAATGAACCCTGCCCTGCGGCAACGCCGAACAACATGATTTTGGGTTCGTTATAACGCCATCCGGTTAGGTAAAAGGCGTTTCAATGAACCCTGCCCTGCGGCAACGCCGAACAATATAACATCGGGTTCATTATACCACAAATCCCCTCCCGGTGATTTACTTTAATAAAAACTATATAAATTGTTTTCGCTTTCGTGTATAATAAATTTATGAGTGAAATATACATCAGCAAGCTGACCGGCGGAGCTTTGCGTGAATATCTTGAAAAATGCGGCCATACGCTGCGAATAATAACAGGACATCCCAATGTCAAAACGCCTATAACCTGTCACCCCGACATTTATATGTGCCGCCTCGGCAATACGACCTTTCACGGCAACCCTGAGAAACTGTCTTCCGAATACCCCGGCGACGCAATTTACAATGCCTGTTCTACCGGCAGATTCTTTCTTCATAATCTGAAGATTACTTCGCCCGATTTATCGGATATGGCACAAAAAACCGGTCATATAATGGTTCATGTACCGCAAGGATATACAAAATGCAACTGCGTAACAGTGGATGAAAGCTCTATAATCACGTCAGACAGAGGCATTGAAAAAGCAGCCGTAAAGGCAGGAATGAACGTGCTTCTCGTAGAGCCTGCGCAAATTCTTTTGCCGGGCTATAAATACGGATTTCTGGGCGGAGCCTCCGGGCGTGTAGGCAATGAAATCATATTCAACGGAGATTTATCGGCCCACAGCGATTACTCTAAAATCAAGAATTTCATTAAAAGCCGCGGGCTGAGTATAGTATATTTTCATCAATACCCCCTTACAGATATAGGGTCAATAATAGAGGAAACAAGAAAATGAAAAAACATGCTATAATACCGATATTCATACCTCATAAGGGCTGTCCCAACGACTGCATTTTCTGCAATCAGAGGAAAATCACTGCTCACAGCGAATCGGTAAGCGCCTCCGATATTCACCGTACAGTTTCCCGATACATGTCCACCCTTTCCGATATGAATATGGAAACCATCGAGCTTTCCTTTTTCGGAGGCTCTTTTACCGGAATCCCTATAGAAGAGCAGCAGGAATATCTGGCAATAGCAAAAGAATATAAGGACAGAGGCGTAATTCAGAAAATACACCTTTCCACAAGACCCGACTATATAAATAAAAAAATTCTTGATAATCTTAAAACCTATGACGTTGACGTAATAGAACTCGGAGTCCAGTCCTTCGCAGAGCCTGTGCTTAAGGCCTCAAACAGAGGCCACGACGCTTCCTGCGTGTACGAAAGCTGCGCTTTGATAAAAAAATACGGCTTTACTCTCGGGATACAGTTAATGATAGGGCTCCCGGAAGACACTGCCGAATACGATGTGTTTTCTGCAAAGGAAGCGGCGAAAATAAAGCCGCAAATCGCAAGGCTTTATCCGACCGTCGTCATCAGAGATACAGGTCTTTATCAGCTTATGGAAAAGGGCTTGTATACTCCTCTTAGGGAAAAAGATGCAGTGGAAAGAACAGCCTCTATGTACAAAATACTTACGGAAGCAGGTATCAACGTTATACGAGTGGGGCTAAAGTCCAGCGATATAATGTCCGACGGGAACAATACCGCAGATACCTTCCACCCTGCATTCAGACAGCTCGTAGAAGGCTTTCTTGCGAGACAGCAGCTGGAAAAACAGATAGGCAAACTGCTATACGAGGAACTCGAGGCGCTCCCACTAACAGCATGTCCGCAAGAGGACATACCAAATTCCAGGAGAAAAACAATCGCCCTTATAAGCAATCAAAAATGCAGAAACACGCTTTTTGGGCATAAAGGTGAAAATCGGCAGTTTTTTAAGAATAAGTATCCCGAGGCAGACTTCATATATCTTACCGACATTCAAGCAGGTCTGAATCTGAAAGACGGAGAATATTCGGCAGTAAGTCTATATGATATAAAATTAAAAGGAGATATAAAATTAAAAGGAGATTTAAAATGAAAGCAGTAGTAACGGTTATCGGTAAAGATATGGTTGGAATTCTGGCAAAAGTAGCCGACTCATGCGCAGAAAAAAACGCCAACGTTCTGGAAATGACGCAGTCAATTCTGGACGGATATTTCTGTATGGTAATGATAATAGACATAAGCAATCTTTCATGCCGTCTTGACGGTCTGGAAGATTGCCTCAAAGCTTCTGTTCCCGACATGGTAATCCATGTTATGCACGAAGATATCTTCAATTCTATGCACAGGATATAGAGCTCATATACGGCGATGATTTGCATATAGGCCGCAAACTTTCAAGTCACTTGAGACTGCCAAAGCAAGAGCCGAACATGACCATCAATAATCCGAATGTGGGAAATCGCAGTAAAACCGCAAAATCCATAATCGAAAGCTGAAAAAGAAATGCGAGGTTTTAAATATGCTCAACTTTAACGACATCATGGAAACCATAACCATGATTCAGGACGAAAATTTAGATATACGTACTATAACCATGGGAATTTCTCTCCTCGACTGTGCCGACAGCGATATAGACCGTTCATGTGAAAAGGTCTACGACAAGATAACTTCAAAGGCTGCAAAGCTTGTAGAGGTCGGTGAAACCATTGAAAAGAAATACGGAATACCTATCGTAAATAAACGAATCAGCGTAACGCCTATAGCCATGCTGGTTGCCGCAAGCGGCGGAGATCCTGTCAAGTATGCTCTTACTCTTGACGCCGCAGCCCGCAAGGTCGGAGTTAATTTTATAGGAGGCTTCAGCGCGCTGGTTCAGAAGGGATTCAGTGCTGGAGACAAAGAGCTCATAGAGTCAATACCCGAAGCGCTGGCTAAAACTGAATTCGTCTGCTCTTCAGTTAACATAGGGTCAACAAAGGCCGGAATCAATATGGACGCAGTAAAGATGATGGGCAAGGCAGTAAAAAAATCCGCCGAGCTCACTAAAGACAGCCAGTGCATAGGAGCGGCGAAGCTGGTCGTTTTCTGCAACGCGCCGGAGGACAATCCTTTTATGGCAGGAGCTTTTCACGGAGTCGGAGAGCCGGATGTAGTCATAAACGTCGGCGTTTCAGGTCCCGGCGTTGTGCGCAGCGCACTTTCCAAACTGCCTGACGACGCTTCGCTCAACGAAGTTGCAGAGCTGATAAAAAAGACTGCCTTTAAAATCACGAGAATGGGTCAGCTGGTAGGCTCCGAAGCCTCCAAAATGCTGGGAGTCCCTTTCGGCATCATAGATTTGTCCCTTGCTCCCACCCCCGCTGTCGGAGATTCAGTAGCCCATATACTTGAAGAAATTGGTCTCGAGCAATGCGGCGCCCACGGTACAACGGCAGCTTTGGCCATGCTCAACGACGCGGTAAAGAAAGGCGGCGTAATGGCCTCCTCCAGCGTTGGAGGATTGTCCGGAGCCTTCATACCTGTTACAGAAGACGCCGGTATGATTGCTGCCGCTTCAAACAAAACCCTGTCAGTAGAAAAGCTTGAAGCTATGACAGCCGTGTGCTCAGTAGGGCTTGATATGATAGTAGTTCCCGGGGATACAGAGGCTTATACTATTTCCGCCATTATCGCCGATGAAGCCGCTATCGGAATGGTCAACTCAAAGACCACAGCCGTCCGCCTTATACCTGCGATAGGCCTTAAGGAAGGCGCTGAACTTGATTTCGGAGGTCTCCTGGGAAAGGGCCCTGTCATGAGCCTTCGCAGCAAGTCCTCACAAAAAATGATAGACAGAGGCGGAAGAATTCCCGCTCCGATGCAGAGTCTTAAAAACTGAAAACGTCCAATGTGAAGTTTTCGTGGTTTATTTCAAAGGCCCATTGACATCTTGCTTCTGCGATATTACATTATTCTATACATAAGTTAAGAGGGGGAGATTTATATGGGCAACTTCAGATATAAACTGGCGCAGTTCATGATTGGCAGAAACGGCTTTGACAATTTCTGCCAGGGATTGATGAAGTTGGCTTTACTGCTCATTATTGCCGATTTGTTTATACCCGGACGAATATTTAATTTCATCGTAATTTTGATTTTCATATATGTATACTACAGGGCGTTTTCAAGAAATATACCGAAGCGCAGAGCTGAGAACGAGTGGTTTCTCACCTATATCAGCATGCCTCTCCGCTCATATCTTTCAAGGGACAGAAAGCATTACAGATATTTCAAATGCCCCGACTGTGGCCAGGTTTTGCGGGCTCCCAAGGGAAAGGGCCGGATAAGGATCACTTGCAGCAGATGCCGCAATGTATTTGAAAAAAAGGTATAAATAAAACCCGCATAAAGTTTCAATGCAGAGGATCTGATATACAGAGAATTAAACGCACGGAAATTGGAACAAACAATATTAAGCATTATTACAGCACTATAAGAGCACATCAAAAGGACGCCTTCAAAAGAAACAAATCATTTCTCATAAGGCGTCCTTTCCGTTATCCGTCAACCATCTAAAAAAGACTCTTCAGCCACTCTCCCAGTGGGCATATCAACATCGGCATGAATATTGCCGGCGTGTAATTCATGACTTTAAGCCTTGTTATTTCAAGCATGTTGAGAGACAGCGCCAGTATCAGCAGCGACCCTGCGCAGGTCATTTCCGAAACTACAGCCGTCTCAAGAAACGGCTCTGCAAAGCGGGCAAGCAATACTATCGCTCCCTGAAAGACAAATACGAAAACTGCGGAAAACATCACTCCTATGCCGAAAGACGCAGCAAAAATCACTGAACTTATGCCGTCCAGCACAGCCTTTGTAAAAAGCATCTGATTATCGCCCGTAAGACCTGCCTGCAATGAACCTACTATAGTCATAGCTCCTACGCAAAACAGCAGGCTTGCGCTTATGAAGCCTTCGGCTACAGTAGACTTTTCCCCTTCCTTTTTAAACCTGTTTTCCAGCTTTGCGGCAAAATGATTGAGATGTCTGTCCAAATCAAAGGCTGCTCCTATCACCGCTCCTACCGCCACAGAAATTATAATTATAAGAGTATTCTCCCCTTCAAGGCTCCCTGTAATTCCTATGTACATCACGCAAAGAGCTATCCCCTTAAGGATGAAATCAGCCCATTCCTTCGGTATGGCTTTTTTAGCAATAAGGCCTATCCCGCTTCCCACAAGAATTGTCGCCGTATTAACTATTACTCCCGGCATACCTATTCCTTTCCTCCGAAAGTTTCGTTCAGACCATCGCTGCTTTTGCCTGCCTCATCATTAAGTCTCTCTATTTCAGCCATGTGCTCGTCTATCTCCGCACAAAAAGCCTTTAATCTTCCCGGATCTATATCGCCGCTCTCTTTAATGGAATTATACACATAATCGCCTATAGCTTCCTTTACGTCCTTAATTTTCCCCTTTTCCAGAACTATCTTCCCTTTTGCTTTTCCGTAATCAAAAGTATCACCCGCAACTTCGCCGACTTTATTTGCCATCTGCCCCAGCTTATCTATAAATGCCATCTGATTATCATTCCTCCTTCTAAAATTAACAATGCAATTATATCACTAATATGATAAAATGAAAACATCTTAAATGACAAGGAGGAGTAATCATGCTTTTCGGACATGAAAAAGAAAATATTCTGCATCTTCCCACACCTGTCGAATATCTTCCGGCAGTTTCCCATGACCTCGGCATAGAGATGTACATTAAAAGAGACGATTTAACGCCGCTGGCAATGGGCGGCAACAAGCTCAGAAAGCTTGAATATTTCGTAAAAGACGCCGAAGAGAGAGGCGCCACTCTTCTTCTGACCGTAGGCGGAGTCCAGACCAATCACGGCAGACTCACCTGTGCCGTCGCCAACAAATACGGGCTCAAGGGCTCTATAATATCCGTCGGAGAATATCCCGGAGAACTTTCAGCAAACCTGCTGCTTGACGGAATAATGGGCTCTGATGTCTGGATAAAAAACTATGAACCCGGGAAAAGTGAAGCCAATCTTGAGGCTGAGGCTGTAAAAAATGTCACGAGTTATTATGAAGCCCAGGGACACAAAGTTTATTTCATACCTTTGGGAGGCTCAAACGAGCTGGGAATCCTCGGATATTACGAATGTGCTCTTGAAATGGCCAAACAGGCCGAGGATATGAATTTATGCGGGGCAAGAATTATAGACGCCGTCGGCAGCATGGGCACTTACATGGGCCTTTTCGCAGCCATATTCAACGAAAAGCTCCCTCTCAAGCTGACAGGCATCGCAATATCGCCTAAACACGATATACTTTCAATAGCCGATGACTATTATTCCCGCGTCCGTGATTTCTTCGGATTGAAATACAAAGCCAAAAAATCCGATTTCAGCCTTACCTCCAAATATGATCGAGGGGCTTATAACAATCCTTGCAAAGAAGTACGTGAAGCCATCTATTATATGGCGGAAAAAGAAGCTATAATTTTAGACCCTTGCTATACAGGCAAAGCGTTTGCCGGACTGCTGGAAATGGTCAAAAACGGAGAAATAGAAAAGGGAGAGAAAGTTATATTTCTCCATACCGGCGGAGTTCCCGGCATCAACACCCCTCATCACAGAATTGAAATTGAAAAGGAAAGAGAAAAATACATACACATTTTATAAAAAGGCGCGTGCCGCCCTTAATTGAAAAAGGTGCGGACTGCCCGCAAGTCAAGCGGACAGTTCGCACCTTGTATTTTTTAACAATCGACATCAGCCCTGAAATTTTACAGTATGAAACACGAATTAAGCAAGTTTTGCCGCCTCTTCCTCTTCAAGAACTCTGTAGGCGACTTTTCCCACCAAAGTCTTCGGCAGATTTTCTCTGAATTCTATGTATGCAGGCATAGAATACTTGGCGATATGTTTGCTGCAATATGCAAGAAGAATTTTTTCCGCTTCCTCATGGGACACTTTCACATCAGGCTTCAGCATTACGAAAGCTACAACTTTCTGCATCTTGTATGGGTCCGGAACACCTATGACGCAGCTCATATGCACCAACTCGTGAGCGTCAAGTATATTCTCTATTCTGGACGGATACACGTTATAGCCGCTTGTTATTATCATTCTCTTGATCCTCTGGCGAAAATATACGAAACCCTCCTCATCCATCATCCCAAGGTCTCCCGTATGTACCCATGTAAGCCCGTCTTTGTGACGTTTCAAAGTGTTGGCAGTTTCCTCCGGATTATTGATATATTCTATCATCACCGTAGGCCCTGCTATACATATTTCTCCCTCTTCGCCGTAAGGAACCTCTTCCTCAGTTCCGGGTACGACGATTTTATAAAAGGTATCCGGGAAAGGAAGGCCTATGCTTCCCTCCTTTTCCCTATTGACAGGCGTCAGGCAGCTGGCCGTAACACATTCAGTAGTTCCGTATCCTTCTCTGACGGGAATTGTCGCTCCGTGGCTTTTAAGAAAAGCGTCGAATCTCTTTTTAAGCTCTGTCGACAGCGAATCCCCGCCGCTGAAAACGCCCTTGAGACAAGATAAATCCACTCTGTCAAGGCTCTTTATTCGCAAAAGAGCTTCGTACAGTGTAGGTACGCCGGCGATAAAGTTCGGCTTATGCTTTCTGAGAAGCTTTGCATAGCTTTCAGGATTGAATCTTGGAATAAGCAGCACTCTTCCGCCATGAGAAAGGATTGTATGTATACATACGCCAAGGCCAAAACCATGAAAAATCGGCATTACAGCCAGCATTTTATCTCCCGGCTTATACATCGGATTAGTCGCTATTACCTGCTGTGAAAGAGCATTGAAGTTCAGATTAGAAAGAAGTATTCCCTTCATCGTACCTGTAGTGCCCCCGCTGTAGAGTATAACGGCAGGTTCCTCGGCCTTTCCCTCATGATGAAAAGAGCCGTGATATTTTCTGCTGTCGAACAGAAATTTTTCCCACCATATAATTTCAGCGTTAGTAGGAACTTTCTTTATCTTGCGCCCTTCGACGAGATAATAGCCCCTTCTCTTTACCGGGCTCAGAACATCCTTAACACTGGTGAGTATCAGGTTCCTCAACGATACATTAGGTCTTATATGCTCAAATTTTTCATAAAACTGATCCAATGTCAGACAGACTACGCTTCCGGATTCTTTCAGACAAAACTCTATTTCTTTCTCGCTGGAAAGCGGGTGAATCATGTTGGCTATGGCTCCTACCTTATTTATAGCATAAAACATGACCACCGCCTGCGGAGCATTCGGCATACATATCGTAACGCTTTCACCAGGTTTTACGCCTATGGCGGCAAGCGCTCTGGCGCATCTGTCCACTTTTGAAATAAAATCCTTATATTTTGTCTTTCCGCCCATAAAATCATATGCGATTAAATCAGGATAATTTTCAGAGACTTCAGCAATCTTATCGTACATGGTTCCCTGAAAATAATCGAGATGGGCAGGCACCGAGCCCAGACTTTTTATCCACGGTGCTCTTACGTTCATGTTATTTTTGATGTTCATAATCTACTTCCTCTCTTGCCGGAAGCTCGAGGAGCTCCGGATTCTGCAACAAATATTTTATCAACTTTACGGTCTTGGAATAATAATATCCGTCGGCGATTCTCTCATCCAAAGTAAGTCCTATATCAAGAGTCTCCTTTAACTCCGTTCTGTCCTCTTGGGCATTATACACAGGCGTTAGTTTTTTTTCTCCTATGACGACAAATATAGAATTGGTTCCCCAGTTGCAGAGATGATGATATCCTGATTTGAGCCCTATCGAACCAAGGTTGCTTATAAAGCATGTGGCGTGGTTCGGATCGGTTTTAATTAGAAATTCCGGCACTTTGCCGTAAAAATCCAGCTTATGTAATATCCATACCACAAAGCGCAGCATAAATCTCGGCATTTTTGTAAGGGTATCCATACCGGCCGTAGAATTATCCAGTTTATCGCTTCTGCACTGATTTATTTCTGCATATACCTTTTCCCTAACCGTTTCGATAGTAGCATCCTCATCAAATTTAACAAAAGCAAGCGCTTCTTTTCCTTCGTCGGCAAATCTCTTTTTCACGACGAACGCTAACGTCAAATCATTCCTCTGATAAGTACGATATCCCTTTATAAATCTGTTCATCTTAGGCCTCAACGTTATCGTCTTGACGATGGCCGCTAAAATTACATGAAACAGCTTATAAGGATCTTCGCTTATATCAGAATTTTTCTTCTCCAGGTAACGGTTTATATTCTCAAGATATATTCTCTCGCTTATATAGGCTTCATTGTCAGCTCTGTCGGGATACAGATAAGGAGTAAAGGCGTGCATAGGGTCTATATCCTTCAGCCATACGCCGTCTTTTCTGTCCCCCATCTTCTTTTTTCTCTTTTTATCTTCCATTTCATTTTTCTCCTGACGATAAAACAAAGTACGCGCTTAGCATACTTTGTTATATTATCATAAATTTTTAATAATTCCCAGCCTTTTCATAAAATGTAAGGATTTGTTAAGATAAAGCTTAGCGGTTTCTAATCATCTCCAATCATCTTTGCCGCTTTTAATCAGCTTTATACGTTTTCCAGTATTTACTGTACAAATCGTCTCCATCTGCGCCGAGATTGCGTAAAGTCTCGCAATTGGCCAGCTCTTCCTCCGAAGGATTGAGCACCGGTTCATCTACCAGATCGGCGATTTCCTTGTTTGGAATAGCATAAGTGAGATATTCAAAATTCTTTTCCGCCGTATCTCCGTCCAGCATAAAATCTATCCATGCTTCAGCTGCTTCCACGTTCTTCGCAGTCTTTGGAACGGCCCAGCAATCGGTCCAGACTTCAGTGCCTTCTTTAGGAATCACAAACTCTAAATTCTCATTGTACTCTTTTGAATAAATGATTTCTCCTGAGGTTATGACGGCCATAGCCGCCGAGTCGCCTATCATGATTTCTCTGGCGTTATCATTGGCAAAGCTGTACACCAGTTCCTTCTGCTCCATGAGAAGGTCAGTCATGGCTTTGATTTCATCCTCGTCAGTAGTATTTATAGAATATCCCAGCATTTTAGCAGCTATAACATAGCACTCACGCATAGAATTAGGCATAACTATTTTGTCTGAGTACTTTTCATTCCAGAGAATATTCCACGAATCTACAGGATCGTCTACCATGCTCTTGTTGTACATTATTCCGTAAGTTCCCCATGTATGGGGGGCTGAATATTTCATGCCAGGATCAAACTCTTCCATAAAGGGCTTTATATTGTCCGCAATATTCTTCGAGTTAGGTATATTGTCAAAATTTATCTTTGAAAGCAAATCTTCGCTTCTCAGCCTTTCTATCATATAATCGGAGGCGCATATCACATCGTAATCCGCCGAATTATTCTTTATTACGGGATACATTTCTTCATTGGTATCGAACAGATCCACAACCACCTTATATCCTGTTTTTTCCTCAAATTCATACTGAAGCTCAGGATCAAAATAATCGCCGAAGCAATAAACGTAAAGAGTTTTATCTGCTTCTGCCTCCTTCTTTCCGCAGCCGGCAAGCATTGTTAAACACATTACAGCAATTAACGCCGTCGTCAAAATTTTTTTCATAAATCTTTCCTTTCCTCCTTTTTGTTGCTGAGCACATTGACGATAACCAATATAACAAATACAGCCACAAATATCAGTGTAGATAAAGCATAGAGCGTAGGTCTTATCCCAACTCTTACCTGACTGTATATCAGCGTCGAAAGCGTATTTATTCCTGCTCCCCTTGTAAAATGAGTTATTACAAAGTCATCAACAGACATTGTAAAAGACAGCAGGAAGCCTGAAACGATTCCCGGCATTATATCCGGAAGAACAACCTTAAAAAACGCATACACCGGAGAAGCTCCCAAATCCAATGCTGCTTCGTATGTATGATTTTCCAGCTGCTTAAACTTAGGCATCACGGAAAGTATAACATACGGTATGCAGAAAGTTATATGCGCAAACAGCACGGTTCCGTAATTAAGCGAAATTCCAAACAGAAGGAATGAAAGCATAAGAGAAATACCAGTCACTATGTCTGCATTGAGCAGCGGTATATTATTTATCCCCATCAGCAAGGTCCTGTATTTCTCCTTCATAGCGCTTATACCTATACAGGCCGCAACGCCGACTACTGTGGATATCACCGCGGCCCAGAACGCTATGGTGACGGTATTGCCGAGGGCTTCCATAATCTGCCTGCTGGAAAACATTTCTTCATACCATTCCAGCGAAAATCCGACCCACGCATTCATGGTCTTTCCGCCGTTGAAAGACAGAACCATCAGGGTAAATATAGGCAAGTATAAAAATAACATTATGAGGATGAGATATATACTTTTGAAAGCTTTTTTCACAGCACATTGCCCTCCCCGTTCTTATCAAATTTTTCTATCAGAGCCATGCTTATGACGATGAATATCATCATCACCAGCGACAGACCTGCTCCCAAATTCCAGTTAGAGCTGGTGGTAAACTCCTGCTCTATTATATTTCCTATGAGATTTACTTTTCCGCCGCCCAGCATATTGGAAACTGCAAAGGTAGTCAGTGAAGGCACGAATACCATGGTAATGCCGCTCACGATACCCGGCAGGGAAAGAGGCGCAATCACCCTCGTAAGAACTTGAATTCTGCCGGCGCCTAAATCATAAGCCGCTTCTATCACGTTTTTATCTATCTTTATTAAAGCGTTATAAATCGGCAATATCATAAAGGGCAGGTAGTCGTAAACCATACCTAAAACCACAGCCGCAGGAGTATTTATTATATCCAGTCTTGGCAAGCCAATAAATACAAGAAGCTGGTTAATTATACCGTTTTTTTCAAGAAGAACCTGCCATGCCATGGTGCGAAGAAGAAAATTCATCCACATAGGCAGTATAAACACGAACACCATAAAGCCTTTCTTGCCCAGCCTGCTGTCTTTAAGTACAAGACCTAAAGGAAAAGCTATTATGAGGCATATTACCGTACTTATCAATGCCAGTCCCAGAGCAAGAAAAAGAGCTTCTCTATGTTCAGGCGTTGCGATAGCCAGTACGTTATCAAGTGTAAAGCTGCCGCTTCTGTCTGTTATTCCGTAAAAAGCAATGACTCCGAGGGGAATCATTGTTCCGCACAGGATGAACAGCAGAAAAGGGCCGCTGAAAATCTTTTTACTCATCCAGTACCATTGCCTCCTCATCCTCTGACTGAGGTTTGTTCATTATCTGAATATTCTCAGGGGTAACGCTTATAGATACCGAGCTGCCTACCGGATAGCTCCTGGTATTCTGCGCCAGCCACTCGAAGCCTCCGGCTTCTATGCACATCTCGTAGTGAACTCCTATGAACACATTCGAGGTTACCACGCCGTCGAGAATGCCTTCCCCCGGCTTTCCTATTATTATATCCTCCGGCCTTATAACCACGTCTACAGGCTTTTTCCTGCCGAAGCCCTCGTCTATACAGTCAAAAATGCAGCCGCATATCTTAACCACTCTGTCTTCCATCATTATTCCATCTATAATGTTGCTGTCCCCGATAAAGTCGGCTACAAAGGCATTTTCAGGCTCATTGTAAATTTCCTCCGGAGTTCCCATCTGCTGTATATATCCTTGATTCATTACTACAACTTTGTCAGACATCGTCAGCGCCTCCTCCTGATCGTGCGTAACATAGAGGAATGTTATTCCAAGCTCATTCTTCAGTCTTATGAGCTCATACTGCATCTCCTGTCTCAGTTTGAGATCCAAGGCGCCAAGCGGCTCGTCCAGCAGTAAAACTCTCGGTTCGTTCACTATGGCTCTCGCTATGGCGATACGCTGCTGCTGTCCGCCTGAAAGAGAATCTACGGAACGTTTTTCATAGCCGCTCAGGTTTACCAGCTTTAAGGCGTATTTTACTTTGTCTTTTATATATTCTTTACTCTTTCCGCTTATTTTAAGGCCGAAAGCAATGTTCTCGGCTATGGACATATGAGGAAAAAGAGCATATTTCTGAAACACCGTGTTTATCTGTCTTTTATTCGGTTCCAGCTTTGTAATGTCCTGTCCCTGAAACATTACTCTTCCGGTATCCGGAGTTTCAAAGCCTCCCAGTATTCTCAAAGTCGTAGTCTTACCGCAGCCTGAAGGACCGAGGAGCGTTATAAATTCGTTCTCTTTTATTTTAAGATTAAATTCGTCCAGTACAAGTTCCCCGTCAAAAGACTTGGAAATATCTATGAGTTCTATTAAGGCCATTTTTTCGTCTTAGAAACTCGGTGGAGTGCTCACCCACAGAATTTCTGCTCCCTTCTTTGAAATAATGTAATGTTTTTTGCCGGGCGTATAATAAAAGGCTTCCCCGGCTTTAGCCTTATGCTTTTCTTTCCCGATTATTATGGTTATCTCGCCTTTCAGCACATAACCGAACTCCTCACCCTCATGAGGATTATCCGGATAAGTTTCTCCACCCGGCTCAAGCGTGAGTCTTATCGGCTCCATTATATTTTTCTGAGCGTTGGGAATTATCCATTCGGTTTTGTTTTTCAGCTGGTCATCGACCTTCTCGAAAAAATCGTCGTCTCCGAAAACGATTTGAGTTTTGGTATCTTCCATGGAAAAGAATTCGTTGAGCGACATGCCGAGGCATTGCAATATATCCTCCAGCGTCGATATAGACGGCGACGTCAAATCGTTTTCCAGCTGAGAAATAAATCCCTTGGAAAGTTCGCTCCTGTCGGCCAGCTCTTCCTGAGTCAAACCGTTAAGTATTCTTATTTCTCTTATCTTTTTTCCTATCTCCATACCATTCTTTTCCGTTGCGGACGCCGCAGCTGACATAAGCCTCTCGGCAGTGAAAGCTCCTCCTCTGCCGCAAGCCGGGTTTATTCCGGCCGCCGGCCTGCTTCGCCTTCCCCCAAAAACAGCCGATGCGTAAAAGCCCTGATTCTCATCTGTCTCCGGCCTGCGTTCTTCGCTTCGTTTTGTTATAATAAACTTAAAGTTTAGAAATACTAAACCATTTGCCATATATGATTATATATTAAACTTGCGGAAAGTCAAGCTAATATTTTATTTTCAGCTTTTCTTTCAAGCTTTTTCTCATATCTGAAAGTCCGAAAATCTCCAAAGTTAAGACGGCTTCCGATACTCCGGCGTCTCTGCCTGCTTACTTTAAAACGGCTTCTCATAGACATTTATGGTGACTTTTCCTTTTTACGGTGCTATAATAGCTTCATGACTACAATACTTTCTAACGTTTTATCAATTTTTTTAATAATAGCGGCGGGATTTGCAGCGAGCAAAGCAGGTATAATCAAAAAGGAAGCGGACAAGCATTTCGTAACCCTTATAATGAGCATAACCATGCCCTGCATGATAATAACGTCGATAACTTCAAAAGAATTCAACTCAGATCTCGGAATGGCCACAGCGGAGGCTTTCATTCTGGGAACGCTTTTTTTCGTCTTTACTTTCATCTTGGGATATCTGATATGTAAAAAAGTTCTGAAAGTTTCTCCCAAGGAAGATCTTGGCGTCTACGTTTTGGCCTTCTCCAGTATAAATAACGGCTTTATGGGCTTTCCGATAACTCAGGCCATCTTCGGAAACGATATTCTTTACTTCATGATACTTCACAATATCATGCTCAATTTATATCTCTATTCGGCCGGCCCTTTTATCCTGAATATGAATTCCGAAAAAGGAAAATTCAATATAAAATATTTTCTCAAAACGCTGTGCAATCCTTCAACCGCAGTTTCCGCCGTAAGTATTGTTATGCTGTTTTCAGGGCTGCATCTTCCGCCTCTTGCTTTTGACACACTGGATTTGATTGGCAGCATTACCGTCCCTTTATCTATGCTGCTTGTAGGAGTTCAGCTTGCAGACAGCAATATCGCCAGAATAATAAAAAATCGCCATCTTCTGGCTGTTTCTGTAATAAAAATGATTTCCGTGCCGATTCTCACCTTCCTTGCAATCAACTGGCTGCCTGTAGATACCTACGTAAAAATTGCCATAATATTCGGAGGAGCTTTTCCTACTGCCGTCATCACATCGGCGATAACTGCAATCGAGGGGAAAAATTCTCTGCTTGCGGCTGAAACCGTCGCGCTCACCACCTTGCTGTCAATCGCCGTAATCCCTGCGGCAGCCTTACTGCTCACGTCATATTACGGCTTATAAATTTTGCATATTACCAAAACTGCGTCTGAAAGCGGTTTGTGCTGAAGAAGCTGCCTCATATCTTCCTTATCTTTGACAATATAAAAACCCCCGATCCGGTCGGTCGGGGGTTTTCGTATGATTTCTATTCAAATGCAGATTCTTTACGTTTTTTCCTGATTACCATTATCTGAAGAACTGCCGCATAAGCTGCAACAGCTATCAAGCTTCCCACAAGTAAAGGGATTATATTTTTATCTTCCTTGGTCTCTTCCTTTTCGCTGTCGGAATCGGCCGCTGAAAGATTTTTATATTCAATGAATTCTTCCACAGAGACAGGTATTCTATCCCTGAAGGATCCCCCCTCGGCGTCATAAACGAAGAACTGTCTCTCCCCGGACTCCTTTTTCATCAGACAGATCAGTATATATTTCCCCTCCTCATCTGTATAAGCCGGTACTTCCCAATCCCATTCGCCGTATTTTATCATGGTCATCTTAAATCCTGCCGGCGCAGCTTCTTCTTTTATATCTTCACATATAATATATGTTTTGTCTCCGATTTCAATTTCAATCTGTTCAGGCTTTTCCGGAGCCTTTTCTTCTTCCTCTTCTTTTTCCGTCTCAGGCTTTATTTTCTCAGCTTCGGTAAAGTCTCCTCTTCTGTTTGGCGTTCCCGAATTTGTATTAGAACCAGAAGCTGCGGAGTTAGAAGAGCTTGATCCTGAAGCGGAAGAACCTGAACTTGGTTTTGACGGTTTGGCCGGCTGCGGCGCTGTAGCTTTAATTGAAGCTGAAACAGGTGAACATGAAAATTCCTCCTCATCATATGTAAGCCCTGCGGAAGTTGTCACTCTCACCGTATGGGTTCCAGCCTTTTTAACTTTAAACGTGAAAGTTGCGGACATGGACGTTGCCCCCATAGTTTCCATTAAAAAGCCATTGCCATTCCGCGTAGTTACGCTTCCGCCATATCCTGTCAATTCAAGCGCTGAAGAATCATAACTGAGAGTAGCGGTAGCTGCGAATAATTGCGGACCCGAATATGTGAGCGTGACCGTCGCCGTATTTCCTACAATACATGAGCCTCCGGACATCCCCACATTAACCGAAGCGCCAAAGACCTCAGCGGCAGCTGTGATGCCAAGTGCTAAAGTCAATATTAAAACAAGTGATATTAATCTTTTTTTCATGAATTATCCTTTCTAATTCTTTATCTGAGCTATTCCCATTATATGTTTTCTGAAAGCCAGCAAATCTGCCAGATTAACCTTTTCGTCGCCATTGGCATCAAGCCCTTTAAACTGTGCGCCTCCATATTTGTCAAGAGCCATAATTTGTTTTCTTATCTTTAAAAGATCCGATAAGCCGCATGTGCCGTCTCCGTCACAGTCACCTTTTATAACGATAGGAGCAACGCCTGAGAGTTGCCCGGAACTGTCCGTAATGGTCAGCTTCATACCGGTTCCCATATTGCCGGAGCTTACTTCCTTGCCTGAAGCATTTGTAAGTCTTCCTGTCAATCCCTCGCCCAAGGTAATATTATTCCAGAAGCTGCCTACGCTTGTTCCAAGATCCACTCCTGTCACATAATCTCCGAATTTATATTTACTGCTTTTAATATCTACGTTTCCATGAATTCCCATATCCTCAGGCATTTCATTTACGATAGAGAACGGAATCAGCTTATAGTCAGAATATCCTCCTTTTCCCTGTACGAAAGCATATGCTGTTCCTATCGCAGTATTCTTTATATATCCTACTTTGTAATCCTTGTTTTTTGTAAGCGTTTTGCCGTTATGCTCCACGATTATTTCTGGCTCTATGGGTTTTCCTGAATTATAAAGATACGCAGAGGATACCGTAAAGGATATATCACAATCGGCAATAGACTTGGCAGTAGTTGCACTGGCTTTCTTGTCTACATACCACATATCTACGTCAGCTCTGCCTTTTATTCCCGAAACGTTTCCGCTTGAGCTGTACTGCCATATATCGTAGTCATGTTTATACTCACATTCGGTATAATATTGAGCCGCCCATATTACATATTTACTGCTTAAAGCCTGTCCGTTTATACTGTTTGTCAAAAATGAAAGATTAGCGTAAACTCCCGGCTCATATCCGGCTGCTTCTATCGTTTTGCAAAAGGCTTCGGCATTTTTAGTCATTTGAGACCTTGACAGCTTGGCTTTGTTAAGCCTTCCCGAGCTTCCTCCTGCAAATTCATAATCCATGAATATAGGCAAGTCCAATTCTTCTTTGTTTAAATATTTAAGTGTAAGATTAGCCTCTTCAACAGCTTCGTTTTCGGTTATAGCCTGTGAGAAAAAATATATGCCGACCATTATTCCGGCCTCTCTTGCTCCTCTTATATGCTCGGCATATTCTGCGTCTGCATACATCTTGCCTTCATCTCCATAGCCTCTGCCTGCTATCCTGATTATGGCAAAGTCTATACCGTCTGCCTTTGCCTTTACCCAGTCTATATCCTCCTGCCACGCAGAAACATCTACTCCGTCTATAAACAGCATATTGTCAAATCTGCTGTTATGCGTCAGCTTTCCGCCTGTATACTTGGATGTGGTCGTAGTCGCTGCAAAAGCCGCCGCTGATGAAACGACCAAAGCGAATATAAGCATCAGGCTTACAATTATCTTTTTCTTCATCAAAACTCCTTTTACAATATAACGCTCTGTTTCAATACATTATTATCGCTCTTGAAGGACATACGGGAGCGCAGTATCCACATGTAAGACATTTGATTCTGTCAATTTCCGCCAGTCCCCTTTCATTAAAAAAGAGAGCCTCAGATTCGCACATAGTCATACATCTGCCGCATCCCTCGCAGTTGCTTTCCTCTACAAGCAGCCTTTTCTTTGAAACGTCGGGGTTATAATCAGGCGGCATGGTTCCCTCCGTATAGCTGACTATATCGTCTATATCAGCTCGTGATCCGAAGCCTATCATTACCGAATCTATATACGGCTTTGAACATACGAAATCAAGAGCCTTCTGATAGGTTACGGTCAGATTTCCTCCTCCAAAGGCTTTCATCGCATATATTCCCTTGCCATTATTCTTACATTTTTCTATGGCCGAAAGCATTTCCTCCGCAGTCCCCGCTTCAGAGCCTCTCCTTATCCCAAGTCCCGCATAATTTATAAGGGGAAAGACCACGTCACATTCTTTTACGTCTGCAATCTGTTCTGTTACGTCTATGTTATGAGTAGAAATTCCTATCGCTTTTATTCTTCCCTTTGCCTTTGCGTCATTTAAAGCTTCCCATGCGCCTTTTCTCTGCGGTAAATTTCCGCTTCTTACTTCATGGAGAAGGAAAATATCTATAACGTCTCTGTCCATACTGCTGCGAGCCTCTTCTACGGCTGCGGTCATCCCGTCATAATCATGAGAAAGGCTTTTTGAGCTTATTACAGGCTCAAAGCCTTTTCCCTTGAGAGCCTCTCTTATGTAAGAATACGTATGATAATACTGCGCTGTGTCAAGAAAATCAATGCCGCTTTCAAGGGCGTATCTCACTATGTCGGCGCCTTCGTCAAGCGGCAGGGAAAGCTGATTTGGACCTATAGGCATAACACCCATTCCTATGCGGCTTACCTTAAGTCTCGTATTTCCAAGCTGTACTTTTTTCATTCCAAATTCCTTTCTTTTTCAATTATAATCTTGTATAATTGAATTGTAAACATGAAAATTTAGGGGGATATATCCAGTGTCAAACGAACGTCACATTACGCAGGAGCGAGATTTTGAGAAGTTCAGGCACGCCTACAGGGCAGCCATGAAGGAAGTCAGAATAAAAATTGAGATTTTAAGCGAGGATTTTGCAGTAAGGCATGATTACAATCCTATCCATCATATGGAAAGGAGGCTGAAGTCGGCCGAAAGTATAGAAGAAAAGCTTCAGCGGCTCGGCAGGGAAATAAGCATACGCTCCGCCAGGGAAAACATTCATGACATCGCCGGTATACGCGTTGTCTGTAATTTCATAGACGACGTATATACTGTAGCCGACATGTTGCTGGGACAAAATGATATAAAGCTGATAGAAAAAAAAGATTACATAATCAATCCGAAGGAAACAGGCTACAGAAGTCTTCATCTTGTCATCGCTGTTCCCGTCTTTCTTTTAGACGGCTGCGAAGAGGTTCCCGTCGAAATCCAGCTTCGCACTGTGGCCATGGATTTCTGGGCCAGCCTGGAGCACCAGCTCAGATACAAAAATGAAAAATATCATTCCTCGATAGTGGATATGGAGCTTAAAGCATGCGCTGAGATAAACGCCACTCTCGACAAAAGAATGCAGGGGCTCTTCGACGAACTGAACAATATGGAATAAATAAAACTCAACGTCCCAAAGAAATCAAAAAAAGCAGGAAACCGTCATTTTATGAACTGTACTCCATTTGTTAGACAGCATGATATACTGAATAGCAAGTTGGGCATTTCATTACTGTCAGTTTCCTGCTTTTATTTATCAGTATGTTTTTTTCTTAAGCCGCGCTATTCACGCTCTCCATTATATAAAACCGGTCAAATTGCGGCATCCTTCTTTCAGGAAAGCAAATAGAAATCTTCAATAGCCAAAAGTTCCATCAACGCTAAAATCGCTTCATTCACATCACGGCGTGTATTAAAATATCCGAAGCTGAATCTAACCAGCCCCTGCTTCTCCATGCCGAAAGAGCGCATTAGCCGCGGGGAATCAAAGCCTCCTGACCTTACTACGATTCCCTTTTTACGCATAAATTCTTTGATTTCCTGCGCGGAAAAACCCTCAACGCTGATTGCCACCGTAGGAATCCGCATATTTGTGCCGAAATCTCCGTAAACCTTCACGTCCTTCATGGACTTAACAGCCTCAAAAAATCGTTTTGCCAGCCTGTGAGGCAATATACTGACCCCGTACAGTCCTTTCTCTCTTATAAAATCAAGAGAAGCACACAACTTTCCCAGTTTTTCTTCAGAGGGCGCCGTAAGCACAGATTCCGCGTCCCGGCTCAGCTCTATTCCTTTACGCAAACATATGCCCCCTGTCCCGTAGGGTCCCATCAGCTTTTTATGTCCTGTAAAACAAAAAGCATCTGCTCCCGTTTCACTTAGCCGAATTTCAGCGGCGCCTGCCGTCTGACAACCGTCCGAGATTAGCAAAAGATTATTTCTTCTGGCTATTAGACCGACTTTTCCAAGATCGACCATATTCCCCGTAACATTTGACCCATGACAGCACACGATAGCTCTGGTTTTATCATTTACAGCCCTTTCTATCAGTTCGTACATGACTGTTCCATAACTGTTTACAGGTATATATGATACAGTGCAGCCTTTGCCCTCTATTTCGTTAAGAGCCTCAAGCGTTTCGCCATACTCCATATCTGTAGAAATCACATGATCTCCCGGACGTATAAGTCCATATATGGCAGCCTTTATCGCCTGAGAACCACCTTCCGTCAGAATCGTCTCATATTCTCCGTCGCAGCCAAATAAACAGGCGAGCTTTTCTTTAGCCTCCCATTCAGACGCTGAGTCCGCCGAATAATATGATTCCGGTTTGGCTGCTGTGGTCGCCGCATTATTAAGATATATCATTTTTTCCTCGTAACTTCCACATGAATTGATTCCATGACGTCAAGCGCAGCTTGCTGCAGCCTATCATCGTTACTTCCGATACAGCGTTCGTCTACCAAAATAGGAATATTCGGTATAGCCGCTTTAGCTATTGCTATGTTTGATATCACGCATATATTTGTAACAACGCCTACAAATTCTATGCTTTCGTATTCGTCATTATGCTTGCGCAGATACTCGCAAAGCTCATAAGAGCCGAAAGTAGGCTTTGAAAACACTAAATCATATGGTTCTTTCAAGTCCCTGATGCTTCCGTAAAGCTGCCATCCGTCTTCTCCTTCAAGACAATGTTCCACAGGTAAATGTTTTCCCTCCTGCGTATCCATATAATGACGGTCATGAGTATCCATTGTAAATATTACCTGTCCATCTTCGCCGAGAGCATGATACTCCTTTATCTTATCCGCTATAGGTTTTTCCAGCTTTTCAGCGCCTTCAAACCCAAGAGAACCGCAGACGAAATCATTTTGATAGTCAACGACTATAAGCAGCTTTTTCATAATTTTCCTCCTAAATTAAGCGTTATCTTGTTCAGGCAAAATCGCCTGAGTAAGAATCCATCCTGTCCAGTCAACATAATATTTTGCAAATATATGAGTATTGTCGCTGGTGTATTCTGCTTTAAGATTTCCGTTTTCATCATCGAAAATCTTATTAACATCTATATAGAAAATCTTTTTATTGTCTATGAACTCGGAAGTAGCCTCGTTGAGTTTATTTATTCGTTCGTTGTTGAAAGTTTTGTCTTTATCGGAACGTGCCGCAGCGACATGCAGGTTTGCCTGTATGAAAAGAATACCGTCAGGATTTTTTTCTGTAAGCCAATCCACCAGTTCTTTATATTTCCCTATGGTCTGCTCCATGTTATATCCAAGTTCGTTGATGCCAAGCATTAGATATATCTTGCCATAGTCTTTCTTATCGAGCAGCTGTTCAAGCGTAACCTTACCAATTCCCTTAACTTCAATGCTTTCATCCCGAACCTTATATACATTCATTCCGGTAGTGGCAAAGAAATCCGCTCCTTCTATCTGCCCATATTCCTTAAGGCCGATGGTTCTGGAATCTCCTATGAAAAGAGCGTCGCTGAAGTAAGAGGCGTCTGCCGTAGTAAATTCTGCGTCTTCCGGCTTAGGCGCTTTGTTTTCCGGCTTTTCCGGTTGTTCCGGTTTATCAGCGGAATCCTTTTCGTCAGCAGGCTCCTCCATACCCGGTTCATCAGTCACAGAGTTTTCTGATTTCTTGTCGTCTGTAATCAAAACTTTATAAGCTGTTATTGAAAATAAGATCAAACATGACAACATCAGCATTATAGAAAAAAAATATTTCAAAAAAGCTCTCATAAAGTCTCCTAAAATCTAAAATATAAAAACGGATCGTTCAAACCTATATAAAGCAGATATACAGACCCCCAGAATATAACGAACAGTATTACAGCTCCAAGCACATTTCCTCTTATCTTGTTAAAAAGCTTCTCCGGACCTGATACGCTCAGCACGGCGCATACAGCCAGCAATATACCGTACATATCCATGTATTTAGCCAGATCACCGTCAAATACAATGCCTCCGCCCAAATTCATTCCTACCAGCTTTCCGGCATATATGCCCAGCTCTCCCATGTCAGTTATAGCGAATATCATCCATGTAAGCGGGATAAGGAAAATCATATATATATGTCCCGCAATCCTCACTCTGTCTAAAAATTTCTTCAGACCCGCTTTCTCAACGGCTATTATTGTAAAAAGAACAAGACCCCACAGTACGAAATTCCATCCTGCGCCATGCCAGAAGCCTGTCAAAAGCCAGACGACAAACAAGTTAAAATAAACCCGCGAAGCCGAGCGCCTATTGCCTCCCAGCGGAATATATACGTATTCCCTGAACCAGCTTCCCAGCGTCATATGCCAACGCCGCCAGAATTCCGTCATCGAAAGGGCTTCATACGGATGATCAAAATTCTGCGGGATTGTAAAGCCCATTATCCGTCCCAAGCCTATTGCCATCATAGAATAACCGTAAAAATCAAAGTACAGTTGAAAACTGTATGCAAAAATACCCATCCATGCGACCGGCGTGGAAATGCTTTCAAAGCCTACAGCCTGTATATCGCTCCAGAGACTTCCAATCCTGTTGGCCAGCAAAACCTTCATTCCGAGCCCAATGGTAAATATTCGCAGTCCCTCGTCAAATTGAGCAAAAGAGGCTCTGCGCTTCAGCATTTCTTCTTTTATCTCTCTATACTTCACTATTGGTCCGGCTATCAGCTGAGGGAACATAGTCAGATAAGCGCCGAAATTTGCAAAAGAGGTCTCTGCCTTAATTTCCCTTCTATAAACGTCTATGAGATACGAAATACTTTGGAATGTGTAAAAGCTTATTCCCACGGGAAGCAGCAAATTCCAAGGCTTCATCAGTTCTCCCCCTCTGCCGAAGGTTTTAAAAAGCATATTTATATTTTCAAAGATAAAGTCTGAATATTTAAATACGCAAAGCCACGCAAGATTATATATTATGCCTATAATCAAAGGCAATTTACCGTTTCCACGACTTTTTCCTATCGCCTTTCCCAGTAAGAAATTCACCAACACCGCCATAAGCAAAAGTAAAATATACTGGGGCTTGTCCAGCGTACCGAAAGCATAAAAGCCCATACTCCCCACAAAAATCCAAAAGTTTCTCCAAACCTTAGGTAATATGAAATATACTGCGAGAAATACAGGTAAAAATATAAAAATAAATTCTAAGCTGCTAAATACCATTAAAAACTTTGTTCTCCCCCTATTTTTTCAAAACCCCAAGTCTAAGTTAAATTCTCATCCTCCAACATTCTGTAGCCTACGCCAAGCTCTGTAAAAATATACTTTGGCTCACCCGGAGTAACTTCTATCTTACGCCTTATATTAGCCATGTTGACTCTCAGTATTCTGTTGTTATCATCGGCATACGGCCCCCACACCTCGTTGATGAGGGTATCATAAGTTATGACTTTACCTGAATTTTTAGCCAGCATGGAAACGATTTTATATTCTACCCTCGTAAGATGAATCTCTCTGTTGTCGATGGTAACAAGCCTCTTCTCAAAGTCTATCACCATTCCTCCGGCTGAATAAGGCCTGTTATTGTTTATATGGTCGTCCAGAATTTTGTTACTGTGCCTTATCGCAGTCCTTATCCGAGCCAGAAGCTCAAATGTACCGAATGGCTTCGTTATATAATCATCAGCTCCTACATCCAATGCCCCCACTTTTTCATTCTCCTGATTTCTTGCGGATATTACTATTATAGGCAAACTGGACCACTTTCGGGTTTCTTTTATTATATCTATGCCGTCCATATCGGGAAGTCCCAAATCCAAAAGCACCAAATCCGGAAGCGACGAAGTCATAAAGGCCAGTCCCTCTTTGCCCGTCGACGCCGTAATAGTCTTATAATCGTTGGAATTTAAAGTTTTTGCTATAAAATCACATATACTCTTTTCATCCTCTATTATAAGAATAGTTATTTTCTGAGCCATATTTTATATTATTCCTCCGTTTCTTTCGGCAGCGAAAAGATGAATATGCTTCCCCCACCATGATTCTTTGCTTTTATCTTTCCACCGTGAGCCAGCACTATCGTCTTACAAATCGAAAGTCCTATCCCCATACCTTTGCTTCCATCCGGGCCTGCTTCTTTTTTATAGGCTCCTTCTCCGTCAAAGATACTCTCGATTCGACTCTCTTCTATTCCGATTCCATAATCCTTTACCGAAAAGAATACGTTGTCCCCGTCTTCCCTCACAACCACCTCGAAAGGCTTCTTGCTTCCGGCATGCATCTTCGCGTTTTGAAGTATATTTATGAGAACCTGCTCCACCAGCAAAGCGTCCATCATTACCATCACCGGTTTGTCAGGCAGGATAACCTTAACATGAGTATCCGGAAACCGCTTCTTAAACTTAACTATGGCTGAGGAAACCACCTCGTCCACAGATTCAAGAGTTTTGTTCACTCTTGCCGTCTCATTGTTTATTCTGGTGACCATAAGCAAATTCTCAACCATATTCAAAAGCCAATTTGAATCATCGGCTATGTTTTCCACTATAGCTCGCTTTTCATCATCACTGAGCTCCTTTTCCATGTCAAGATAGGAAGTGCTGTTTCCTATTATTCCCGTCAAAGGCGTCCTTATATCATGGGAAATGGCTCGAAGAAGATTTGCCCGCATCTTTTCCTTCTGTGCCTCAACCAACTCCTTCTCCTGCTTGGCCAGCATCCGAGCCTGTTTTTTCATCTTGGTCGTCAGCGCTGACGTTGCTATCGAAACGCCCAGCATAGCTCCAAATGTGAGCGGATACCCTTCCAGCGTAAGATTGAAATTATTAAAAGGATATGTAAACAGAAAGTTCACAGTCAATACGCTTAAAACAGCGTAAAAAAATCCAAAAATATATCCGGAGGTATATCTGGCAACTAAAAAGCTTCCCAGAATATAGAACATGGTTATATTTAAATCCGGGTTTTGAACAACACCTCTGAAAATCAACGATATAAGTGTGATTAAAACGTATATAGCCAAAAATGTCAGACAGTTTAACTGATGGATTTTAACAAAATCATCTTTGTTTGGAGATGTAAGGTCTATTTTTTCTCTGAATTTTCTAATTCTCTCTATCACCCTTCAATTCCCCCGTTTGTTCTGTATAGCCCGATAGTCAAAATGTGCGGAAATATTATATATCTATAATAAAGAAATATGAATATTTTTTCAAGGTAATTTCACACAGAAATACTCTTTTTCATAGAATAAAATATAATCTACTACAAAAAGAAGGGAGTATTATCTTGATTAGAGATCCTTATATCGGCATGCCTATAATCATAGACACAGACTCTGAAAAGCTTTGCTGCTCCGGCTGCGGAAATAATTCATGCTGCGGAAACAATTCCGGCGGCAATGGAAATTCCGGGATAATCACACCTGACGATACGCCTCTCGGAGCTTTTGACAACATGTATCTCGGAAATCTTCCCTTAGCCATGTGTTATGTTCCTAATCAGCAATGGAATACAACTTATCCGCTGGATAAAGGGCTTGTCAGGGGAACAATTTTCCCCGAACTTGATTTACCGTTTAAGGGAGGTGCGTCCAGATGAGCAGAGAAAATCTGATGAGTTTGATACAGCAAGCCGGTTTTGCCTTGACAGACGCCAATCTTTTTTTAGATTCCCATCCTCAGAACAAGATGGCGTTAGATTACTTCGCCGACATGCAAAAACAATATATCCAGCTTCAGGCTGAATACGAAACAATATACGGCCCTCTCACGGCCTTTGATACTAACACAGAACAAGGCTGGTCCTGGATTCAGGCTCCATGGCCTTGGGAACTGGAGGCATAAACCATGTGGATGTATGAAAGACGACTTGAATACCCTATTAAAATAAAAAATCCTAATCCTGCACTGGCCAAATTTATAATAAGCCAGTATGGAGGTCCGCATGGCGAACTTGGTGCATCACTTCGCTATCTTTCGCAAAGGGTATCAATGCCTTTTCGTCAGGTAGCTGGAATTTTAAACGATATAGGTACCGAAGAACTGGCTCATCTGGAGATGGTATGTACAATAGTCCACCAACTGACCAGAGACATGACTATCGAACAGATAAAGGCGGCTGGGTTTGAAGACTATTTCGTTGACCATACCGCCGGAGTATATCCTCAGGCAGCCTCCGGAATGCCTTTCAGCACCAGCACACTCTCAGTTACAGGCGACGCCATAGCTGATATTCAAGAGGATATGGCAGCGGATGGTACGACTGCGTAAGAACAAATATACATTTCCAAGAGGGCGTAAAAGCTCTTAATGTGAATGTGCGCGGCACTTTGAAATTTTTTACAAAATTACACTACTCTCAAACTCTTTCCCGTAGTTTTACTGCGTCTTTCTAGTTTTAATCCCTTACAAAATTACACTACTATCAAACATCAGGAGGTTTTATATGGTTACAAAAAACGTTTTAATCCCTTACAAAATTACACTACTATCAAACAGAATACTCAGATTCGGTTGAATAGTACCCGTTTTAATCCCTTACAAAATTACACTACTATCAAACTGTTATGTCCTTGAAGACTTTTGGGTCAAAGGTTTTAATCCCTTACAAAATTACACTACTATCAAACTATCCACCTTTTCTCTCCTCTCCGAAAGAAGTTTTAATCCCTTACAAAATTACACTACTATCAAACCTCATTTTGGCTGTCCTCGATTTTTTTTAAGTTTTAATCCCTTACAAAATTACACTACTATCAAACCAACACATATTTTACCATTCTCGCAACTTGGTTTTAATCCCTTACAAAATTACACTACTATCAAACCATAAGCGATTTCAATGATTCCGCGCTTTTGTTTTAATCCCTTACAAAATTACACTACTATCAAACCTCAAATCAACATTTGAGAAACAATACTACGAATTGTGAAAGCAGTATAAAAGGGATAATGTTTTGTATTTCATATATTATAGCTCGAAATTCAAAAGAATAACAAGCTAAAACTCACATAAATCAGTATCAATCATAAATCTTCTAGTATTCCTTAATGCAGGAAATGCAGAGGCTTCCAGCAAAAGAACTTTGAAGTCATGTAAACATACGCTTTCCGCAAACGTTTCCATCTCCTCATCTGTAAAATACGACCGCATATTTACCATGATAAACAGCTTATCACGGTCGAGTTCTCGTACCAGCTCCATATATTCAAATATTTTTTCAAGCGTTTTTTTATCGCTTTCCTCAATCTCCGGTGAAAGAGCTCGGATTACAGGACCTATGGCAAGCTTTTGGCAATTGATTTCAAACGGCCAATCCTCTGAAAGCCGAGACATATGTCTTGCCAATTCGCCAAGCAATTCTCCGGTTTTTTCATAATTTTCAGGAGCCTGAGCGTTTTTTTCCAAAGAGGAATATAGCTTTGTAAGAAGCCATTTTCTGTTTATTTCAAACGGCACAAACTGTACGGTCAAGTCGGCATATTTGCTGAATTCCACCGGTCTGTCCGCAACAGATAATATACAATCGCCGTTCATACCCTCTGTCTGCATCACCATACTGTTTACCACATCAAAAAACATTTTCCTGTTTTCAATAATCAGCTCGTTGACATATCCCTCCCCGAAGCGAAGAATGTGTCCCATATTGTTGTACGCAAGTTTCATAACACGATAAGCCTTTCATCGCTGTCTATCACTTCGCTGTGATGCTCTCCTGTAATATACTCCATTCCCGCAAACTGTTTTTCCGTAACCGTCATTACCTGAACTATTCCATCTGCTGGTCGGTTTTTCCGTATTACCTCTAAAACCGCCCTTCCCGCACTTGGAGTTAAAAGCATACGACAATAAACAGATTCCTGCATCATAAGAAATCCGTTTTTTATCAACAGTTTACGGAATTTTCTATATTCACGCTTGTTTTCAATGGTTTCCGTAGGAAGGTCAAAAAACACCAATACTCTCATAAATCTATAGCTCATAGTGAATAAAATTGAATCAGCGATAAATCGCCCTCATTTAACGCGTCAAAGACGCTTCTGCAATAGTACTTAACAGCATTCAAGACCGTTTGCTTAGTATTATTGATTACAACGGTATCATTTAATATGCCAACGATAAAATGTTTTTCTTCGCCTGACAAATCAGAGAAAGACATTGATTTCACCTTACGGTCAACTAAAATCCGAAACGGTTCCATCAAATCACAGCTCAAATTGAAATGATTAAACATATTATCATGGAAAATGCCAAGCTGTGTCAAATATCCCTGTGCCGTAATTTCACGGTTAAACGCAGATAAAATAATGCCATATCCGTAATTGAGGGCAGCATTTGTTATATTTTCTTCGCTTCTCGTGAAATCCATTCCAAACAATGCGTTGAAATATACTTTTGCCGCATGTCCTTCTCGATTTGTTGCATCGTGCAACTCAATTTGAGCAAGATATGAACGCAGCAGAGCTGCCTGGTCATCTTTATGCAAATCGACTAAAAAATCCGCTTGCTTACGTATCTTTTCTGCAATAATATCAGCCCAAACCGCACCTTTGACATCTTCGCCCCAATTAATCTGAACCTTAACTTTTCTGGAACAATCATATGAATTGAAATACGGAACAAGCTCAGAATTGGGGTTGCGCTTAGCGTCGCAGAAAATCACCCGTATTTTCTTTTCGACCAATGCCTCCAATAAACATCCCGTCAGGGCAACTGCCGGATTTTCAATGAGCAGCACGGCGATTTCATCAAGAAATATCTTTTTGGTTTCTTCTGCACGAACCACCATGAAGCCCATCTTATAATCCAGCTTACAGCGAGATGCGATTACAACCGTCCGCCAGCTCATAACAGTTCAAGAAGGTTCTCGGAAACCTTTTCAAATATCCCCGAGGCAGAGCGGTCGACGATACGAACGTCGGTATAATCCTTTTTCCAGTTAGAAAGCTTCATCGACAGGCTTATTATTCCTATATTGGCCCCTTCTTTTAAATCCTTCAGATCCGCCTGCTTCATTCGGCCCAGAATACCAAGAATCTGTAAAAGGATAAAAGTCTGCTTAAAAACATCAAGGTTTTCAAAATCATCGGTATGCAGGCGCAATTTCTTTAGCAACGTATTGTTGTCAGGTCTCGTATTATAAGGCCACGATGACAGTTTTTGAATATAGAGGTTATATAATGCTGTATTGTATTTTTGGTTTACTCCATCATATTTTTCATCCGGTACGAAGTTCTTGTTCTTTTTGTACTTTTCGGAAAGCCTTTCCAGTTTCTTTATATAGACTTCATTTTCAGGAGAAGTCATGAAAGGCATCATATTCATTAAGCCGATTCTATCCGTAGAAGCTTTTCCTCTGATGCAATAGCAGGCTCCATCGAGAGACAGCATTGTGTAAACCTTGAGGACTCGCTTATTTAAAAGAATTTCAATCTCGCTTGCTTTGCCGCCCAGTTCATCTGCAACATAGCTCAAAGCAAAAACGTCATCAGCCATAAATTTTGCCAGATGCAACAGTTTAATCGGTACCAAGCTAATCTGTGCTTTTTTCCCCTCCTTATATTTCACCAGTACAAAGCCGGAAACGGTTGCACCGTTATAGCCGCCGTAAATCTCGGTTGGTCTCCCTTTTTTCAAAGGGATCAGATCCTTTGCGGCAGAGAGCGGATTTTGGTCAAAAAACCCGCCGTTTTGTCCCGAATGTTTTAAATAGGAATACATCGTCATATGCGCAGTGTTCTTCCTTACGGCTTTAACAACACGCTCCTTGTCATGAACTCCGCTCCACACGGTTTCCCCGCCGCATATGACAGGCTGTGTGAATACGATTTCTACTTTAGCATTGTTCTTCTCGTTTATACGCCAAAACTGTCTGCTGAATTTAGAATGCCATACATTTCCTGCAACGATATTAAGGTATGCGTCCTTTGCATGGTGCAAATCGTTGACGGTGCGGGACTTCAGCAAACCGAATTGCTGTCTGAAATCCGATACCAAGCCCGCCTTGACGTAAATTACTTCCGATGCGGGATACAGCTCCTTCAGCATAGCTGCCGCTGCTTTTGCGGATTGTCTTGTTTCTACGAGCTGGCGATTGATAAATTCAAACTTTTCTTCCTCAGTAAAAGGTGTTGTTCTAATAAGCCTTTTAAATTTTTCGTCACTGATAAGATTCAGCTTGTTCAAGCGCTCCCAATATCTCCTCATGTTTTTTTGAATCGCAGGCGATACGGGAAAACTGTCGCTCTTCTCGCCGTTCGCTTTGGATTCCACTAATATCTTGTTATTTATAACACTGTCATCCTTAACGAAACTGCGAGGATAGATATGTTCGATATTATATTTACCGTCGCCTGAAATCAGAGATTCGATATTGATGCTCTCTCCCGTATACAGACACTTTCCGAGCTGTATAAAATAAAGGAAAAGCTTGTCGCTTTGGATCAGATTGTTTGCCTTTTCTCCCCATTTTTCCAGCTGTTCGGTCAAGCGCCGTATATCTTCGTCTTTTATTTTTTCATAAAATTCATAAACTTGCGCAAGTCTTGTCTTCGTCCGTTTCCCTTTTTGCTCTTCACTTCCGCCCCTCGCCATCTCGATAAAAATTCGTTCGGGTGCGCAGCCCTGTACTTTAACTATGTCTTTCAAAATATCAAGAGTACGTATAATCGGACGTTTAGCTGCGTTTGAAACATACATTTCATCAAGACGTTCCGAAATGCTTTTTGAATTGAGGCCGTAATATTCTTTGACGCTTGCTTCTATTTGTTCCGAAAAGCTGAAACTCTCCGATAAAATCTGCATTAAATTGCAGTTGGTTTCCCACATAGCTCTGAGAACAGAAGTATATATTTCTCCTGTTTTTTTATTCACGCCTTCGATACCGCACAGTAATTTTTTTGACAGTCTGCCAAAATTTTTGAATTTCAATCCGCAGATATATTTCACATCTTCTTCGGGAAGAATGGAATATTCTCTCTCCATCCATGAGGAAAATCTTTTTTTATCCTCGGAATATGTGGCCCGGCTAATAATCCGTTCTGCGTCCGCATGCGAAAGCAATCCATTTTCTATAAGCTTTTGGAATTGAATAAAAGGTTTGAGCGAGGATTTAACCGTAACATCAAGGCCGCTGATTACGCCGTCCTTATCCATGAGATTGTTGGATATAAGATAATCTCTGATACGCTTTGGCGTAACCTTCATAGTCTTCTTGAAAACATCGTTGTATATACTTTGCTTGTCCTCGACGGAAATGCTGTTACCGTTAATTTTAATGTTATTGATTTCGTTTAAAACCTCAAAAGCACTGTAAATCATCGAGCATTTAGGCAAAACATCCTCACCCGGCAGATAGGAGCATGAATTTGTAAGTCTTGCGATAAATGCGTTCTCGCTGGCTTCTAAATCCACCATGCTGTTGAAATTCCAAGGATATATTTTTCCTTCCGCTTTGCGAATCATCCAGTGATTATATTTTGAACTGCTTTTTTCTCTCAACGGCCCTACATAATACGGCACTCTGAACTCAAATACAGAAAGCACCTTTTCCGCAACGGTGACGTTGTTTTCATCGGCAGCATTTAAGAAATGCAAATACGCTTTTGCGTTTTCAAGAAGCTTGTTTAACTCGAACCAATATAGCTGATACGGTATAACACGGTTTTCGCCGTCAACTTGCTTTGGCATGAAATCGTTGGATTCAAGACGAGCCTTCATACGGCTGTATTCTTGAAGATCCGTTTCATCCGGTGTTACGGATTTAAAAACGGAAGAAATATACTTACAGAAAGTTTCTCTGTCAGCGGATTTTTTTGCCTTATCCTTGTTATTTGATGTTTTATTTTTACCTATGTATGCAACATAATTCACTTCAATGTTATTTGAGCGGAAGATTTCATTATATTTTTCGGGCATATACTTTTTGACAAAGCTTTTCAGCGTTTTCAAATCCCTCTGATGCTGAAGATAGGCTTCGACCTTCGCCTCGGAAACAGTCTTTTTTCCTTTAAGCATATCTGCCAGCACGGACCAGTCATAAACCGACTTTAATACATGTATGAGTGCCGAATCATCGCCGATGCTTTGCATAATATCGGCAAGCTTTTCATCATCCATATTTAAAGCAACAGATTTTTCTTCAAGCTCTGCATAATCCTCTTTGCCGAAAAGCTCTCTCAATCCGACCTTTCCGCCGCATAACAGTTTTATCACAAGCTCATAATTGTATTCGTATTCTTCATTTACAAGCTTAGGCGCTTTTCGTTTGCCGAATAAGGCTTCAGTCACGACTTTTACTTTTTTAGTAACGCTCTGCTTGCTTTTTAAAGCCTCCGCAAAAGCATTAAGGTCTGCATCATCTTTCCATGGGAGTTCGTATTCTTTGTCACGTTGAATAAAATCCGTAAGTTCTTTATACACGGCTCCGAAATCCGTAACCGCATCAACATTATCTTTATCTACCTCGCTGAGGAAATGTCCTCTGTGCGCAACAAGCCAGGCACAAGCGATATATACCAGCCTGACGTCGTGATATTCTTTGTTCTCCATCAATTCAACAATAAGGTGGTGGATTGTCGGATATTTTGCGGCATATTTCTTTTGTTCATCGTAGGAATCAAACAGGCGTACCTTATCTTTATCTGTCTCCGGATAAAGATAGCTTTCTTTGATTCTCTGAAAAAAGCGTGGATCTTTTTTGCAGACTTCCTCCGCAAATAAATCCATTATCAGCCGAACTCGCTGCTGTCTTCTGTCCAGTCTTCTGCGAGCAGTACGGAAGGCTCTGCGTCCTGCGGAAGCTTGTGCTTCGTCGAAAAGAGTGATTCCCCACATATCATTTCCTTTGAATTTACACAAATTGTACTTCTCATCTGTTACCGCATAACCAACGGAATTTGTACCTATGTCAAGTCCTACATAATATTTTGCATTTTTCATATTGACAAAACCTCCCTTGGGGATTATATTCTAAGTATAATTTATATTCCTTATAAATTACACTACGAGTTCAAATAAAAGAATTCTCAAATCGTCGGCTCAGCCGATTGCACAGCGTGTGCGCAATCATGGATCTCTTTGGAGGTCTTTTTTTTGATCAATTCCAAGATTGTCATGTCATCCAGTATACAATCTAAGCAGCGGGAACTCGCTGAGGATTCCTCTGCTTTTGCAAACTCGGGATAATTGATAATACCAAGTTTTTTCAAGCGCCATACCACACCTCCAAAAATAAATTATAGAGTTACCATAACTAATTAAACTGCCGCAGCAAAAAGTAAAACTCACGATAAACAAGTCAAACACCCGCAGGCTTTGTTGCCTGTCACCGATTATATTTTCGGTATGTATATTCATTTGATTCGATTTACTTTAAATTTTGCACAATCTGAGGATTTTGCGCTTCACGGTATAATGCAAGCGGATCACTGACTAACATCATATGCGAATAAAGGCTTTCAATCCACTGTACATCCTTTGAATCGCATATATTTTCTTCGGTACGGCCCAGCTCGTGTACGATTTGATTTCTGACCCGGCGATAATGCTTCAGCTATTTTAAATTTTCGTTCCACTCCGGCACATAACATGCTCCGTTTAGTGCCTTAATCATTTCATCAATATAAACTGATAAACCGTGATTGTCGTTATACATCTCACTGCACAGTTTTCAAGTTTTTTATACGAGTCAATAAAATCCCATTCTTACACCTATCTTGTTTTTCCGGGAACAAACTCCATAATATCGCCCACATTGCAATTAAGAGCGGAGCAAACCTTGCGTAAGGTGTCCACCTGGACAGACTCATTCCTGCCCATCTTCGCCATAGCATTGGAAGTGATGCCGGATAACTTTGCAAGCTCGGTTTTTTTAAGCCCTCTATCAATGAGTAATTTCCATAATTTATTATAACTGATAGTCATGTAAAACCTCCGAAAGTCAGTATATATAATGCTTCTGCCGCAAAACAAGTATGCCTGCGGTATTTCGGCGGCAGCGTTTTTGCGTAGAAGACTAACAATATAAATTTTTCTAATTCTACCACACTTTGCAAATATCTTCAATTATTTTCAAAATAAAATTGAATTTCTCAATTTTATATGCGTTTAAAATTTCCCTCCCCTCCGTCCTTTCTATACGAGGGAAAGGCCTGTTATACGCCTTGTTTTCCCGGTTTCAAACTCGTTATAGCCACAGCGTCTCATGAACATCCAAATATTCTGCCAAGTCCGGCTCTAAGTCACCGTTAATTTCGATTTGCTTTTCACTTACCAAATGTGAGCGCCTTTTTCATCCTGCTAGTATTAACCGCCGTAATAGTGTACTTGCCGCTTTTCATATAGTATATTAACTATTCTTGAAAGGGGGGGCTGATTATGACAAATAACGAAAAATCCAAAAATATTTGTAGTAGTATTTTCAAAAGCGGCGAAAATACGACTACCAAAAGCCAATTCACAAAAAAATGGATTGAGCTTATCAATAAATCAGAAAAAAATAAAGGGATAACCGCGGCGCAACGATAATGGCAAACTTCCTCTTTTATGGTATATCCCGATTAGAGGCCGCTTGTTTTATCTTTAAGGAGATATGAACATGAAAGTAGCTATTTACTGCCGCT
>CALCEY010000006.1 GCA_937900415.1 uncultured Clostridia bacterium
GCCGCAAGGAGCGGGTGTACGAGCTGCTGGAGATGGTGGGCCTCAACCGCGAACACGCCAACCGTTTCCCCCACGAGTTCTCTGGCGGCCAGCGGCAGCGTATCGGCATTGCCCGCGCCTTGGCCATCGAGCCGGAATTCATCGTGTGCGACGAGCCGGTATCCGCCCTTGACGTGTCCATTCAGGCGCAGGTATTAAACCTCCTTAAGGAATTGCAGAACGAATACGGCATAGCTTATCTTTTTATTACGCATGACCTTTCAGTGGTAAATCATTTTTCTGATGATATAGCCGTCATGTATCTGGGACAAATTATTGAAAAGGCGCCGGCAAGAGAGCTGTTTAACAATCCCGTTCACCCTTATACCAAGGCGCTGCTTTCGGCAATCCCTATTCCGGACGTGGACGCAGTTGTTGAACAGATACCACTTAAGGGAGAGATTTCTTCGCCGATAAATATGAAGCCGGACTGCCATTTTGCCGCACGCTGCCCGTATGCTACTGAAGAATGTCACGCAAGCACTCCTGCTCTGGCAGACAGAGGCGGCGAGCATTTCGTAGCGTGTCATATCTTCTAAAAAGCAGTTCAAAGGTATTGTTGTTTTCTGCTTGAGTGCAAATTAAGCCATCTCGACTTAAAGAGATGGCCGTTTTATTTTAAAAGTATGATGACGTCGTATATTAAAACTGTCATTAAAGCCGCATTTAAAGCTGTGTATAAATCTGCCGTTAAAATTGCTGCTAAGGCTGTATCTGTTTCGCGGCATAAGCGGGCACACAACGACATCTTTCAACAAGGGTATATATGTATGCTGTTTTTAAGGCTGTTCTGGCTCGAAAATAACGTTTTTAACGGATAAAAACAAAAAAAGAATAAAATTCTTCAAAATATATTTTTTTATAGAAAAACCCCTTCAAATATGATATACTAATATAATTAAATATTATGAAAAAAGGTGAAAAAATGAGTTTATTGGAAGAAAAGACCAATGGGCAGTATGACGCCGCCCAAATACAGGTCTTGGAGGGTCTTGAAGCCGTAAGAAAAAGGCCCGGAATGTATATAGGAAGTACGGGAGCAAGAGGACTTCACCACCTGGTATACGAAATTGTGGATAACAGTGTGGACGAAGCTCTTGCAGGTTTTTGCAAAACCATACAAGTTACCATATGTAAGGACAACTCCATAATGGTCGAGGACGACGGAAGAGGAATGCCTGTGGATAAGCATCCGAAAATGGGAATTCCAGCCGTCGAGGTTATTCATACAATTCTTCACGCCGGAGGAAAATTCGGCGGCGGAGGATATAAGGTTTCCGGAGGTCTCCACGGTGTAGGAGCCTCAGTAGTAAACGCTCTTTCCACCCATATGGAGGTTGAGATAAAGAGAAACGGCAATATATACAAGCAGTGTTATGAAAAAGGAAAGACGGTAACTCCGCTTGAAATAGTAGGACAATCAAAAAAGACCGGTTCCAAGACCACCTTCTGGCCGGATCCGGAGATATTTGAAACCACCGTTTACGACTACAATACTCTTCAGCACAGGCTTCGCGAGATGGCCTTTCTCAATAAGGGAATAAAAATAATTTTCAAGGACGAACGCGAAGGCCAGAAAAAAAGCGAGACCTTCCATTACGAGGGCGGAATCAAGGAATTCGTAAAATTCCAGAACGAAAACAAGGAGCCAATCCATCCTGACATAATATATTTTGAGGTGGTTAAGGAAAACTGCGAAGTCGAAGTAGCAATGCAGTACACAGACAGCTACAGCGAGCTGGTTTTGGGATACGCCAACAATATAAACACCACCGACGGCGGTACTCATATAGTGGGCTTTAAGAGCGCGCTTACCAGAATTTTCAATGATTATGGCAAGAGGGCCAAGATTCTGAAGGAAAGCGATGATTCACTGAGCGGAGAAGACGTAAGAGAAGGCCTTACCGCTATAGTTTCAGTTAAATTAGCCGAGCCTCAGTTTGAGGGACAGACGAAAGCAAAGCTGGGAAATCCGGATATGAGAGGCTTCGTAGAGACCTCGACCAACGAGCATCTTACTGCTTTCCTTGAGGAAAATCCGGCTCAGGCAAAGATAATACTTGAAAAATGTATCAAAGCTTGCCGTGCGAGGGAAGCTGCCAGAAAAGCCAGAGACATGACAAGGAGAAAGGGGGCTCTCGAAAGCTTTTCTCTTCCGGGAAAGCTGGCCGACTGTTCAGATAAAGACCCTTCTCAGTGCGAAATTTTCCTTGTCGAGGGAGATTCCGCCGGGGGCAGCGCCAAGGACGGAAGAGACAGAAAGCGTCAGGCAATACTTCCTCTCAGAGGTAAAATATTAAACGTCGAAAAAGCAAGGCTTGACAGAATTCTCGGCTCGGACGAGATAAAGAACATGATAACGGCTTTCGGCTGCGGCATAGGAGACGATTTTAACGTCGATAAGCTGAGATACCATAAGATAATAATAATGACAGATGCCGACGTTGACGGAGCACACATAAGAACATTGTTGCTTACGTTCTTCTACAGATACATGAGACCTCTGATTGAAGGAGGCTATGTTTATGCTGCCCAGCCGCCTCTTTACCAGGTGAAAAAAGGCAAGGATGTATACTATACCTACAGCGAAGAAGAACAGGCCAAGCTTATGAAGACTCTTGAGGAAAAAGCGGGAAAAGCCGACATTCAGCGTTACAAGGGTCTCGGAGAGATGGATGCTGAGCAGCTTTGGGATACCACCATGGATTATGAACACAGAACTCTAATACAGATAACCATAGAAGACAGTGCAGAGGCTGACCAGACTTTCTCCATTCTTATGGGAGACAAGGTTCCTCCACGCAAAAAATTTATAGAAGAAAATGCGGTTTATGCTACGCTGGATATTTAGGGAAAGGAGGGCGATGTAAATGGCAACATTTTTAGAAGATCAAAAGCTTATACAGCATGAAATAAACAAGGAGATGAAAGACTCCTATATCGACTACGCCATGAGTGTAATTGTCGGACGTGCCCTTCCTGACGTAAGAGACGGACTTAAACCGGTACACAGAAGGATACTTTACGGAATGAGCGGTCTCGGCGTTACTCCCGATAAGCCTCATAAAAAGTCGGCTCGTATCGTCGGTGAAGTAATGGGTAAATATCACCCTCACGGAGACTCTTCCATATACGATGCAATGGTAAGACTGGCGCAGCCTTTCAATATAAGATATACCCTCGTCGACGGTCACGGCAACTTCGGCTCAGTAGATGGAGACGGCGCAGCCGCCATGCGTTATACGGAAGCAAGAATGACGCCGCTGGCTCTTCAGATGCTTCGCGACATAGATAAAGAAACAGTAAACTTTTCACCGAACTTCGACGGAGAAGAAAAAGAACCGGACGTTCTTCCGTCGAGATTTCCAAATCTTCTTGTAAACGGCTCAAACGGTATTGCCGTAGGCATGGCAACCTCCATACCTCCTCACAATCTTTGCGAGGTAATAGACGCAGCTGTCAAGGTGATTGACGAACCGGAAGCCACCGTTGAAGATCTGATAAAGATAGTAAAAGGGCCGGACTTCCCTACCGGAGCAATGATAATGGGCAAGGCTCCTATGAGAGAAGCTTACCGCACCGGACAGGGTAAAGTGATAGTAAGAGCCGTAGCGGAAATAGAAGAAGCAAACCACGGCAAACAACAGATCATAGTTACAGAAATCCCTTACCAGGTCAACAAAGCCAGACTTATAGAGAAGATAGCCGACCTTGTAAGAGATAAGAGAATAGAAGGAATCACAGGGATCCGTGACGAGTCCAACCGAAAAGGAATGAGAATCGTTATCGAGCTTAAGCGAGATACCAACGCCAATATCGTTCTCAATAGGCTCTATAAGCACACTCAGATGCAGGAAAGCATTTCAATGATAATGCTGGCTCTGGTCGACGGCCGTCCAAAGATTTTAAATCTTTATGAGATAATCAGCGAATATCTCAAGCATCAGAAAGAAGTTGTCACCAGGAGAACCATCTTCGACAAGAAAAAGGCCGAAGCGAGGGCTCATATACTGGAAGGCTATCTGATAGCTTTAGATAATATAGACGAGATAATAAAGATAATCAGAAACAGCTATAACGACGCCAAGGAAAAGCTGATGGACAGATTCAAGCTTTCTGAGATTCAGGCTCAGGCTATCCTGGACATGCAGCTGCGCAGATTGCAGGGTCTGGAGAAAGAGAAGATTCAAAACGAGTATAACGAGCTTTTGAAGAGAATCGCTTACTATGCGGAGCTTCTTGCCGATGAGCACAAGCTGATGGGCGTAGTTAAAGAAGAGCTTATCGAAATCAAGGAAAAATGGGGAGATAAGAGAAAGACTAAGATAATGGCCGCCGCCGAAGAATTAGAGGAGGAGGATCTTATCGAAGAGCAGAATGTCTGCATAACGCTCACTCATCTGGGATATATCAAGAGAGTTCCGGCTGATACTTACAGAGCGCAGAGAAGAGGCGGAAAGGGAATTACCGGCATAACGACTCGTGAAAACGATTTCGTCAAGAATATGATAATGACCTCGACCCACGATCACCTGCTTTTCTTTACAAATACCGGAAAAGCTCACAGAATCAAAGCGTATGAAATTCCGGAGGCAGCAAGAACCGCGAAAGGAACTCCTGCCGTCAACTTCCTTAACCTCATGCAGAAAGAGAGGATTACGGCCGTAATTCCTATAAAGGAATTTGCAGAGGATAAATTCCTTATCGGAGTTACCAAGGACGGAACCATCAAAAAGACAGCTCTTTCCAACTTCAACACCAACAGGAAAACCGGCTTGATTGCGATGAATCTCAAGGAGGGTGACGAGCTTATAGGAATCAAGCAGACTACGGGAAGCAACAAGGTAATAATCGTCACCAAGCACGGAAAATGTATCTCCTTCTCTGAAGAAGACGTCAGACCTATGGGAAGAATTGCCGGAGGCGTGAGAGCCATAAAGCTGGAAAAGGATGACGAGGTAGTCGCCATGGAGCTTGTCGAGCCGGGGCAGGAGCTTTTAGTCGTAACACAAAAAGGCTTCGGTAAGAGAACAAAGGTTGAAGAATACAAAACTCAGGTCAGAGGAGGAAAAGGTCTGCTGACTTACGATAAGGCAAAATTCAAGAAAACGGGAGAATTGGTAGGCGCTATGGTCGTAGACGATGACGACGACATTATGCTTATAAATTCCGACGGAATAATTATAAGGATGCAGGCAGGCGAGGTTTCGCGCCTCGGAAGAGCTACCCAGGGCGTCAAGATTATGAGCGTTACGGGAGACGCCAACATAATCGCTTTAGCTAAAGTGGCTCGTGAAGAAGAGCTTGAGGAAGAAGATAAAAAAGAAGCGAAAAAGGAAGATGGAGAACAGCTTTCGCTGTAGCATTTAAAAGGAGGCGTTATAAATGACAGACAAGCTGACATTTATCATTCCGGGCAAGCCTGAATATATAACTATGGTACGTCTTGCAATCGGTTCCGTTGCCAATACGGCGGGATTCAACATAGACGAGATAGACGATATAAAGACGGCTGTCGCTGAAGCATGCAGAAATATAAGCTGTCACGGTTCGGAGGGCTTTGCTGAAAAATATCAGGTGGAATGTCTTGTAGATAATGGGAAGCTTGAAATTTCAGTAGAGGACATGAGTTCTGACCATAAAATCAAAAAGGTTAAAAAGCCTTGCCTGGATTGCCCCAACGAGGGCAATCTGGGAGTGTTTGTGATACAGTCCCTTATGACAAGGGTAGAGATCATAGACAATACTCAGGGCAAGAAGACCATTAAAATGGTAAAGGAAAAATAATGAGTTCAGAATTATTCGACCAGTACGTAAAACACCCTACAATACAGGTTAGAAATAAGATCGTTGAAGAAAATTTGTACATGGTTGATATCCTGATAAGAAAGTATTTGGGAAAAGGTGTAGATTACGACGATCTCTATCAAGTTGGAGCGCTTGCATTAGTTTCGGCAGTTGAACGCTTTGATCCGTCAAAGGGCTTTGAGTTCAAGAGCTTTGCTACGCCCACAATTCTCGGAGAAATAAAAAAGTATTTCCGCGATAAGCAATGGAGCCTAAAGGTTCCGCGGCGCCTCAAGGAGATAACCTCTAAAGTGTATGAGGTTAAGGGGGAGCTCAGTGCCAGTCTCGGAAGAACGCCCAGCATAGATGAGATTTCGGAGGTGACGGGATTTTCCGGAGAACAGATAATGCAGGCTATGGAGAGTTCTAAGGCATACGGAACATATTCTCTTGAAAGCTCAGGAGCTACCGATGAGAACGAGGACAATCCTCTTGAACAGTACATAGGCTTTGAAGATTACGGATATGAAAGGGTCGAATTAAACGAGATAATTTCTAAGGTTCTTTCAAGCTTCAGCGAAACCTATAGATACATATTTAAGGAAAGATTTATTGAAAATAAATCGCAGGCGGCAATAGCTAAAGAGCTGGGAGTTTCCCAGATGACTATTTCACGTGCTGAAAAGAGCATAATCGAACAGTTTAAGAAAGAAGGCAATTTGAAATGAAAAGAGTTTTTTCCGGCGTACAGCCGACGGGCAATATCCATCTGGGTAACTATCTCGGAGCTTTGAAGCAGTTTGTTGAACTTCAGGAGGATCATGAATGTATATATTGCATAGTAGATATGCATGCAATCACCGTTCCGCAAGAGCCTAAAGCTTTAAAGAAGCATATCCTTGACGTTGCGGCGCTTTATCTTGCAGTCGGAGTGAATCCGGAAAAATCCATAGTATTCGTTCAGTCAGATGTTTCCGGACATGCGGAGCTTTCATGGATTCTCACCTGTAATTCGTATACCGGCGAGCTTTCCCGCATGACGCAGTTTAAAGATAAAAGCAAAAATAAAGAATCGGCGCCGGCGGGCTTATTCACCTACCCCGTTCTGATGGCGGCAGATATACTTTTATACGACACCGATATAGTGCCTGTCGGAAACGACCAAAAACAGCATATAGAGCTTTGCAGAGATATTGCATCAAGAGTAAACGTAAAATATGAGGACACCTTCGTTATACCGGAGGGTCGTTTCCTAAAGGCGGGGGCCAGAGTTATGGCTCTTGACGATCCAACCAAAAAGATGAGTAAGAGTGCGGAAAATATTCATTCTCGCATTTCTCTGCTGGATGAACCGTCTAAAATTAAAAAATCAATAATGAAAGCGACGACTGATTCTGAAGGCTCAGTGCGCTTTGATATCGAAAATAAGCCGGGAATAAGTAATCTTCTCAATATATACAGTGCTCTTTCCGGAGCTTCAATCGAGGAGCTTGAAAAGAAATATGAAGGCAAAGGCTATGGAGATTTCAAGAAGGATTTGGTCGAGGTTACGGTTGACGCCCTTGCCCCTATACGTAAGAGATATGAGGAAATCCGCCAGTCGGAAGAGCTCATCAGAGTCTTGAGGGAGGGCGCTGAAAAAGCCGATGCAATAGCTCAGAAAACCATGAAGCGTGTTAAGAAAAATTTCGGACTCGGACTTTAAGACCAAAAGAATAAAATAAGATATTACCCCGCCCTCTTGTATATTGCAAGGCCATTGGGCGGGGTTTTGCATATTTGCAGGGTCGTTGGACGTATGATTTGTATATTTTTACGACGCACTGTAATGATATTGTAAGAAGTGGTTGCTATACTGAAACCACAAAAGGAATTTGGAGGTTTTAATATGGCAATACTTGAAACGAAGGATTTAAGAAAAATATACGGAAGCGGAGAAAACGAAGTCCGTGCTTTGGACGGTGTATCTATTTCCGTGGAGGAAGGCGAGTTTGTCGCCGTAATCGGCACATCCGGCAGCGGAAAATCCACACTGCTTAATATGATAGGCGGTTTGGATCGTCCTACATCCGGCAGCGTAACTGTTAGGGGCAAAGAGCTTTTAAAAATGAATGACGAGGAGCTGACGATTTTCAGGCGCAGGAATATCGGTTTTGTTTTTCAGAATTATAATTTGCTGCCGGTCTTAAATGTGCATGAAAATATCGTATATCCCATTGAGATCGATGGAGGAAGAACCGATACAGGCTTTGTAAGAGATATTATTCATACACTTGGTCTGGAGCGAAAGCTTAAAAATATGCCGAACAAGCTTTCCGGCGGACAGCAGCAGAGAGTGGCGATTGCTCGGGCACTTGCAACAAAGCCCGCTATAATTCTTGCCGACGAGCCAACCGGCAATTTGGATTCCAAAACGAGTATGGACGTTATTTTACTGATGCAATCTGTAAGCAGGCAGTTCCATCAAACCACGATTATGATTACTCACAATGAGGAAATCGCTCAGATGGCAGACCGCATAATCCGCATTGAGGACGGCAAGGTCGTTTCGGGAGGTGACAGGTATGCACGCTAACCGAAATAAGAAAGCAATCAAGCGAGTGGAAAAGGGAATGATGAAAGCAAACCGCACTCGTAATCTGCTTGCGGTGTTTGCAATCGTCCTCACTACCTTTATGATAACTACCGTGTTCAGTTTAGGCATTAACTATATGGAAAATATGAAGTTAATGCAGGTGCGTACCGCAGGTACAACCGCTGATGTGTCTCTTGCGATGCCGACGGCGGAGCAGGAACAGAAGATTAAGGATTTGGAATATGTTAAAATCGTCGGTACACAATATATGGTCGGCTCGGTTGCCGCGAAGAACGACGAGGGGCGTGAGCTTTCTATTGCGCTTCAGTATTATGACACCACCGAATGGGAAAAACACTATCAGGAAGCAATTAAGGATTTGGAGGGCAAATACCCCGCAAGCGAAAATGAAATCATGCTGTCGGAGGATGCCCTCGCACAGCTCGGCATTACAGACCCGAAACTGAATATGGAAATCCCGCTGTCCTACTATGATAAAAACGGTCAGCAGGAAAAAACTTTCATATTAAGCGGCTGGTTTCATTCCTATACAGGCACGGGAATGGGCTTTATTTCCGAGGCGTATTGTAAAAATGCAGGTTATACAATGGCACAAGACGGCATTCTCTCTTTATCGCTGAATAAAATGCCCGATGATTTTATGCGTATTCAAAAAGATGTGGAGTTGAATGAAAATCAATCTTTCAGCGGTTCGGTTTCGATGAAATCATCAAACGGCTCAGTTATCGCAATGGTAATCCTTTTGGTGTTATTCATAATCGGCAGCGGTTATCTGCTCATTTACAATGTCCTGTACATCTCCATATCAAAGGACACCCGCTTTTACGGCTTGATGAAAACGCTGGGTACAACACAGGTACAAATTAAATCATTGGTAAAAAGTCAAGCAGTAAGGTTTGCTTGTATTGGTATTCCCATTGGTATTTTGTTAGCTACCGCTGTTTCCTTTGGAATTGTTCCATTTGTTTTGAACGATGGCTTTGAACAGGGCAAGTCGATAATGGACGCCGAAATGTTTTTCCACCCGTCCATCTATATTTTGTCAATCATTTTTTCGGCGGTAACAGTTTGGATTGCCTGCAACGCACCTGCAAAAGCGGCAGCAAAAATTTCGCCTGTGGAAGCGCTGAAATTTCAGAACTTCGCGCCGAAGAAAACCAAAAGCAGAAATTCTACCAATGGCGGAAAACTACACATAATGGCGTTTCACAATGTATTCCGTGACAAAAAGCGCGCGATCCTTGTGTTTATGTCCCTGTTTATGGGTATCACAATGATCTTAGGAGTAAACGGAATCATCGGAAGTATGAATGCCGAAAACTTTATTAAAGAATATATGGACTATCACTTTGAATACAGGGATATTCAGTTTGAACAACCTGAACAGCCCAACAAGGAAGTACCGCAGTTTGACGAACATTTTGTGGAACAGAT
>CALCEY010000007.1 GCA_937900415.1 uncultured Clostridia bacterium
AATGAACCCTTCTTTGCGGCAACGCCGAACATCTTGATTTTGGGTTCATTATAACGCTCAGCAGTATGGCAAACGGCGTTTCAATGAACCCTTCTTTGCGGCAACGCCGAACATCTTGATTTTGGGTTCATTATAACATACTGCCGTATGAATCGAAAGCAAAGATTAAACTTCAAATTCCGCAAAATATTCTATATGCCCGCCTCTGAGACGTATACAAAAACTCCCCAAGACCGAAATCCTGAGGAGCTGTAAAATCTTTTTGAAATTGTTTGTTCTGAAACGTTTATTAACGTTTTGAGAACTGGCTTGCTCTTCTTGCCTTTTTGAGACCGTATTTCTTTCTTTCCTTCATTCTGGAGTCTCTTGTAAGGAAACCCGCAGCCTTGAGAGGCGCTCTGTAGCTTTCTTTATCAGCTACGCAGAGAGCTCTTGAGATTCCGTGTCTCAGTGCGCCTGCCTGACCTGTAAAACCTCCGCCGTTTACAGTTGCGATAACATCATACTTGCCCTCGCAGCCTGCTACTTCAAAAGGTCTTCTTACTTCTCTCTTAACAATTTCTGTTCCAAAATAGTTTTCCAAATCTCTCTTATTGACAGTTATCTTTCCAGTTCCAGGGATCAATCTAACTCTAGCAACTGAACTTTTTCTTCTGCCTGTTCCTTGATATTGAATCTTTGCCATTGTCTATTCCCCTTTCCTAGATTTCCCAAGTTTCCGGCTTCTGCGCTGCATGAGCATGCTCAGGGCCTGCATAAACCTTTAACTTCTTAAGCATCTGTCTGCCAAGCTTTCCATCAGGAAGCATACCCTTTACAGCATGTCTGATGATTTCTTCAGGTTTCTTTGCCTGAAGCTTTTCAAAAGTAGTCTCTCTTAAACCGCCAGGATAGCCTGTATGTCTCTTGTAGATTTTTTCTTTTCTCTTCTTACCTGTAACTTCCACCTTTTCAGCATTGATAACAATTACGTAATCTCCGCAATCAACATGTGGTGTGTAAGTCGGTTTTTTCTTGCCTCTCAGTATAGAAGCAACTTCGGAAGCCATTCTTCCGAGAGTCTTGCCTTCAGCGTCTACAACGTACCATTTACGTTCAACTTCCGCAGGCTTTGCGATGAATGATTTCATTTTTCTTCCTTTCTACCTACTCGATTCAGCCTGTCTTGATGCGTCTTAGCATAGGCGCTGTCAAGCTGAATGGTTTCGGCTTTGTCTACTTGGATTCTCCTTTAACGTCTTGCGGTCCGTTTAAGAATCGTTTTCGATATACTAAAACTTTTTAGTTTTGGGGCTGACGGACGGATTCCCATCCTGCTCCCAAGAACACATAAACGTGCTTTTATATTATATAGGTAGATCATTGTAAAATCAAGGACTTTTTATAATGTAGCTATAAATATTTTCACATGAATCATAAACACCTGCGCATCTATTCCTTTCTTACAAAATCGGCCGGCCTGTTTTAAGGGCCGGCCGACATCTGCAAATATTACGTCGGTAACTATCTGCAAGTTTTGAATCGTCATCAGGAAGCACTGCGCCTCCCGTATGAATTGCGTATTGACAAATCGGACGCCGTTTGAAGGAAGAGCAGCAAATCGAACACCGTTCGAAAGAACGGGCGGTAAATCGGTCATCGCTTTAGACGAAAGTTGACAAAAGCAAACCATAGGAAAAAGTCAAATCTCAGCAAGAGGCAAACGCCGGCATCCCCGCCGACTGCATAAAACAAACGTCGGCAAAAATCAAGATTCGCAAGAATCAAACCTATCAAAAGTCGCCTGTAATGATTACACTACAAACCCTGCAATCAGATAGAAGATTACCGTACAAGCTGCGAAAAGTATACAGTAAGGAGCCTGGGTCTTCACGTGGTCTATGATGTTGCAACCCGTAGTCGCGCAGCTCATTATAGTCGTGTCAGATACAGGAGAAGCGTGATCTCCGAATATGCTTCCTCCCCAGACGGCCGAAGCCACAAGCGGAATACTCATGTCAAGATTCATAGCCATCGGTAAAGCAATTACCGACATGATTGCCATGGTCCCCATAGAAGTTCCTGTCGCAAACGAAAGCAGGCATGACATTATGAACACCAGCACAGGAAGAAGCGCAGGAATCAGGAATTGCTCGAAAATGCTTGAAAGGTATGTTCCCGTTCCAAGAGCGCTTACTATCGGTGACAGCGTAAAAGCGAACATCAGAATCGCTGCAATGGAAAGCATGCTTGAGCAGCCCTTGAAGATATTATCTATAAACTGACCGAAAGTATATATCTTTTGAACGATAACCATTATTCCGAGAACCACAAGAGCGGTGAATACACCCCAGAGAAGAGCCTGCATACCGCTTCCGTTTAGGAGGTTACCGCCGCCTGTAACCAGCAGAGTAACTATAACTCCCGCAATCATACTGAGAAGAGGTAAAATCAGCGTTATGGCCTTAGGTTTATCAGTATCTATAGAAATTTCTTCATCACCTTTACTGGCAGAAGGATTGGACTTTGGATCATCCAGATATCCAGTTGCGAGCGCTCTTTCCTCTGCTTTTTTCATCAGGCCTATATCTTTTCCTGTAAGAGAAAAGAGCAGGCATCCTAATACCGCCAATAAACAATAGAAGTTAAGCGGTATTGATTTGACCAGCGTCGACATGGCTTCGCCCTCTGCAACTCCGCCGGACGTCAGATAGCCTATCATGGATGCCAGCCAACCGCTGAGCGGTATGAGCACGCATACAGGCGTTGAGGTGGAGTGAACCAGAAAAGCCGCCTTTTCATGAGGAACTTTCAGTGCGTCGTTTATTGGTCTTGAAACAGAACCTACTATCATGCAGCTCAGCGAACCGGAGGTGAAAATCAATACGCCGAGAAGCCATGTAAATACGTTCGCTCCCTTTTTACTTTTAATCAAAGCTCTTTTTCTTACCATCACCTCTACGAAACCGGAAATTCCGCCCGCCTTTTCAATTATGTATATTATCGCTCCTATAAGCAAGATAGAGGCGAGCGTAATCGTATTGCTGGAGCTCGCGAATACGTTTATTACGCCGTTGAGGGAATCATCGAAGGCCGCTAAGACATTGCCTCCGTCCAAAATGAGATTTCCGAGAAGCACGCCTATCATAAGTGCTAAAAATACATTTTTCGTTATAATGGCAAGCGCAATTGTACACAGCGGCGGGATGACAGATAAAATTCCAAAATCCATTTTTCTTCTCCTTTTACATCTTATTTAAATTTTACTAAAATTTTCTCACGGCTTTTCCCAACCTGTCGTTAATTATCCTGTTATTACAGAGAGCCGGTTTGCCGCCTATGAAAACATAGTCTATCCCTACAGGATATTCAACAGGCTTGTCAAAGGTTGCTGTATCAGATATTTTTTCCAAATCGAATATCACAATATCTGCATCGGCGCCCTTGTTTAGACGTCCCTTGCTTTCAAGGCCGAGTTTTTTTGCCGGCATGGCGGTCATCTTGTTCACAGCGTCGTAGAGAGGCAGCCTGCCAGTTTTAACATAGTTTTTTATGAATCGAGGGAAGGTTCCCGCCCCTCTGGGGTGTCCCTGTCCATCATTGAGAAGCCCGTCGCTTGCAAGCATTACGTTCGGATGAAGCAGCGCCATATCTACATCCTCAGGCTTCATAACATGACATACGGTTATGGTCTGTGGGTAAAATTCTCTGAGCTCTCTGAAAATTTCTTCGTTGCACCTCATTCCCTTGTACTTTCCTTCACATACCTCGATTACGGAATAATCCGCCTTATATCTTTCCAGAAAGCCTTCATCATATGTAGTTTCGCCTATTCTTGTGCTGAATGCATAATACGGATAGCAGTCGGCGGTAACGTCTAAATTATTGGCCTTAGCAGAGTCTATGAGCCTGAGCATTTCCTCCATCTGTCCGAAACCTCCCATGCTGCCGACGTGGGAAACCTGCACCGGCACGTTTAGCTTTTCTCCCACATTTATCAGCTCCTCAACGGCTCCGAAAATAAATTCCGCATCGTCTCTGACATGAGCCGTCACCATTTTTCCTGACTTTCTGCAAAGTTTGCCGCACTCGAGCAATTCCCTTTCGTTTATACCGGGAACATATCTTATTCCGAAAGAAACGCCTATGCAGCCTTTCTCCAGCGCGCTTTCAATCATTTTCGTCATAGATGAAAGTTCTTTGTCTGCAATCTCAGTATATTTGTCGGTATGCCCCGCCTTGTTTCTGAAATAAGTATGCCCCGCCAACATTCCCATGTTAATAGGGCCGCCATCTGAATCGAGACAATCGAGATAATCGGCAGGGTCCATATAATTATCTCCGCAGTTGCCTCCTATCGCTGTGGTTACGCCCATTCTCAGCATGGAAAGGTTTATTGAGTCTTTAATCTTTTTTTCCTTTTCGTCATAGCCTTCTTCGTGCATGTGTATGTCTATAAAGCCGGGCGTCACATACTTTCCCTCAGCGTCTATGACTTCGTCGCACTCAGGCTCCTCCGCAGTGATTTCCGCAATCTTTCCGTCTTCAACAATCAGGTTCAGCTTGGAGTTTATTCCGTTTGCCGGATCCACCACAAACCCGTTTTTAATCAGTGTTTTCATTTCAAGCCCTCCGTTCTTGATGTTTAAAAGCAAAAAACCTTATTCGGCCCTTATTTGAGAGAGTCAGGAATCACATCGTTTGAAATCATATTTTCATAAGTCTGACGCTTTACTATGACTTCGCTCCTTCCATCCTTCACCATTACCACGGCAGGAATCGGATTCCTGTTGTAATTAAAGGCCATAGAATATCCGTATGCACCTGTGCTGAAAGTTGCTAACAAATCTCCCGTTTTTGTTTCTGCGGGTATCATATAATCCTTAAACAGAATGTCTCCGGACTCGCAGCATTTGCCGCATACAGTCACCTTTTCATCATTAGGAAAATCCGCTTTATTTGCCACTGTTCCGCTGTAAGAGGCCCGGTAAAGAGCCGGCCTTATATTATCAAACATTCCGCCGTCCACCGAAACGTACTTCCTTACTCCTTTTATATCCTTTATCCTGCCTACCGTATAAAGAGTTATTCCGGCCTCGGCTACAAGGCTTCTTCCCGGTTCAACGACCAGCGAAGGAAGCTTCATGTCCTCCTTTTCACAAAACGCCCTTATCTTATTCATCATAGGCTCTATGAAATACGAAAACGGTTTGCGCTCTTCATCTGTATAGGTTGCTCCGAAACCGCCTCCGAGGTTCAACTCCTTAATATCAAAATTCAATCTCTCCCTTATTTCTTTCACAAGACCGAGAGTTATATCTAAAGCCTTTTCAAACGGTTTTCTATCAAACAGCTGTGAGCCGAGGTGAAAATGAAGTCCGTAAAAATCCACATAAGGCGAATTGACGGCTTTTGCAATTTCGGGATAGAAGACCTCCTCGTCCAGCGGGATTCCGAACTTCGAGTCCTTTTTGCCTGTAACCATGTAATCGTGAGAATCAGCCTTAACTCCCGGTGTAATCCGAAAAAGCACCTTTGCTGTTTTCCCCTTTTCCTTACAAATTTCTTCAATCATCTCCAGCTCCCCGAGCCCGTCGATTATAATCCTGCCTATGCCGTAGTCTATGGCTGCTTCCAGTTCTGGCAGAAGCTTGTTGTTGCCGTTGAATTCTATCCTCTCCGGCGGAAATCCGGCCGCAATCGCAGTATAAAGTTCTCCTCCCGAAACTACGTCGATACAGATTCCCTCCCTCTCGCAAAGTTTTATCATGGCTTTAGTGCAAAAAGCCTTGCATGCGTAAGCAATTCGAGCTCCGTCATACTTTTCGCAAAAGGTCTCCTTAAGCTCTGAAATCCTGTTTAAAATATCTGTCTCAGACATTACGTAAAGAGGTGTTCCGTACTTTTTTGCAAGCTCGGCGGTATCACAGCCGTCAAAGTACAGTTTCCCGTTCTTTATTTCTTTAATCATTTATGCGCATCCTTTCCTCTTCAGCTTTATTTCTAATAAGAGCAAATAATATGCCAAATTTATACAAAAAACAGCCGGAGAATAGACGTTGAAATTTCAACGTTTATCATCCGGCCGCTTTCCCGGCGATATAAAATCGGTACAAAATTTAAGATTTGCAGTCTATTTTTTCAGACTCTATTCTTATATCTTTTCAGACTTTATCCTTATATTTTTAACTCTTTCATCTTCTGATAAAACGACGCTCTTGATATTCCCAGCTCCTCTATGGTCCTTCCTCTGTCATAATTATTCTTTTGGAGCGCGTCCTTTATTATACGCCGCTCTTCAGCGAGAAGCCTTTCCTTCAGCGTACCTCTTTCCTTTTCCCGAAGCCTCGGAAGCATCAGGTGTTCCGAATATATAAGTCTGCCGTCGCATATGCTGGCCGCCCTCTCGATGATATTTTCCAGCTCTCTCACATTGCCCGGCCAAGAATATGTCATTATCTCGTTTACAGCCTCCCACGAAAGTTGTTTTTGCTCGAGTCCGTATCTGCTGTGGCATTTTTTCAAAATCTCATTGGCGAGAAAGTACAAGTCCTTTTTTCTCTCTCTAAGCGGCGGTATATGAATCGGGAAAACGCTTATCCTGTAATACAAATCCTCTCTGAAAACACCTTTTTTAATTTCCTTTTCGAGATCTCTGTTTGTCGCAGATATTATCCTTACGTCTACGTCTATCGGTTTGGTTTCTCCCACTCTGTAAATACGCTTATTCTGTATCACATGGAGCAGCTTTATCTGTATCTCAGGCGGTATATCTCCTATTTCGTCTAAAAAGATCGTGCCGCCGTCAGCCTCCTCAAAATATCCGGCCTTACCCCCGGCCGAGGCTCCCGTAAACGCCCCCGGCGCATATCCGAAAAGCTCGCTTTCAAATAACGTCGGAGAAATTGCATTGCAGCACACCTCTACAAAAGGCTTATCCGGCATCTGTGCATCGTGAATCATCCTTGCAAGCATGGACTTGCCGGTTCCGCTTTCACCGGTTATGATAACGTTGAATTTATTCTTCGACGCTTTATAGGCCATTCCCTTGACCACCATCATCTCCTTGCCGTTGCCAATCAATCTGCTGAACTCGTTCTCTCCGAAAGAATCGTCATACTCAAGTTTCTTCCGCCTCAGCTTTTCAAGCTCTGCCGCCATCACATCCCTTGAAGCGAGCTGGCTTTCCACGATGTCCTTATCCTGTACGAAAACATAGACTCCATCGCCGTCGCCCTTGTCTCTTACTCTTACAAAATGGCAGTAAAGAGGCCTTTTATATATCTCGTAAACGCCCTTCTCCCCGTGACTGTCCCCCTCTTCCATGGTTGTTTTCACAGCGTCAAGAAACCTTTTGCCGTCGAACAGCGAAAAGGCGTCCTCTCCGCAGACTGAGGCCTCTTCCTTTTCGGCGCTTCCCGCCTTTTTCTCCAGGAAAGGGCAGCCTTGCAGGAGCCGCCCCGCTTCTTCTTTTCTGAAGCTGTACCCCTTTTCTTGAAAGAATTTAACCCTTCCGCTGTTTTTATCTATGATTACCATATGTCCTACCGCTTCGAGATAGTTCATGGCATATACGTTTTCATTGACAGCTATTGAGATTCTGTTCCGACCGAAATCTATCTCAGCAGAAATATTAAAGCCCAGATACTTTTCTTCCATCTTCATTATCTGATTCGGCATATAGCCGGAAGTAAATTTATATACCGGCTGAATCTTTTGATTTTTATATACGCCTACAGCTAAAAATGCGTCTCCCGGTTTAATATCCTTATCGCTGACGTTTATGGTTTTGAGAATTTCTGTATTTAATTCATCGTCGTTTCCCAGGTCATTATCGGCTATTACGACTATATCGCCCTCCTCAAGGCTGCCCGCCTCATGGCTTTGTCCCTGGCTGAGAGTTATGCCGAGAATCTCTCTGGCAAGCTCGCTGCAAGCTCCTATTGTATAATCTTCTTTAATGTATATAAGTCCCCGGCTCATACCCGTTGCTACGGCTTCAAGCACCCCGGTGATTTTTTTCGTGTTATCCATGCGTCCGCTTCCTTTCAATTTCAATCTTATATCACCGTAATAAAGGTGTCAACTTTTATGATTTATTAGTTCTCCGCTGCGGCTGCATCTGCTTTTCACAGAAAACATCGCAAAGAGTTCTGCGGAAACCCCCATAAAAACTTTTCACATGACCTTCCAGAGTTCCTCATCTCAAAAATCCTCATACTAAAAAACCGCCGCACAGGTTTTCCCATACGGCGGTGTTCTCTTATCTATAATTTTTTTATCCATATACCCGCGCCTTACAGCCAAAACTATAAGCCATATTTTAACCGATGCACCTGCGCGCTATCCGAGAGCCACGTCGAGAATCATCATGAGAGCAAAACCGGCTGCAAAAAATATAATGCCGACATGCGAGTGTTTCCCTTCGGACATCTCCGGAATAAGCTCCTCAACGACCACATATATCATTGCTCCCGCTGCAAAACTGAGAAGATACGGAAGCAGCGGCGTTACGAATCCGGCGGCCAGAATAGTCATTATCGCCCCTATCGGCTCCACAATTCCTGAAAGACCTCCATAAAGAAAAGCCCTTCCTCTGTTCATACCCTCACTGTAAAGAGGCGTTGAAATTATAGCTCCCTCAGGAAAATTCTGAATGGCTATTCCAAGAGAAAGCGCCATAACAGCCGACGCCGGTACGAGAGAATCACCGGAAATCCAACCGGCAATCACCACGCCCACAGCCATTCCCTCCGGCAAATTATGCAGCGTAACGGCAAGAACCAGCATAGAAGTTTTCTTAATGCGACACTTAGGCCCCTCAGCTTCCGCACTGTTCATGTGCATATGCGGTATGCTCATGTCCAAAATGAGAAGAAACAGAATTCCTGCCCAAAAGCCTGCCGCCGCCGGCACAAAAGCCAGCTTGCCCATGTTTTCCGCATGGTTCATGGAAGGAATCAGGAGACTCCACACAGAAGCCGCCGTCATCACTCCCGCAGCAAAACCTGTAAGCGCTCTCTGAACCATACGGTTCATCTCTCCTTTGGCAAAAAACACCATGGCTGAGCCTAAAACGGTGCCAAGAAAAGGAATCATAACTCCCTGAATTACTTCTATACTCATTAAACTCTCCCCAACGTCCGCCGCTTTAAATAAGCAACATCCTGTCGTTGGCAAACTCTTCTCCCGTAGATGTTTCAAACTTTTCAAGGAGGTCGGAAACTTTAAGTCTTTCCTTTTCTTCTCCGGAAACATCGTATATGATTTTGCCGTCCATCATCATTATCAGCCTATTGCCGTATTTAATAGCGTCTTTCATATTATGCGTAATCATTATAGCTGTCAGGCCGTGTTCCTTTATGAGCTCGTCTGTCATAGACAGCACCTTTGCCGCCGTCTTAGGGTCGAGCGCTGCCGTGTGTTCGTCAAGCAGCAGCAAATCAGGTTTTTGGACAGTCGCCATCAGAAGAGTAAGCGCCTGACGCTGTCCTCCCGATAAGAGAGAAACCTTCGTTGAAAGACGATCCTCAAGGCCTAAACCAAATGGCGCAAGCAATTCCTTATAAGTCTGCCTTTCACTTTTTGTTACGCCCCACTTAAGCCCTCTGCGTTTTCCTCTCCTCCAGGCGATGGCCAGATTTTCCTCTATCCACATATCGCCGGCAGTTCCTTTCATAGGGTCCTGGAACACTCTGCCTATTCTTTTGGCGCGAACATGCTCAGGCTGAGCTGTTACATTTTCGCCGCCTATCTTTATAATACCCGAATCTATGGAAAATGAACCTGAAATTGCGTTAAGCATCGTAGATTTTCCTGCGCCGTTTCCGCCTATTACGGTTATGAACTCTCCCTCTTTCACGGTGAGGTCTACTCCGCGCAAGGCAACTTTTTCGTTGGCGGAGCCTTTATTGAATGTTTTGCATACGTCTTTTAACACCAGCATTTATTCCACCCCCTCGTATTTTTTCAAATTCGCCCTGCTGCGCCTTCTCTCTCCCGTGTATTCTCTGGCAACAGGTATTGAAAGCGCCGCGATAACCAAAACGGCAGTCAGCAGTTTTAAGTTATTAGGATTGAAGCCCAGAAGCAGCACTACGGCTATTATTACTCTGTACAAAATGCTTCCGAGGAATACGGAAAACAAGCGAACCTTGAAGGAACCCTTCCTGCCGAGCAGCACCTCTCCTATTATTATAGAAGCCAGGCCTATTACTATAGTACCTGTTCCCATCCCCACATCGCCGTATCTTTGTATCTGAGCCACCAAAGCCCCGGAAAGCGCTACGAATCCGTTGGCAATAACAAGACCGATTATCTTCATTCTTTCAGTGTTTCCGCCCTGAGCCCTAACCATATCTTCGTTGATTCCTGTAGCTCTTATCATACTTCCCAGCTCAGTCCCGAAAAACCAGTAAAGTAATGCTATTATAACTGCTGCGATTATCAGTCCCAAAGCTATATTGGCCATATCGGAATTCATACCGAAGGTTTCTGAAATTCCGTCAAGAATAGTTTCCACTTTATTTTCTCCGAACTGTGTAAGTCCTATATTGGATTTCCCGCCCATTATCATGAGATTTACCGAATAAAGCGCCAACATGGTCAGGATTCCCGCTAAAATCGCCGGAATTTTCAGTTTAGTGTGAAGAATACCCGTAACGAAACCTGCCGCCATGCCACAGACTATTGCAAGCAGCGTTGAAAGCAGCGGATTCATCCCGGAGGAAACGGTAGAGGCTATAAGGCAGCCCCCCAAGGCGAAGGTTCCGTCTACGGTCATATCCGGTATATCCAAAATCTTAAACGTTATGTAAACGCCAACAGCCATTATACCCCAGACCAATCCCAGAGCCGCCGCGTCCGGCATGTTCTTAAGCACATTTAATAAAAAGTCCATCCTCTCTCCTCACTTATCAAACATATAATATAAGGGGCGAGGTTCCCTGAGCCTGCCCGGAAATGAGCCTTCTCCGGCATCGCTCGCCCTTAACCCCGCCTTAAGCTTTTATTCGTATATAGTAGCCTCTTTCATGATTTCTTCCGGAATAGTTATTCCTATAGCCTCAGCTACTGCTGAGTTTACATAATACTTAAGTTCATCTTCGCCGATGTATTCTATAGGCATCTTGGAAACGTCTTCGCCCTTTTCCAGAATTCTTACAGCCTGTCTCGCCGTTCTTGCTCCCAGGTCATAGTAATCAAGGGAAATGGAAATCAGTCCTCCGCCCTTCACTGAGCCTGCCTCTCCGCAAATAACAGGAATCTTCGCTTCTGTGGCAACCATTGATACAGTCTCCATTCCTGCCACTATGGTATTATCCGTAGGAACGTAAATTGCGTCTACCTTGCCTACGAGAGAGGACACCATCTGCTGGATTTCATTGGAAGAAGAAACGGACGCTTCAACTACCTCAAGACCGTTTTTCTTTGCTGCCTCCTTTGCCAGTCTCAGCTGAATCTCGGAATTGGATTCGGTGCTGCAATAAAGCACTGCGAAATTCTCAGCGTCGGGAACAACCTGCTTGAGCAGCTCTATCTGCTGTGCTACAGGAGTAAGATCGGAGGTTCCCGAAAGATTTCTTCCCGGTGCGTCGTTAGATTCAATCAAGCCGGAACCGGCCGGGTCTGTAACTGCCGAAATAAGAATAGGAATATCCTCCGTCTTGCTGGCTACAGCCTGTGCGGCAGGCGTTGCGATTGCAAATATCAGGTCTTTGCCGTCGTTTACCATCGACTCTGCTATCGTCAGGCAGTTAGCCTGCTCGTTTGAAGCATTCTGATAGTCGATTTCTATATTTTCACCGTCAACGTATCCAAGCTCTGCAAGCTCATCAACAAAGCCTTCATATGCTCTGTCGAGAGCATCATGCTTAACAAGCTGAATAACGCCTATCTTGAGAACCTTTTTTTCTCCTGAGGTTCCCTCACCCTTATCGTCTCCTCCGCAGGAGGCCAAGCCCAGCACCATTATAAGCGCCAGAAGTAATACCATAGCTTTCTTCATTTTTTTCTCTCCTTTAATGTTCAGAAAATAAATAAGCCCATCAGCAGCGCTGACGAGCCTTTTCAACTTTTATTCAAAGAACGTCGGTTCATATCGCAGGACGTCAGCTATGCGGCAATTTCTGATTTTGGCATTGTAAAAGCGGCGAAGTAATAAAATACCCTGCCGTAAGTAAAGCCGAAATATTCTTTTGCCAATCTTAGCTTTATGTTTGACATGAATCTGCTCCTCTTTGTGTTATCGCTATAATACATCAAGTTAAAATGTGTGTCAATAGTATTTTCTGAATTTTCTGAAAATTTATATATTTATGCAAAGTCCTCTCCCGCCGCTTATTTAATAAGACCCTCTCCTCAATAAAAAAGACGGCCGCAGGCTTCATGTGTAATCTCGCCGGAACCGCCTGCTTTCTGCGTCTGACGGTCAGGCTCTGTTCACTGTAAAGCTCACAGCCATCTATATATTTATTTGTTTACATCTCTTTTATATCTCTATCATCTGGAATTTTTTCTTGCCTTTTTGAATGAGCAGCTTTCCGTCTTCAAACATATCTGCCGTTATCTGCATCTTTTTATCGACGACCTTTTTACCGCCCACCGTCAGGCCGCCCTGTTCGATGGTTCTGAAGCCCTCGCTGTTGCTCGGCACGAGTCCGAGATCCTTAATCAGTGTTACGACTCCTATACCTTCGCCTTCAAAGATTTCTCTGTCCATCTTAACGGTAGGAATGTTGGCCATGTCGCCTCCTCCGGCAAAGGCAGCCTTAGCTCCGTCAAGAGCTTTCTTGGCCTCTTCCTCGCCGTGAACAAGCTTTGTCACCTCGTAAGCCAAAATTTCCTTAGCCCTGTTGATTTCGGCACCTTCGAGGGAGGAAAGTCTTTCAACCTCCGGCATCGGAAGGAAAGTAAGCATTCTCAGGCATTTATTCACATCTGCGTCGGCCACATTTCTCCAATACTGGAAGAACTCGTACGGACTGGTTTTTTCAGGATTAAGCCAAAGCGCTCCTTTAGCTGTTTTTCCCATCTTATTTCCCTCAGAATTAGTCAGAAGAGAAAATGTCATTCCGTATACTTCTTTACCGGTCTTTTTTCTTGTTAAATCCACGCCGCCTATTATATTGGACCACTGATCGTTTCCGCCGAATTGAATCTTCACGTCAAAGTCACGAGCCATCACCATGAAATCATAACTTTGCATGAGCATGTAGTTGAGCTCAAACATAGTCAGTCCGCCCTCGCGTTCCATTCTCTGCTTGAAACATTCTGCTCTCAGCATAGTATTTATATTGAAAAGAGAGCCGATTTCTCTCAGAAAGTCGATATAGTTAAGAGGTCTGAGCCAACGAGCGTTGTTGACAGCGATAGCCTTTCCCGGCTCGGGAGCCTTATTCTCGTGTCCCGGAACAAAAACTCCTTCGTTTCCTACGTATTCCCATTCATCATCGAAGTCAAGGAATCTGTCAAACAACTTTTTAAACTGATTACAGTTATGCTCGATAGTCTCCACAGTCATTATCTGACGCATATCCGTTCTTCCGGATGGGTCTCCTACCATGCCCGTTCCGCCTCCTATGAGCACGACCGGCGTATGGCCGTATTTCTGCATGTACATCATTATGATGACCTGCATAAAATGTCCCACGTGCAGGCAGTCGGCCGTAGGGTCAAAGCCTATATAAAACTTTACCTTTTCGTTTTGCAGGAGCTCTCTTACCTTTTCTTCATCGGTGGACTGCTCTATAAAACCTCTTTCCTTCAATACGTCGTAAACATTGTCAAATTTACTGACGTCGTCAGGTATAAAATCAAATTTCATCAATACTCTCCTTAAAATTTCTTGTTATATGCTTAACGGCGTTTTTACAAGCCTATGTAAATATCTCTGCGCCTCGCATGGCTTGCCGTTTTCCTCTGCCGACGGGCTTTTCCAGGTTTCTTTACAGGCCTGCTGATTACCTCTGCCGCCGTGCCTACCATCTCGCCCTCTATTTTGTTCCGTATAATCTGTCTCCGGCGTCTCCGAGGCCTGGTACGATGTACGCATTTTCGTTGAGTTTTTCGTCTTTAGCCGCTATATATATATCTACGTCAGGGTGGGCAGTCTGAAGAGCTTCGATTCCCTCGGGAGCTGCGATAAGGCACATGAATACTATGTCTTTTCCGCCTCTCTGTTTTATAAAATCTATTGCGGCAACTGCGCTTCCCCCTGTGGCCAGCATAGGGTCCACTACGAAAATCTTTCTCTTTTCTATATCAACCGGAAGCTTGCAGTAATACTCCACAGGTTCATGGGTCTGCGGGTCTCTGTATAGCCCTATATGACCGACTTTTGCGTTGGGAACAAGCGCCAGCATGCCGTCGACAAAGCCAAGGCCTGCTCTTAAAATAGGGACTATCGCTATATCCTCTCCTTTAAGCATTTTCATCTTTGTTTTACATATAGGCGTTTCAATCTCTACTTCTTCCAGCTCGAGATCTCTTGTGGCCTCAAAGCCCATCAGCGTGGCTACCTCCTGAGCCAGCTCTCTGAATTCTTTAACGCTGGTATCTGTCTTTCTCATCAAGGCTGTCTTGTGTTGAATTAACGGATGGTCGAATACGTATACTTTACCCATTTCTGCTTCTCCTCATTTATATTTTACATGTTGTCCAGCATATCCACTCTGCGCTGATGACGTCCGCCTTCAAACTCTTCGTCCAGCCACGCGTCAACTATCTTCAGAGCAAGCTCCGGCTCTGTAGTTCTTCCTCCGAGAGCAAGGATATTAGCATTATTATGCTGTTTTGTCAGACGAGCCATTTCAACCGAAGTACAAAGGCCGCATCTTATTCCGTGAACCTTGTTTGCCGCTATGGAAATTCCTATACCCGTTCCGCATATGACAATTCCCAGTTCAGCTTTCCCCGAAGCCACTGTTTCTCCACAAAGCTTTCCGTAAAAAGGGTAGTCCACAGATTCCCCTGAATCTGTTCCTAAATCAATAATTTCAAGGTTTCTTGCGGAAAGATGGTTTTTAATAAGCTCTTTAAGCTCAAACCCTCCGTGGTCGCTTGCAATGGCAATTTTCATCTTGTTTGTCTCCTCCTTCTTCAGTCTGCTATAACTTATCTTTAAACGGCCCTCTGTTTTTCTCTGTCCGGCACCTATGCTTTTCTTCAAGCAGCTTACTGTCTTTTTTAAAGCCTGTACGCCGCGACGGTTCCGAGTCCCTGAAATATACTTTTCGCCTTATGTTTTTCGGCCTATTTCACTTCTCTTATATTGTATCCCGCAGATTTGAACATTCTGTTCATAACTGCAAGGCCAATGCCATCTTCTCTCAACGCCGCTGCTAATATTACATCTACGCCGCTCTTGTCAAAGGATCTGAGCTCCGCAAAGAATTGATGGGCAGCCTCTTCCGGCTTGTTGCTGTCGAATATCAAGACTCCGACCTTCTGTCCGAACTCCACTCTTTCCATCTTTTCTGCGGCTATCGCAAGCCTTACCTTTTCAGGTTCTCCCGAAAAAATTATCATCTCTGCTTTAGGCGCGTAATGTTTATATTTCATTCCCGGTGATTTAGGCTTGAACGCTTTATCTACAGAGCTTCGTTCCAACAGCTTCTCCGCTGCCGAATCCACTGCTGCCGTGCGCAAAGAGCCGAAGCCTCCTATGGGTTCGTCCGAAAAATCGCCCGCCAACTTCTCCGAAGAAGCGGCGGCAGCTATACCCTGTGCCGTTTCCGAGCCTTGTCCGACATTTGGTTTTCTGAATATTGCCGGATCTATCTCAACTTTTTTGCCTAAAACTTTTTGCAGTTCCTCGGCAGTTATAATTCCGGGGCGCAAAATCACAGGAATCTCCTCTGTCATATCGACAACCGTCGATTCTATCCCTACTCTGCAATTTTCTCCCTGAATAACAGCGTCTATCTTGTCTTGAAGGTCATCGTAAACATGGGAAGCAGAGGTTGGGCTCGGATGCCCGGAAAGATTTGCGCTCGGGCCTGCAAGAGGTACTCCGGCAGCTTCTATCAGCTTCAGCGCCGTATCATTATCCGGCATTCTCACCGCTACGGTATCAAGTCCGCCGGTAGTTATTCTGGAAACTTCGGGTCTTGCGTGAACCACCATGGTAAGCGGCCCCGGCCAAAAGGCTTCTGTCAATTTCCTCACGTCTTCCGTTATCTCGTCAGTAAGCTTTCGTAAATCCTCGGCTCTTGCCACGTGGACTATCATCGGATTATCGCTCGGTCTTCCCTTGGCCGCATAAACCTTTCCCACCGCCGCATCATCCATTGCGTTGGCTCCAAGTCCGTAAACTGTTTCTGTTGGAAAGGCCACCAAGCCTCCTTCTCTGAGCAGTTCCGCAGCTTCTGCGATACTCTTTTCATCTGTTCCGAAAATTCTGGTTTCCATAACTTTATCTTTAATCCTATACGCTTTAAATTATATTTGAAGCTTTCTTCGCTTTCCCAATTGGGACTGCTAAAAATTCTTCATTTTTTCAGCCTGGTCGCTGGTAATCAGCCCGTCGATAATTTCGTCGATTTCTCCGTCCAAAAATCCATCCAGCTTATATATGGTCAAGCCTATCCTGTGGTCTGTAACCCTGCCCTGCGGGAAGTTGTACGTCCTTATTCTCTCGCTTCTGTCACCTGAGCCTACCTGGCTTCGTCTTTCTGCACTTATCTCATCGTTCTGCTCCTGAAGCTTAAGGTCGTAAAGCCTTGACCTCAAAACTTTGAAAGCTTTTTCTTTGTTTTTTATCTGTGATTTTTCATCCTGGCATGTAACCACAAGGCCTGACGGAATGTGAGTAAGTCTAACGGCCGAATCTGTAGTATTTACGCACTGGCCTCCGTTTCCGGACGAGCGGTAAACGTCTACGCGGACATCGTTTGGATTTATTTCTACTTCTACATCGTCGACTTCTGGAAGCACGGCGACAGTAGCCGCCGAGGTGTGTATTCTTCCGGAGCTTTCCGTCTCCGGAACTCTCTGCACTCTGTGGGTTCCGCTTTCGTATTTGAGCCTGGAATAGGCTCCTTTGCCCTTTATTAGAACGCTGGCCTCCTTAATTCCTCCTATACCCGTATCATTGGAATCCATGATTTCCGTCTTCCATCCACGTCTTTCGGCATATCTCAGATACATACGCAGTAAATCCTGTGCAAACAGCGCGGCTTCTTCTCCGCCTGTTCCGGCTCTGACCTCCAGAATTACATTTTTTTCATCGTTAGGGTCTTTTGGCAGGAGCAGGATTTTAAGCTCATCTTCCATGGCGGGAAGCCGGTCCTCCAGCTCTGAAAGCTCCATTTTAGCCAGCTCCTTAAGCTCTTCGTCTCCCGACTCCAACATTTCTTTGGCTTCGGCAACGCTTTCTTTCGCTTTTTTATATTCCGTATATTTATTTACTATCGGCTCCATTTCGCCCATTTCTTTAATGTGCTTCTGCCATAGGGGCTGATTATTTATTACGTCCGGGTCTGAAACCTTCATCGAAAGCTCCTCATATTTTTCCAATATGAAATCTAATTTGTCGAACATTTTGCTCTCATATAATCCAATCTTTCTTTAACATTGCAATTGGACTTATTTTTCCTTTCATTTTTATTTTGGTTATATCAGGGAACGCGTCTGTTCCCGTATAATGCTTAACTTTTGCGGTTTCTGCTGAAAAGCAATATCCTTAAAACCAGCTGCCGTATCTTTCCTATATACCCGGCCTTAAATTCACTGTAAATCCTCGTTTCAGGAAACAATCCTGCACAATTACAGGGCAAAGTGATTACTCTGCAATTTTTTATTATACCATGCTTTACTATTTTTGAAAAGCATTCGCCTCAGAAAAGGTCTTTTAAATTTAATAGTCTCTTAGCTTTAAAAGCTGATTTCTTCAACGATTAAAACGAACGCTGCTCTGCGCTTTTTAATCAAGCAATATACGCTATCCTGTCAGCTTTAGAGTTTCCTCAACAAGCCTGGCAAGAGAACGGTCACGCCAAGGTTTCAAACCGCCTGAATTTTCTCCGATACATCAAAAACTACAGGCCTATATCAATCGCCGCCTGCACCCGATAAATTATAAAAAAACCGGAAGCAACTTCCGGTTTGTGTTCTGATTATTAGTCGATGTTGTACTTGTTCTTGAATTTTTCAACACGGCCGCCTCTGTTGACAAACTTCTGCTGACCTGTGAAGAACGGATGACATGCGGAACATACGTCCAGTCTCATTTCTTCTTTAGTTGATTTTGTAACGAAAGTGTTACCACATGCGCAAGTTACTTTACATTCCTTATAATCAGGATGGATTCCTTCCTTCATGCTTCTACCTCTTTCCTGCCCCTTCGGGACATAATTTTACCGTACTTTATTAACAGCTATTTCACTATATCACTTGTTTGATTTGAACGCAAGTGTTTTTTGTTGGAAAATCAAAGTTTTTTATCTTTTAAGCGAGCAACTATGATTCGGTCTTTTCCGGCAAGATCCTTGAGGCAGACTGTTGAAATAAATTTTTCTTCTTTTTCCAGAAGCTTTTTCACCGCCTGTCCCTGATTATAGCCGATTTCAAGCATCAAAACTCCGTTTTTATGCAGATGATCAGCTGCTTCCACAGCTATGCGGCGATAAAACTCAAGACCATCGGGTCCTCCGTCAAGAGCTATCATGGGTTCATGCTCCTTAACCTCTCTTTGAAGCGTTGGTATTACTTCACTTTCTATGTAAGGCGGATTAGAAATTATGAGGTCAAACTTCTTTTTACCCAGTTTGCTTTTGAAAGCAGAAAACATGTCGCTTTTTTCAAATTTTATCGCCTTGCATCCGTTAATCTTTGCGTTCTTGGAAGCCATGCTGACAGCCTCGCCGCTGACGTCTGAACAGGTCACCTTGACTTTTCCGCATAGTTTAGCAATGGAAACGCCTATGGCTCCACTGCCGCAGCACAAATCGAGCACTTCCCGTATTGCCTGGGACTTTGTATATTCCTCTCCTCTGAGCGTTCCCTTTTCAATAAGCTCTACAGCGTCCTCAACCATGGTTTCCGTATCTTGTCTGGGGATGAGCACTGACGGATCGACTTTAAAAGAAAATCCCATAAACTCCTGGCTTCCCGTTATATATTGAAGCGGCTCTCCAAAAGCGCGTCTTTCGACGAGCTCGAAATATCTTTCACATGTATTGTCGGGCAAGACATCCTGCCAACGCATTATAAAGCCCACCGAATCCAGATTGTCCAAAAAACAATACAGCAATTTTGCGTCTCTCGCTGCGTCGTCGACGCCTGCGTCAGCCAGCTGTGTTTCACCTATTTTAACTAATTCTTTAAGAGGTAAACCCATTTTCGTTCTCCTTCGGAACTTCTCGATTGTCTTCCGCTTTCGAAAGATTTTCTTCGGTCTTTGAAACTTTATCTTCGTCCTTTAGAGACGCTTCTTCGGCCTCTGCGTCCTCATCTTTCTTTTTTGTCAGTTCCTCTTCGGCTTCCTCCCTGACAGGCTCGCCGTTCAAGTCGCAAATGCCTTCGTAATATGGCGTTTTGTTTTCCGGCAAAACAGCCTTCATCGCCGCTATCGCAACTTCAAGCTGCTTTTCCGAAGGTTCCTTTGTCGTAAGCTTCTGCAAATAAATTCCCGGCAAGCTCAAAATCTTAACTAACCAGTTATCGCTTCTTCCCGCCCATTTGAGCAACTCATAAGAAAGACCCGCTATAAGCGGTAAAACAAGGATTCTGCTGACTATGCGAAGCCAAACGTTTGGCCATCCCATTAAAGCGTGAGTGAGCACTGCAATAACCATTACAAACATGAGAAAACTGGTTCCGCACCTCGGATGCAGCGTGTAAAACTTCTGAGCGTTTTCGGGAGTGAGTTCCATATTGTTTTCAAAGCAGTGTATAGTTTTGTGCTCTGCCCCATGATATTGAAAAACTGTTTTTATATCGCTCATCTTGGAAATCAACATTATATACGCTATAAAAATTATCATTCTCAGCGCACCTTCCGCCAAATTGAGCAGTATTATGCTGTCTGTAAGCCTGGAAAGCAAACCTACGGCCACCGTCGGCAAAAGCATGAAAATCGCTACGGCTGCAACGATAGCGATAAGGACTGAAATAACCATGAGTATTTTCCATGCCTTTTCCTTGCCAACTTTTTCCTCTATCCAAATATCAAACTTATCCTTTTCGTACTCTTCCGGATAATTGGCCTCCAGCACGTCTGCTGAATACATTAGAACCTTTGTTCCCTGAATCATGGAACTGACAAAATTTACAACTCCTCTGATAATCGGAATTTTGCCCCACCTGCTGACTTTAGGCGTCGGCTGAGTTTTCATATGTATGCTTCCGTCAGGAAGCCTTACTGCGACCGCTGTCTTCTCAGGGCCGCGCATCATTATGCCTTCCATTATCGCCTGCCCTCCTATCGAGGTCGGACAAGCGTTTTTTAAGAAAATTCTGCTTAAATCCATTCTTTTCCTTTTTCCCTCATCATTTAAAATCACTTGCGAAGCTGCGTCTCACAAGGGTTTATCAAATATACCGCAAGTGCTTCGCAAGAGTCGAGTATTACGCACTGCAAACGCTTTTCGCAAAAGCTAAACATTCCACACTGCGCCTCGCTATTGATCCATCATGACCTTTTTTATAACCTTTACAAAATCGCTGTTGTTTTTAGTGTGCGCCAAATTCTCTATTATGGCCTCCGTAACCTCCTGAACACTGCCTCCGGAAAGATTTCGCCTCATAATCCAGATAGCTTCCAGCTCTTCCTGATTCATAAGAAGATCTTCTCTTCTCGTTCCTGATTTATTAAGGCTTATGGCCGGGAAAATCCTCTTTTCAGAAAGTCTGCGGTCAAGATGAAGTTCCATATTGCCTGTGCCCTTAAACTCTTCGAAAATCACATCGTCCATGCGGCTTCCGGTTTCCACCAAAGCAGTTGCAAGAATAGTTATAGAACCGCCTTCTTCCATTTTACGCGCCGCTCCGAAAAATTTCTTTGGCTTGTGAAGCGCTCCCGGATCCAAACCTCCGGAAAGAGTTCTTCCGGAAGCGGGAACCACCATGTTGTATGCTCTGGCAAGTCTCGTAATACTGTCAAGCAATATCACCACATCCTTGCCGTGTTCGACCAGGCGCTGAGCCCTAGCCAGAACCATTTCGGCGACTTTGACATGATGCTGCGGCAGCTCATCGAAAGTTGAGTAAATGACTTCGCCGCCTTTCAGCGACCGCTTCATATCGGTTACCTCCTCAGGTCTTTCATCGACAAGAAGAACGATAAGTTCTACCTCGGGATAATTCGTTTCGATGGCATTGGCAACCTTTTTCAAAAGAACCGTCTTTCCAGCCTTTGGCGGCGCTACGATTAAACCTCTCTGGCCTTTTCCTATGGGAGCCACCAAATCTATAAGCCTCATGGAAAGATCTCTCGTTCCATCCTCCAGTCTCAGTCTTTCATAAGGAAATACAGGAGTAAGCTCGTCAAAATCCGGCCGCCTTATTGCGCGTCCCGGCTCGTCTCCGTTGACCGTAAGAACGTAAAGCAATGCTCCGAACCTTTCACCTTCTTTTGGAAGTCTGCTTATTCCCTTTATCTTATCGCCTGTTTTAAGATTAAATCTTCTTATCTGCGTCGGCGATACGTATATATCTTTATCGCTTGTCAAAAAATTAGAAAATCTTAGAAATCCAAAATTGTTTTCTTCCTGTATCTCAAGAATACCCTCTACTTCAGGTCTCTCCTCCTTTACAGCCGGCGCTTCTGCCGCCGCATTTTCTTTAGCTGCACTTTGCTCTTCAAATGTCTTGGGGAAAATTTCTTCGCCGGGGGCGTCCTGAGCCATAACTTTTTCTTTCATAAATCACCTTCGCAGGCCTAAAAGAAGGGCCTGCACCTTTCTGAGAATTTTAAGAATTGATGTGTTTAAGAATACGATCGAAATATCTTAATGTCTATTATATACTGCCGATTAAAAAAAGCAAGGCAAAGAAATCTCAGGAAAACATTGTTTTAATATTCATAGAAGCATAATTTCATATATTCAAGTTGCGCCTGTCATATACCGCAAACGTTTAAATTTTATTACTCCAAGCGCAGACTGCGATGAAAACAATCGTTGCAGAATCTCCTTACGCAGAATCTCCTTACAGCGAGTGAGATTAAAAACGACATGCAAAAAGGACAGACCCTCTTTATCCTTGGATTAAGAGAGTCTGTCCCTTTATATTTTATATGTAGGAATAGTTTAGTTTATTTTCTGTAATCGTAGAATCCGATTCCTGTTTTTCTTCCCAGTTTACCGGCTCTTACCATTTTTTTAAGAAGTACATGCGGTCTGTATTTAGGATCTCCGTATTCTGTGTAGAGAGTTTCCATAATTGCCAGGCAAACGTCCAAGCCTATCAAATCTCCCAGCTCAAGCGGTCCCATCGGATGGTTGGCGCCCAGCTTCATAGCGGTATCTACGCCTTTTACATCGGAAACTCCATCAGCAACGATGCCGATACCTTCGTTAATCATAGGAATAAGGATTCTGTTTACTACAAATCCCGGAGCTTCTGCTACCTCTACCGGAGTTTTGCCGAGTTTTTCGGAAAGCTCTACGATAGTTGTCTTGGTTTCATCGGAAGTTGTCAGACCCTTGATGATTTCAACCAGCTTCATCGCAGGAACAGGATTGAAGAAGTGCATTCCTATTACCTTTTCAGGTCTTCCCGTTGCCGCCGCAATCTCTGTGATAGAAAGTGAAGATGTATTGGTTGCAATTATGGTCTCAGGTTTGCAGAGTTTATCCAGTTCGGCAAACAAAGCTTTTTTGGATTCCATATCTTCTGTAGCAGCTTCGATAACTAAATCGGCGTCTGCGATGATATTGATGTCGGTTGAGCCCGTAATCCTTCCAAAAACTTCTTCCGCAGCTTCAGCCGTGATTTTTTCTTTGGCAACCATCTTATCAAGATTTTTCTTAACAGTGGCAAGCCCCTTTTCTACAGAGCTTTCTCTCCTGGCTCTCATTACAACTTCATAGCCGTTCTGTGCTAAAACTTGAATAATTCCGGCTCCCATGGTTCCGGTTCCCAATACGCCAATTTTTTTCATTTAGATAGCCTCCTTATTTTTATCGAAACAATTTTTGTTAAAAAATTAACTCTGCTTTCTTTTATATTATAACATAAAAAAGCACAAATGAAACCCCTTTTCAAATAAAATTCATCAAAAATTTATCTGGATTACAGACAATGTAGCGATATGTTATCATTTTCTTAAATAAGTTGAACCTCATAAAAGGATTTTGTAATCTCCCGATGATTATTTAATCAATATAATATATTATTATTTAGGAGGTTACTTATGAGAAAAAAAATTGTTTCAATCTTTTTAGTCTTGGTATTCGTCCTTTCATTCAGCTCAGCAGCATCCGCAGCTACGATAGAAGTTATTGACGGAGGTGTACAACCATATGATACTGACACTATAATATTTGAAGTAGACAGAATTAGTTCTTCAAAGGCTGACGTTTACATAGACGTATATTTTAGTCAAACAGTAGATATATATAACGTCGTTGTATATCTCCAAAAAAAAGTTGATGGAAAGTGGGTTTTAGATACGACCAATCCAGAACGCACATTATACAATAACGGGTTCAATAAATCTTCCTTTTATTTTTACAACCAATATACAGGACTTGACCGTAATACAACTTACAGAATAAAACTTGTCAGCAAAGACACTATTGGTTCTACAACAAAAACTTATACAGACTATTCTAACACATTTTAACTTTTACTAAGAGGCTATTTTAAATAGCCTCTTTTACTACTTTTTTTATTACTTCTTTCTCTACCTCTATATCAGACACAATATTAACAAAAGAGTTTTCAACAATAAATCTATATGTCGTCTTTTCTTCGCGGTTTGTATATCTTTTAATATATACATCTATTCCATACCAATTTTCCATTTCACTTTCAATTGTTCCAATTTTTGTTTCTCCTTCAGCTAATTTTCTTTCTTTAACAACAAACGCTTCACCCTCTCCATTTTTAAATTTGCTTTCACATCTTTTATTTCTTCCTATAGTCACAACTTTCATCTCTGAAAACTCATATCCTTCAGGCAGATCTTCTACTATAAAAAATTCTTCTCTGACATCAAGGGGCACCTCTTCATAGTCAAAATAATTATCAACTATCATCATCTCCTCATCATCTCGCGAATCTTTTATATCCACAATTTGATCTTCGCCCGCTTGCGCGTCCGGAAGCTGGAACAGCGACACCACGCTGAAGCAAAATACCATTGTGAAAACCGAAGCAAGGCTTGCTGCAATTTTTACCTTCCTTCTCTTTTCTTTCCGCCTTATCCCGGCTAAATGTTTCCACTTTGCTATTTCTATTTCAGACGGCCGTTTTGACTCATTTTTTGCTTTATATGCTTTTTCAAAACGCTCTCCCAGCAGCTCTCTATAATCATCTCTGTTTGCCATGATAGTATCCTCCTTGCTCCAATTCCGCCTTAAGCTTCTTTTTCGCCCGCGCCGAAACGCTGCGCACAGTGCTTTCAGGCTCGTTTAAGATTTCGGCTATTTCTTTGAATTTGTGCCCGTAGATATAATACAGCATAATTATCCTGCGTTCTCTGACGTTCAAAGTAGCTTCCAAAACCTCCAAGAGAGATTCGTCGCTTATCCGGCTCACCTGATCATAAAGCTGCCTGTCTGAAATAAATTCCAGATCTTCCTGCCCGTTATCTACAATTTCCTCATAAGAGCACTTGGTTGCTTCCTCACTCTTTCCTTGCTTAACATATTTTAACCCTATTCGTTTTGCTATCGTTAATATCCAATATTTCGATTTTTCCTTATCCCTTATCCTCTCCGCGCCTGCAAGAGCTTCCACCATCGTGTCCTGCACCGCGTCCTCAAAATACGCCTTGTTTATTCCAAAAACACCCAAATAACGGGTAACGTCTCTGTAGTACTGTGACAACAGTTCCTCGTTATCCTCCAATCTCATTGATTTTTCATAGAATCCGTCCCTCACCTTAGTTGCCATCTTTTCTCTCATTTCTGTCATAATAGGGAAAGATTCTATTTCCTGTGAATATTTCACGACTATTTCGCCGCCCTTACTTCATCCGCATATATTTCAGCGATTCTTCCGATACTTCTAAGCTGTTTAGCGTCGCAGTGGTAAAGTATCGCCATTATTTCTTCACAAGCTCTGGCTGTCTCTCCATCCTTTTCCTCCGGTAAAATTCCTCCCGCAAGTATATAGTCCGCTGTTACGTCAAGAATCTGGCATAAAAGGTACAACTTCTTGATGGAAATCCCTTTGTTGCCATATTCAATGTCCGCAATAAACTGTGCGGATACGTCGAGTTGTTCCGCAAGATTTTCACGGCTCATGCCGATAGCTTCTCTCCTGCTTCTAACTCTTCTGCCCATTTCTGTCTGGTCCAACTGTCTTAATTTTTCTGCCATTTTTACTCTCCTTTTCACGAAATTTTTCCTTAAAAAAGAAATGGTCCTTTACTAAAGTTAGTCGCTATAGGATAATAGTTGAATAAACGCATAGTTATGTACTTTATAACTTTTCGGCAAAAAGCAAAGAATTCAGCCCATTAACTGCAACTTTTTGAGACCGAATTCACACATATATTATGGGGGCTGAATTTGAGAGAAAAATATATCGCAGCATTTTACAACTGCAAGGAGAAGCAAAATGAATTTAGATACACAGAAAAGAATCGCAGCCAATTTAAAAGTTTTGAGAACCTGTAAGGATATGAGTCAGGCTCAGATAGCCGACATGATTGGAATAAGCAGGTCGCTTTACACCCATTACGAGCTGGGAAGAAGAACTCCCGATGCAGAGGTTCTTTACAATATTTCGAAGCGTTTCGGCATAGATATGGCAATGCTGTTTGAAGCCGACCCTCAGGAATTCGTCAATCAAATGAGCAACAATCAGTTTTGTGATGATGATTTAATGGAGCTCACCTCGTTTTACAGAAAGCTTTCTCCTTTCGCCAAGGGAATGTTGATGGAAAGGGCCATGTATCTGCTCGATTGGGACAGATTCAGGGAAGAAAATCAGAGAGCGCTTGATGAAAAAAAAAGAGAATGGGAAGGAGCGGACGATGAAGAATTATTTTAAAACAAGTTTTTTGCGCACAGAAAAAACGCCCTTCCTCCCGGAAAGGCGTTTTTTTATAGATTAGATTTAAACACGCTTTTGCACTTTTTATCCAGTTCTTTGTGAACCTCCGGCGCTATGCCCTCGTCACAGAGAAGTACCAGCTTATCGCCGCCGCTTAAAACAGTATCGCCGCTTGGCACTATTTCGCGGCCTCCCCGCTGTATCGAAACTACGAGACAGCCCTGAGGAAGCATAATAGCCGACAGCGGTTTGGAATCCATATACGCGCCGTAATGGATTTCCCCTTCGACGAGAACCTTATTGGAAGCTCTTGGTTTTCGCACCTTGCCATGCGCAACGAGCCTTTCCGTAAGTTCATCGTATATAGGCCTGCCTTTTAAAAGGTCTGCCGTCATGTATGCTGTCAGCGCCACCGTTGACAAAGACAGCAGATTGGAAAAGGTTCCGGTCATTTCGCTTATCAGGATCACGCCTGTAATCGGCGCTCTTACAATAGCGCTGAAATAGCCTGTCATACCCAATATGACAAAATACTGCAGGTAATCCTGCTTATATCCTGCCAAAGAGCTTATCGCCCCGGTAAAAATTCCGCCGGTCAGAGCTCCTATAACCAGCAATGGCAGAAATATTCCCCCGGGAACTCCGCTGCCGAAGCTGATAATAGAAAAAACATATTTTACAGCCAGGAGTGTGAGCAAAACCTTCACGGTCATTCCTCCCTCTCCGGCCAGCCCTATAAGCTTGTGTCCGCTTCCCAGAGCTTCCGGAAGCCATATAGCCAAAATGAGCACTGTGGAAAAAGGCACAAACACTCTTATCCATTTCAGCTTTATTCGTTTAAAGCAATTTTGAACAAACAAAACCGTCTTGTTGAAAAGGACTCCGAAAGCGCCGAGAATCAATCCCAAAACGATTACCATCCACATTCTGCTGAGGGGAAGTCCTTCATCCACATTTATTTCAAAATTAAACACAGGCTCAAGTCCGAATATGTAAGATCCTATACAATCCGCTGTGATGGCGGAAGCCATCGTACTAAGCAAAACTTCTTGAGAAAAATTTTTATGCAGCTCTTCGAGGGCGAAAACAACTCCCGCAAGAGGCGCCCCGAAGGCTGCTGCAAGACCGGCTCCTGAACCGCAGGTCATCAGGAGCTTTTCTTCCGTTCTCAACCTGTTATTTATTCTCGAAAAGCCTTTTCCTACCATGGCTCCTATCTGAATGCTGGGGCCCTCTCTTCCAAGAGAAAGCCCGCCGCCTATCGCCAATACGCCGCCGATAAACTTCGCTATTATAACCTGCACCCAATTGGCGTTTATCTCACCGTTAAGCTCGCCTTTCACCTGCGGTATACCGCTCCCAGATGATAACGGCTCTCTTATGACTACAGCGGAAACACAGACCGCTATAAATATCAGAATTCCAACGCCCAGCAGCGCAACGATAAGCTTCTGTCCAGCCGCGTCAAGGAACAAATCCCTCACATTCTCAGCCTTGGTAAGCGAAAGTCTGAAAAGGGACACGATAAGGCCTGCTAAAAAACCGACGCCTATACCTTCGGCTATCAGCTTATATTTAAAGCTTTCTTTTCTGCTCAGAGTATCCTGCGTAAAATTTTTTCTTCGTCTTCTTGCTGTTTTCTTAGACATTTAATCTTCTCCCGGCAGTTATGCTTTGTCCGCCGCTTATGCAAAATAGAGGTTGGTGGTTATATATTCAGGGTCACAGGTAACGTCTATACCCATACTTCTCAAGGTCTGCTCGTCTCTGTCGCTGAGGATTGCCGTGCAGTGAGCCTTGCAGCCCTTAAGCTTTCCCAGCATGTCAAATGTCTGTTTGGCGCAGGAGTTGTTTTCTGCGGAAATACAAAGAGCAGTCAGAGTTTCCTCCAAATTGAGACTGGTTCTGTCATGATTAAGAATATCGCCCTTAAGCGCCTGAATATCTCCGAAAACGTTGGGCGAAATAACGTATTTTTCATCGTCTATTCCGGCAAATCTTTTCGCTGCGTTGAGAACCGCTGCGGCCGCCGCAACCATGCGGCGGCTGCTTCTTCCTGTTATCATGCTTCCATCCGGCATTTCCAGAGCCATAACTACCACATTAACATATTTTTCGTCACAGCGCCGTTTAAATTCAGCGTATTCTCTTGCCGGAGCGACCACGTGTCTGTCTTCCTCGCTGGCGTTGACCTCTTTCATCAAAAGCTCTGATCTTTCCAAAGCTTCTTCTGAAATTTTGCCCTTTTTATAATCGCATTTTGCTATGATAAATCTCCGTATGATTTCCTGCACAGCCGCTTCCTTAACGACCTCGTCGTCGCTTATGCAAAAGCCCACTCTGTTTACTCCCATATCGGTAGGCGACTGGTATTCGGCCGTTCCTGTTATCTTCTCTATTATCCTCTTTACTACAGGAAAAACCTCTAAATCTCTGTTATAGTTGACGGCTTTCGTTCCGTAAGCCTCAAGGTGGAAGGAGTCCAGCATGTTGACGTCCTTCAGATCCGCCGTAGCCGCTTCATAAGCTATATTTACAGGATGCTTCAGAGGCAGGTTCCAGATTGGGAATGTCTCGAATTTGGCATATCCTGCTCTTACGCCTCTTTTATATTCATGGTAAAGCTGTGAAAGGCATGTGGCAAGTTTGCCGCTGCCTCCGCCCGGACCCGTTATGACTGCCAGCGGTCTCGTAACTTCTATGTACGGGTTGGCTCCGTAGCCTTCTTCGCTTACTATGGTATCTACGTCTGTCGGATAACCCTTTGTATAAAAATGTTTGTATGTTTTAATATCTCGTCTTTCCAGTCTGGCGATAAATTTGTTGACAGCAGGCGCGTCCTCATAGCGGGTAACCACAACGCTGTTTATCTTAAGGTTATATTTTCGGAAAATATCTATCAGCCTTAAAACCTCCAGGTCATAGGTAATCCCAAAATCCTGTCTCGTCTTGCTGTTGATTATATCTCCGGAATAAATGCAAATTATGATTTCAGCCTGATCCTTCATTTTTTGCAGCAATTTTATTTTGGCATTCTCATCGAATCCCGGGAGAACACGCATTGCATGCTTATCGTGAACAAGCTTGCCGCCGAATTCCAGATAAAGTCTCCGGCTGTCTCCCTGTTTTATTCTTTCAAGAATATACTTGGACTGCTCTTCAATATACTTTTCAGAATCAAAACCTTTTTTTTGCATTTTTTTCTCCTCTTTATCTCCTTATTATTTTAAATTCATTTCTTTGACTTGTTTTCATATTGTCATATAGGAGCAAGGCAAAACTCTTGCATTTCCTACATAACATTTATCGTAAGGCTACTGCGGCCCTCCGCCAGCCCCTCCATGCTGACCTGATACTGGACGTCTATGGAGCCCTTGCAATTCTCTATATCAAAATCGTTTTTCACAAAATCCGTAAGAACCTCAACTCCCATAGGTCCGTAAGGCGTTTCGTAAACGCCATGGAATCTTTTGCCTGTTTCAAAATACAATTCTGTGTTGAATCCTGTGTTTCCCGTCCTCTTCATCTTAACGGAGCTTTCCCCCAATCTTATAGTGGTCTTGCAGCCTTCCATTCCTGAAACCTCCGTCTCGTCATATATAATGTAAACTATGCCGTTTCTCACATATAGTCTGCCGTCTGTGACAAACTCCATCTGATCTTCTTCTGTTCCTTCATATTTTTGTTTTCCTGTTATTTTCAGCGTGATATCTTTCATAGCCTAAGTCTATAATCCTTTCAATTATCTGCCGGGGAGTTAAGCCGCATTTTTGCCAAAGCAGAGGAAACATGCTTTCCTCCGTAAACCCCGGTATGGTGTTTATTTCATTTATATATATTTTCCCGGTGGATTTTTCCATAAAAAAATCCACCCTGCCGAAACCAAAACCTCCGACCGCTTTATATGCCCTCCTTGCCATTTTCGTAATTTTTTCTTTTGCTTCGGGCTCTATGTCGGCCGGTATGATTAGCTTTGACGTGCGGCAGCTCATATATTTGGCCTTGTAATCATAAAATTCTTTTTCCGGAAGTATTTCTCCTATGCAGGTAAGCTTGCAGGCGTCGTTTTCTTCGCCAGCCCTTTCCGCCTCTCCTAAAACTGCTATTTCCAGTTCCCGGGCTTCTATAAATTCCTCAGCGACTATCTTATCGTCGTATCGACAGGCGTTTTTCAGAGCTTCAACGAGCTCGTCTTTTGTTTTAGCTTTGCTTATGCCTACGCTCGAGCCCATGTTGGCGGGCTTTACAAAGCAAGGTAAGTTTACCGCTTTTATTACTTTCATGGCAGCTCCGGCTGTATCCTTGTGGATTTCCCTCCTTGTAAGGCTCGTGTAGCCGCATACGTCAAGGCCGGCTTCTTTCATCAGTTGTTTAAAAATTTGCTTATCCATGGAAACTGAGGAAGCCAAAACGCCGCAGCCTCCATACGGAATATTCATCGTTTCAAGAAAGCCCTGAATACATCCGTCCTCGCCGTAAGGTCCGTGAAGCACAGGCAGGACGAAATCCACTGTGTTTTTTAGTTCGCCGGGATTAAACTCCCTTGAATATTTTTCCCATGAACCGTCTTTAATATTTTCCGACGGCCCTTCATATTTTTTCCATTCTCCGTCTTTGGTGATTCCTATGTATATCGGTTCAAATTTATCCGGATTCAAAGCCTTTATCACAAAGCAGGCCGACGACAAAGAAACTTCATGTTCTTCAGAGCGTCCGCCGAAAAGGACTCCGATTCTATTTTTCAGCATATACGCCTCCGGTTCGTTCGATATTTTCAGAATCTCAGCTCACGCTAAAATTACTTAATGCTTTCCAAAATCCTCAAAAGCTGTTCTTTATCGAAATTGTATTTCTTAAGACAAAACTGACATACCAGTTCCGCTTTTCCGTCCTCTTGTATTATTTCGGTCAAATCGTCTTTTCCTATGGTCATCAAAGCCTTTTCAAGCCTTTCCTCGGAACAGTCACATTCCCATTTAATTTCCCTGATTTCCAAAACATCGAGGCGGAAAGCTTCTGGCATCTCCTTAAATATTTCTTCAGCAAGAAGTCTGACAGCTTTTTCATCTGACCATATTGCCGGCGTTGTCGTTTTTTGCACGGCCTCCTGACCCCTTGTCTTTGGCGCCGCCTTAGCCGGCGCTGTCTCCTGCTCCGATCCTTCTGCCCGGCAAACTCTGTCTATCAGCGTTGTAATCGGTTCCATCTTACCTATGAGCTGTTCAAGATTATCAACTGCCTCTTCATCAGCTCCCGGCAGCATTTGTATTATCATGCCTCCCGCGCAGCCTACAGACAAATCTCTCTCAATCTTTACGCCAAGGGAAATCGCTGAATTCTGCTGCTCTGAAATATAGTAATAGGCAGTCAAGTCCTCTGCGATTTCTCCTGAAACGAGAGAAATCTTTCCTATATAAGGCTCCTTAAGGCCCAAATCCTTTATAACCGTAAGCGTTCCTTCCCCAAGGCTTCCGCCCACATCCAGCTTTCCGTTTTCCTTTAACGGCAAATCCACGTCCGGGTTGGCGATGTAGCCCTTAACTCTCCCTTCTCCGTCTGCTGTCGCCAAAATTTGCCTGGCAGGTCCGTCTCCCTTAAAAATCACGGTTACCTTATCCTGTGGATTTTTGAGAAGAAGCCCCATAAGGCCGGCCCCTGTCAAAACTCTGCCGAGAGCCGCCGTAGCCAGCGGAGTGGTTTGGTGTATGTCCGCGGCCTGCTGCACCAGTTCTGTCGAAATGGTCAGATACACGCGAAAAGAACCGCTTTTGTCTATAGCTGTCAATACTTTATTCATAATATGCCTTTCTTTACTTTTTTGTCAATTCAATAACCCTTTTTCATGCGTTTTGCAAGCTGACACTGCCTCAAAGAAATTTCATACGATACCGCAGAGAACCCTGTGCAATACGCTTAAACCTATACTCCTACTTCGCCGCAGAAATCATACACAAATGTTTCCATCTCCTTCAGCAGATGTCGAGCCTTTTCTTCAGCTTGTCTTTCGGAATCACCTTTTGCATATACATATATCTTTATTTTCATTTCAGTTCCCGACGGCCTCACCGTTATTTTATCACCGTGCGTAAGACTTCCCCGGAACATCTTCTTATCCTCGCAGGAAAAATCGCAGCTCAAAGTCTGTCCCGCTATTTTACTCAATCTTCCTTTTAAAAGACTTTCCATGAGACCTTCTATGTTTTTTCTGTCCAATTCTGATTCAAAATTTACGGACGAAGTCAGAGATTTTGAATATCCGTGACGTTCGTAAAGCTCTTCCATCTTGTCAAATAACGTTTTCCCCTGAGACTTAAGACATGCGGCCATTAAACAAATCATCTGAACAGCCAGCACCCCATCCTTATCTCTCGTGTAATCGCCGTATAAATATCCGAGGCTTTCTTCAAAACCAAAAAGAAAAGCTTCTCTTCTTCCTTCACTTGCAAGCCTCTCCATTTCCGCGGAAATATTTTTAAATCCCGTCGAAACATCTCTCATCTCAACTCCGTAATATTTCGCGACTTCAGAAGCCATAGGAGAAGAAACGTAGCTCTTATATGCTATTCTTCCCTCCAATTTGCCGCCCTGCTGAGCTCCCTGAAGGCAAGAGCATATATAATCCAGCATAAGGACTCCTACTTGATTTCCCGTAAGTTTTTTGAATCCCCCCTGCCATCTCGCCATGACGCCCATTCTGTCGCTATCGGGGTCTGTGGCTACGATTATATCGGTATCAACCCCACTGTATTTTTCCAAAGCCAGTTCAAACACCTCGTCATTTTCAGGATTTGGATAAGGGCACGTCGGAAAATTACCGTCCCAAAAACTCTGCTCCTCCACCATCTTAAAATTACCGACTCCAAGACTCCTTGCAACCTCCATCACATAGTCCCTGCCGCTTCCGTTCAGAGGTGTATAAACCAGTGAAAGCTTTGAAAGAGCTTTCTTTGCTTCTTTTGCATCTGCCCATAAAAGAATCTGTTTTCTGAGCGCTTTGAAATATGAATTCCTTACACGATTATCGAGAAGTTTGATTTCTGCCGGCTGAACATGAGAAGGCTCATTTCCGGCAACGCCTGACATTTTGTCTGCTGCCGGATCTGCGCTGCGGCCGAAATAATCTCTCTTTTCTATATACTCTTCTATTATACGGGCTTTTTCATCATTTATCTGGTTTCCAAAATGATCGTATACCTTATATCCGTTATACTCTCTTGGATTATGACTTGCCGTAATCATTATGCCTCCGTCTGCGGAAAGCTCTCTTATAGCAAAAGAAAGCACCGGTACAGGCGTAGGTTCGGCGAATATAAGAACGTCCACTCCGTTGTCTGCCAGCTCTCCGGCTACGCCTTCAGCATATTCCATAGAATTTAATCTCGTATCATAGCTGACGACAACCTTTGGCCTTTCATGCCTGGAAAGAAGGTAATCCGAAACTCCGTCGGTCGCTCTTCGCAAAACTATTGAATTTATCATATTCGAGCCGACGCCCATCTTGCCTCTGAGCCCTGATGTTCCGAAGGCCAGGTCTTTGCAGAATCTATCGTATATAGCTCCTTCGTCATCTTTTATCGTCTCAAGTTCTTCTCTCAAATCGTCAGGCAGTTGTTGCTTTGCCCAACGCGTATATTCCATTATTGCTTTTTCCATAATATCTTTATCTGATGATTAAATTTTTGACCACATAATCTTTATAATTTTAATAATATATTTTATCATATTTCCCATTTTTTTTACACAGAAAATACACAAATATCGAATATAATTTCCTTAAAAGGAGGTCTTATTTATGGATGATTGGAACAAATTCCCCGGAAACAACGACGAAGTCACTGAATCCACTGCCGAATCTACGGTAAATTTCACTATACCGGAAAAAAAGAAAAAAACAAAAACAAAAGACAAATATGTGACCAAAAAATTCTTCATTTTTACTCTGATTACAGCGATGATCTTTTCAGCCGCGATAGGAGCCGGAGCTTTCGCTTTTTCCTCCGCTTTGTTTGGTAACGATTCTAAAAGCAAAGCATTAAATGCGACTAATTACAATTTGACAAAAGCTACTGGCAGCGAGCTGTCAATTCAGGAAATCATCGCCAAAAACGAAAACTCTGTTGTGGCTATCACAACAGGCTCTGTCTCAACAGATACATGGGCGCGCCAATATGTAACCAACGGTGCGGGAAGCGGGATTATTTACAGCAAAGACGGTTATATTCTCACAAATAACCATGTAATAGACGGAGCGAATACGATAGAAGTAACTTTACATGACGGAACGACATACGAAGCCACTGTGGTTTCCGCAGATGAACAGACCGACGTAGCCGTCCTTAAGATTGATGCCGACAACCTTACTCCGGTAACGCTCGGAGACAGCTCAAAGCTCAATGTCGGAGACCTTGCAGTTGCCATAGGAAATCCTCTGGGAACTCTTGCAGGAACTGCGACCGACGGTATAATCAGCGGTCTTGAAAGGGAGATTTCTCTTGAAGGAAAGAGCATGACGCTTTTGCAGATAAGCGCTTCCATAAATCCCGGTAATTCCGGCGGCGGTGTTTTCGACCAGTACGGCAATCTTATCGGACTGGTGGTCGCCAAATCTTCCGGCTCTGACGTAGAGGGTCTTGGCTTTGCCATACCCGTCAATACCGTCAAGGAGGTTGCTGATTCTCTCATTGAAAACGGTTATGTGAAAGACAGACCGGCCGCAGGCGTAACTATAATAGATCTTACTTCAGCCTCTGAGGCTATGAAATACGGCGTAGACGTTACGGGAGTATACATCAAAGAGGTTACGGGGGAAAATGCGAAAAAAGCCGGACTTCAAGCCGGAGACTTAATCTATATGATTGACGGGGAAAAGGTTACCGGTTCAGACATGCTCATTCGTCAGATACAAAAACACAAGGTCGGCGATAAGGTTAAACTTACAATCGTAAGGAACGATCAGATGCATGAAATAGAGGTGACCTTGCAGGATTCCAATGAGGTTAATAAATAAGCCCATTCTTATTAAAAGCCGTGCTAATTATGCACGGCTTTTTTAATGATTTCTTCAAGGCGGTCACTCAAATCCGCCATCTCTTTTCTGTCCATCTTGGCCGTATCTATCGGCTCGTGAACGATAACTTCTATTTTAGTATTCTTTTTTATTTTTCCCGTCTCTTCATACATTCTGTAGCTTCCGTTTATGGTCAGAGGAATTATCGTCGCTCTGGCCTTGGTGGCAAGTTTGAGGCTTCCGGGCTTAAAGGAAGCCATTTCTCCGCCTTTACTTCTCGTTCCCTCCGGGAAAATTATCAGCGAATATCCGTTCTTAATCATTTCTGCGCCTTCACTTATGGTTTTAAGAGATTCTCTCGTGTCGCCTCTTATTATAAACAGACTTCTGATTCTTAGAATCCACTTGGAAAACACAGGAATTTTTTGAAGCTCTTCTTTTGCTATAAATCCTACCTGATGCTTTACTACATTGAGCAACGTTAAGATGTCTGCATATGACTGATGGTTTGAAACGTAGACGACGGGTCCTTTTTCAGGCAAATTTTCGGGATTCTTAACTTCTATATCAACCTGAAAATGCTTTATGATTTTTTCCGACCAGAAATGAGCCGTTTCTGCTATTACTTCTCTCTCTTCTTCGTTTCTGCCTTCTTCTTTGTACTGTTGTATTTTGCGTTTTCGCTCTCTGAGCTTAGTCAGAGTGAATGCGATGTACCCCAGTCCTGCTATATTATTAAATAATCTCATATCTTAATCCTCCGATTCTCCATAATTACTTTTATTTCCTTTACATTTTCTTATTTCAGAGTTCTGCCCTCTGTCACGGCAAACTTATTACCTTGCCTGTTTCTGCGGACGTATAAAAATCTGTAAATATGCCATTATCAAAAAATATGACGCTTCATTCTAACGCCGTACAGTCAGGCAATCTGCGTTTCAATGAAGCCTTCCCTGCGGCTGCGCCGAACTTACCAATACGGGCTTCATTATAACGCCGTACAGTCGGGTAAGCCTGCGTTTCAATGAAGCCTTCCCTGCGGCTGCGCCGAACTTACCAACACGGGCTTCATTATAACACGAAACATATAGTATTTTCTACAAAAACAGTATATAATGAATCAAAAGGAATTTGGAGAGTTTTATGAATAAAAGCAAGAATTTTAACCGACTGCTAATTTCCTGCGTAGCGCTCTGCCTGGCAACAGCCGGCATCATAACTTACCTCGTATATGCAAACGACACGCAGCCGCTGACCGTGGATCTTGCGGTAAGAGACTGGTTTGTTTCCATAAGAGAAAATTTTTTAAACGTAATTGTAATCGGCCTAACCCATTGCGGAGATACTGTTACTATAGTCGCCCTATGCTTATTTCTGCTTATTTTACCAAACAGAAAAACTTATGGGCTCCCCGTTTCACTGGCAGCCATAGGAGGAGTCGCTATATATAAACCGATGAAGCACCTTTTGCTCAGGGCTCGCCCCGACGAAGCCATCCATTTGGTTGAACAGGGCGGATATTCATTCCCAAGCGGACATTCCGTTTCTTCGGTCATAGTCTACGGTCTGCTTCTGTATCTCATAAGAAAGCATTGTAAAAGCAAAAGGCTTAGAACTGTTCTCTCCGTCGTGTGTACATGTTTTATGCTTCTTATCGGCCCAAGCAGGCTTTATGTGGGAGTTCACTGGACTACCGACGTATTATGCGGAATGTTGATAGGCACGGCGGTTTTAATGATAGTCATATCAATACTTGAAAGGATGTGTGATAAAAATGAAGATCTACGATAACATTACTCAATTAGTGGGAAATACACCTCTTGTGAGGTTTCACTCTGTAGAAAAGGAATTCGGCCTGAAAGCCAAAATTTACGGAAAGCTTGAGGCTCTTAATCCGGCCGGAAGCGCTAAAGACAGAGTCGGCCTTGCGATGATTGAAGACGCTGAAAAAAGAGGACTTTTAAAGCCCGGCTCAGTAATAATAGAGCCTACCAGCGGAAACACCGGCATCGGACTTGCTTCCGCGGCTTCCTCAAAGGGCTATAAGGTGATTTTAACCATGCCCGACACCATGAGCATGGAAAGGAGAAACCTTCTTAAGGCTTACGGCGCGCAGCTGGTTTTAACAGAAGGCGCAAAGGGAATGCAGGGAGCTGTTGAAAAGGCTGAGGAGCTGGCCGCCCAAACAAAGGGCAGCTTCATTCCCGGCCAATTTGACAATCCGATAAACCCGAAAACTCATTATGAAACCACTGGACCTGAAATATATGAAGCGCTTGATGGAAAAGTCGATATTTTCGTCGCAGGAGTAGGAACCGGCGGAACTATAACCGGCGTAGGCAAATATCTGAAAGAAAAAAATCCTCAAATCAAAATCATAGCCGTAGAGCCTTCTCGCTCTCCGCTGCTTTCTCAGGGAAAATCCGGTCCTCATGGGCTCCAGGGAATAGGCGCCAACTTCATTCCTTCCATATTGGACACTTCAATCTACGATGAAATTCTTACAGTTTCAGACGAGGAGGCCTATAGCAAAGGCAGATTCATCGCTTCAAGGGAGGGTGTCCTTGTGGGCATAACTTCCGGCGCTGCCCTGCATGCCGCTGTTGTCGCCGGCAGCCGCCCTGAAAATGAGGACAAAACTATAGTTGCGTTTCTTCCTGACACAGGAGACCGCTATCTTTCAACTCCGATGTTTTCAGAATAGCTGATTTCCCTAACAGTTGGTTATTAACAGCGGTTTTTCCGAACCGACTACAAGAAACCAAAATATCTCAAATTAAGGCCGCGGCCTGAAATAAAACTGAAATAAAAAAAGAAACAAGCAGTTCTTGGCTTAGAGCTGCTTGTTTTTTAGCGTGAATCTCTTACAGGAGAACCGCCTGAGGATTTCTGTCAAAATAAATACTCTTAGACGTAGCGTTCAGAGGTATGCCGTAGCATATTTTCACATTTTCAGAGAAAAGGCCTATTTTGACAGCTCCTTTTCCCGCAGAATACATGACGCGGTTGTCAATCCTGTTATCTGCCGCCACAGATACGGCCGAGCCTATCGCAATGCCCAAATCAGTTACATTGAACACGCAATTGGTTCCGGCTTTTTTCATTTCAGCACAGTTTTCGAAGCCGCACATTCTACAGTTATTAAGGCCGAACGGCGTATCTTTACAGCCTATCATTACAACACATTCGCTGGCCTCGACGTTTCCTGCATCCCTGATAATAAAGGCCTCCTTATATTCTTCTCCTAATTCCCTCATCGCTTCGGCAAGCTTTGTTTTTTCCTCTCCCGTAATTACAGCCGCAACCACCGTATCCTTTCCGCTGCCCTTTGGCGCGGTTTTAGCCGCCGTAACCATAAGGTCGGCAACCCTTAAAATTGTATCCCTCTCTGATTGTTCCATAGTTTTAATCATATTGTATACCTCTTTCCTTTTATTTCTACGTTATCAGCCCGCCGGCTTTCTTCCGGCTGCAGTTGTATTTATCATGCTTTAATTATACATAAACTTGCGGCTTCGGTAAAGTTGTTATAAAATATACGCAAATGACCAAAAGATAATTAAATTTCAGGAGTGTAGCGACAATGAAAAAACCAATCCTAGTCATAATGGCGGCAGGCATGGGCAGCCGTTTCGGAGGCCTGAAACAAATAGAGCCGGTCAGCCGCGAAGGAGAAATAATTCTTGATTTTTCTCTTTACGACGCTGTCGCAGCGGGCTTTGAAAAAGCTGTTTTCATAATAAAGAAAGAGAACGAAGATGATTTCAGAAAGCTGATAGACGAAAGGGCCGGCAAGAAAATATCTGTAGAATATGCTTTTCAGGAGCTTTCTGACCTCCCGGAGGGCTATTCCGTTCCCGAAGGCAGAAAAAAGCCATGGGGCACCGCTCATGCTGTCTTATCCGCAAGAAAGTTAGCAGATGCTCCCATGGCAGTGATAAACGCAGACGATTATTATGGCCCGGAAGCATTTAAACGCATATATGACTTTTTAACCGATGTTCAAAAGGCAGAAACCTTTGATGAGCATACAGACCTTTCCGCAAAATACCGCTACTGCATGGTCGGTTATCAAATAGAGAACACCCTGACAGAAAACGGTTATGTTTCCCGCGGGGTCTGCCGCACATCAGATGACGGTTTTCTTCTTAAAGTCACAGAACACACAAAAATACAGTGGCAAGGACAAAAAATCGTATACACGGAAGATGACGGAGCTTCATATCAAGAGCTCTCGCCCGGAACCATAGTATCTATGAACTTCTGGGGATTTGCACCTTCCATGATAGACGAAATGGAAAAACGTTTCCCCGCTTTCTTAGATAAAGCTCTTGAGGAAAATCCTCAAAAGGGTGAATATTTTCTCCCCGAGGTTGTAGACTCTTTGATTCAGGAGGGAAAAGCCTGCGTCAAGGTTCTGACCTCTTCAGACAGGTGGTACGGCGTGACGTACAAGGAAGATAAGGAAAGCGTTACGGCTGCGATTCAGACGATGAAAGACTCCGGAAAATATCCGGAAAAATTATGGGAATAAAAAAGGCGTGCCATTGGCCTGCGAATTTCGCCAAAGTCTTGCGGAATTTACTTTGGGAATTTAGGGAATCTTACAATTCTTATCATTTCCGCAAAAATACCTTGCAAATTTCAAATAATGTAGTATAATTAAAAGGCTTGGATTTTCGAGCAAATCTCTGCGACAGGAGAACTGTCGCCATATAAGACCATAGGGAGGTGAAAAAAATGAGAAAATATGAAGTTACTTTCATTATCGACTCTGCTTTAGAAGACGAGAAGAAGAACGCGACAGTAGAAACGGTTCAGTCCATCATCGCCGCTGACGGAGAGGTCGAAAAAGTCGACGTATGGGGTTTGAAAAAACTTGCTTATCCTATTGATAAGAAAGAAGAAGGTTATTACGTAGTAATTGATTTCAAGGCTAACCCTGAATTACCTAAGGAGCTCGACAGAAGACTGAGAATTTCTGATAACGTTATCAGACATATCATCGTCAATATGGATGAAAAATAGAAACGAGGTGTAGAATGAACAGTGTCGTTTTAATCGGAAGATTGACAAGAGATCCTGAACTTCGCTATACTGCCGGAACTCAGATGGCAGTCGCCACGTTTACCGTTGCAATCGACAGACCTGTCAGAGCAGGCGGTGAAAGGCAGACTGACTTTCCGAGAGTTACCGTTTTCGGCAAACAGGCTGAAAACTGTGAAAAATTCCTTGCCAAGGGCAGACTTGTCGGCGTTCAGGGAAGACTGCAAACAGGCAGCTACACCAACAAAGACGGCGCAACCGTCTACACTACTGACGTAGTAGCCGACAGAGTAGAATTTTTAGAATGGGGCGACAGGCCTCAGGGCAGTTCGTCATCATCACAAACGTCAAGGACAGATGACGCCCCTGTTGGTTTTTCCGCTATAGACGAAGACATTCCATTCTAATTACCGAATAAAGCAGAAAGGAGATAACAGCCATGGAAAAAAGACGTGGTGGCGGCATGAGAAGAAAAAAGGTTTGCCAGTTCTGCGCTGACAAGACAGAAACTATAGATTATAAAGATGTTGAAAAACTGAAAAAATATGTAACCGAAAGAGGCAAAATCTTACCTAAGAGAATTACAGGAACATGCGCAATGCATCAGAGAGAAGTAACTACCGCTATTAAAAGAGCAAGAATTATCGCGCTTCTCCCATATGTTGCAGACTAATATGTCAACAATAATTCACCGGCAGCAATGCCGGTGTTTTTTTCTAACAAAACTCCCACGCCTGAATGACATCCCTCCACAAAACGGGAATATATCAGAAATGAGGGGAATTTTTATCTTATATCTTTTCTTCAAACATTTTTTCTGTAGATTATGGCCAAACCTTTGATCATGAGATCCTCATCTAAAATTATATCTCTCCTGCAAAGAGGCGTCACTATGCCGGCCAAACCGCCGGTAGCTATAACCGTGCATTTTTCTCCTAATTCCTCTTCAATCCGCTCTATCATACCGTCTATACTGCTGGCAGTCGAGTACATTATGCCGCTCTTCATACAATCCACCGTATTTTTTCCTATAACCCGCTTCGGTTTATCAAAGCTTATTCTAGGAAGCTGAGACGTCCTGCTGAAAAGAGCGTCGGCCGAAACTGCCATTCCCGTAGTTATAACTCCGCCTAAATAGCTTTTATCTTTTCCTATCACGGAAAAAGTCGTTGCAGTTCCCATATCTATTATTATCTGAGGTACGGGATATTCCTCTATTCCAGCGACAGCATCCACGACCAGATCGCTTCCAAGCTGTCCCGGATCGTCTATAAGGATTTTCAAGCCTGTTTTGACCCCCGGGCCCACGATTACGGTTTTTGCATCTGTAAGCTTTTCCACAGCTCTCTTGAAGGTATTCGTTATCGAAGGCACCACCGATGAAATCACAACTCCGGTAATTGCATCAGCAGTAATGCCGTTCATCTCGAGCGCTGTTTTAACTGTCACGGCATATTCCAAATCTGTAGTCTTCTGATTACTTGAAAGCCGCTCCATAAAAACGAGCCTTTTTTCTTCAAAACCTCCCATTACTATGTTAGTATTGCCTATATCTATTGCTAAGATCATTTTTTCCTCTTCCTTTAACATTTTTTGTTTTTTTAAATAATCTCGGCATATTGAAAACATTTGCAAAGCTTCCCGGGCTTTTCTTACGATCTATGCCTGTGTCTGCCGGATCCATTTTAATATTAAAGTCTTGAACGTTTTTTGTCAAATGATAAAATACGTAAAAACTGTTACTGATCCCGCAATTTTTGATTCATGGTAAATCCCTCTATTGCCGGCGTTTTCCGGCGAATGTTCACGAGTTTGCCGGTAAAGTTTTTTCGGTTTCAAAATCCGTCTTCGCAAGTATAAAAAGTTGTTTCCTTTAACATTCGCCTTTATGCGAATTTGTGGTATAATGTCCGCAGAAGATTATACCGGTGTTGCCGCAAAGAAGCGGCCATTGAAACGCAGTCTTGACTGACCGTAGGGCGTTATAATGAACCCAAAATCATATTATTCGGCGTTGCCGCAGGGTAGGGTTCATTGAAGCGCCGTTCGGCAAGATGTAGGGCGTTATAATGAACCCAAAATAATATTGTCCGGCGCTGCCGCAAGGCAGAGTTCATTAAAAACGCAGTTTGACATACTGTATGGCGTTAGAATGAAGCCCAAAATCAGTAAGTACGGTTTCGCCGAAGAAAAAAGCACCGCCCCCTTTCAAAAAATCAGCGGTTCAGTAAAACCGCCGCTTAAAAATACACTTCAGGAGGAAAATAACATGTTGACAGGAAAGACGGCCATTCTGGCAGTATCGGGAAGTATCGCCGCATATAAAATACCTAATCTGGCACGCATGCTTAAAAAGCAAGGCTGCGACGTACACGTCCTGATGACCGAAAACGCCGGTCAATTCATAAACCCTATAACCTTTGAATCCCTTACATCCAATAAGTGCCTCATTGATACTTTTGACAGAAATTTTCAATACAGCGTCGAGCACGTGGCTCTGGCAAAAAAAGCAGACGTAGTAATGATAGCGCCCGCCTCTGCCAACGTAATAGGCAAAATCGCCGGAGGAATAGCAGACGACATGCTCACCACCACGGTAATGGCCTGCCCCTGCAAAAAGATAGTCGCTCCGGCAATGAACCATAATATGTATCACAACCCTATCGTTCAGGACAATATAGAAAAACTGCGCAAATTCGGATATGAAATAATTCCTCCTGCTTCCGGAATGTTGGCAAACGGAGACAGCGGCGACGGAAGAATGCCGGAAGAAGATCTGCTCTTCCAGTACATCCTGAAAGAAATCGCCTGTGAAAAGGATCTGACAGGCAAAAAAATTCTCGTTACGGCAGGGGCAACCAGAGAGAGCATAGACCCTGTAAGATTCATTACCAACCATTCAAGCGGCAAAATGGGCTGCGCCATAGCAAATGCCGCCATGCTCCGGGGAGCGGAGGTGAATTTGGTTTGCGGACACATGGAAGTAACGCCTCCGCCTTTCGTAAAAATCACAGCCGTTTCTGACGCCGCCGAAATGTTTGACGCCGTAACCGCTCTGAGCAGCAGCCAGGATATAATTATTAAAGCAGCCGCAGTGGCAGACTACACCCCGGCGACAACCGCAGATAGTAAAATCAAAAAAGGCGACGAAGACATGGTTCTTCCGCTGAAGCGAACTAAAGACATTCTCCGTTATCTGGGAAAAAACAAAAAAGAAGGCCAGCTTATTTGCGGCTTTTCCATGGAGACCGACGACTTGTTCGCCAATTCCCAAAAAAAGCTTTATTCCAAAAACTGCGATATGATCTGCGCTAATTCTCTGAAGGCCGAAGGCGCAGGCTTTGGAACGAACACAAATATAATTACTCTCATAACCAAAGATTCCGCTGAAGAACTTCCTTTGATGGATAAAGACAGGGCGGCTCATATGATTTTGGACAACCTGCTCAAGCTCGCAGCCGGCCGCTCATAAAAATAGCATGAAAAATTATCGCAATTCGCCATGCCGCCCGTCCATCGGGCGGTCTTTTATTTTTCGCGGATTATATTCTGCATCATGTATTTTTTTCCATTTATATACTGTTATTATTTCAGCTGCAATCATAAAATTTCCCGAATGAGAATACATTTGTAGCAAGACCAAGTGTGGAAAGGGGAAAAATTATGACATATGAAAACGATATACCGGATTACGCTCTCGTTCCCGCCAGGGAAATGGAAGAACGAGTTGTAGTCCCAATAACAAAAGGAGCTGTTTATTCACCGGTACAAATAACCGACATAAGAGAAAAGTCTAAAACTACTATCACAATAGAAGAAGATATTCTCGTTCCCGACACAAAACCCGACCTGAAAGAAATCCTTCTCATTGACGGGAAAAGTTACCTTTCCGGCAGGGAAATGGAAGAAATCATAAAAAGCGACGACTATATAAGTCTTTCCGGCGAGATAGAGCTTCAGACATTATATCTCCCGGAAAAACAAGACGGCAATAATCCGATAATCCCAATCCAGACCAGAGTTTCTTTTAAAGATCAGTGGCACACCTCATTCTCCGCCGCTGCCAGCCTAATTTTAGACTGCTCCATAGAAAAAATTGAATACACCGTCATAAACGAAAGAAAATTCAGAGTCAAAGTTTCACTGGCAATCACAGCAAAAGAATATACCGACAACAAAGCGGATATATTCGAAGGGCTTGCCGATGAAGAAATTCAGGTTCTCAGAGAAACTGTGGAGTTTTCCAGTATTGCCTTGCGAAAAAAAGACAATCTGGCAATCAAGGAAGACATTCTTCCCAAGGACTCTCTTCGCCCGGAAAACATACTAAAGCAAGACCTTTCAATAGTAGAAAACTACAAACAGTCCACAGGCGACAAGGTTGTTGTCAACGGCTTCATATATGTAAATATCTTGTTTTCCGTCTATTCCGGCGAAGATGACGACGTACCGGCCTGCAACCTTCATCAGCTTCAGGAAAGAATCGAATTCACACAGTTCATCCCTGTCCGCCAAGAGGGGCAGGCAAGCGGCTGCAACGTGTTTTTTAACGACCACGATTTGAGAGTCAAGCTCACGCAGGACGAGGAAGGCAGAGACGTTTTCCGCCTTGAAGGCGATTTGCTCACTTACGTTGAACTCTACAAAAATACCGAAAAAGAAATCATCGTAGACGGTTATCATAAGCAAAAAGATTTTGTCTGTGATTTCGTAGAAGAGAACTGCAAAACCCTGATCGGAACCATTGCCAGCGAAGCGTCTGTCAGAGAAATTCTTTCATTGGAAGGCTTAGGACATGAAATCGAAAAAATTCTTTATCAGTCGGCAGACGTAATAAGCGCTGAAAGCAAAGCTGAGCAAGGTAAAATAATTACGGAGGGAACTCTTCTTGCAGAGATTGTCTGCCTGTCCGCAGATGAAGATAAAGCAATTTTTACGGTAAAAGAAGAACTTCCTTTTAGGGTAGTTACCGCCATGCCTCATGTTTCAGGAGACGAAATAATCTGTCATAAAATTTACATCAAAGACCTCTGGGCAGAGAAGATAAACAATAAGCAGCTGGAATTCAATGCGGCGGTTCTCGTTTGCGGCGAAGTCATGCGTCCTACTTCTTTTAGAATTCTCTCAAATCCGGCCTTTGAAGAAAGTTCCTCCCACAAAGAACCTCTTACCATGGTCATTTACGTCTGCAAGGAAAACGATACTCTCTGGCATATAGCTAAAAAGTTTAAAACCTCTATGGACTCCATAAAACAAACGAACGGCATAGAGGAGGATGTCCTTAACGCAGGACAAAAACTACTGATTGTAAAATAAAGTGAATATTTTTTCTCCTTCTGCCCATAATCCTCTTGTCAGGAGGTAAATTATGGACAGTAAAGCCGATAAAAAATTCAAAAAAGCATTAACCATTATGATGCTTCTTGCTTTCATAGCTCTGCCACTCTTATATAAGGCAGAAAGCCGTGCAGAAGTCAGAGAAGGTCTCATAGGCTCCGACGGTATGATAAACCGACATCCTGGAATCATGCGTTTTCACGTCGTCGCCAACAGCGACTCCGCCGAGGACCAGGAGCTGAAGCTTGCAGTAAGAGATTATGTGCTTTCTAAGGTACAAGGCGAAATAGCCAGCGCTATAAATAATGAAAAATCAAATACGGAGGCTTCTCAGTCTCTGATAATGAGAAATTACATCAAAAACAATCTCCATCAAATCCGCCAATGGGCACAGGAAGCCGTAGACGACGCGGGTTTTGAATATAAAGCCGCCGCAGACATAGGCATACGCCACATTCCCGCAAAATATTACGATGAGCTCTATTTCCCCGAAGGAAATTATGAAGCTCTTACCATAACTCTCGGCGAGGGAAAAGGGAAGAACTGGTGGTGCGTGGTTTTCCCTCCCTTATGCCTGATAGATTCAGAAGATTCCGCATATAAAGAGGAATTCGACATAGGAGAGGAAGAGAGGCTTCAACTGAAGTTTAAGACTCTGGAGCTTCTTTCAGACGACAACCTGCCCGGCAGTACGGAGGCTTCGGAAAGCAACATGGAAATCTCGGTCTGCATTGAAGCAATTTTGAACTCCTTTAATAAAACAGCGTCGGAATTAAGCGAAGAGAATAAAAATTGATTTTTTATTATGCCTGTTAGTAAAAGAAAATAAATAACTTAACATACTTGCTGCATTTAAGAGGCAAATTACAGGTATCAATCAAGCGGTGCCTGTTTTTTGTTTTCGCTGTTGCTTTTTATATTCCTTTATGCAATATGCAAATACAAAGAAGCGCACGATTAAAATGTGCTGATTTTCCTTTGATTCTAAAATATATATGTTGTAAAAGACGGTGCAGCCCCTTTTCCCCGAGGCTGCACCGTCTTCTCTGAAACGCTTTCTTATCAGCCATTGGCTGAATCGCGGCAGTTTCTTATTCAAGATATATCGTTTATCGTTCTTGCAAAATTTTAAAGCTTAGAAATAACGTAATCGGCAAATTCCCTGCATGTATTTCCGTCGGCTGTTCCCGTAACAACGACTTTCTTTTCCGTATCACAACAAAGATGTAGCGCATCTGAGAGACGGCTTGCTTCATCAAGCATGCCAATATGACGGAGGAGCATTTCAGCAGCCTTGAAAATACTGGACGGATTGGCATAATCTTCAAGACCCTCTTCTATCATCCTAGGCGCAGAACCGTGTATAGCCTCAAACATGGCGTACTGATCGCCTATGTTAGCACTGCCGGCAGTACCTACTCCGCCTTGAATTTCAGCTGCTTCATCTGTAATTATATCTCCGTAAAGATTCGGCAGCACAAATACCTGAAAACGATTTCTTATGGCTTTGTTCACCAGATTGGCAGTCATTATATCTATATACCAGTCCTCGGCGTGTATTTCAGGATATTCAGAGGCAATTTCATTGCATATGCCCGAAAACTTACCGTCGGTTTTCTTCATTATATTTGCTTTGGTTACGATGGCGACCTCCGTCTTGCCATTGGCTCTGGCATATTCAAAAGCAGCTCTTGCGATTCTTCTCGTTCCGTAATCGGTAGTAACCTTAAAATCCATAGCAAGCATTCCCGGTATTTCTATGCCCTTGCTTCCCAAAGCATATTCGCCCTCGGTATTTTCTCTGTAAAACATCCAGTCTATACCCTCTTCAGGCACAGTTACGGGACGAACGTTGGCATATAAATCAAGCTCCCGTCTCAAAGTTACATTGGCGCTTTCAAGAGTTCCTCCTTTTGGAGTCGTAGTCGGTCCCTTTAATATTACATCACATTCCTTGATTGCTGAGAGAACGTCCTCCGGAACTGCTTTTCCGAGAGCAAGGCGATTTTCTATCGTTAGGCCTTCGATTTCTTTTAATACGATTTTTTCTGATGAAAGCTGCTCTTTCAGCAAAACTTCAAGGAGTCTCTTGGCTTCCTTCATAATGATAGGGCCTATTCCGTCGCCTCCGCAAAGGCCGACGGTAATTTTTTCAAGAGAATTGAAATCCTTTGGCGGCTCGGATTCGGCCAGTCTTTCGGCTCTTTCCATCTGCTGCCTCAGTAATTCTTCAATCTGCCGTATTGCAAGCTTTGCCGTCTCTGAAGCGTTATTCTTTATTTCTTTTTCCATCTTTAAAATGCCTCCCTGCACATTTCTCTTTTCTGCGTATTTTTAATTGCCGCAGCTTCCCCGGTTTTACATAATTATCCGGTCTGCATATTTCCCTGTCTTACATATTTCCCTGTCCTACGTATTTCAAAAGGCCTCCGGCTTTGAGGATAGCCTTCTGTCTTTCGGTAAATTCACAAGAAAGAGGAAGTTCCTTTCCTGTAGTAATATCTTTGAGAATCATTCTGCCTGAATCCATTCCTTCGTAAACATTATCTATTTTCAGCTCATCACCCTGGGAAAGCACATCGTAATCATCTGGATTTGCAAAGGTCAACGGCATTATTCCGGCGTTAATCAGATTTGCCGCATGTATCCTTGCGAAGCTCTTGGCTATTACTGCTCTCACTCCGAGATAAAGAGGCACGAGAGCGGCATGCTCTCTTGATGAGCCCTGTCCGTAATTGTTTCCGCCTACGACGATACTTCTTCCGGCTGCCTTTGCTCTTTCCGGGAAAGTTTTGTCGCATACGCCGAAGCAATACTGGGACAAATGAGGTATATTGGAACGGTAAGGCAAAATCTTTGCTCCTGCCGGCATTATGTGGTCAGTAGTAATATTATCTCCTACCTTTAGAACCAAAGGAGCTTCAAGCACGTCGCCCTGCGGAGCGCTGTCAGGGAAAGGCTTGATATTCGGTCCTCTCAAAATCGGAAGTTCTTTTGCTTCTTCCTCCGAAGCCGGCGGAATCACCGCGCTGTCATCTATCTTGAATTTTTCCGGCAGTCTTACTTCTATAGACTCGCCCAAAAGCATCGGATTGGTTATCTCTCCGGTAAGCGCCGCCGCTACAGCAGTTTCGGGAGAAACGAGATATACCTGTCCGTCGGCTGTTCCCGATCTTCCCTCAAAGTTCCTGTTGAAAGTTCTCAGAGATACTCCTCCTGAATTAGGCGAAAATCCCATGCCTATACACGGGCCACATGCACACTCCAACACTCTTGCACCGCTTGCCAGAATGTCCGACAAGGCTCCGCAATCCGCCAGCATCGTAAGCACCTGCTTTGAGCCTGGCGATATGGAAAGGCTGACCTCAGGACGAATGGTCTTACCCTTAAGCAAGGCGGCAACCTTAAGCATATCTAAAAGAGAGGAGTTAGTGCAAGAGCCTATGCACACCTGATCCACCTTAACACCTTTAAGCTCAGAAACCTTAACTACGTTGTCAGGGCTATGAGGGCAGGCAATCATCGGCTCAAGCTTCGACAGGTCGATATCTATAACTTTATCATATACGGCGTCCTCGTCGCTCTTAAGCTCAACGTAGTCTTCGCCTCTTCCTTCAGCCTCGAGGAATGCCTTTGTCGTCTCATCCGACGGGAAAATCGAAGTCGTAGCTCCAAGCTCGGTTCCCATATTTGTTATGGTTGCTCTTTCAGGAACAGAAAGGGTTTTGATTCCTTCACCGCCCCATTCTATGACGGCTCCCACGCCGCCCTTGACCGATAAAATTCTCAGGATTTCAAGGCTGACGTCTTTGGCAGTCACGAAAGGACGCAGTTTTCCGGTAAGATTTACCTTGTACATCTTAGGCATCGTTATGTAATATGCTCCGCCTCCCATGGCTACGGCCACGTCCAGGCCGCCTGCTCCCATGGCAAGCATTCCTATTCCTCCTCCCGTAGGAGTATGGCTGTCGGAGCCGATTAAAGTCTTGCCCGGTTTTCCGAATCTTTCAAGATGAACCTGATGACATATTCCGTTACCCGGTCTTGAGAAATACAATCCGTATTTTTTCGCCATCGACTGAATAAATCTGTGATCGTCGGCGTTTTCAAAGCCTGACTGTAGAGTGTTATGGTCTATATACGCCACTGAAAGCTCCGTTCTGACGCGGGGAACTCCCATAGTTTCGAATTCAAGGTAAGCCATGGTTCCGGTCGCGTCCTGCGTAAGAGTCTGATCTATTTTAAGGGCGATTTCACTGCCCGGCGTCATATCTCCGCTGACGAGATGCTCTTTTATTATCTTCTGTGCGATTGTTAAACCCATTTATTTGTCCTCCTTAATTATGTTTTCATATGCGTGACTAACGTGTTCCATCATCAACCTTGCTACTTTGTCTCCATCTCTTTCTGTTAAAGCCTCATATATGGCGACATGCTCTCTGTAGGCTCCCGGGATTCTGTTGCTCTTTTCGAGGGAAGCCTTTCTGAATTTCAATAGCTTATGATGATTTTGAGAGAGAACGGAAAAGAGAATTGGGCTTCCGCTCTCTTCATATATGATGTCATGAAATTCCGTGTCCAGATTTTTTATGCTTTCCGAATCACTCTTCGCTGCATAAAATTCCTGTTTCTCTAAATTATGCTTAAGCCTGTCAAGCGCCTCGTCGCTGATATTTAAAGCAGCCCTTCTGAACGCCTCCGGTTCAAGGCTCTTTTTTACAAGGAACATATCCTCTACGTCTTTTTTTGTTATTCCCAAAACCACAGAACCCATAGGCGACGATAAAATCAGTTTTTCACCCTCCAGCCTGCTGAGAGCTTCTCTTATCGGGGTGCGGCTTACTCCAAGTTCTTTGGAAAGCCTGTTCTCGCTTAAAATTTCTCCCGAGGCATAAACTCCGTTAAGTATGTTTTCTTCTATTGACTCAAACACCTGGTTTGCCAGCGATACAGATTTGTAATCTATCATTTTACCAACTCCCTCCACTGCTCCAGTTCACTTATTTTATCTTCTATTTCTTTGTTTGCCAAGCTGGTAGTTCTTCCATCGGCGTACATTTCATCGACCCATTCCTTTAGAATTTCTACAAGAGGATGATTTTTATCTACCCTTTCTTTTCCCCTGAGGCCAAAGTGCTCATTGATCCAGTAGGCTATTCCGGCCATGCCTGATGTTTTGCTTACGGCAACCCCGGGCGATTTGTTGAGAAGCTTTGACGTATTGAAAATATTGTATATTTCTTCGTCTTTCATAAGACCGTCTGCATGGATTCCGGCTCTCGTAACGTTAAAGTTTTCTCCGACAAATGGCGTCATAGGCGGAATTTCATATCCCATCTCATTTTTAAAGTATTCGCCGATTTCTGTTATAACGGTGGGATCCATTCCGTCCAGAGAGCCTTTGAGAGACGCGTATTCAAAGACCATTGCTTCAAGAGGCACGTTTCCGGTTCTTTCCCCTATACCCAGAAGAGAGCAATTTACGGAGCATGCCCCGTAAAGCCATGCTGTCGAGGCGTTGGCAACGGCTTTATAAAAATCATTATGTCCGTGCCATTCCAGCATTTCGCTTGGAACTCTCGCATAATGCTGAAGTCCGTATATGATTCCGGCAACGCTTCTCGGCAGAGCAACCTCCGTATAAGGCACACCGTAGCCCATGGTATCGCAGGCTCTTATCTTTACCGGAATTCCAACCTCTTCGGAAAGCTCCATTATTTCATTGACGAAAGGAACCACAAAGCCGTAAAAATCGGCTCTGGTGATATCCTCTAAATGACATCTCGGAACGATTCCGGCGCTGAAAGCTTCCTTAATGGTTTCAAGATAAAAATCCACCGCCTGTCTCCTCGTCATGTTCATCTTTTTAAATATATGGTAATCACTGCATGAAACAAGAATTCCCGTCTCCCTTATTTCAAGCTCCTTAACCATGCGGAAATCCTTTTTCTGTGCTCTTATCCACGTCGTTATCTCAGGAAATTTGTATCCGAGCTCCATACACTTGCTTATCGCTTCCTGATCCTTCTTGGTATATATGAAAAACTCCGACTGCCGTATCAGCCCGTAAGGTCCCCCGAGGCGAGACATCATCTTATATAAATCCACTATCTGTTTAACCGTGTAGGGAGCCATCGACTGCTGTCCGTCTCTGAAAGACGTATCGGTTATCCATATATCCTTCGGCATGTTGGCGGGAACCCGTCTGTGGTTAAAAGCTATCTTGGGCACGCTTTCATAATCGAACATCTCCCTGTACAGATTGGGTTCTTCCACATCCTGTAGGGTATACTTGTAAATATTCTGCTCAAGCAGATTGGTTTTCTTTGAAATTTCAAGCATTTTATCTCCCCCTCCAATTCACTTTACTTGTCCTCATCGTCTTATGCGCTTTGCTTTTACCCTGTACAAGCCAAGACGTACACCAAAGCGCGCATATACGTCAATACATGTATACAAGTATACTCTTTCTTCCGTGAACCGTCAACATCTCTTATAAAAATCTTTATTATTTTTATTTTCCATGAACAGAAACTTAAAAAATAATCAAAAACCTCTTGACATTTCATCGCCTACACCATCTATAATTAAACTACCCCGGGAGGCAACTTATGAATGTAAAACTCAATTACGAAGAAAAGGGTCAGGGGTTTCCTCTTATCATGCTTCACGGCAACAGGCAGAACCTGACTTATTTTAAAAATCAGATAGACTTTTTCTCGAAAAAATATAAAGTGATTGCGATTGATACTCGCGGTCACGGCAGATCGCCGGCCGGAAATGCGCCTTGCACCATCAGACAGTTTGCCGACGACCTCAATGATTTTATGGAACAAAAAAACATAGAGAAAGCCCATATTTTAGGGTTCTCTGACGGCGGCAACACTGCGGCGGTATTTGCGCTTAATCATTCGGAAAAAATAGGGAAACTGATATTAAGCGGAGCCAACCTTGATCCCTCCGGCGTCAAGGAATATTTTAGAATACCGGCTTTATTTGCATATAGATTCTTGTCCTTGTTTGAAAAACGTAAATGTGTGGATCCCGAAGACAGAACTGTCTCTTGCAGACAAAAAAACAGAAAAGCGAATATCGGCTCAAACTCAAAAGCAAAGCAAAAAATTACAAAAATTGAGCTTTTAAGCCTTATCGTAAACGAACCGAATATAAAGCCGGAAGAGCTGATGAAGATAAAAGCGCCTGCTCTTGTTATCGCCGGAACCCATGACTTAATCAAGGATAGCCATACAAGACTTATAGCCTCCTCTCTGCCGGATTCACGCATAGTTTTTATCAGGGGCGGTCATTCTCTTGCAAGGCTGAGACCCGAAAAATTCAATGAAGCCGTTATCCGGTTTTTAGGAGAATAAAAACAAAAGCAGGCGATAAAACACCGATTGTCAAAACTGAAATGTTCTTCAAATATTATGGTAAATCACGTGGTGTAGGGGACAATACCGTACCGTCTTCACTGAGCAGATAAATTGCAAACACATTGTTGATCTTAGCCGGATACGTTTCCGCTATTTCTCCGTTGTAAACAACCCGAACCCGATCTCCTGTTTGGAATTCAGGAACAGGAACTTTTGAAACAACATCTAAAGAGACAGCTATTTTACCGGCGGTTTTTAATTCATCAGAATCCGGGTCGGGCTTAACCACTATATGATTGCTGCCGGTTTCAATTACTTCGGCGTTAAAATAAGGATTGGACCCTGCTTGAATATTTGTGGAATTATCTGCATCGCCAATTGCCGGAGTTGAAGGAATATCAAAGTTCACAGTGTGAATAATTGTCGTGCTTTCACCGTTTTCTGCTGTGAGTGTTATCGGTTTGCACAAAACATAATTGCCGGCAGGCAGTTTGCCATAGGTGGAAGTCAAATGGCAATTCATAGTCAATGTTTCGTCAGGTCTGACGGTATAAAGTACGGCGTCCCACGCAAACTCCCGTTCTGCATAATCATAGTTAAAAACATCTCTCATATATTTTCCGAAAGGTATCGTTTCGCCATTTTGAAGCCTTCCGCGAATTTCATATTCCGGCGAGGTTGTTATCGTTCCGCTGACAGCCGCTTCTTTTGAGGAATGTTTGATTACAATGTCAAATTCATTATCGGACTGAAAAATGACATTCATGGATATTCCCCAATTTTCTGCTTTAGCTTCGTAGCGAAAATACTCTTCTGCTATCTTTCTGCAAGCGGCTTCCTGCGCTGCTTGATAACGCTCGCTGTCAAGAGCCTGCGCCCACAAAGCTTCCGGAAATTTTTCTTTAATGTCATTTTCATAATAACTCCCGTCTCTCGGCTCCCAATATTCCCTTAATTCATAATTATTTAATCCGTTTTTATTTAATGCAGTCTTATTGGTTACCGTAATCACGGTTGGAGTGTGCGCCGACGCTTCTGCTTGAAGCTTGCCGTTTGGATAAGTATATTCCTCATAATAAACCCACATATAGAGCGTTGTATCTGAAAGAGATCTGTCAATTTTCAAAATATCATAGTCAAGAGCAGAGAAATTTGCGTCTGTTAAATTCGATTGGTGATGTGCCATGATTTCCGTATCCAGAAACTGTTTAAGCTCGTCGTCCAGATCGTCCTCATCGTAAGTTTTTGGATTTGTAAGCAAGCATACAGCAGTTACAATACAAACGATAACTGCCGCAAGGATAACCCAAAAAGCAGGCTTTTTATAGCTTAACACGCCTTTCACCCTTTCTTTTACGCCTGTTTCTCCGAAAGCAAGAGGGCAGGCGGAAATCATTTTGCGGGTCCCGCTGCAATTGATGAGAGCGTTGGAATACGGCTTTTTGATTTCTGCCCCCTGTTGCCGAATCACCTTTTCGTCACAGGCAAGCTCGATATCCTTGCATAAAAGAATATACGCTGCCCATAAAAGCGGATTAAACCAATAAACAGCTAACAGCAGAAAACCAAGAGGTTTCCATATGTGGTCTTTCCTCTTTAAATGCGCTTTTTCATGGGATATTACAAATTCCATATCAGCTTCATTCATTGATGAGGGCAGGTAGATACGGGGGCGGAAAATGCCGAGAATAAACGGCGTAGAAATATGATCGCATATCCATATATTTTCTTTTAACCGTATCGCTTCTTGAACCTTGCTTTTTATGCGAAGATAGCTTATCAAAGTATATAACAACATTCCGGCGACGCCGACAATCCAAATGACAGAAATGATAAACATAACAGCCTGAATTGGATTTATACTGTCTGCGGCGTCGGGAGTTAACGAATTTGAAATCAAAGGATTAACTATTTGATTTAAGGAAGGAATCCCGCTGTTGATGACAGGATTCTCTGCCGTGAAAATATTTTCAGGGATCGGCTCAGCGCTGGGAATCAGACTGAATATGCTTTCCAATGAAAACGGTACGATCAGCCGAATGGCAACAAAGCCCCAAAGGATACCCATGATCCATTTCGGCGCTTTTTTCAGCAAAAGGCGAAGTAAGATAACAGTAAGAATCACCCAGCTTGCCGTCATGCTCATATTCAAAATTTTAAGAAATACAGCCTCCATAATCACCCCTCCTCATATTCGGCAACAATTTTTCGCAATTGTTCTACTTCCTCCTGCGTCAGATCCTTTCGGGCAGTGAATGCGGCAAGAAACGCAGGTAGGGAACCGTTAAAAGTTTCTTCCACAAATTTTTCACTTTGCATGGAATAAAATTCTTCCCGGGAAATGACAGAAGTCACTGTACCTTTATTATTCCGGAAAATCCCTTTATCGCATAATCGCTTCAAAACCGTATATGAAGTGGTTTTCTTCCATTTCAGCTCCGCCTCGCTTTTTTTCGCAAGCTCGGATGATGAAAGCGGTTCGTTTTCCCAAATAATATCCGCAAAGCGGGATTCGATTGCCCCCATTTGTAAATCTGCCATAATAATTTTCCATCTCCTATTCTACACTTTGTAGTACAGCTTTATTCTACACCGTGTAGTATGCAGTGCCAAGCGGTTTGCAAAAATATGCCGTCTAAGTTAGTTTCTCAAAGCGTGGGGCTGTTAATAATTTTTATATATTTATCAATATTGTCTTTTAAAACCCCTAATATTTTATCCCCTTTACCGAAAAAACTTCCACCGTATTATAATAGACCGGTTGCAAAGAAGCACAAGACGCAAAGGAGTCTGTGGCATAGTTGATATGGTGCAGGATATGCTTTTTCATCTATCCCTTATTACGTATGCAGGGAAAGATGATGCTGCAGGTTTGCTGTCAAATATTGCAGCAGTATGAATCAGACCCTCTTGCGATGTTTGGGAAACGACCGGATAAATACGAAAGACGCTATAAAAAGGTAGCACCGCTGCGTGAAAGCATAATGGCAAAGCAGGGCGGCACACGAAAACAATGCCTTTCCGATGAGATTTCCGGGATGAAAATCACCTGAAGACATCTCATACGACTTCCTGCTTTGCGGTGCAACACATGTTTGACAAACCTGCATTTTGAGAAATCCGCATTTATGACAAGCCTGCATTTTAGGCAAACCTGCATCTCTGACAAACCTGCATTTTTGAAAATCTGATTTTCTCGATTCTCATTGATTTCAGTTCAATATTATGACATAATTTGAAATTAACAAAAGATTTCAGGAGGACTAAATGAAAACGGGATTATTGCTCGAAGGCGGAGCTATGCGCGGACTATATACCGCCGGTGTGCTCGACACATTGATGGAAAACAGTATTTCCATTGACGGCATAATCGGGGTGTCAGCAGGGGCGCTTTTCGGCATGAATTATAAATCAAAGCAGCCCGGAAGAGTGCTTCGATACAACAAAAATTATGCCGCCGACAAAGATTATATGAGCTTCCACTCACTGCTCACGACCGGGAATATAGTGAATGAAGATTTCTGCTTTAACAAGATCGTCAATGAACTTGACCCTGTTGATTTCGATACTTATCAACGCAGCAAAGAGGATTTTTACGCCGTAGTTACCGATATCGAAACCGGGAAAGCTGAGTATATTGAAATTGACGACTTAAGAAATGAAGAGCAAATGGAATATCTGCATGCCTCAGGTTCGATGCCCTTCCTATCAAGGCCGGTTTGTATCAACGGCAAAAGATATCTGGACGGCGGAATTGCCGACAGCATCCCAATCAATAAAATCATGAGTATGAGGTATGACAAGGTCATTGTGATTCTAACAAGACCGGAGAATTACAAAAAGAAAAAAACCAATACTCTTCTCCCGAAAATATATTATCGAAGGTATCCACGTTTGATCTCTGCCATCAACAACAGGTATCGTGTATACAACCGACAGCTGGAACAAGTTAATGCTTTGGCAAGGGAGAGAAAAATCTTTGTGATAAGGCCGTCAAGACTTGTAAATATTAAACGGATCGAAAGAAATACCGATAAGATACAGGAAATGTACGATTTGGGCCGGGAAGATGCTGCCAAAAACCTTGCGGCAATGGCAGAATATTTAAACTCGTAGTTTTAAAATACAAAGGGTAAGGCTGAAGCTTTTTCTGAAAGCTAAGCAGTTTGCTTGAAGAAAGAAAAAAGTACAATATTGAACAAAAATGAAGTACAAACACAATTCCGGTCTGCATAACTCATTAACAAACGAATAATAGCTGCTTTTACTGCAGCGCTATCGAGCAGGAAATCCATAAACGGACTTCCCGCTTTTTTATGCCTGAAACACAAATTACCTATCCTTTGTTTTGTTGAATCTTATTCCACAAATAATTTGCCTTGCCGTGTCGTGCCGTAGTATAATTAGAAATAATATTTACTCGGTTTTCCACACAAATGCAGAGTAAAAACTACGAAAAATCAATACAAGGATTGAAATAAAACAAACTCAGTACGACAAGGAGAACAAGCATGAAGCTTATCAATTTATTAAAAAAAGAACAGCTGTCTCTATCCTTTGAGGTATTTCCGCCTAAGGTAAGTTCATCCTTCGACAGCGTAAAATCGGCTACCGAAGAAATAGCAAAGCTCAAACCATCTTTTATGAGCGTAACCTACGGTGCGGGAGGAGGCACCAGCAAATACACGCTGGATATAGCTAAAAACATCAAAGAACTGTATGGCGTTTCCACACTTGCACATCTTACCTGTGTTTCTTCCACCAAAGAAACCGTCCAAGATATGATTGAGCATATGAAAGAAGTCGGAATAGAAAACGTCATGGCTCTGCGGGGAGATATAACTCCCGATATGGAGGAACAGGACAGAAGCAAATGGCATTACAGACATGCCGTCGATTTGATAAGACAATTAAAGGAAAGTAACTCTGATTTCTGCATCGGCGGAGCATGTTATCCGGAAATTCATCCGGAAAGTTCAAACCAGAAAGAAGACATCAAATATTTAAAAGAAAAAGTTGACGCAGGCTGCGAATTCCTGACCACACAGATGTTCTTTGACAACAATCTTTTGTATAACTTTCTTTATAAAATACGTGAAGCCGGCATAACCGTTCCCGTAATCCCGGGAATAATGCCCATAACCAACGCAAACCAAATCGAAAGAGCGCTCAAACTATCAGGCTCATATGTTCCGCAAAGATTTAAAAGTCTCGTTGACAAATTCGGTTCAAATCCTGCGGCAATGAAACAGGCAGGCATCGCTTATGCTACAGATCAGATAATAGATCTTTACGCAAACAATATCACAAATGTTCACGTTTATTCGATGAACAAGCCTGATGTTGCGGCGAAAATACAGAGCAATCTTTCCGATATTTTAGGATAAACTTCTCTTTAAATTATTATCGGCAGCGTATTCATATCGTTTAACGCCGATAAATAGGGAAAGGGGTACGCAGCGCCGGTCAGCATGAAATAATAAAAGGCTGTCAGCTACAAACAGAATTCCGCGATGGCGAGCAAACGAAATTCAGCAGGCGATGAGCATAAAAAATCTAACGTACAATAATATGAGGAGCCGCCGATGACAAATGCAGTTTATACAAAATTTTATAATGAAATACCTGTTGATTCGAAAGAGATTTTTCGCTACATGGGATGCAGAGAAGCCGACGAAAAAACACTTTCCCTGGTAAACGACTGCTTATCCGAAGCTTTGCCCAAATTAGTGTATAAGGTGTGCTATCGTCAATTTTCAATACACGCTACCCATTGCAAAGTCGACCTTTCTTTTATGCTTTCAGATAGTGAGGCTTTGAAAAAGAATCTCAAAGGCTGCGACAGAATCATCGTATTTGCAGCCACCGTCGGTATAGAATTGGACAGATTGATCGCAAAATACGGAAAGCTTTCTCCCTCTAAAGCTCTGTGCTTTCAGGCAATAGGCGCCGAAAGGATAGAAAGCCTCTGCAACACTTTCAATGAGGATATAAAGAAACGATTCGATTCGGAAAACCTTTTTTCAAAGCCTAGATTCAGCCCCGGTTACGGAGACCTGCCGCTTGAGACTCAAAAAGATTTTTTCGGGGTTCTTGATTGTTACAGAAAAATAGGGCTTTCACTCAACGACAGTCTGCTTATGTCGCCGTCCAAGTCCGTGACGGCTCTTATCGGCTTCGGCCCCAAGGACTGTTTAGAAGACTCTGTCACAGTAAATCAATTCGGCTGTGAAATTGAAGCGGGCAGCAGAGAGAGAAGTGCAGACGCAAAAATGCCCGAAGCCGACAAATGCAAACTTTGCGAAAATAAAAACTGTTCCTTTAGGAGGTAATCTTACATATGAACATTTTAGAATACATGAAAGATAATATTCTCTATCTTGACGGCGGTATGGGAACGCTTCTTCAAGAAGCCGGTCTTGCGCCCGGGGAATTCCCTGAACGCTGGAACATCTCAAATCCCGAGACAGTGCAAAAGCTGCACCGCCTTTATTACGATGCGGGAAGCAATGTAGTAAATACAAATACGTTCGGCGCCAACGGCCTTAAATTTTCCGACGACGAACTTTCCAAAATCATAAAAGCCGCCGTTTCCAACGCAAAAGCAGCAAAAGAATCTTCTTCAGCGCCACAGGAAAAATTTATTGCCCTGGACATAGGCCCTTGCGGAAAACTCCTTAAGCCTTACGGTGATCTTGATTTTGAGGACGCCGTCTCTTTATTCAGTAAAGTTATAACGCTGGGAACTTCCGAAGGCGTGGACCTCGTTTTCATAGAAACCATGAACGACAGCTATGAAACAAAAGCTGCTCTTCTTGCAGCAAAGGAAAGCTGTAATCTTCCTGTCTTTGTTTCCAACGCCTACGGTCAGGGCGGAAAGCTGATGACAGGCGCTTCGCCTGCCGCAATGACTGCAATACTGGAGGGTATGGGCGCAGATGCAATCGGAGCCAACTGCTCTCTCGGCCCTGCGCAGCTTAAAGACGTAGCAGAGGAACTTTTAAAATACGCTTCTGTTCCCGTTCTGCTCAAGCCCAATGCCGGTCTCCCGAAGGAGAAAGAGGGCAAAGCGGTTTATGATGTTTCCGCCGAAGAGTTTGCCGGGGAAATGCGTAAAATGATAAAGAGCGGAATACGCATAGCCGGAGGCTGCTGCGGAACCACGCCTGAATATATTAAAAAACTCAGCGATATGACCTCGGATTTAAAACCCATTGCAACCACCGAAAAAAACATTACCTGCGTTTCTTCCTACACTCACGCAGTCGAATTCGACCGTACTCCGATCTTAATAGGTGAAAGAATCAATCCCACAGGGAAAAAACGCTTTAAAGAGGCCTTGATAAACAAAGAAACAGATTACATTCTTCAGGAGGGGGTAAAGCAGCAAGAAGCCGGAGTTGATATCCTTGACGTCAACGTAGGTCTTCCCGATATAGACGAGCCTGCGATGCTTACAGAAATCGTATCTGAACTTCAGGCAGTAATCGACCTTCCGCTACAGATTGACACTGCCGACGCCGACGCTATGGAAAGGGCTTTACGCCGTTACAACGGCAAGGCCATGATAAACTCCGTAAACGGCAAGGAAGAAAGCATGAGACAGATATTCCCCCTTGTCAAAAAATACGGCGGGCTTATAGTTGCTCTCACGCTGGACGAAAACGGAATTCCAAAAACTCCCGAGGGTAGAGTAAAAATAGCGGAAAAAATTCTTAAAACTGCCGCAGAATACGGTATTTCCAAAAAGAATATCATATTTGACACCTTAGCCATGACGATAAGCGCCGACACTTCTGCCGCAGTTGCAACTTTAAAATCGCTGGAAACAATCAGAAATGACCTGGACTGTCACACCTCACTGGGCGTATCCAATATTTCTTTCGGTCTTCCGGCAAGAGACGGAATAAACACCGTTTTCTTTACCATGGCAATGGAAAGGGGTCTTTCTGCGGCAATAATGAACCCCTATTCCACGTCAATGCTTATGGCCCACAAAGCTTACTGCGCTCTCCACGCTCTGGACGAAAACTGTGCGAAATATATAGATTTTGCTTCTCAATACAATGCGCAAAACAACGCCTCAGCCTTTGATTTTCCTTCTTCACGGACAGCTTTGCAGCAAAATGCAGCAGCGCAGGCAATTTCACAGCAAAGAACCTCGCAGACCACGCCTGCTCCAGCCGCAGCGTCAAGTGAAACAAAGGACTGTAAATCATCCCTGCAAAAAGCTGTTATCAAAGGGCTGAAAGAACAGGCTGCAAAGCTTACAAAAGAACTGCTGACACAAGCTAATGCACTTGACATAATCCAACAGGAAATAATTCCTGCGCTGGACGTCGTCGGCAAAGGGTTTGAAGAAAAAACCGTTTATCTTCCTCAACTTCTGATGAGCGCCGAAGCAGCAAAAAGTTCCTTTGAAATCATCAAAGAAAGCATGGCTTCATCGGGTTCTGCTAAAAACAGTGCAGAAAACAGCTCGGAAAATTCCGATGTAAAAATCGCAAAAAAAGGTACAATCGTAATCGCTACCGTTCATGGCGACATTCATGACATCGGAAAAAACATAGTCAAGCTTCTCCTTGATAATTACGGATTTAATATAGTCGATCTCGGCAAGGATGTTCCACCGGAAACTATCGTCAGCTCAGTCATAGAGCATCATGCTTCCATATGCGGCCTGAGCGCTCTTATGACGACCACTGTTCCGGCCATGAAAAAAACTATAGAGCTGCTGAAAAAAGAAGCTCCGTGGTGCAGGGTTGTAGTAGGAGGAGCAGTGCTTAACAGCGATTATGCAAAGCGCATAGGTTCTGATAAATTCGCAGCAGACGCAATGGAAACAGTACGATACGCAAAAGACATTATATAACTTTATATCAAGAGGTTTGACAGACATAAAATCTCTGAAGAGTGAAAGTATATGAAAAGAACCTGCGGAATAACACTGCCGTCATTTACCATTTTCAACATGATATTTAAGCATATCGCATTTATCAGCGAAAAAGGGAAATGACGGCAGTGTTATTAGCTTCTAAAATTTGACGCTTTATTATCAAATATAAAGAATTTCTATCCGGGACAAAATCTTTCTTATTTTTTTATCTGCCGCAGCAGGTTCAATACTGTACATTTTTGAAAGCTCTTTATTTGTGAATCTGTAAAAATATTTTAAAATTATCATTTCTCTGTCTGTTTCGCTCAGCTCTTCCAATATTGCAGAAAGCTTTTCGCTGAAGCCGTATTTCATACAGTATTTATCAACGCCGTCCGAAAACGCCCAGACCTCCTCCGATAATTTCTGCATTTTGCAAATATCTCCGTCAGGAGCAAGGAATTCGGAGCGCTTCGATTCTTTTCTGTACATATCTATGGCCGTATTTCTGGCTACCGCATAGATAAAGTTTCTTGTTTTAGTAGAATGAAGCTCTCCCATATTTCGTTCTGTATTCAGAAGCTTGAACATGGTGATTTGAAAAATATCCTCAGCCATGTGAAAATCATGTACCGAGCGATAGCCTGCTGCCATTATCATATCTTTGTATAAATCAATGATTTTGCATATACACTTACTGTCCTGCACTTACTTTCCTCATCTGATTCCTGTACAGTCCTCCATCAGAGAAGGCTGTCATCAAATAAAAACGTCTACCAGAGAAAACCACGTTAAATCAACAATAAAGGCTGTATTCTCCTTTGCGAAGATTACAGCCTACTTCTTTTCTAAAAGCTCTATACCTGCAATAATATATTTAAAAAGCTTATCTGCCTCACACACCCTTGAAGCCATTCTAAAAGCTCTGTCCAGTTGTTCATTTTCGTCTTTCGTCTCAGTTCCAAACAGTAAAAAATCCGAACTCACCCCAAGGGCCTTAACTATGTTTGCAAAATGTTCAGTTTTGGTATCCGAAATCCCTCTTTCTATCGCTGATATATGATTTGTTGAAACATCTGCCTTTTCGGCCAGCGCGCTTTGAGTAAGACCCGCCCTTACTCTCGCCTCTTTTATTCGCTGTCCCAACAGTGTTTTAAAATTTTCATTCATAAATTTTGCTCCTATCAGATAATAAAAGTCTACCCAATAAGAACATCATTTACCACGCACAAAGTAATTATTTATAGTAATGGTTTTCAGTGTGTCTGATATCTGCTCTTATAAATGTCGTGAATCGGCTTTATGCTTAAAGATTTTCCAAAGTAATCCGACAAAACGCCATTTATCTAATCTTTCTTCAGAAACAATGAAAAAGTGCTGCCTTTTTCATCGGATGCCACCTTGATGTATCCTTTCTGCTTATTCACAATATCACGAGTAAGATACAGGCCGATTCCTACGCCTTCAACCCCTGCCGACCCCCTGCCTCGGTAAAATCTGCCGAAGATTTTTGCCTGTTCTTCTTCAGGAATTCCAATTCCGTTATCAGATATATCCAGCCGCAGATAGGATGGGTATTCTGTGATTTTTAAGTCCACAATGCCGCCGTTTGGTGTGTATTTTACGGCATTATCAAGAACATTCATAATTGCCTCCGCCGTCCAGTTAAAATCGAGCAGGGCTTTAAAGGTCTGTTCACATTCAAATGTAATGGTGATGTTTTTCCCTCTTGCCTTGGCATAAACCGTTTTAACCGCCTGCAGAACAATATCGTTTAAGCTGCTTGATTGAGGCTTCAGCCGTATAATGCCGCTTTCCAGCCTGGACATTTTAATCAGACTGTTTGTCAAAAAGGTCAGCTTTTCAAGAGATATTTGCAGTGTGGAAATGTATTCGTTTCGTTCCTCGTCAGATAAACCTTTATCACCGAGCAGCTGTGCAAAGGTATTTGCCGCCGCTACCGGCGTTTTAATTTGGTGTGAAATATCGGAAATCAAAGTCTTGATATGCTCTTTTTCCTGTGCCAGCATTTTATTTTGAGCCGTCAAAATATTGCGGAGCTTTAAAAGCTGATGCTGCAAACGAGCCGTCAGAGTATCCCCGGCTTCTGAAAAAACTGTCCGTTCCTGTTGTTCCACCAAAGCCTCAATGAGGAGTGCAACTTGTTCTAATAGATCATCGTTATAACGGTTGTGCAGAAAATCCAGCAGGAACAACAAGCAACATAAAATTACAAATGCAGAAACGACAAAAAGCAAACGGAAAAGAATGTCCTCCATAAAAAGGAACACACCGATAGATACCGCAGCAGCAGTCCCTGCAATTAAAATTAGTTTTCTATAAATTTCAAAATGCTTCATCGTCATTCTCCAAATGTATAGCCCATGCCAAAAACCGTAGCAATATATTCCTGCTTTTCATCTCCCAGTTTCTGTCTCAGCCGCTTAACATTCACACGTACCGTATTATCGTCAACAAAATTTCCGTCTATATCCCAAAGTTGTTCCAAAAGCATTGCTTTTGTTACAACCCTGCCTCTGTTTTCCATTAAATAAAAGAGAAGCTTATACTCCGTTGAGGTCAGATGTATTTCTCGTCCTTTCATCAAAACAAGACACTTTTCCTTGTCTGCTTCTAAATCGCGATATCGGAAGCGGCAAGCTCCCACGCCGGTTCGTTTTAAGACCGCCTGCACCTTTTTCCGCAGCACCTCAAGAGAAAAGGGCTTGGAAATATAGTCGTCACAGCCTGCTGAAAAGCCGTAAAGCATATCTTCCTCGGTATCATCAGCAGTTAAAAATAATACAGGCGTTCCACAGGTGTCACGAATTTTTTTGCAAAGCTCCATACCGCTGCCGTCGGGTAGGTTAATATCGAGCAAGAATAAGTCATACTTTTGCTTTTGATATTGCTGTAATGCTTCAAGATAGCCGTAGACCGCCGTAACCGTATGCTCGTCCTTTTTTAAGGCGATGGAAATGCCCTTGCTCAGAATTTTGTCATCTTCAAGGAGAAAAATATTCGCCATAATCTTAAAGCGCACCACCTTTCCACTGTATTTTAGAATTGCAGGAACAGACGCAGCCGTGCTGCGTCTGTTTCGCAAAAACAATTAGTTATCAAAATTGTGCAGCCGCTCAATGACCGTTTCATCAGAAGTCGCCTTGTAAACAATAGCTGGAACACTCAGGCAGATTGCAAAGATTGCTGCAATCAAACCAATGACAAGGAAAGCAGGGTACTCAAATACCGCATAGTTCGCTATATTTGGTACTGCTTTTGCCACAAGCATAAGGAACGCATTTCCGAAAGTCATAATCAGCAGAGTAGAAATAAGAGCATAAATGCCGCCTTCCAAGGTCAGTATCTTCATAATCTGCTTTTTCGTTGTTCCAATGCTTTCCATAATGGCAAATTCATTTTTTCTTGCCACTACACCCGTCAGCATCACATTGACAAAGTTAATCAAGCCGATGACAATGAGCAGAATTGCCGCACCGTTTCCTAACAGATTGACAGAATAGAACATCTGATTAAATTGTTCTTTCTGATTCACGGAAGATCTCAGCAGCCACTCCGATGCGGTCAAGGTACTGTTAATTGTCGCAAGTTCGCTGTCAATTCGCTCTAAATCGTTGAAATCCTTAATATCCACACCGATAGCCGAAATAATCGGCTCTTTCGTTAGGCGTTCCATACCCGCTTCGCTGACAAAGATGATGTTCGGCACAATATGAATGTCCTTGCGTCTTCCAATACTATCGGAAAGATTATTTGCATAATCGTCATAGTAAAAAGCTCCGTCGATTTTGAAGTCAGTTGCCTTGCCGTCTGTACTGTCGGCAGTCAAGGTAAGCATTTTTCCTACTAATGCGGTATTAGGAGCGTTATATTCGGTATCCATCCCTGCAATCGCTGTTTCGCCGCGCTTAAATGCTTCAATGTCAATGGGCGTATCAGGATGCTTGGTGTTGTATTCTTCCAGCGCCTTGTCATCGTCAAG
>CALCEY010000008.1 GCA_937900415.1 uncultured Clostridia bacterium
TGGCAGACGCACAGGACTTAAAATCCTGCGATCCTTACCGATCGTACCGGTTCGATCCCGGTCTCCGGCACCAACCCTTGGATTGTGTTTTAACGGAGACATATTTAAAGGGACGACTGAATACAATATAATATAATCAATCATGTAACGCATTGCTTTAAAACAGCAGTCGGCGTTAATGACGACGCGGGGTAGAGCAGTTGGTAGCTCGTCGGGCTCATAACCCGGAGGTCGAAGGTTCAAGTCCTTTCCCCGCAACCACGGAAATAACCGCTGTAAATGGCTATTTTTAGCCGTTTGTAGCGGTTTTTGTTTTCCCGGAATTTATGCTGATCTGATTTTCAGATGGCGTTTCAGAGCATTTTTTGACATTTGAGTGTTGCGCCCACTGCTGCACCTCCGTCGCTTAAAACGGCTGCTTTCGCAAACGTTTCGCCGCCTGCGTTTGCTGATGATGTGCGGGCGGGGACGAAAAAAAAGAAGTTATTGAAAGAATACTTCTAATCGGTACATAGCCGGGGATATGTATGATTGTGAGCCGGTAAAAACTTATGTAAGGACATAAACGTGATTAAATTATCGTTGACAAACATGCACATATGGTGATAGGATAAATATAAATAACAGAATAAAGTAAAGCAGGACAATATCGGAAGCCGGTGAAAATCCGGCACTGTGTCTCAGCAACCGTGAATATCAACGAAAGAGATTGGCGATGTCTGCCGGATTTGATAATTGTATCTGGCAGGCAAGCGCAAAGTCACTGGAGCTTATGCTTTGGGAAGGCATCTCAAGTAGGTTTTAAAGATTAAGTCGGTAGACCTTGCCAAGCTTTTACTATCAAGTCTTCTGAGGTGAGACGGCGATTTTTTTATTTGCGTTTGCTGAAAATATTTTGCAAAAGTGCCTTTGCGGTTGCGAGATGTTTTGAAAGGCAGAGTGAAATAATTTATTAAGAGTTGACAGCGCCTGGAAGAAGGGCGCTTTTACTTTCTATGTAAAAGCATGATATCAAGTCTTTTCATCCTGCGGGACGATTTGCGCCGGCATGTGAGATAGTTTTTGCGGCAGTTCGTACCGGTGGTACCGTCGGTTATGAGTTTATGCAATCCGTAAATCGGTGAAAAATTAAAAAGCTAAATTGCCTCATATGAGCGCAAATTGTCCTGTATCCTTAGACTGAAATAAAAAGGGGAGCATATAAAATTCAGATAAAAAAGTTTAAAAAAACGGATAATACAGGCGGTGCCGGTATAAATGAATTTGCAGATGATTTTGGAAAATAAAGGGGAATCAGCAATTTGAAAAGGAAATTAGAGGAGCTGCGAAATGGGTCCGCAAGAGAATGGGCTTTTCTGAAATGAACTAAGAGAACAATTTTCAGACTTATCATGCCGAATATGTATTTTGAGAATGAAGAGCGATTGGAGATAGGCGATACTGTATGGGTTTACATTGGGAACATTCTCTATGTCACTTGCGTACAGTGGCCGAGATAAAAGATGTCGAACCGAAATAGAAAATTCGGTTTGATTAAAAAATATATTTAAACAAGAATAAATAAAAATTTAATATTTGAGCTTTGACATTTCGGAAGCCGGTGAGAATCCGGCGCTGTGTCTCAGCAACCGTGAATATCAACGAAAGAGATAGGATGGGCCAAGGAGCAAGAGGATTGCCCAGGCAAATAAATTTAAAGTCACTGAGGCTTATGCTTTGGGAAGACATCTCGAGTAGGTTTTAAAGATTAAGCCGGGAGACCTGTCATAGCTAAAATTCAGTCTTCTGAGGTGAGGCGTAGAATTTTATGAGGGAAAGCATTTATCGGCATTTTAATTTTTGCCGCATATTTGACCGGTTGTTCGTCCCACAAATAAAATTTAAGCGTCATTCAGATAGATGGCGCTTTTATTGTTGATTCAGCAAATTCTTATAGCGTAAAGAGGAGTAGACGGCAAGGTCAATCAAACGCCTTCTATGACGGTAAACGCAGCTACTTTAAATGCGCCGCCGGAACATATTTATAGAAAGGAGAAATTTATATGATTATCAAAAAAACAGCCGGAAAAAGGATATTGTGCACCTTGTTGTCCATAGCGATGATTTTGTGTATGACGCCCGGCATGGCGTTTGCCAAGAGCGACGTTAAAGAAGGGCAGAAAACTGTATCTGTAGATATAACGGCACAGGCGGAGGGCAGTTTTTTGGCAGCCCCGGCCTTTGGAGCAGACGTTTCGGGAGATTTGGCCGAAGCCTACGGATATACCGATGAAGTTTCAGACGGGGTTTCGGCTTTGGACGTGCTGGTAAAGGCGCATGAGATAATATTCGCAGACGCATTTACGAGGGAAACAGCATCGGATTTTCTGGACGTTTCCGGCTCCGGCTGGGTATCCACGGTGTTTGGACAGAAAACCCCTGCGTTTACTTTCGCCATAAACGGAGATTATCCTTATGATCCTAACAGCTCATATTCTTCAACAACAGGATATACAGGTTATTTTATAACTCAGGCCCCTGTGACAGACGGAGCTTCAGTGGAATTTTTTATAAATCAGGATCAAGATATGTATTTTGATTTTTACACTTATTTTGAGCAGGAAGGGAAAAGAGTATCGCAGATAGAGGCTACAGCAGGCAGCCGTATCAATCTCAATGTTCAGGGATATATATATGCGTTCGGAGGTCCGTTTGTAGGCGAGGACAGGGTCAATCAGGGAAGCCTCGGCGCAGTGTCGGGAGCTGAGATAGGTATTGTAAACGCTGATACGGGGGAAGTAAAGCCAATATCGGGAGCAGTTACAGATGACAACGGCGACGTTGAAGTAAGTTTTGATTCAGCCGGGAGCTATTATCTTGCTGCATATGGCAGAGAAAATAATTTTTCGGCCCCTTTGTATATGACTCTTTTGAAAATTGTCGTTAAGGAGGCTGATCCGACGCCGAAAATTAAAATAGATAAAACGGGAGGACTTCTTCCGACTGACGACGGATATGATTATTCTGAGGAAAGAGGCTTCTCTTATAATATAGGGGAGAAAGCTGAGACCTTTACGGTTTCTTGTGAAAGCGATATAAAAGGCGGAGAATATTCTTATGAGTGGTACAGCAGCACAGTACCAGGCAGCCACGGCGGAAAAAAAGTCGGTGCAGAAGCCTCCTGTACTCCCGATACCTCAAAACCTACGGCAAAAGGAGATTATTATGCCTGCAAGGTTACATATACGGTGGGTGGAAAGTCTTACACTGCATGGTCAGATGATGAAGCTCTTGTTTACGTATATGTGAAAGCGAAAAGTGCGGAGAAACCGGTGATTTCAAGGCAACCTTCCTCTGCAAGCTACATAACAGGCGAAGAGCCTGCGGAAATAAAAGTTGCAGCGATGATAAAAGACGGCGGAACCAAGTCGTATCAGTGGTATAAGAACGATAAAAAAAGTACGGAAGGAGCGCAGCCTGTTTCCGGAGCAGTTAAAAATACTTTTACTCCGCAAGCAACTGAAAAAAGCAGCAAAACATATTATTACTGTCAGGTTACCAATACTCTTCAGAAATTTGCAGAGACGCAGATAAGCGATATAGTATGTATAGAGTTTCGCAGCCTTGAAGATATTGTGGGAAATTCATTTAAAGGCGACGGTACTGAAAAGAAACCTTATCTTTTGAATGATGCTGAGGATTTTAAAATTCTGGCCTCGTTTGTTAAAGACGGCGTGAGCTTTAAAGGAAGCTTCTTTGAAATAACGTCAGATATAGAAATGCCCGAAGATTGGGACGGCATAGGATATGACACAGGCAGCGGTACAAACGGAGCAAATTTGAAACCTTTTTCAGCAACTTTAAACGGCGGCGGAAACAAGCTGTCCTTTGCGGAGGGAAGCAAGCCTCTGTTTAATTATGTCCGTGAAGCCACTGTGAAGAATCTCGATATATATGCCCCATATATACCATATAACGGATTGGTAGCCAATTATGTGGTAGATTATGGCCGGTCAGGAACGGGAAGCGCAGTTGCTGTACTTGATGCAGAGAATGTAACCATAAAGGCAGGTTCGGTTATCAAGGGAAGCGGATTTATCGGAGGTTATGCTTCAGGAAAAAATACGGTAAACATAACAGGCTGTGAAGTTGAAAAGGGTGTAAAGATAGGATGGGACGCTGAAAAAAATCAGCCTGCCGCAGAAAGCAGAATAGGATCATTTGGCGGAGATTTCAACGGAACCATCAAGAATTCGGTAAGCGCAGCCGAAGTGTACGGTGAAAATTATGTAGGCGGCATCGTAGGCGGCAAGGGTCAGACGGTTGGAGAATACATAATTGAAAATTGTTCTTTTACAGGAAAAGTAAGCGCCGGGGGGACTTTTGCAGGCGGTATAGCAGGCGGCGGCTACAGTGGTTACAGGTGGGGCGTTACAAGCGCGCCTAATACTCCGTGCGCCACTATACAGAACTGTTATGTTTCTGCGGAAATATCAGGAAAAGATTGCGTAGGCGGAATATTGGGAGGTGAAGAGGGAAGTACTCAGAACTGGGGTGAAGCTTATGTACGCAACAACCTTTTTACAGGAAAGCTTACCGCTTCATCAGGAAATGCCGGTGGAATCATAGGATATATGAATTCCCTGAATGCTAAAAATATAATTGAAAACAATTATTATTATGACAGTTCGTCTTCAGAGGGGATAGGAAAAATAACTTACATAGATACTAATAGTCCTAACCATGAGACAGAAAGCGGAGCAAGATATTTTGACACATCTAAGGAAATAAACGGTCAGGGAGCGCCGGGCGGGGTTATAAAAAGAAATCATAACCGTACAGACGACCCGGCAGGAGCAGACAAAGAGAAGTTGGCGGCAGGCGTTTCAGAAAAACAGATGAAAAGCGGGGAGATTACAGACGCCTTAAACAACGGGGAAGGAAGCTTTAAAAATTGGAAGCAGGGCGAAGCTTCACCAATTCTTAATATAAAAATCACAGAAGTCAGACTTGAGCTCTCAGGAGAATTTAAAAATTCATACAAGCTCGGCGAAGAGCTTGATTTAAGCGGAGCTGAAATAAAAGTGATATACAGTGACGGAAGTGAAAAAAATGTGGACTGGACGAGCTTAAAGATAGAAGGATATGACAAGAATAAAAGAGGCGTTCAGCAGATAAAGCTGAGCTATGGCGCAGCTTCAGCCACCATTGACGTTACTGTGATAAAAGACGAGGCTTCAAAAATAACCGTGTATTTATCGGTTTTCGGAGATTCGCCTCATGGCGAAGGTGATGATAAGCATACCCTCGCGGGCGGCAATCTGACTGCTTGGATGGGGAAGACGGCTTACGAGGTCGATGCCAACGCCACTGTTTTAGATGTAATTACGCTGGCTGCCGAACAAAACGGAATGGTAATAAAAAATCCTGCCGGAAATTATATAACCGAGGTGACGTATAAAGGACATACGATAGGAGAATTTACTAACGGAAGCATGTCCGGATGGATGTTTAATTTAAACGGAATTTATGCGGACAAGAGCGTAGATAAGCAGCTCCTGGAAGACGGTGATATTATCATCTTCCATTATACTGATGATTACAGCAAAGAGAATATTAACTTCGGGCATGAGGCATCGGAAGTAATAAAAATGATAGATTCTCTTCCTGAGTCGGAAAAGTTGACGCTTAAGGATGCTGCGGCGGTAACGGAAGCAAAACGTGCTTTTGAGACGTTGAGCGAGGCGGAGAAAAATCTCATTTCAGAAGCAAGACAGGAAAAGCTCAGGACAGCTGTGCTTAGAATTGAAGAATTGCAAAGAGAAGAAACAGCGGAGCTCAAAGCGGCATATGAAAGAACAGGAGAAGAGCTGAAGCAGCTCATGGAAAAGAACGCTGTATACGGAGAAGAGTGGATAATCATAGGCCTGGCCAGAGCCGGAATTTTAAGCGACTCTGTAAAAAATTCCTACTACAGCGACCTTGTAAAAGCTTTAAAGACGAATGGCAGCGCAAAGCTTCACGAGAATAAATCCACCGAGAATTCAAGGGTTGTTCTTGCGCTTACGTCAATGGGAATAGACGCCTCAGACGTAGCCGGATACAACCTGCTTGAACCGCTTTCTGATATGGACTACCTGAATCGGCAGGGAATAAACGGAGTAATATTCGCGTTAATAGCCTTTGATTCTCATAATTATGAAATACCTATGACAGGTAATACGGGAAAACAGGCGACGCGGAATAGTCTCGTGGAAACTGTTTTGTCTGCACAGCTTAAAGACGGAGGCTGGGCGCTTTATGGAGAAAAAGGAGACCCTGACATGACAGCCATGGCGCTTCAAGCCCTTGCTCCTTATATAGATGAAGCTGAGGTAAAGGAGGCGGCAGGCAGAGCCATTGAATGTTTATCTGAAATGCAGGATAAAAACGGCGGCTTCGGCAGTTGGGGAACAATAAACAGCGAATCCTGCGCGCAAGTTATAATAGCTCTTACTTCTTTAGGAATAAATCCGGCAGAAGATATGAGATTTATAAAGGATGGAAATTCGCTGACAGACGCGTTGCTCAGCTTCTATACGGGAGAAGGCTTTGAGCATACAGCAGGAGGCGGCTTCAATAAAATGGCGACAGAACAGGCATATGCCGCCATGACTTCATACATAAGGCTGACGGAGGATAAGACGGCGTTTTATGATATGAATGACGTTAAATTTATTTCTTGCTCTGAGGATGATGGCCGTGGAGAAAACCCGGGAACGGCAGGAAATAATAATGATGCAAATGAGACCGGTGACGGCGGCTTCCATGAAACAAAGCCTGAAAAGACAGGAGACGAAAACAGCATGGGTTTATGGATTACGTTGGCTCTTGCAGGCAGTGTGGGAATTCTTATAGTGAGACGAAAAAGAAAAGAGGATAATGCGGCATAAAGATAAGCTGTAAGTATTTATACTTTTTTCATCTTCTTATGGGGCGGGCAGATATTCTGTCCGTTCCCTTAATGTTTCGCCTGCGCTTTTGCAATTGTGCAAGATGTTTATGAGTAAAAGCCTGTGCTGCGGACATAAAATTTTTTATAGGCTGCTAACGGAAAACTTTTTATAATGTGATTGACATGAATGAGAAATATATAGTAGAATTAAAATAACTGAATATTGAGCGATGACATAATGGAAGCCGGTGAGAATCCGGCGCTGTGTCTCAGCAACCGTGAATATCAACGAAAGAGATAGGCAAGGTCTGAAGATTGGTGAAGACCGTCCGCAGGGCGAACGCCGAGCCACTGGAGTGAAATACTTCGGGAAGGCATCTCAAGTAGGTTATAAAGATTAAGCCGGTAGACCTGTCAGCGTTCGATTGTTAAGTCTTCTGAGGTGAGACGGCAATTTTATTGTGGAGGCAAAAAATTATTAAAGCATTGATTATTGCGATATATCAAGCGGCAGCCTTGGCGATAAAGAACAGATATGAATTTGTAAAGCGCCATCTTTCAAAAGACGGGCGTTTTATTTTTATGTAAAGCCTCCGTCCTCAGAGTTTAAGGGAGGAAAAGATGAAAGGAAGCAGAAAAAGAAAAATTGCTGCCGTATGTTTGATGGTGGCGATGATGATTACCATGATGCCCTTTTCGGCTTTTGCAGGCGAAGCGGTTGACATCGAGTGGTACAATTTCAGGAACAACCCTGAAAACAACGGAGTAGTCGACAAGACGACCCCAATAAGCGCAGAGACGGCTGGTTTAAAATGGGCGGAGAAATATGACGAGGGCTCGTCCTTCTTTGTATCGACCTCTACGCCGCCTCTTATTCTCGACGGCTATCTGTATGTGGGCTTTAAGGACAAGGTTTACAAGATAGATAAAAAGACGGGGAAAAAGATAGCAGAAAGCGATTCCATGGTTTCAAGCGTAGGTTTTGCCATGAATCCCATAACCTATGCCGACGGCAAGCTGTTCGTGCAGGTTGGAAACGGCATTGTTCAGGCTATAGATTATGAGACGCTAAAATGTGTATGGTCTACTGAAAAAATAGGAGGACAAACCGTATCGCCTATATCTCATGTCGAAATAGACGGAAAAGGATATTTGTACACTGGAACATGGAACAGCCCGTCTGCTGACGGAGCCTTTATGTGTGTATCTACAGACGACAGTAATGTTAACGAGGACAAAATAAAAAAGGCTGAATGGAGATTTATTCCTTCAGGCGACGCTTTATCGCTAAAAGAAATCGTATATGGCGATACGCCGTTAAGCTGCGATGAGGATATAAAAGCTGCGATAGCAGGCGGAACGGCTCAGAAAAGGGGATTTTACTGGGCAGGAGCATATGCCTGTGATAAATTTATCGCCGTAGGAAGTGATGATGGATCTAATGATTACGGTGAACCGGCAGAATCTGCATGCTTTTATACATTGAATCCAAAAACGGGGGAAATTATAGATAAAATATCAAATATAAAAGGCGACATAAGGACGTCTGTGGTCTATGACAAGGGGAGCCTGTATTTTTCTACCAAGGGCGGCCGCTTGTACAAGGTGGCCGTAGATGAAAACGGCAAATTGGGAAAAGCTGAAACTCTCGATTTAGGCGGAGAGGTTACGTCTACGCCCGTGGTATATAACGGAAGGGCTTATCTCGGCGTCTGCGGCGACGGCGGACAGTTCGACCCGAAGGGAGGACACTCCTTTGCCGTAGTCGATTCAGAAAGCATGACCAAGCTGTATGACTTGCCGATAAGCGGTTATCCTCAGGCTTCGGCTCTTTTATCCACTGCTTATGAGAATGAAGATTTTGACGGCGACGGCAAGGCTGACGGCAGAGTGTATTTGTATTTTACGTATAATGCGAATCCGGGAGGAATATATTATACTTACGACGCAAAGGAGCAGAAAAACGCCGCTTCTGAATGCGGAGAGCTTTTTGTTCCGGATACGGACAAGCAAAATTATTGTATCAGCACAATATGTACAGATGACGATGGTGTTCTCTACTATAAGAATGACAGCGGTTATCTGATGGCGGTGCAGAATTTAACGGCCTACATCAGCGATGCTGAAGTGTCGGGGGCATTATCGTGGAACAGGGAATTTACTCCCGGAGTTACGGAATATGAGGTGATAATGGCCGCAGGTACGAAAAGCGCCAACATAAAGCTGAAGCTGCCGGCAAATGTTTCCGCTTATTGTGAGGGAAAGCTATATGACAGCTCAAAGGGGCTTGAGGTAAACCTGGATGAAAACGGAAGAGCAAAGGTAGTGATAAAAGCTGTATTCAGCGGTCAGGAGAGCGAAAGTCTTAAGAATACGCCGGCTGGCATGAATCAGGGGGAAGAAAACGTTACGGAATATACCATAAATATACGCTGTATAGGTACGGACAGCAGTCTCAGCAATCTTAAGGTAAGCGGAAGCAATACGCCGGGAGAAGAAGAATATAGTCTGTCGCCTGCATTTTCCGCAGGAACTCTGAAATATACGGCAGACATCAGAGACTCCGAGAAGAGCTTTTATAATATATGGCCAGAAATTTCAGATGAAAAAGGAGCTGTAAAGCTGTTTGCGGAGAAAAATGTCGATCCGGCAGAAATCAATGAAGACGGAACTATAAGGCTGGCGTCCGGTATTGAGGGTAACGACCGCTATGCGGTATATCCGGCAGATAAGACTAAAAACGTGGAGATCAGAATAGAGGTAACCTCCGAAAGTGGAGATAGAGTCACTGAATACAATGTGACACTGCTGAAGGAGACTGCGGGAACAATAGCTCCCGGAGATGACGAAGGCCAGACAGGAGATAAAGGAAATTCGGAGGAAACCGGTTCTTCGTCAGACGTTTCCAAGACAGGAGACCTTTATGAGCCGGCTGTTTGGATTACCGTGCTGGCGATTGCGGCAATCATGCTGACGGCAGTATTTACAGCATCGAAAATGAGAAAAAGAGAATGATAAAAGGCGATAAAGCATTTTAAATTTTGAAATAAAGAATATGATATAGCCGGCTATCCTTCGCGAGGGATTTTTAGGACGGTAAGGCGACGGATCGGTTAAAAGGCTGCTGCATGGTGTAAGAGAGGCTGCATTCTTAAGCGGCCTCTCTTGTTGACAAGCTTAGGACGAACGTAGTAAAATTAAGGCATAGCTTAATATTAGGCAAGGACATCTCGGAAGCCGGTGAAAATCCGGCGCTGTCTCTCAGCAACCGTAAATATCTTCTAAAGAGAAGAGCAGCGCTCATTTGAAGAGCGTGCTGTTCAGGCAAGTGAACGCCGAGCCACTGAAGCTGAACGCTTTGGGAAGGCTGTCTCTGATAGATTTTAAAGATTAAGCCGGTAGACCTGTCATTGCCACGGTTTTCTGCCTTCTGAGGTGAGGCGTTGAGATGACATAGAAAAATTTTGTTTAAAGACAGAATTAAGACATGTATGATTTTCAAGACGGACGCCTTTTAAACGGCGTCTTTTATTTTGAAAGGGAAATGAAGTGGAAAACAAAAAGAACAGAAAACTTTTTAATATAATAATGGTTGTCGTTATCATCTTAGTGGCGGCCGGAGGAATTATCGCTGTGGGAAATGTTAAGGGCTGGTTTTCCGATGAGCAGGAGCGTTTTGCGGTCGCTGAGAACGTGACGGGAATAGTCAGCGTTCAGCGCAACGGAGTTTCCTTTGAACTGGAAAAAGATGATGCGCTGGAAGCAGGAGACAAGATAGTTTCCAACGAAAAGTCTGAAATATTGATAAAGTCAGGGGGCAATTCGTATAAGATAGCTGAAAATTCCGAGGTTGTTTTAGGGCAAAATGATGACGGCGGATATGCGATGGAGCTTACAGCCGGAGAAGTGTTTGCTGTTTTGGAAAAAGGAAAAAATTTCGGCAATATAACTGCGCAGGAAAGGTGTATAACAGCAGACGGAACGGTATTTTCCGTCAACGTTCAGACCGGTTCCATGAGTGTAAACGTCTTTGAGGGAGAAGTTACCGCTTCAAAAGGCGAAAATGCTGCCGTTGCAGACGCAGGCGAAAGCATTTCTGTCGTAGGAGAGGACATGAAGGTGGTCGGCCTTGATATAAATTCACTTAACGGTTTCAATCTTGAAAATGCAATGGAGGCAGGAAAAAATCATAAGCTTTGCTTCAGTGAAGAGGAGCTGAACAGGGTCGTAGACGACAGAGATTCGGAAACTGAGGAAAACGGGGAAACCGAGGAGCCGGAAGTGAGCGGCGAAGAGAAAAAACCTTCCTCCGGCAACGGCTCGGGAAAAGAAGACGAGAGCGGTTCAGGTAAGGATTCGCAGGACAAAAGCAGTTCTAAAAAGCCGGAACCGGGAAAATCTTCGGACTCAGGGGACAAGGAACAGGCGGAGCCTTCAAACAAGTATGATTACAGCTGCACGATAGAAATAAGATGTGATACTATTTTAAATAATATGGAAAGCCTTAACAAAGGAAAAGAAGGATATGTGCCTTCAAACGGCGTTATATTAAAGAAAATCAACGTAGGCTTCAACCGCGGAGAAACAGTCTTCGACGTGTTGAAAAGAGTCTGCGATTCAAAGGGAATACAGATGGAAGCGTCATGGACGCCGGCATACGGAAGCAGTTATATAGAGGGGATAAATCATATCTACGAATTCGACTGCGGACCGCAGTCAGGCTGGGTGTATAAAGTCAACGGCTGGTTTCCCAATTACGGGTGCTCAGCTTATAAGGTTTCCGACGGAGACTCTATAGTTTGGCTTTATACATGTCAGGGATACGGCGCTGATGTGGGCGGCTCGGTAAATCATTAAAAACAGGCGATTATATTATGAGCAAAGATGTGTTTACTACTTACAATCCTATAATAAATTTTGTGTTCTTCATGGGAGCTGTGGCGCTGGGAATGTTTTTCGTGCATCCGGCATTCTTGACATGCTCTTTGCTCTTGTCCTTTGCTTATTATCTGACGATACACGGCAGAAAAGGAATGAAATTCGTGCTGGGAATGATACCTCTTTTCGTAATACTTTCGGCAATAAATCCGTTGTTTAATACAAACGGCGATACAGTGCTCTTTACCTATTTCGGAGGAAGGGCATACACGCTGGAAGCATTACTGTACGGAATTGCGCTGTCGGCGATGTTTATATCCGTAATGGTATGGTTTGCTTCATATAACGCAGTGATGACCAGCGACAAATTTTTATATATTTTCGGCAAGGCAGCGCCGTCCGTATCCCTTGTCTTATCTGCTATTTTAAGGCTTATTCCCAACTTTCGGAGAAAAGCTGTTCAGATAGCGGGAGCGAGAAAGTGTATAGGCAAGGCGGGAGAGGCAGGAAGCCGCAAAGAAAAAATAGAAAACGGCATGACGGTTATGTCAACCCTTACAACGTGGGCATTGGAAGGCGGAATAGTTACTGCCGACAGCATGAAAAGCCGGGGATACGGAAGTGGCAGAAGAACGAATTTTGCAATTTACAGATTAGATGGGAGAGATATTCTTCTTATAATTATTATGGCGGCGCTGATAGCGGCGGTGCTGGTCTGCGCAGCTTTCGGCGGAATGAAAGCGTCTTATATACCGGGTATCGAAATATCAGGAACAGACAACGTCTATACGGTGGCGGGAATCATAGCCTACTCTGTTTTTCTGGCAATACCTACAGTACTTAATATCGCGGAGGAAATAATATGGCGCATTTTGAGATCAAGGATTTAAGCTTTTCTTATCCTGCGGACAAGGATAGGCTTGCATTAAAACACATAAATCTGAATATAGAAAAAGGTGAATATATAGCGGTATGCGGAAAAAGCGGCAGCGGCAAAACTACTCTTTTGAGGCACCTGAAGTCTGCTCTCGTACCCCACGGAACCGTTTCCGGGGAAATATTATTTGACGGAAAACCTTTAAACGATGCAGATTTAAGGGAACAGTCAAGCAAAATAGGATATGTTATGCAAAATCCAGATAATCAAATAGTGACGGATAAAGTATGGCATGAATTGGCTTTTGGCCTTGAAAGCCTCGGCATTGATCAAAAAACAATCAGACTTAGAGTTGCTGAAATGGCCAGCTATTTCGGCATACAGGGCTGGTTCCACAGAGACGTGTCACAGCTTTCGGGAGGTCAGAAACAGCTTTTAAACCTGGCGTCTATAATGGCTATGCAGCCTACCGTACTGATACTTGACGAACCGACAAGCCAGCTGGACCCGATAGCGGCGGCTGATTTTCTAAATACGGTGAGAAAGATAAATCTTGAGCTTGGAACGACGGTTATAATAACGGAGCATAGACTCGAAGATGTTTTCCATGCGGCAGACAGAGTCGTAGTGATGGAAAACGGCAGCATCATAGCCGACGATAAGCCGAGGAAGGTAGGCGAATTTTTGAGAAAAGACGGAAATGAAATGTTCGCCGCTATGCCGTCTCCTGTGCAGATTTATTACGGAACAGGCGGCAAAGAAGAATGTCCCCTTACCGTAAGAGAAGGCCGCAGCTGGCTGAGCAAAGTCTTTGAGAACCAGGAAATAAAACATGCTTTTGTTGAAAAGCCTGATGAGTTTGAATCCATAGGTACACCTGCTGTTTTTATGAAGGAAGTATGGTTTCGATATGAAAAAGAAGCTCCCGATGTTCTCAAGGGAGTCAATCTCAGCGTGCCTAAGGGAAGTCTGTTTGCTATAGTAGGCGGCAACGGAACGGGGAAATCCACTACGCTTAAGGCTATATGCAATATATGCAAGGCATATAGAGGTCAGATTCTGATAGATGGAAAACGTGTTGAAAAATACCGTTCCGAAGAGCTTTTCAGCAAGAATCTCGCAATGCTTCCGCAGGATCCGCAGAGCTTATTCGTAAAAAAGACTGTGAGGGAGGATTTGGCGGAGATGCTTTCCAAAAACTGCGGTGATAAAGAGAAAAGCATAGAAAGAGTTGCGGAGATATGCAGGATAAGCGAGCTTTTGGAAAGCCACCCTTATGATCTGTCCGGCGGCGAGCAGCAGAGAGCAGCCCTTGCCAAGGTGCTTTTAACCGAGCCTAAAATACTGCTTCTCGATGAGCCGACAAAGGGACTTGATAATTTTTTCAAAATAAAGTTCGCTGAAATATTAAAGCAGCTGCAAGCTGAGGGCGTTACTATACTTATGGTATCCCATGACGTTGAATTCTGCGCAAAATACGCAGACCTTGTGGGGATGTTCTTTGACGGCAGCGTTATAACCGTTAACAGTCCGAACAAGTTCTTTTCGCAGAACAGCTTTTATACAACTGCGGCCAACAGGATGAGCCGTCACCTGTTTGAAAACGCCATAACCAATGAGGATGTGATAGAATTATGCAAAATGAACAGATAGAAAAGACGAAGAATTCGAAGGGCTCAAGGAGAGGCTTTTGGGCAGTGGTGCTGGTTGCGGCAGTTATGATTCCTCTTACTATAGGGATATCTTGGTATCTGGGAGACAGAAAATATTATATAGCCAGCGTGCTGATAATGATTTATTCCATGATTCCGTTTTTTATAAGCTTTGAAAAACGCAAGCCTCAGTCAAGGGAATTGATGACTCTGGCGGTGATGTGTGCTGTCGCCGTGGTTTCGAGAGCTGTTTTTATAGCGGTGCCCCATTTTAAACCGATTGGAGCGATAGTAATGATAACGGCTATGGCGTTCGGACCTCAGGCAGGATTTATGACGGGATCTTTGAGTATGTTGATAAGCGATATAATATTCGGGCAGGGCCCATGGACTCCTTGGCAGATGTTTTCCTTCGGAATGATAGGCTTTGCTTCCGGACTGCTCGGAAAATCAGGTTTTCTGTCTGAGAAGCGGCCTGTCGTAAATGCCGTAACAGGTTTTCTCATGATATTCCTGTTCGCAGGTCCAATACTGGACACAAGCACTGTCTTTACGATGATGCAGATGCCGGGCTTTAATGCGGCCGCCATATATCTGGCCGGAATTCCGATAAACGCAATACACGGAAGTGCAGTGGCTCTGGGAATGCTTTTTCTCACAAGACCTATGCTTGAAAAGCTGAACAGAATAAAGATGAAATACGGGATGATGGAATTATGAAATTCGACAGCTATCACCCTATGATAAATCTGATATATTTTGCGTCGGCCGTGATACTGACGGTTTGGTTTAATCATCCTGTATTCGCAGCGCTGTCGTTTGTATGCGCCTTTGCCTATTCTGTTAAGCTAAAGGGCAGAAAAGCATTGCGTTTTAACATCTGTCTATTGATTCCTATGGCGCTTTATACCTGGTGGTACGGATATTACAATCATTTCGGCGTTACTGTAATAGGGCGCAATTTTACCGGCAACAGCATGACTTTGGAAGCGCTTGCCTGCGGACTTTGCCGCGCTACAGAGGCGGGCGCCGTGATAATGTTTTTTTCATGTATGTTGGCGGTGTTTTCTTCCGACAAGCTTGTATATCTTTTCGGAAAAGTTTCTCCTAAGCTCTCGCTGTTCTTGTCGGTGATTCTCAGGGCTGTGCCAAGGATAAAACAGTGCGCCCAGCGTATCAACACAGCGCAGAGCGGCATAGGCAGGGGCTGCGGTCAGGGAGGCGTTTTCGGGACAATAAAAAACAGTCTGCGTATCGCATCCATATTGATAACGTGGACGTTGGAAAATTTTGTGGAAAGCTCCCAGTCTATGAAATGCAGAGGCTATTCGCTCAAAGGGAGAACGGCCTTTTCCGTATACAGATTTGATAACAGGGACAGGGCTTTTGTCGTGGCCATCTTTTTTCTGTTAACGCTGGTATTGATGGCATGGGCTCTGAATCAGACAAATATATATTACAGCCCGGTTATTATAATTACTCCGATAACGGCAGGTTCTTATGTTTTTTATGCTGCGTATGCTCTGCTGCTACTTTTGCCGATGATACTCCAGATAGCGGGGGAGAGGAAATTCGACCGGCTGACTAAAGACCTGCAATGAAGCAGTGCTCTTATAATTTTGACAACATTTGACGTGATTATTTGCTGGAAGTTGTCCGGCAGACCGTATAACCATGCAAATGCTGTCAAATTTTCTATTGATTTGAATTACGTACAGCGTTTCCGTAAATTTGCGCTGATGAAAAAGTTTAAATTTCGAAAAGTACAAATTATCAATATAGCAAAGGGCAATTGAACATAGCAGACCCACAATATTCATGATTTCCGACAATGATCTGAAACCCATAAAACACATGAATATGCGGCAACTTGGGGTATTGATTTTTATCGCATTATTAAATATACTATAATATTGGAAGCTTAACGCAGAGGAGATAAAGCATGGATAAAAAAGACACGGCACAGGTATTGCTCATCAATGATATAGCAGGATACGGAAAAATTTCTCTGGGAGCAATGATACCGATAATGTCTCATATGGGGTTTAATATATATAATCTGCCGACGGCAGTGGTTTCAAATACTCTGGATTACGGTCTGTTTGACATTCTCGACACTACCGAATATATGAAAAATACGTTGAAGGTGTGGAAAGAACTGGGATTTTCTTTCGATGCCATATGTACCGGCCTTATAATTTCCGAGGAACAGGTAAAGGTTGTTGCAGAGTATTGCCGGAAACAGAGAGAAAAAGACGCAAGCATCTTTGTAGATCCTATAATGGGAGACGACGGAAAGCTCTATAACGGCGTTTCTGACAATACGATTGTATATATGAGGCAGATATGCTCTGTAGCCGATATTGTGATGCCCAATTTTACAGAAGCTACTTTCCTTGCCGACATGTATCGCGATAAAGAGGAAGTTACCAGAAAGGAAGCTGAGAACATAGTGGATGAGCTGAGACGTCTCGGTTCAAAGTCGGTTATAGTTACAAGCGTAATAATGGACGGCCAGCCGTGCGTATTTGGATTTGACGACGGAAAAGGAGAGTATTTCACTCTTCCATTCGACCAGATACCCGTTCAGTTTCCCGGAACAGGAGATATTTTCTCAGCGCTGCTCATAGGAGGCGTACTGAAAGGAACGGAACTTCAGAAAGCTACAAAATTTGCTATGGATATGGTTCGGGAGCTTATTATAAGAAATAAAGAAAACGTGGATAAATATAAAGGAATCCCAATTGAAAAATACTTGGAAGAAATGACGAAATTTTAAGAGGTGATACATATGCAATTGACAGACAGAGTTAAAAACTGCAACGGATGCGAGGCCTGCGTCGTAGGCTGCAAGTATTCATGCGTCAAAATGAAAGACGTTGACGGGAGAAAGATTCCGTCGGTCAATGAGGACGGCTGCAGCAAATGCAACGCCTGCGTTTTGTACTGCCCTCTTTACAATCCTGTGGAACTGCCTGAGTTCAGCGAATTTTTTGATTCTCCGGAGGATGTGAGAAAGAGAGATATGGCGCCTATATACAGGGCCGTCATGAGAAATGTAAAAGAGGGAAAATATACGGAATTTGTCGGAACTTTATGTCAGATAGCCGCCTTAAAGTCTTTGAGGGGAGATAAACTTTCCCATAATTTAGCGCTGTTTCCTATTTTCTGCGATGAAGAGCAGAGAAGCTCAAATCCGGCGTGCATGGCATGTCCTTTTTATAAATAGAGGAGAAACACATGGATAACATTCTAAAACAAATAAAAGATGCAGAACAGCTTTTTTCAGGATATGAAATCACCGGCAGAGAGCTGGCCAGAGTGAGAGCTCTTGCCGATAAGCTTGAAAACAGCAGCATGACAGTTTCTGTTATAGGGCAGTTTAAACGAGGAAAGAGCGCCCTTGTCAATTGTATATTGGAGGATAAAATACTGCCTGTCGGAATAGTGCCGGTTACTGCGGTAGTTACAACGGTGGAATACGGCGAAAAGAAAGCGTCCGTCCACTTTGCCAACGGCGTAGTCAAGGAGACGGCTTTTGACGAGATTTCCGCATATGTTAACGAGCAGGAAAATAAGGACAATCATTTGAATGTGACGAAGGTTTCTGTCACCTGTCCGTCGGAGTTTCTCAAAGGCGGCATAACTCTTGTAGATACGCCGGGAGTAGGCTCGATGCATGAGAATAACTCAAGGGAAGCTTATGCCTTTGTCAAGGAAAGCGACGCTGTTATATTTACTCTTTCGGTAGACAGCCCCATAAATCAGATAGAAATAGAATTTTTAAAGAATGCAAAGGAACATGCAGCAAAATTCTACTTTGCCGTTAATAAGACAGACATTATCGACTGCGATGAGCTGGCGGATTATATTTCATACTGCCGCAAATTTATAGCGGAGCTTATGGAAGTTGAGGACGTCATGATATTTCCTGTCAGCGCCAAGAAAAATATAGGGGTTGAGAAATTAAAGGAAACCGTCGTCAGAGACTGCGCTGCACACAGCGGGGACATTCTTGAACAGTCGGCCAAGCTTAAGCTTCATGATATAGTCATGAGCGCTCTTTCCCAGGTGACTCTTTACAGGACTGCGCTTTCAATGCCGGCTGATGAATTTGACAGGAGATTTTCCGAGATGAAAACTTTCTTTGCCGAAATCCGGCAAAAAACGGAGAAGCTTAACGAGAAGGAGCGGAACAATAAAGCAGTATGCGAAGCTCATTTGAACAGCGTCAAGAATTTATTGGCCGAAAAAGTAAAAGAGCTTTTCGGCATAGAATATCATTATGATATTCATGATATTGCAGAGAATGCAGAAACAGAGACGATTTCTGAAGAGGATGGGAAAACTAAGGATTTAAGGTCTCAGGTCGACAGCGTTTGCGCTTCCCTCGATGATACCTTGAACACTATATTTATGCATCGTGAGGAAAACGCTTATAAGGTGGTCAGGAGAATAAATGATCTTAACCGCTTAGTGCAGAAGCTTGTGAGAATGCGTGACGGAAGATAAAAAATGCCGGAGATCTTAATCTCCGGCATTTTTTTATCACAATCTGAACATGTGTCAAAATAATGCTATGATTGAGTCTGAACGGTAGAATTTATAAATCATATTCCCTATAATTGAAACGTTAGAGCAAAGAAACGGGTGAGACATAACAAACCATGCAAAAGGTCTCAAAGGTTTTTTCTCTTAATATTAAGAAAGGAAGTAATTATATGGAATACGGAATTTTATCATTAGCTCCCGTACTGATTGCACTGGTGCTGTCATTCGTAACCAAAGACGCACTGCTGTCCATATTGGTAGGCGTTATCGTCGGTGTGGTCATCACGGGAGTAGACCCTATTTCCGGATTAGCCGGAATTTTTCAGTCAGCGCTTGGTACGCCGGATTTCCTCTGGGTACTTTGTATCGAGGTATTCATCGGTATCATGGTAGCCTATTTCCAAAAATCAGGAGCTATTCAGGCATTTGCAGCTTGGATAGGCAAGTTTAATCTCAGCAGAAGAATGACGTCAGGGGTAGCATGGTGCCTCGGTCTTATCATCTTCTTCTCGGACTATTTCTCGCCTCTTTATGTAGGCAACGTAATGAGACCGCTTACAGACAAGGCTAAAATCTCAAGAGAAAAGCTGTCGTTCATATGCGACTGTACCTCAGCTCCTGTAGCATGTATGCTTGGACCTCTTTCAGCATGGGGTACATATATGGCAGGTCTGCTTGTAGGCATAGGCGTAATTACCAGTGCAGATATGGCTATGACTACTGTAATCAAGGCCGTGCCGTTCAACTTCTACTGCATCATAATGGTATTCTTCTGCTGCTTCAACGCATTCGGAATCATTCCTGATTTCGGACCTATGAAGAAAGCTGAAAAGAGAGCTTTGGAAGAAGGTAAGGTAGTTGCAGACGGCTCGACTCCTCTGCTCAGCAAAGAGCTTACCAGTATTCAGCCTAACGAAGGCATCAAGCCAAGCTTACTTTTCAACTTTGCAGTTCCTGCACTGATCATAGTATGTACAGTTTTGGGAACATACATATTCCTCGGAAGCGGTAAAGTTCTTGAAGCATTTATATTGGTTGTAATCTACCAGTTCATAGTTATGCTCATTCAGAAGATGGCTACATTAAAGGAAATGATGGAAACGGCTATCGAAGGTATCAAGTCGGTAATGAATGCTATCTTGATATTGGCAATGGCATATTGTGTAAATAATATAACCAATACTCTGGAAGCGCCTGAATATATTCTCAGCATAACTGAGAGCTGGATGACTCCTGCACTTTTGGTAACAATAACGTTCCTGGTTTGTGCAGTTATCTCATTCCTTACAGGTTCATCATGGGGTACATGGGCTATCCTGACTCCTATCGTTATGCCGCTTGCATTTTCGATAACGGACGGTCAGATGGACACGCTTATATACGCTACAGTCGGAGCCATCATGGGAGGAGCTACCTTCGGCGACCACTGCTCGCCTCTGTCGGATACTACCATATTGTCTTCGCTGGGAGCAGGTTCAGACCATATAGACCATACGAAGACTCAGATGCTTTATGCTATAACGTGTGCGGTTTTGGCATGTATCATTACCCTCATACTGGGCGTAACTGTACTGTCATAGTAATGACG
>CALCEY010000009.1 GCA_937900415.1 uncultured Clostridia bacterium
TGGGTTCATTATAACGCCGTCAAATCAGGCAGTATGCGTTTCAATGAACCCTGCCTTTTTTCTCCTTTGCGGCAACGCCGCACAACATGATCCGTGGGTTCATTATAACGCCGTCAAATCAGGCAGTATGCGTTTCAATGAACCCTGCCCTTTTTCTCCTTTGCGGCAACGCCGCACAACATGATCCGTGGGTTCATTATAACACAACTTCCTCTCCTTATAAAAGCCGTTTGTAAATATTTTTTCTTTTATTTCAGCCGATATTCCTAACCGCAGTCAGAACTTTAATCTGCCGAAAATCTGTAATCACCGCAACCTGCAATGACTGTTTCGGAGCAGATTCCAAACCCGTTCCGTCCTGCCTCAGCCATTTGCCGCCATATGAATTAAAAAATGATATGTACAGCTTATTTTGAGGACAGAATTTGCGCTTCGTAAAGTTTTTTGTAATCACCGTTCTTTTCCATAAGCTCGCCGTGAGTTCCTTCTTCCTTTATTCTGCCTCCATCCATCAAAACGATTCTGTCTGCGTCTTTTATCGTAGCCAGCCTGTGAGCAATCATCAGAGTTGTCCTGCCCTTTGAAAGCGCTCCGAAAGATTTTTGTATCTGCTGCTCCGTTATACTGTCCAGGGCAGAAGTAGCCTCGTCTAAAATGAGTATCGGCGGATTTTTCAGGAAAATTCTCGCTATCGAAATTCTCTGCTTCTGACCTCCCGAAAGCAAGGTTCCCCGTTCCCCCACATAGGTGTCAAAGCCGTCCTTCATCTGCATTATGTCATCATATATTTCAGCCTTTTTCGCAGCCTCTATAACTTCCTCACGTGAGGCCTCCGGCTTTCCGTATCTTATATTCTCATATATGGTATCGGCAAAGAGGAAAACATCCTGCTGAACTATTCCTATTCCGTTTCTCAGCGAGCTCTTTGAGATGTCTCTTACGTCAATTCCGTCTATCGTTACGCTTCCTCCGTCAACGTCATAAAATCGAGGTATAAGCTGACACATGGTACTCTTTCCGCCGCCGGAATGACCTACTATGGCGATACATTCGCCGGCCTTTATATCAAGAGAAACATCCTTAAGCACATCCTTGTCATCGCCGGAATATGCAAAATCCACATGGCTTAACCGTATTTCCCCCTTTATATCGCTGAGGACTTCCGGATTTTCCTTTTCCTTTATTGTAGGCTCTATTCTCATTATTTCCACGAATCTTTTAAGTCCCGCAAAACCATTGGTCAGAATTTCAGCCAAAGTCGCAAGCTTCCGTACAGGAGTAACGAAGGTCGTCACGTAAAGCGTAAAGGTTATCAAATCTATGTAGTTGATGCTTCCGTCCATTATCAGCCAGCCGCCGAAGGCTATAACTGCAACCTGAAGAGCGCATATAGAAAATTCCAGAGAACCGTTGAACCGTCCCATAGCTTTGTAATAGTCTGTTTTTGATTCCTTGTATGTGTCGTTAGAACGCTCGAATCTTTCATAATCTATATCCATATTGTCAAAAGCCTTGGACGTTTTCATTCCGGATATGGTAGATTCTATGTCTGCATTTATATCTGCCATGCGCTGCTTTACTCTTACCGACGAATCAGCCATGCTCTTTCTGCAAAGCATAACTATGACGGCAAACGCCGGAACCATTACCATCACCATGAGAGCCAGCTTCCATTCCACAAAGAACATCACAATCAGAGCGCCGACTATGGTAACTATTGAAATCAGCAAATCCTCAGGACCGTGATGCGCCAGCTCCGTTATCTCAAACAAGTCGCCTGTCAACCTGTTCATCAGCTTCCCGGTTCTGTTCCTGTCGTAAAAATCAAAATCCAGAATCTGAAAATGCCTGTAAAGATCTTCCCTTATATCCGCTTCGACCAGTATTCCGAAGCGATGGCCCAGATAAGTTATCACATAATAGAATACAGATCTGAGCAGAAATGCTATCAAGGTGATGATCATTACAGTAAAAAATGTCTTATAAAGTTTACCGGGTAAAAGCTCATACATGGCAAATCTGCTCACCAGCGGAAAGGCCACGTCCACCGCCGCCACTAAAAATGCGCAGCTCATATCCAGTATGAACAGCTTTTTATGCGCACCGAAATACGATAAGAAGATACGCATCATAGATTTCTTAAAATCCTTTTCTTTCGTCATAATTCCCTCAAAAGCTTTTTATTTTAAATGTTGTTAAGCCCGGAGGCTTTAACACACTTTTACGGTAAAAGCGTAAAGCTGTCTTAAAGGCTTCGGGTCGTTTCAAAATAACAGAAGACAGCCGGGACTTTACAAATAAAGTCCCGGTCAGCCTTCCTAAAGCTGCTTAAATATATGCGATCGCTTCGATTTCGATAAGCGCATCCTTAGGCAGTCTTGCGATTTCAATTGCAGATCTTGAAGGGAATTCTCCGTCAAAATAGCTGCCGTAAATCTCGTTTACAGTTGCAAAGTCATTCATGTCCTTTAAGAAACAAGTTGTCTTGAGAATCTTGTCAAGACCACTTCCGGCTTCTTCAAGAATTGCCTTAAGGTTTGCAAATACCTGCTTTGTCTGCTCTTCGATACCACCTTCTACAATTGCTCCGGTTTCAGGAATAAGCGGTATCTGTCCTGAAGTAATAACCAGATTTCCGTAGATGTTAGCCTGTGCATAAGGTCCTATCGCTGCAGGAGCCTTCTTTGTAGCTACGATTTTTCTCATTTTTTCCTCCTATCATCTTGTCAGAAATTTCTAATGCCAGCTTTTCTTTTATATATGGAATCCCGGCAGCAGCATTTAAAAGCGATACGCTGCCGGAGCCGCATCCTGATTTTTTTGCTACGGGATGGTAAGTCATATGCATAATCTGCATCTTGTCGTATCTGAATATTGAATAATGTCTTGTGAAGTATCCGTCTCTCAGCGTTAATCCTTCTTCTCTTATCATATACCCTGCCGCTCTGTGTGACAACACATAAAGCAATAAAATAAACAAGTCTGCCAGTAACGGCGCTCCTAAACTTACGTAAAAAGGCAGCTGCGTAAACGAGTACAGAACAAAGGCGCAGACTATAAGCATCACATGCCATTTAAGGGACTTTACGGTTCTGACACTTGCGCCGACTTTTTCCTCTTTATTTATCTCAAGCATTTTACCCCATACATATTCCGGAACCAGAGTTTTCAGCCAGAAATCCAGTTCCTCCGCCGAAAGCGACATGGTAATATTGGAGGATTCCCCCTCTTCATCGCCGATACCCACCGTCACAACTTTAGTGTTGTATTTGCGGAATATCTTCGACATAACCGGCTGTTCAATCTTTAAAGCAGTTATCTTATCTATCGGTATCGTATAGTTTCTCAGTTTTATAAGCCCGCAGCTTACATGCAGGTCTTTACCATCTCTGTATACCGTAAAATCGTAATATGTCAGAAACCTCTTAACAATATTATACAAGCTTCCGAGAACCATCAAAACTACGGCTATAAAGCCTCCCATTGCGTCGCGTATAAAGCTGTCAAAGCCAAATCGCGAGATGTACCAGCAGGCTCCGCCTATGCCTCCTGCAACTATCAGCAAGCTGAAAAGAGGCATTGTATAAACAGAATGTTTCAGCATGTCTTTTACTGTACAATGCAGAATGTTTCCTTTATATGCCTTTTCCTCCGCTGACCGGCGGCAACACTCATCTTCCGGAACCGTATCTCTGAACTTTTCCGCTTTGGCCGCATTCATCCTTTCGATAACCGTATCTTTAAAAAAGATTGCCTGTTCTTCCCGAAAGACTATGGATACATCTGTCTTATACGCCGTAGTCATGCTGCCTGTGTCAATTTTTATCCTGTACGTCCCCACGATTCTCTCAAAGAGATTTCTTTCCATATTTATTGCGGAAATATTCTCCATTGCGATTGTGTTTTTATATTTTCTCAGAGTATTTCTTTCTATTATTACAAGATTTTCTTCTATGATTATATAAGTTCTTCTCCATCTGAAAAACTGTATTACGAAAACCGCAAAGGTAATGAAAAGAACGATTAGAAGCCCCAAAAGCCCGCCTTCTTTCATGAATTGAACGAAGCCGTCTTCTCCTATGCTCTTTGCGATTTCTATGACGTTGTCTATCTGATTTACGATTATCAGAACAATTATGAACCAGAATTGCCAAAGGCTTTCAAATATTATGGAAAAATGACAGCGAAGTCTGACGCCGTCCGTCCTCTCTATGTTATCCTTTTCTCTATCCATCTGTTCTTCCCGTTCTTCCTTCGGAAGCAATTCTGTTAATCTTGGTTTTCAGTGATTCCGCAATTTCTTTGGCTTTCTCTTCTCCGAGAAATTTTATGTTAACGTCGCCTCCTGCTGTAGTCACGCATACTGTGGACAAATTAAACATTCCGGCAACCGGTCCCTGCGACACCTCTATCTTATGAAGCCTCTCTATAGGCACTATATTCTCGCTTATCCAAAACAGACCCTCTCTGACTCTTATGGCCTCGCTGTCTATGAGGTATCTGTACCTCTCATATCTAACGGCCGGAGCAAATATTATATATGCGGCTGACAGTATCCAGCCTGCTGCCAAAAGTATGTTTCCTGTAATTCCTGCGTTCAAGGCCAGCAAAACTATGAGGGTAGCTGTGATCATTATTATTCCAAGGCATAGTGCGCATGATATTCTCATACATTTTTTAGCTGTTTTATCAGGTCGTATATAATCTCTTTCCATCTGTTCTCCTTTTTAAATATTGAATACATAGCAGGCATTTTAAAATCAACCCTGCATTTTTAAATTTTATCACACTTGCGGCGTATGTCAATGACGGTAATTTGTCCTCCTCCGACTTTGAATTTTATATCCAAGCCATCATAAGCCATCCCGTATATCCGTTCTTCATCATCCTGATATGCGGGAATGGGATTCTGCTCCAATATCTGCCGTATAACCAGCCTTGTTTTTTCATCTGTTCCGCCCGCAGAGCCGGCGTTAAGTTTATCCGCTCCCTTTAAATCATCCTCTGGGCACTTTTCTTCAAAGACCACCTTCATTCTCTCGGGCGCTTCTTTTGCAAAGCCCCCTCCTGCATCGGGAATACTGTCTGCAAAAGGGATATAAGGCTTTATATCGTATATCGGAGTGTTATCCATCAAATCGGCTCCAATTATCTTAATCACCGGACGTCCTGCTTCTATCCGTATGCTTTCAAGCCTTACGCATGATAAACCTATGGGGTTTGGACGGAAAGGCGATCTTGTGGCGAACACTCCTTTTCTCTCGTTTCCTCCTAATCTCGGAGGTCTTACCGTAGGCGACCAGCCCTTCCCCTCCGATTCCGAGAACTGCCAAATCAGCCAGATATGAGAAAATTCTTCAAGACCTCTCACAGCTTCTGGAAAAGCGTATTCCGGCTCAAATTCTATGTATCCTTCAGTATCTGCAAGGCCGCTCTGCCTCGGTATTCCGAATTTTTCCTTAAAGCCTGTACGTATGTGTGCTATAGGTTTCATCTGTCTCTCCTTTCACAGCCTTGCGGAAAATCAGCCGACATTCTCGTGAAAGCAGCTGTTCTGCGGCAAAATCAACTCCTGCGCAGTAAACTTGCTGCCGGTCGATCTGCTCACAGCCGATAATTCAAGACCAATAATATAATACTACGATCCGTATATTTATTCCATAGTGACCGGCGTTTATCCCGATTTTATTTTTCATTTGACGCCGACTCGATTTTATTTTTCATATGCGTCAAACTCTTGACATTTCCTTAGCGGCTAATTTAATATTATTTATAAGATTACTAACGGAAGGTGAGAATATGAATCGTGAAATAAAACCGATAACGCCTCAGCATATTGAAGATTATCTTACCATATATCTCAACGCTTATCCGGCTTTCAAGGATATAGGCGACGCAGGCCGTGAAAAATACAGGCCGAAAATACTTCATTCCATGGAAAATGATAAAAATATACATTTTTACGGATTGTTTGAGGAGGACAGTCTCATCGCTACCATGAAACTCATTGATTTTTCTGTAAATATTTTCGGAAAAATGCAGGCTGCAACGGGTCTGATGGCCTTAGCCGTCCATCCTCTTCATAGGAAAAAGGGAGCTGCTCTCGAAATGGTGCGCTTCTTTGAAGACTACGCCTTGCGCTGCGGTAATTCAACAGCCATGCTTCTTCCTTTCCGTATGGACTTTTACCGCAAAATGGGATACGGCTACGGTTCCAAATTAGAGGAATACAGGCTTCCGACAAAAAATCTTCCTCTGCCGGAGGAAGACAAATTATCCGAACTCAGATTTCTTACAGAAAAGGATGTTCCGGAAATGCTCGCCTGTCATTCGGCATTTGCCGCCAAAAATCACGGCATGGCGGAAAAGTTTGAAGACGAAATCAGAGCCATAGAGGAAGATACAAGCATGAGGCGAGTAGGCTGCTTCGAAAAAGGACGTATGACAGGCTATATCGCTTACCGCCTCGTATGTGAAAGCGACGTCAACTATACGCTCAACAGAATGGAAGTAGAAGAGCTGGTATATATGAACGGTAAAGTTCTAATGAAACTCCTCGGCTATCTCAGAAAGCAGAGCGATTTGGCGCAGACAGTCGTACTTCGCACAGGCGAACCTGATTTCTATCATATTCTGCCGTCGGCTCAGGATATTTCAGGCAACTATATGGATTACGGCTTTCTTCAGACCAACATTTCCGCCGTCGGAACGATGTATAAGATAATCAATCCGGAGATTTTCATCGCCTCTACCGGCTACAGAAAATTTCCCGAAGCCAATCTTACGGTCAAATTCATATACGATGATGAACTCAATCACTGTACGAAAGAAGTCTCTGTAAAATTTGACGGCAGTTCATGGCTTCCGTCAAAAAACAAGTCTTCAAACGACGTCTCGGTAAGCTGCTCGCTTTCCGCTCTTTCTTCTCTGTTTATGGGAAGCTGCGGATTTTCGTCCCTGATACGTCTCGGCGCTGCAACGCTCGACAAACCGCAGTACGAAGATACGCTTGACAGGCTTTTCTATTGCAGTAAAAAGCCGTGGACAAATACGGATTATTAAATCCCTTTTACGACTTTTGCGTATTATATGAATATTTCCACAGACTTTTTAAGTTCTGCGGAAACTGACAATTTTTTAAATTCAGGTGACTTTTATGACTTTGAACTTCAAACAATCATGCCTCACTCTTTTCGGTATTTCGGTGATAATGGCAGCGGGATTATTCATCTTTGAAATACCTATAGCGGTTATACTCATTATCGAATCCGTCTTCGTCGGAATCATCGCCTTGATTAGGAAAATTCCATACGACGAGATTCAGAAGAACATGGTCTCATCAGTCATGTCCTTTGTAACTCCGATACTGATGCTCCTTCTTATCGGCGCTCTTGTTGCGAGCTGGATTATAGGCGGCACCGTTCCAACCCTTATCTATGTAGGACTGAAAATAATCGACGCAAGGTTCTTTCTCATAATAACCTTCCTGATGTGTTCCGTCATGGGCATGCTCATAGGAACCTCCTGGGGCGTAATATCGACGCTGGGCGTTGCCTTTGCCGGAATCGCCAGCGGGCTTGGCATTAACCCTGCATATACGATAAGCGCCATAGTTTCCGGCGCTTTTATCGGTGACAAGATGTCTCCGCTTTCAAGCTCTCTCGTTCTTGCAACAGAGCTGACGTCAACAGAACCCGTCAGAGGAATCACCGCTACGGTATATTCCAATGTTCCGGCATTTATAATATCAATAATATTATACATATATCTGGGGTTTTCTACGGCTCCGACAGGCGGCGAGCATACTCATGCGACTGAACAAATAATGACAGCCTTATCTGAGGAATTCAATTTAGGTGCGCTGACTTTGATCGCTCCCGTTCTCCTCATACTGTTCATGGTTCTTAAGATTCCTACGATTCCGACCTTTATTTTGGGAATAATTGCAGGAGTTGCGGAATCGGTACTCATACAGGGGCACTCACTAACCCGTGTCGCCGAAGGACTGATGAGCGGATATAACATGGCTGAAAACCAGATGGTAAATGAACTTCTCAGCTACGGCGGAGTTGACAGCATGGCTTCGATACTGATTTTGCTTTTGTTCGCGGCATGCTTCGGAGGTATAATAAAACGCCTCGGTATAATTACATGCTTCTTTGAAAGGTTATTTAAAAATGCAAATTCCGCCGGCAGCGTAGTCGCCGGAGCCGTCGTTCTTCATACTATTTGCTTTGTGGTAACCGGAAATTATTATACAATAAATTCCATACTTGCCCCGGCTCTAAACGATATATTCGACAAGAACAGCGTTCCACGGGAAAAGCTGACCGCCGTCCTCCTCAACGCAGGAACAGGCATATCTCCTATCATTCCCTGGTCGGCTACAGCAATTTTTGTCTCCAACACTTTAGGAACAGACGGAACTTCCTATTGCCTGTTCGCACCTATATTGTGGCTCCCTATAATTCTACAGCCTCTGTTTGCATTCTTCGAAAAAAAACAAGACGCTTCAAGGAAATGTCTGAAATAACGGTCATGCAGCACCAAAAGCCGCAAACAACAAATCGCAAACAACAAGCCGCAAACCAAAATCAGAAAGCCATAAACCAACGTCCGAAAACCGCAGGCTGAAACGTCAAAAGCCGCGAACCAAAACGATAAAATCTCGTAACGGCCGCGGCTTTATATATACTGCGCTCTTATCTTGCGCCTTTGCTTTATCTATGAGGACTGCCGCTCTCCCATTAGGCTTTCGTTCGGCAGCTCCTTTTTAATATGCTTCATTATGAATATATAGCAAGCTATATGAGCCAGCATGGTTATAAACCATGTCACAGGGTAAGAAAGATAGACTACCGTCGGCGTATGGAAGCTGTCTATCTGGAATATGGTGGCTATCCACACGATTCTGAGAAGACATGCCCCAACAAGCGAAACTATCATAGGAACGACTGAATATCCGAGGCCTCTCAGCACTCCCACCATAGTATCCATGATTCCGCAAAAGGCGTAAGTAGTGCTTATCACAGCTAATCTCTTCATTCCTTCTGCGATTACAGGTGCGCTGCTGCTGTAAATTCCGAGGAGTGAATTACCGAAGATATAAGCCAGATTTCCCAGCACGAGTCCCGTTATGGCGGCGCACATGACTGATTTTATCATTATAGGCTTAACTCTGTCATATCTTCTGGCCCCCACATTCTGGCTTGTAAAAGATATAGCCGCCTGATAAAAGGCGTTCATTGCAAAATATACGAAGTTCTCTATATTGCCGGCTGCCGCGCTTCCCGCCATTGTAACGTCTCCGAAAGAGTTTATGGACGACTGAACTATGACGTTTGACACAGAAAACAGTACGCCTTGAAAACCTGACGGAAGTCCTACCTTCAATATGCTTTTAAGGTGTTCCTTATGTATTCCCAGTTTTTTAAAGCTCAGTCTGAAACCTTCCTCTTCTCTGAACAGACATCTTATTACAAGGATAGCCGAAAGACATTCCGAAACAGCCGTGGCTGTCGCCACGCCCGCTACCCCCATATGAAACTTTATTACAAACAAAAGATTGAGACCGACGTTGACTGCCCCCGCCATAATCAGAAAATACAGCGGTCTCTTGGTATCTCCCTTGGCTCTCAATATGGCGCTTCCGAAATTGTACAGCATCATCGCAGGCATACCTATAAAAAGTATCCTCATATAAAGCGCCGCCAGATGAACTACCGTATCAGGCGTCTGCATGAGCCTCAGTATAGGCTCTGCCGCTATAAAGCCTATGACAGACAACGCTACTCCGCTTATAACGCTCAAAGTTACGGAGGTATGTACAGCTTCGTTGAGCTGCTCCGTCTTCCTGCCGCCGAAGAATCTTCCCACAAGCACGTTGGAACCTACGGAAAGTCCTATAAACAGGTTTGTCAGAAGATTGATAAGCGATGTGGTGGAACCTACTGCCGCAAGAGAATTATCCCCCGCAAACCGTCCTACTACTATTACGTCGGCCGCGTTGAATAGCATTTGCAATATGCTTGAAAACATCAGCGGAAAGGCAAACATGAGCATTTTCTTAAGTATAGGACCGTTCACCATGTCTATTTCATGCTTTTTCACCTTTTTTCCCTTTGAATCATTTACACCTTTTCCCACTTTTACCTCCGAAAACACTTCTCCTGAAATAATTTATATATCTTCTCGTTAAAGCAAACGAACGTAACTTTCATATCATAGCCGTCATTTTTTTCTATCCATTGAACCACCTCATCGAAGGCTGCGGGAACCGCCTTCTCCGGCGGATAGCCGTATACCCCCGTTGAAATAGCCGGAAAAGCCACGGTATGAAGACCCTTCTCCTTCGCAATGTCGAGAGAATTTCTGTAACAGCTTCTCAGAAGCAGCTCATCCTCTTCCCTGCCTGCATATACCGGTCCTACCGTATGTATAACATACTTTGCCCTCAATTTATATCCCTTCGTAAGCTTTGCGCTGCCTGTTTCGCAGCCTCCCAGTTTTCTACATTCCTCAAAAAGCTCTGCCCCTGCGGCTCTGTGGATGGCTCCATCAACTCCGCCTCCTCCCAAAAGACTTCTGTTGGCCGCATTGACTATGGCGTCACATTCCGATTTCGTTATATCCCCAATCTCCACGAAAAGTTTATCCTTTATATCCGAAACATTCATAAAGTTCAATCTCCCCCTCCGCTCGTTTCAGCTCTAATTACCGGCAAGCAGCTTTCTCAAATTAAATAACATTTCATCAAAGTATCTCTTATAAACCGTCAGTCATAAATATTATACATCAAAAATTCAAAGAAAACACCCCGCCGTAAATTTTTATTAAGAATTTATATTTAAAAAGACGGCAAATTATAATTCTGAAAATTTACCGTCCTCAATAAGCGAATCTTATCCCATTGAAAAATTCCGTATCTGTCATATTTGCAAATGCGGTGAAAGGTCCTCCTAATCAGGCCTTGGAAGGCTCCATCTGAATCTGGCGGCGCAAAGGCGAAGGGCTATTACGACAGCCATTCCCGTCATCATCGCCATTGTCCGATCAAAATATCCCCACATCACGCTGCATGTAACAGCTCCGATAAGAGAGGCGCTGGCATAAAAATGCTTGACAAATATGTACGGCCTGTCTCCGGCCATTATGTCTCTCAAAACTCCGCCGCCCACGCCTGTAATCATTCCGACGAAGATGAGAAGAAAAACGTTGTTTGCGTCAGATGTGTCATAGTAGGCGTCATAGGCCGTCTGTATTCCTGCCGCGGTGAAAACCCCTAGGCCGATGGAATCCATCAGCAGCAGAAGCTTTTCGTAATATACGGGTTTTTCTGTCAGAAAGATCCTTATAGACGGCAAAAATACAATGATGGATGTAGCGGTCGCTATTGCCGCGTATATGGGATTGATAAATGTGATAGGAGGATTTATTCCGAGGATTACGTCTCTTATAACGCCTCCGCCTACAGCGGTTGTAAGCCCTAAGATGACTATACCGAATATATCCATTTTTTTACTTATTCCCACCATGGCTCCCGATACGGCAAATGCAACGGTTCCTATTATTTCAAATATCATCAGTAACGTTTCCGACATAAAGTTATCTCCTTCTGCCCTGCATGAAAAAACGCGTCTAAATCACCGTTTCTGCCGGTCAGATAGGCGCGTTTGCTTTTTTATCTTTACTTTTGTCTTAATCCGTATAGTTATCGAAATATCCCTGAATATAGATAAACGGAGTGCCTTTGTCTCCGGAACCGGAAGTGAGATCGCACAATGAGCCAAGCAAATCGGTCAATCTTCTCGGGGTAGTTCCCTCTGTAACCATCTGGCCTACAAGATTCTCATCTTTCTCACGAATTGCAGCCTCTATGGCAGCCTTCAATTCATCTCCTCTGAGATCCGCAAAGTCATTGTCAGCCAAATATTTGAGCTTAAGCTCGTTAGGCTGTCCATTAAGCCCGTTCGTAAATCCCGGCGAAACTACAGGGTCGGCCAGCTCCCATATCTTTCCTACAGGATCTTTAAAGGCCCCGTCTCCGTAAACCATTACTTCTACGGTCTTTCCGGTCCGTTCCTTGATGTCCGCCTGTACGCCCTCAACAAACTCCTGACAGTTTACAGGAAACAGCTTTATAGTATCCTCCGTGGCCTTGTTCGAGCCTAAGATTCCGTATTCCGGATTGTAGCCTGAACCGTTTACGGACGCGTTCAGTATCTCGTCCATTCCTATAACCACGTTGCCGCCGGCCTCCCTGATTATTCTCTTTGTGCGGGCGCGAGTATGAATGTCGGCGCATATCACTTTATCGGTATAGTCCAAAATCTTCTTCGGATTGTTGGAGAATACGATCTGAGCTTCTGCTCCCTCCTCCTCGATTATATCTTTATAGTAATTGACATAATCCATATCGGTAAATGTATGACGTGATTTTCCGAAAAGCGCTTCAAACTCTTCCTGTGAAAGAACGTCGGTATAAGGATTGATTCCCTTAGAATCAAGTAAATCAATGTCCAGAAGATGATTGCCTACTTCGTCGCTCGGATAACTCAGCATAACCACTACCTTTTTGCTGCCTCTTGCTATTCCTCTTAAACATATTGCAAATCTGTTTCTGCTCAGTATAGGGAAAACAACTCCTACGGTGCCGTATCCCAGCTTGTTTTTTATATCCTCTGCAAGCTGATCCTTGGTGGCGTAATTTGCCTGAGCACGGGCCAGGATTGATTCGGTGACAGCCAGAACGTCTTTGTTGCCTATCTCAAAGTCTCCGCCGTCTATACACGCCATAAGAGTGTCAACGGCTATCTTCCTCAGATCGTCGCCCTCCTTGACTATCGGTCCGCGGAGCCCTCTCGAAACTGTACCTATTCTTCTTTCCATTTATCATCATCTCCTTGTAACAGTGTAATACCATTTCAAAAAATACTCTTTATTATATTACTTCAAAAGAGGTTATGTCAATACAGGGAAGCAATATTATTTAAAATATTTGACGGCTGATTCAAACATCTTCATGTCGAAGGCTCCCGGAACATTCTTGTAAAGGCCGTAACCTATTCTTTCCGAATGTCCCATCTTACCCAGAACTCTTCCGTCAGGGGAAACTATGCCCTCTACCGCCCAGTCTGAGCCGTTGGGATTGAACTGTATTTCGTTTGTGGCGTTTCCGTTCATATCCACGTACTGGGTTATTATCTGTCCGTTTTCGGCCAGCTTCTTCAAAAGCTCAGGACGGGCGATAAATCTTCCCTCTCCGTGGGAGATAGGCACGGTATACACGTCTCCGACCTTTACCTGAGAAAGCCACGGCGAATTATTTGAAGCTATTCTCGTTCTCACCAGTTTTGACTGATGGCGTGAAATCTTATTGTATGTCAGCGTCGGGAAGGTCTCGTCAGGCGTTAGGATCTTTCCGAAAGGCACCAGTCCCAGCTTTATCATGGCCTGAAAACCGTTGCAGATTCCGGCCATAAGGCCGTCTCTGTCTTCAAGCAGCTCGTTGACTGCTTCCTTTATCTCTTCATTTCTGAAGAAAGCAGTTATCAGCTTGCCCGAGCCGTCCGGTTCGTCTCCGCCGGAAAAGCCTCCCGGTATGAAGATTATCTGGCTCCTGCGAACTTCCTCTGCAAACCTCGATATGGATTTTGATACATCCTCCGCAGTAAGGTTATTGAGCACGAAAATCTCCGGCTCTGCTCCTGCTCCGGCAAATGCCTTGGCGCTGTCGTATTCGCAGTTGGTTCCCGGGAATACAGGAATCAAAACACGAGGTTTCGCCGTCTTAACCGAAGCTGTGAATATTTTTTCCGTCTCGTATGAAATATTCTCCGGTTTTTCATCCTCAGCCTTGATATTGCAAGGATATACAGATTCCAGTTTATCTTCATATATACCGCATATTTCCTCAAGGCTTACCGCTTCATCTTTCTTTGAAATCCTGCCGTCCGAAACGGTCTCTCCTATGAGAATACACTCAAAGCCGCAGCCGTCGCATGACGGAAGCGCTCCCTCGGCTTCAATGACGAACGAACCGTAATCGTAGCCGAAGATTTCTTCATCGCTCAAAGCGTCTCCGTAAACAAAGCCTATTCCGTTGCCCATGGACATTTTAAGAATCGCTTCCGCTATTCCGCCGTATACAGGAGTATAGCACGCTTTAACCGTTCCCCTTCTCATCAGTCCGGTAACCTGCTCGAATACCGCCTTAAGAGACTCTCCTGAAGGAAGACCCTTGTCGTTTTTTTCAGGGCGTATTAAATATACTTTATGTCCGGCTTCCTTAAACTCAGGCGATATTATATTGTCCACATTTTCAGTGGTCACTGCAAAGGATACCAGCGTCGGCGGAACGTGAATATTTTCAAAGGTTCCGCTCATGGAATCCTTTCCGCCTATAGCTCCTACGCCAAGCTCAAGCTGGGCGTCCAGCGAGCCTAAAAGAGCCGCCAAAGGACTTCCCCATTTCTTCGGATCTTTTCCCAGCTTTTCAAAATATTCCTGGAAAGAAAGGTAGACTTCTTCAAAAGCCGCGCCTTCCGCAATTAGCTTACAGACTGATTCAACGACTGCCAGATAAGCTCCGTGATAAGGGCTTTTCTCAGTTATAAACGGATTATATCCCCATGACATGAGACTGCAAGTCTTCGTATCGCCTTTTTCAAGGGAAACCTTGTTTACCATTGCCTGTATCGGAGTTCTCTGATGTTTTCCTCCGAACGGCATGAGCACTGTTCCTGCTCCTATGGTAGAATCGAATCGCTCCGAAAGTCCTCTCTTTGAGCACACGTTCAAGTCTGCCGCTACAGCCTTGTAGTTTTCCGTAAAGGAGCCCTTTACCTCTCTTGTATAATCGCAGAGAGCGGAGGTTTCCACGTCTACATGCTTTTCTGCTCCGTTGGAATTGAGAAATTCTCTGGAAATATTGACTATATTACTGCCCTGCCAGTACATGGAAAGCACAGGTTCAGCCGTCACCTTTGCAACAACAGTAGCCTCAAGATTTTCACCTCTTGCAAGGGTGCAGAACTTTTCAACGTCCTTTTCAGCCACTACTACGGCCATTCTTTCCTGTGATTCGCTTATGGCAAGCTCAGTTCCGTCAAGACCTTCGTATTTTTTCGGAACCTTATCCAAATCTATTTCAAGTCCGTCCGCCAGTTCTCCTATAGCGACCGAAACGCCGCCTGCTCCGAAATCGTTGCAGCGCTTTATCAGCTTTGAAGCGTCCGGGTTTCTGAAAAGCCTCTGAAGCTTTCTTTCCTCAGGAGCATTTCCTTTTTGAACCTCGGCTCCGCAGCTTTCCAGAGACGATGCGTTATGAGACTTGGAAGAGCCTGTAGCTCCACCGCAGCCGTCTCTTCCGGTCTTTCCGCCCAGCAGTATTACTCTGTCGCCTGCCGCAGGCACTTCTCTAACTACATTTTCTGCCGGAGCTGCGGCGATCACTGCTCCTATTTCCATTCTCTTTGCTACGTAACCCGGGTGATAAAGCTCGTCCACCTGACCGGTTGCGAGACCTATCTGATTGCCGTAGGAACTGTATCCTGCCGCAGCTGTAGTGACCAGCTTGCGCTGAGGAAGTTTGCCCGGAATAGTTTCCGAAACAGGTAGGAGAGGGTCTCCTGCTCCCGTCACTCTCATTGCCGCATAGACGTAACTTCTTCCCGAAAGCGGGTCTCTTATGGCTCCGCCCACACAGGTGGCAGCGCCGCCGAAAGGCTCGATTTCAGTCGGGTGATTGTGAGTTTCGTTCTTGAAAAGAAGCAGCCAGTCTTCTTCTCCTTTTTCCGTATCCACCTTTATCTTTACGGTACAGGCGTTTATCTCGTCTGATTCGTCAAGATTTTTCATCTTACCCTGGCTTTTAAGCTTCTTGACGGCTATGGTTCCTATATCCATCAGAGTCACCGGCTTGGTTCTTCCGAGAGTTTTTCTGACCTCCATATACCTGTCAAAAGCTTCCTGCAAAGTCTCGTCCTCAAACTTGACGCTGTCTATCACGGTATTAAAGGTAGTATGGCGGCAGTGGTCGGACCAGTAGGTATCTATCATTTTTATTTCGGTGACGGTAGGCTCTCTGTCCTCATCTTTGAAATACTGCTGACAATATTTTATATCAGCCAGATCCATGGCAAGACCTCTGTCATCTATAAACTGCTTAAGTCCGTCTTCGCTGAGGCTGCAAAATCCATCTATGATTTCAACGGAATCCGGAATATCATATTCGCTTACAAGAGTTTCCGGAAGATCCATATCGGCCTCTCTGGATTCCACGGCGTTGATTACGTATTTCTTTACAGCGTCCTTGTCCTCTTCACTGAGATTGCCGTAAAGAGCATAGACCTTCGCCGTCTTCACGTCAGGTCTCTCACCTCTTGATATTATCTGAATACATTCTGCGGCGGAATCTGCTCTCTGATCGAACTGACCCGGCAGATATTCAACTTCAAAGATAAAGTCCGCCTCCGGCAAATCTTTTGTAACATTGTCAAGCTGCGGTTCTGAAAACACGGTGTCCACAGCGTAGTCAAACAGCTCTGCGGAAAGGTTTTCCGCATCATATCTGTTGAAAAGCCGTACCTTTTCAAGTCCGTCTATCTGAAGAAGCTCCTTTATATCATTCTTTAAAGCCCTGGCTTCGTTATCGAGGCCCGGCTTTTTTTCCACGAAAATTCTGAAAACCATCATTAACTCCTTTCTGCCATCAGGGCGCGCTTTCCTATATCTTTCCTGTAATAAGCGTTTTCAAAATGAACAGACTTTACAGTCTCGTAAGCCTTTTCGACGGCTTCCTTAAGCGTCGGGGCCGTTTCCGTAACGCCCAGCACCCGGCCGCCGCCTGTAACCAGCCTGCCGTCTTTTATTTTAGCGCCGGCAACATATATATTTTTATCATCTGGCAGCGTCAGCTCAAATCCCGTTTCATATTTGGACGGATATCCCTCTGAAGCCATCACGACGCAGGCTGCGCTCTCATCTTTGAATTTAACCTCTGCCTCTGAAAGCTTTCCGTCATATATCTTGAGCATTATGTCAAGAAGGTCGCTTTCAAGAAGCGGCAGCACCACCTGAGTCTCAGGATCCCCGAAACGGCAGTTGTATTCTATAACCTTCGGTCCGTCTTCAGTAAGCATGAGGCCGAAGTACAGACAGCCCGCAAAGCTTCTGCCCTCTTTATTCATCGCCTCCATGGTAGGCTTGAAGATGGTCTCCATGCAAATATCCGCAATTTCGTCGGTGTAGTATGGATTAGGAGCTACGGTTCCCATTCCGCCTGTGTTGAGTCCCTTGTCTCCGTCAAGCGCTCTCTTATGATCCATGGAGGAAATCATAGGTATTATAGTCTTTCCGTCTGTAAATGACAAAACTGAAACCTCGGGTCCTGTGAGGAATTCCTCTATTACAACCTGATTGCCGCTGTCACCGAAAACTCTGTCCTCCATTATCGTCCTGACCGCTGTTTCTGCTTCTTCTCTCGTTTCGGCTATTATAACGCCTTTTCCGAGAGCCAGGCCGTCAGCCTTTACGACCACAGGAAGAGGACAGGCGTCTACATAGCGGAGAGCTTTTTCCATATCATCGAAAGTTTCATATTCTGCCGTAGGGATTGAGTATTTCTTCATCAGCTCCTTTGAAAAGGCCTTGCTTCCCTCAATAACGGCCGCTTTCCTGTCGGGGCCGAAAGTCTTTATTCCTTTTGCCTTCAACGCGTCCACAGCACCCAGCACCAAAGGGTCGTCAGGAGCAACGACAGCAAAATCAATGGATTTTTCAACTGCAAACTCTACTATCCTGTCAATATCTTTCGCCCCTATATCTACGCAGACGGCGTCTTGAGCTATTCCCCCGTTGCCGGGAAGAGCGAAAATCTCGCTTACGCTCTTGTTTTCTTTTATTTTCTTTATTATGGCGTGTTCTCTTCCCCCGCCGCCTACTACCATTACTTTCATTTTTACCTCCGAAGCTTCTTAATGATGGAAAAGTCGTATTTTAGTCATGGCCATGACCATGCCGTATTTATCGCATGTTTCTATGACATTATCGTCCCTTATGGAGCCTCCGGGCTGGGCGATATAAGTCACTCCGCTTCTTGAGGCTCTCTCTATATTATCTCCGAACGGGAAAAAGGCGTCTGAACCAAGCGAAACACCGGAAAGGCCCGCTAAATATTCCCTCTGTTCCGCCCTCGGGAATTCTTCAGGCTTTTCGGTAAACAGCTGCTGCCATTTTCCTTCTCCCGTAACGTCCTCGAAGTCCTCTGACAGATAAACGTCTATGGCGTTATCTCTGTCCGGTCTTTTGATTTCATCCTTAAACGGCAGTCCCAGCACCTTATCATGCTGGCGCAGATGCCATTTATCAGCTTTTTCTCCCGCCAGCCTCGTGCAATGTATTCTGGACTGCTGTCCCGCTCCGACTCCTATGGTCTGTCCGCCCTCAGCGTAGCACACTGAGTTTGACTGGGTATATTTTAAAGTTATAAGAGCTATCACCAGATCTCTCTTCGCCTCTTCCGTGAGATTCCTGTTTTTCGTAACCACGTCATTCAAGAGCTCTTTGTCTATCTTCAAATCGTTTCGCTTCTGGCTGAAGGTAATTCCGAAGACCTGCTTTTCCTCCGTTGCTTCAGGCACGTAAGCCGGATCTATCTTTATGACGTTATAGCTTCCCTTTCTCTTGCTCTTAAGTATCTCAAGAGCTTCTTCATCGTAGCCGGGAGCTATTATTCCGTCGGAAACTTCTCTTGCTATCAGGCGGGCGCAGGTAACGTCACATTTATCCGAAAGAGCTATCCAGTCGCCGAAGGAGCTCATCCTGTCAGTTCCTCTCGCTCTCGCGTAAGCCGTTGCTATAGGAGATTCGTCGAGCCCTTCTATATCGTCTACGAAAAACGCTTTTTTAAGCTTTTCGTCCATAGGGATACCTACTGCCGCAGACGTCGGGCTTACATGCTTAAACGATGTGGCGGCGCACATTCCCAAGGATTCTTTTATTTCCTTTACAAGCTGCCAGCTGTTCATAGCGTCCAGCAGATTTATGTATCCGGGTCTTCCGTTCAGAATTTCGATGGGAAGCTCGCTTCCATCCCTCATGAATATCTTTGCCGGCTTCTGATTGGGATTGCAGCCGTACTTAAGTTCATAATCTTTCATAATTCACCGCCTGATTTTATTTATTCTTATTGATAAGTTTACTCTTTGTTTCTCTCGTTATTAAATCTATATATCTCACATAAAGGGAAATCTTATTCTCCTGATTGAGATTTTCCCATATGTCGCATGCAAATTCATCCATATCATCGGGAATTTCTATTCTCCTCGGCTCGCCCTGAAAAGTCGGAAGCGGATTGCCGTCGTGCTCATAGGTATGGATAAAATGTCCAAGACCCGCAGAAGCACGGTAGGAATATGTATATCTGGCGCAGTTGCTTCCGGTATCGTCCATGCTCTTTAATATACTCATCTCATAAGATAACGCCGGCCTTTCTTCAGAGCCTAAAGTCAGCATAGCGCTTATTCTCGGCGTCCAGTTAGGAGCGTCCGGCTCAAATTCTCTCGTTTCGAGAGCTTCTTTAAAGGATTTTCCCGCCTTTACAAAATCATATATCGTATCCGTTTGATCTCCGTTGGTCACTATGACCTTGTCTCCTAAAACTCTCAGCGGCGAATAGATTATAAGCGACGGGTCTTCGACCTTTGATTGGTCGAAAGGATATATCACCACGTCTTCGCCCTCTTCGCGGAAAATCCTGTTTCTTGAGTTTTCGCTCCTGCCCATGATAAAATACGCGATTGCCGCTTTGGAGCCGTCTTTCGTCAATCCGACTGCAATTCCTCTGCCTGCGTAAGAGTTTTTTTCTATGGTCTTTCCCATAGTCTTAACGTTGTATACGCTCATCTCGCCCTCCTGATTATTTATTCGACGCATATTCCGCCGCATTTTTAAGTTTGCTTTTCAGCAACTATTTTTTCGCATATCTGCTGAGTGGCCTCAGGTAAAATCTTCCACTCCGCCTCTTCCATAACTCTTCTCTGTAAAATTTCCGGAGTATCGCCGGGTAGAACCTCCACCGCTTTTTGCATTATTATCCTGCCGCCGTCGGGAATCTCGTTGACAAAATGAACGGTCGCTCCCGTCACCTTAACTCCGTATTCCAAAGCCGCCTCGTGAACCTTAAGGCCGTAAAACCCTTTACCGCAGAATGACGGTATCAGCGACGGATGTATATTGATTATTTTCCCCGCATATCTGCCTGTGAACCGTCCGCTCAGTATGCTCATAAAGCCCGCCAGCACTATAAGGTCGATTTGTTCTTTGTCGATTATCTCGGAAAGTCTGTCTTCATAGGCGTCCTGCGATGCAAAATCCCTTCTGACTACCGTCTCTGCCGGAATACCGTTTTCTTCGGCTCTCTTAAGAGCATACGCATCCTTCTTTCCCGAAACGACCAGCGCTATCTCGCCGTCCTTTATATCTTCTCTGTTGACGGAGTCTATCAGAGCCTGCAGATTGGTTCCTCCTCCTGAAACAAACACGGCTATTCTGGCTTTTAGCATATCTCCACCTTTTCATCGGACTTTACTATTCTGCCTATGATATATGCGTCTTCACCGGCTTCTTTCAGAATTTTAAGGGATTTTTCAGCCTCTTCTTCGGAAACTACGACGCTCATGCCGACTCCCATATTGAAGGTGTTGAACATATCATGCTCAGGAATGTTTCCGCATTTCGATATAAGCTTAAATACAGGCAGTATCTTAAGGGCCGATTTGTCTATGCGGGCGCAGTATCCGTCCGGTATGCTTCTCGGTATATTTTCATAAAATCCGCCGCCTGTGATATGGGAAACGGCTTTTACGTCTGCATGTCTGAAAAGCTCCAGCATAGGCTTTACGTATATCTTCGTAGGCGTAAGCAGTGTTTCGCCTAAAGATGCTCCGCCAAGCTCCTCAACCGGGGCCCTGAGATCTGCGTTTTCCACGTCGAATACTTTTCTCACCAGTGAAAATCCGTTGGAATGAACGCCGCTTGAAGCAAGTCCTATTATCACGTCGCCTTCCTTTACCTTAGTCTTGTCCAAAACCTTGGCTTTATCGACCGCTCCTACTGAAAATCCGGCCAAATCATATTCGTCCTCGCTGTAAAAACCCGGCATCTCCGCCGTTTCGCCCCCTATCAGCTCACAGCCCGACTGAACGCAGCCCTCTGCTATGCCGGAAACTATCTGCGCGATTTTTTCCGGATAATTCTTTCCGCATGCTATATAATCCAGGAAGAAGAGAGGCTTGGCTCCGCAGCATATTATATCGTTGACGCACATAGCTACGCAGTCTATGCCTACCGTATCATGCCTGTCCATAAGGAAAGCCATCTTCAGCTTAGTTCCGACGCCGTCTGTGCCGCTTACCAGAACCGGCTTTTTCATATCGGTTATATCGAGCTCAAACAGGCCTCCGAAGCCGCCTATATCGTCGCTCTTCCCGTTAACCATGGTTCTCGCTATATGCTGCTTCATAAGCTCGACCGCTTTATATCCGGCTGTGATGTCCACTCCGGCTGCCGCATAGCTGTCCGACTTTGATTTAGTATTCATATCTTTATTCCTTTCCGTTCCAGCAATAGGTGCAGAGCTTGCACGGCTCCAGGCCTATGGCTTCAATGATGCCTTCGATGGTCTGAAATTCAAGAGAAGCGAAATTGAACTTTTCACATATTGCTTTTCTTAAGGATTTTCCTCTTTCAGTTGCAGAATCGCTGTATTCTTCAATATGCTTCTGTCCCTCGTCTCCCTCTAATTCCTGAATTACTCTTCTTGCCAAAAGCTCCATGTCGTCTCTTCCTCTGGAAAAGTTAAGGAACTTGCAGCCGTACATTATAGGCGGACATGCGGAACGCATGTGAACCTCTTTAGCTCCGTTATCGTAGAGAAAATCCACCGTTTCCTTGAGCTGAGTACCTCTGACAATGGAATCATCCACAAACAGAAGATTTTTATCTTGAATGAGGTCGTGAACAGGTATCTGTTTCATCTTGGCTACTTTATCGCGTTCTTTCTGATTAGCAGGCATAAAGCTCCTCGGCCAGGTAGGCGTATACTTTATGAATGGTCTTGCGAAACGAACGTCGCTCTTGTTGGCGTATCCTATGGCGTGAGGCGTGCCGGAATCAGGTACGCCTCCCACATAATCAAGCTCTTTAAGGACACCGTTTTTCATGTCGTTTTCCGCCATGATTTCACCGTTACGGTAACGCATTGTCTCAACGTTGACTCCCTCATAGCACGAAGTGGGATAACCGTAATAAGAATAGAGAAAGGCGCATATTTTCATCTCTTCTCCCGGAGGCGAAAGCTGAGTCATTCCTTCACATGTAATCTCGACTATCTCTCCCGGCCCCAGTTCTCTTACAGGCTCATACCCAAGCTTGGTGCAGGCAAAGGATTCGAAAGAAACACAGTATCCGAGCTCATCCTTTCCGATATTTACAGGGATACGCCCCACCTTATCACGGGCAGCGATTATACTTCCCTTATCGGTGAGAATCAATATAGACGCAGTCCCTTTTATCGACTCCTGAGCATATCTGATACCCTCTACAAAATTGCTCTTCTGGCTTATCAAAGCTGCTACCAGCTCGGTATTGTTCACTTCTCCGCCGGTCATAGAATCAAAATGTCCGCAGCTGACAGCCATGTATTCTTCTATCAGTTCTTTTGCGTTGTTGATTATTCCGATGATACATATGGCGTAAGTTCCCAGAGTGGAACGTATCAGAAGAGGCTGCGGATCTGAATCGCTTATGCAGCCTATGGCCGACTTTCCTTTCATTTCATCGAATATATTTTCAAATTTAGTTCTGAACGGTGAGTTCTCAATATTATGAATTTCCCTCTGAAGGCCGATGGTCTCGTCATAAGCGGCAAGCCCCCCTCTTCTCGTTCCAAGGTGCGAATGATAATCCACGCCGAAGAACACGTCTACCATACAATCCTGTTTAGAGGCAACTCCGAAAAATCCACCCATTATTTCCTCCTGTAGCTTTCTTTTTTAGTCTTCTCTCTGCTATGTTTCCATTTAAGCCTTATGCAAAGAAAAGCTCTGAAAGCGTCATCGGGTCTATATACTGTCCATCCTTATAGACTCTCATATTGCCGGAAGCGATTTCGTCGATCAGCATAACGCTGCCGTCCCTGTCATATCCGAATTCAAACTTTATATCATAGAGAACCAGACCTTTTTCCTTGAGATCGTCGGCAACAATCTGCGTAATCTGCTGAGTCATTCTCTTGATGTCCTCATACTGGCTGTCCGTCATAACGCCAAGCGCCACGAGGGCGTCCTTAGTTACAAGCGGATCTCCCTTTTCATCATTTTTGAAAGTGGTTTCAACGTAAGCGGGCAGGTCGGCTCCCTCCTCGATATACTCTCCGTAACGGCGGAAAAAGCTTCCCACGGCTTTGTGACGGCAGATGACCTCAAGGCCTTTTCCAAATACTTTGGCAGGAAGAACCTCCATCGTAGTATTTCCCAAATCAGCGTTTACATAGTGAGTCTTGATTCCCGCTGCATTAACTTTTTCAAAGAAATATATTGACATGCGCAGGTTGACGTCGCCTACTCCGTCGATAGTAAGTCCCACTGAATTTTCACCGGGGTCAAACACTCCGTCTTTTCCTGTACAGTCATCCTTAAACTTTAAAAGATAATTTCCGTTATCCAGTTCAAATACGTCTTTAGTCTTTCCGGTGTAAACAAGTTTCTTTTCCATTGTCTTATATCTCCTTATGTAAATTAAAATTTATCTTAATCAGCTTGCGGACGTAACGCCTGCAATTTTTCGCGTCTTAAATTCTCTGCACCTAAAGTTTAGCCGAAATCGCATAGTCATCAAAAGCTCAGCCGAAACGGCCGCTTTATCTAAAACTTAGCCGAAATCGCCGCGTCCTTTTCCAGAACCTTTTTTGCGTCGGCCTCTCTCTTATTCTTAAGCCTCTCTGCAAGCTTCGCATCCTCAATTGCCAGCATCTGGCATGAAAGCAAAGCGGCATTGACTGCGCCGTCTATGGCAACCGTAGCCACAGGTATTCCCGAAGGCATCTGAACAGTTGACAATAAGGCGTCAATGCCGTCTAAATTTGACGATTTAACAGGCACTCCTATCACGGGCAGGCACGTGTTGGCTGCCAGCGCTCCGGCAAGATGCGCCGCCTTGCCGGCGAAGGCTATGATAGCCCCAAAGCCCCTTTCTCTCGCAGAGGAAGAAAACTCAGCCGCGGCTTCCGGAGTTCTGTGAGCAGAATAAACGTGTACTTCAAATGGTACTCCAAGTTCTTTAAGTGTAGACGCAGCTTTTTCCGCTATCGGCAGGTCGCTGTCAGAGCCCATAACAATTCCAATTTTTTTCATAATCAGTCCTCCAAACATTATCCGGTTGCCCGGTTTCACTGTGCGAACAGCTTTATCTAAATACTCTCTTTCAACGGGCCTTTCCCCCGCATTTTTAGTATGCCAACAAAAAAAGGGTATATTTGTCCCTTTTTGCAAGGAACAAATACACCCAGACGGCCGGCTATCCAAGCTTTCTGCTTCCTTGCGGTTATCCGCATCTTCCGTCAGTCACAAAAAGCTGTTCACTGTGCCTTTATTATACCAATATTTCAAAATCCTTGTCAAGAAAAAGTCTAAAGTCTCTGTTAAAGGCTGAATAAACCCTACTTGTTTTTTCTTCTCGCCCCTATATCGGCCGCCGCTGTAAACAGCACGTCGGTAGAGGAATTGAGGGCCGTCTCGCATGAATCCTGAATCACTCCGATTATAAAGCCCACGCCCACTACCTGCATTGCCAGATCGTTGGAAATTCCGAAAAGCGAGCATGCCAGAGGTATCAAGAGCAGCGAACCTCCCGCAACTCCAGACGCACCGCAGGCGCTTATAGCCGAAATCAGGCATAAAATTATCGCCATTCCAAGGTCAACCGAAACTCCCAGCGTATTGGCTGCCGCAAGAGTTAAAATGGAAATAGTGATGGCAGCTCCTCCCATATTTATTGTAGCTCCTAAAGGAATTGAAATGGAGTAAGTATCCTTATCCAGCTTGAGCTCCTCGCAAAGCTTCATATTAACGGGTATATTAGCTGCCGAGCTCCTCGTAAAGAAGGCCGTTATTCCGCTGTCCTTGATGCATTTAAAGACAAGAGGATATGGATTTTGTCTCGTGTTTATATACACCAGGAGCGGATTTGCCGCCAAAGCTACGAACAGCACAGTTCCAACCAGAAGGAGTATCAATTTGCCGTATCCCAGCAGTGTAGACAATCCGCTGGCAGCTATTGAATTAAACACAAGTCCCATTACTCCTAAAGGAGCAAGCTTTATCACCCATCTGACAGCCTGTGATACGGCTTCCGCCATATCAGCAATCACGGTTTTCGTTCCCGCAGAAGCATGACGAAGAGCAATTCCTAAAACGATTGCCCACGCCAGAATTCCTATGTAATTTGCCTTAAGCAGCGCGTCTACCGGGTTGGAAACGACATTGAAAACGAGCGTTCTCATTACATCCCCTATTCCTCCCGGAGGGGTCAAATCATCGGTGCCGGCCGGCAAAATCAATTCTATCCTGAAGATAAAGCTGGCGATTACCGCCACTGTTCCGGCTAAAAACGTGCCGAGCAGATACAGGATTATTATCGACTTAATGTTGGTTTTCTGTCCCGTCTTATGTTGTGATATGGCGGACATCACCAGAAACAATACGAGAACCGGAGCTACGGCTTTTAGCGCTCCCACAAAAAGCTCTCCCAAAACGGTTATTCCCGAAAGCTGCTTAGGCAGCGTCAGCGCCAATATGACGCCGATAACAAGGCCTATGACGATCTGCTTTACAAGGCTGATTTTGTTCCATTTGCTAAGTAAATTTTTCAACTTTCCTTCTCCTTTTCATTCATCTGCACACTCACTTTTCCAGATTACAAAGTAACTTTTATTTCACCGGCTATTATCCGCTTGTAATCCTCATAGTTTTTTCTTAAAAGCTGAGGAATTTTCAGCTCGTATGGACATTTCGCCATGCACTGTCCGCAGTTTACGCAATTTTCGATTTTAGCCATTTCCTTCTGCCATTTTTCTCCCAGAAAATCAGCAGCCGGCGAACGCCGTACCATGAGAGACATTCTGGCGCATTGATTTATGGTTATTCCCTGAGGACACGGCATACAATACCCGCAGCCGCGGCAGAAGTCTCCGTCCAGTTCTCTTCTGTCTGCTTCTATTATTCCGGCCAGTTCTTCATTCATCGCAGGCGTATCTTCCATACAGGAAAGCCACTGCATAAGTTCTTCTTCCCTCTGAATCCCCCAGATAGGGAGAACGTTGTCAAACTGTTCTATAAAGGCATACGCCGCTTTAAAATTGCTGATAAGTCCTCCTGCGAGAGCTTTCATCGCAATAAAGCCCATGTCTCTTTCCTTGCACATCGCAACAAGCTTTTTTTCTCTCTCTCCGGAAAGATAACTGAAAGGAAACTGCATCGTAGCATAAAGCCCCGATTCGACACACTCCTCGGCGACACCTATTTTATGACAGGTTATTCCGATATTTCTCACCATTCCCTGACGTTTAAAATCCTCCATCAGTTCATACATGCCGCTTCCGTCTCCGGGAGCAAAACATCTCGGAGCAAGATGAAACTGATAGATATCCACATAGTCGGTTTTCAGATTTTCGAGAGACGTCTCCAGATGACGCTTCATTTCTTCTTTATCCTTAGCTCCCGTCTTCGTAGCTATGAAAATTTCTTTTCTGACGTCGGAAAGCGCCAAGCCTATCTTCTTCTCACTGTCACTGTAGGCTCTTGCCGTATCGAAAAACGTCATGCCTCCTTCGTAAGCCTTTCTCAGTATGTTCACAGCAGTATCGTCGTCGCACCTCTGGACAGGCAGCGCTCCGAAAGCGTTTTGAGGAGTTACTATTCCTGTTTTTCCCAATGCTATCTGTCTCATATCTGTTCTCCTTTTTCCAAAAACGTCCTCTTATAGTTAAATTATACATTAAAGCTTACAGGATTGCACATGTTTTGTGCATAAATCTCGATTTACCAAAGCTGCATCAAGTGCTGTATGATAAGGCTCGTCCCGGTTATTCCCAGCCAGCAGCATGCTCCCATGGCCAAAGGCTTTCCGCCGGTCTTTATCAGCTTGACTATATCAGTATTCAGGCCTATAGCCGCCATCGCCAGTATTATAAAGAATTTGCTTAAATCCTTTACAGGAGCAAAAACGGCAGAATCAACGCCCGCCATAACCGCCAACGTCGTTATCAAAGAAGCCGCCATGAAATACAGTATGAAAAACGGGAAAATTTTTTTCAGGCTTACCTTCTTCTGTCCGGCAGCGGCTTTGCTTCCGGCTTTATTGCTGTAGCTGCGGCAAACGCTATCGTCTCTGTCAGCAGAAACGGCTACAACACTTTTTTTAGCTCTTATCAACGCTAATATCAGCGTTATCGGTATTATTGCCAGAGTTCTTGTCAGCTTAACCGTAACAGCTTTATCGAGGGTGGCCGTTCCCAGACCCCACATGCTATCCCAGGTAGACGCTGCGGCTGTTACCGATGAAGTATCGTTTACTGCCGTGCCGGCAAAAATTCCGAAAGCTTCTCCCGAAGTCGTATCAAAGCCGATAAAGTTTCCCAAAATCGGGAAGATTACAGCCGCCAGAACGTTATAAAAAAATATAACAGATATTGCCTGCGCCACCTCTTCATCGTCTGCGTCGATAACCGGCGCGGTAGCTGCGATCGCCGAGCCTCCGCATATCGAAGAGCCTACGCCCACAAGAGTTGATATGTTCGACGGTATTTTCATGGCCTTATGAAGAAGAAAAGCTGTTATAAGGGATACGGCTATGGTACATATTATAATAGGAAGAGATTGTCTGCCCGTATCAAGCACCACCGTCAAATCCAGGCCGAACCCTAAAAGGACTACGGCCCATTGCAGAATTTTCTTGGATGTGAACTTTATTCCCGCTTCAAAGTCTCCCTTCTCTTTGAAAAACAAGGTTACAATCATTCCAAGCAGGATAGCTATCACAGGCCCGCCTACGACGGGCGCCAGCTTCCCCAGTATCCATGCCGGAACGGCGATTGCAAGACAAAGAGCTATACCTTTCCGGTTTTTCGTAAAAAAGTTTTCGTTTTTCATAAGTCCTCTTTCTTAAAAAGCTTCGCCTGAAATCAGGCGAAGTCCTCCATAATCTTAAGATATTCCAATATTATCCTTACGCACTGTTCAATGCTGATAAGGCTGGTATTGAGACAGAGGTCGTAGCTTCTGGCGTCGTTCCACTCCATATTTGTAAAATATCTGTGATACTGTGCTCTGACCTTATCGGTCTTTTCTATGAGTTTTCTCGCCTCCTCATCATCTACTCCGTCATGTTCCTTTACACGCTCTATGCAATGCTCCATATCTGCGTGTATAAATACTTTTACCACATTTTTTTCGTTTTTAAGCACATGATGAGCACATCTTCCGACAATTATACAAGGCTCGCCTTTTTCATGCAGCTCTTTTATAATTTTAGCCTGAAGGTTAAAAAGATTTTCTTTTGAAACAAACTCGCTGCTTGCAGGTGAAACGGTCTTAGGCCCGTTATACTTTTTAAACGGATTACTCTTGTGAGTCTCGTCGGCCAGGTTGAAGAGAGCTTCGTTGATTCCGCTGTCTTCGGAGGCGATTCGTATCAAATCCCTGTCGTAATATTTTATACCGAGCTGCTTTGCAAGAGCTTTGGCTACCGTCTTTCCGCCGCTTCCATATCCTCTTGCTATGGTAATAACATAACTTTTCATAGATTGTCTCCTATTCGTACAAATTACTCGCCCAGATAAGCCTTTTTAACGGAATCGTTGTTCATAAGCTCTTTGGCGTCGCCGCTCAGTGAAATTTTTCCGGTCTCGAGCACGTATGCCCTGTCAGCGATTTCCAACGCCTTCTTTGCGTTCTGCTCCACCAGAAGCACCGTAGTTCCTCCGGCTTTTATCTCCTCTATGATTTTAAATACTTCTCCAACAAACAGCGGCGAAAGTCCCATAGAAGGTTCATCCATAAGTATTATCTTGGGATTTGACATGAGAGCTCTTCCCATTGCCAGCATCTGCTGCTCGCCTCCCGAAAGAGTTCCTGCTATCTGTTTTTTTCGCTCCTCAAGCCTCGGAAACTTGCGGTAAACCATTTCGAGCGTCTTCTCTGCGGCTTTCTTGTCTTTCCTCGAAAATGCCCCGAGGGTAAGATTTTTGTAAACGGAAAGCTGTTGAAAAATACGTCTTCCCTCCGGTACATGAGCCATGCCCATCTCTACTATTTTATGAGGAGGCATTTTCAATATATCCTTTCCCTCAAATATAACTCTGCCAGACTTGGCCTTAATCAGGCCTGTAATCGTATGCAGAGTCGTGGTTTTGCCTGCGCCGTTGGCGCCTATCAAGGCTATGACTTCCCCTTGGTTTACGTCAAAGGAGATTCCCTTAATAGCATTGATAGCGCCGTAACTAACCTCTAGGTCTCTTATTTCCAGCATTGCCATTTCTTATTTCTCCTTTCACTATTCTCCCAAATAAGCCTTTACGACTTCCGGGTCCTTAAGCACGTCTCTCGTCTTTCCTTGGGCCAGCACCGTACCGAAATTCAGCACGGTGATTTCCTCGCATATACCCGAAATTAGCTTCATATCGTGTTCAATAAGCAGTATAGTCATATCGAAACGATCCCGCACAAATTTTATGGTTTCCATAAGCTCCTGAGTTTCATTGGGATTCATTCCGGCTGCCGGCTCATCCAGAAGCAGAAGCTTAGGCGACGTAGCCAGCGCTCTGGCTATTTCCAGCTTTCTCTGCTTGCCGTAAGGCAGATTGGAGGATAAAACGTCTCTCTCATCCGCCAGGCCGAAAACCTCAAGGAGGTTTAAGGCTTTCTCGTTCATCTGCTTCTCTTTAGAAAAGAATCCGGGAAGTCTGAATATTCCTTCTGCCGTTGAATATTTGTATTCGTTGTGCAAACCTGCCTTTACATTATCCAAAACTGTCAGCTGTTTAAAAAGCCTGATGTTCTGGAAAGTTCTCGCAATACCTCTTTTGTTTATCTCTATTGTATTATGGCCCGTGAGCTTTTCTCCATCAAGAAAAAAGTTGCCGCCGGTCGGTTTGTATACTCCTGTAAGCAAATTGAAAACCGTAGTTTTACCTGCTCCGTTAGGGCCTATGAGGCCGTAAAGCCGGCCCTTATCTATATTAAGACTGAGCCCGTCGACAGCTTTAAGCCCGCCGAAGGAAATTCCCAGATTTTTTGTTTCAAGCATCGCCGTCATCTTAGCTCACTCCTTCCTCTCGTTTTTCTCTTTTTGTACCGCCGGCAGCTTTTGCCTTAAAGCCTTCCGTCAGCTTCTCCTTATAGAAGCTCAATTTATCGTTATTATTCACCAACATCATGATTATGAGAATTACAGCGTATATCAACATTCTGTAGTCGCTCAGCCCTCTTAAGAGCTCCGGAAGAGCAGTCAATATGACTGCCGCTATTATGGAGCCTCTCATGCTTCCTATTCCTCCCAGCACCACGAATACGAGGATCATAATCGAGTAATTGTAGTCGAACTTTGTTGCAACAAGAGAGGAGAGGTTGTGTGAGTAAAGAGCTCCCGCAACTCCAGCGAAGAAGGCTGAAACAGTAAAGGCTATCAGTTTGTATTTTGTGACATTTATGCCTACAGATTCCGCAGCTATCCTGTTGTCCCTTATAGCCATTATTGCTCTTCCCGTTCTGGAACGAACAAGGTTCAGTATCATTATCAAGGTTATGAATATGAGTATGAAGCCTGCTATGTAGCCGGCGTCCTTCGGCGTTCCGGTTATTCCCATAGCGCCGTTTATTATGATTTCTTTGCCGGCTGCGTCAAATTCCATTGTATTATATGCATCCACTCCGACAGCCATATGAAAGCCGGCGGAATCTTTAACCAGATAAAGGTTGTTGACTATATTCTTTATTATCTCCCCGAAAGCAAGCGTTACTATGGCAAGATAATCGCCTCTTAGTCTGAGCACGGGAATTCCGACCAGCACGCCTATGATTGCGGCAGCCGCGCCTCCTATCAGAAGAGCTATCGGAAATCTTACAAAAGCAGCTTCTATAGACGAGGAGGTCATCACTGAAAATATGCTTCCCGCAAAGGCGCCTACGCACATAAAGCCTGCATGTCCAAGGCTCAGCTCGCCAAGTATACCTACGGTCAGATTAAGGGATAGCGCCAGAATAACGTTGACGCATATCGGAACCAGTATTCCCTGAAACAGATGCGACGCATATCCCATGCCTGTATATACAAGGCAAAACAGGAACATAGCCAGAAGAATAGCGTAGGTAATCATATCGTCTTTCGTATTTTTATTTAAACTTTTTAAACCTTTCACTTTGCTCACCTACACTTTCTCGCTCATCTTTTTGCCCAGTATCCCCGTAGGCCTTATGATGAGCACTATTATGAGCACACCGAAAACTATCGCGTCGGAAAGCTGAGAGGAGATGTACGCTTTGCTTAGATTTTCGATTATCCCAAGCAGTATGCCTCCTATCATGGCTCCCGGAATAGAGCCTATGCCTCCGAAAACTGCGGCTACAAAAGCTTTTATGCCGGGCATCGCTCCTGTATAAGGGTTTATCTGCGGATAGGCAGAACACAGCAGAAGACTTGCGACTGCCGCCAGAGCCGAGCCGATGGCGAAGGTAAGGGAAATTGTTCTGTTGACGTTGACTCCCATAAGCTGAGCAGCCCCCTTGTCTTCGGAAACCGCCTGCATGGCCGCCCCCGGTTTAGTATGCTGTATGAATAACGTAAGGCCTATCATTATAACGACCGTCACGCAGATAGTTACTATCGTAATTCCCGAAACAGTGAGTTTGTCGGAAAGCTTCAAATCGGGAACATTTATAAGCACGGGGAAATTTTTCGACGCTGAACCGAAGATGAGCAGAGCCGCATTTTGCAGAAGATAGCTCACTCCTATAGCTGTTATAAGCACAGCAAGCGACGTGGCGTTTCTCAGCGGCTTATAGGCAACCTTTTCTATGACTACTCCTAAAACCGTACATACAATTATTCCGCATATTATCGCTATCGCCGGAGAAGTCGACGCCGAACTTACGGCGGTGAACATTACAAAGCCGCCTATCATTATTACGTCTCCATGGGCAAAATTAAGCATCTTGGCAATTCCGTACACCATGGTATAGCCCAGAGCTATCAGCGCATATACGCTTCCCAGACTTATTCCGCTGATTAAATAAGATAGAAAATTCATTATTGATACCTCGTTAAATATTTTGAGAGGGCGCCTGTGAAGAGGCTCCCTCTCTTGATTTCATTTTACATGGCTGAATATGCGCCATCCTTGATAATCATCGCTTTAGGCTCTTTCGTAGGCTCTCCGTCAGCGCTCCACGTCATGCTTCCGGTCACGCCGTCAACGGTAATTTCCACCATAGCCTTTTTAAGAGCTTCGCACAAATCGCTTACGCTCATATCCGGTGTGGCTTCTGCTTTTTCTATGGCAGCCTTGATAATATAAACGGCGTCATAAGCATCGGCGGCAAACTGAGTCGGAACCAATCCGTCATAAGCTTCTTTATAGCTTGCCGTAAAGGTCTTGGTCTTTTCATCCTCTGCGTCTGCCGCAAAAGGAGTAAGCAATATTACGCCTTCGGCAATCTCAGCATTGTCTCCCAGCTGAGTTACAACACCGTCGAGTCCGTCGCATCCGAAAAAGGTAACATCGAGGCCTATCTGGTCTGCCTGAGTTAATATCAAAGCGGCTTCCTCATAATAGATAGGCAGGAAGAGGATGTCGGCGCCACTCTCTTTTATCTTCTGAAGCTGAACTGAAAAATCGGTCTTGGCGTCTTTTGTAAAAGCCTCTGCCGCAACTACATCAATTCCCTTGGCGTCTGCTTCGCCGACGAATTTTTCATATACTCCGGCAGAATAAACGTCAGAAGAGTTGTAAATTACGCCCACGCTCTTTCCGTTGAAATGCTCGGCCATATAATCGGCTGCTCCTATTCCCTGGTTAGGGTCGCTGAAACAAACTCTGAAAGCATTATCTCCCGCTATAGACTCAACCGCCGAGCCTGAAGGTGTAAGCTGGAACATATTATCGCTGCTCGTCTCCGACACTACAGCGGCGCAAGGCTGGCTTGTTACTGTTCCCATAAGAATCTGCATACCCTTATCTTTTAAGGTATTATAAGCGTTGACTGATTTTTCCGCATCGTTTTCATCATCCTGCCATTCAAATCTGATAGGAACTCCGTTAATGCCTCCGGCCTCGTTGATTTCTTTAACCGCCAATTCGGCGCCGTTCTTGACCGCTTCCCCATAGGTAGCTGCCGTTCCCGTGGTAGGTCCTATTCCTCCGATAACGAATTCTTTACCTTCGTTTCCTCCTGACGCCTTCTTATCGTCTCCGCCGCAGCCTGTAAGCGCAGCCGCAGTCATAAGCACGGCCATAGCTGATACGGCAAATTTTTTTACAAAGCTCGATTTTTTCATTTTTACTCCTCCTCTAAAAAATAAAAGCCCGCGAACTCAAGTCACAGGCTTACCTTACGGTTATGCTTCCGGCTGTCTTAAATCATGCCGGCTTAAAGTGGAAAGGCTCGACAAAAATTTCCCGGTTACCTGCAACAAAACGAGCATTATGTCCAATCGCGACGACCGCAATAACGGCCTTTAGAATAATGCCTATAATGACTGTAATGACGCTTATGCCGATAATCAATGATGCAAAACTCATTTTTCTTTCCTTTCCTCAAGTGATATGTTGATATTATCACAGCTTTTTCATCATGTCAACATATTTTTTGATTTTTTTATCAAAAAATATTATATTTTTTTGTTTTTTTACACAAATTCCAGGCATTCTTATCTCTGAGATTTGTTTTTGAGCATAATCGCCCGCTCTGAGAAGACTTGAAAATCACAAACAAATCTGATAAAATTTTTAATCAAAGCTGCGGCTGCTGAAAGCATGCAGCTAACCGCAGCTTTCATAAGGGGGTCTGAGATGAAAAAGAAAGTGATACCGTTAATATCCGCATTTTTAATAATAACCGCATGCGCCGCCGTTTCCGTCAAAACAGGAATAGACGTCCCTGCCGTAAATATAATGGGAGCTTACGTATCTGTTCTGCTCATAACGGCAGTAACATGGAAATTCCCCTTCAGTTTTTTTATCTGCGCAATAATTTTCGACGTCTTCGCTACGGCAGGAGGCTCTGTTCTCAATCTATACAGAACCATAGGCTGCTACGACAAGATAATTCATTTTTTAAGCGGCGTACTCGCCGCGGCTTTCGGAAAGGCAGTTATCGAATTTATATTAAAAAGGAAAGGCGCTCCTCAGCTCAAAGAGGTCATACTTTTGTTCACCCTCTTCTTTTCTTTCGCCTGCGCAGGCCTGTGGGAGGTATATGAATTCAGCATGGATCATATTATAGGAACGCATATGCAGGGCGATTCCTTCGATACGATGACCGATATAATCTCCGGAATTTTAGGCGGACTTACCTATTGCGCCTTTATTGCCGCAGCCAAAAAACGACCTGCGAGCAGACCGTAAGGCCTATGCTTTTCTCCGAGCTATGGGCAGGCCGTAAATCAGGATTATTCCAAAATAATGATTAAACTATTTTTTAGATGGGTATTTATTTATGATATAATCTTAACACACTATTAAAAATCGTCTTTTAGTTATTTTTAAAAAAGAAACGAGGTACAACATGAATAACAGAGAAAAGCTATGCCCTGTTTGTCAATGCTCAATGATACGCGGATATATACAAGCCCGTGATTCTTTATACTGGAATACGAAAAAAAGAGTCGTTTCCGCCCTTCCTCCTTTGCAAGGCGACAGTATAAAGCTGCCGGAGGAAAGCAGCTCAAGTCCTTTTACATCCGGATATATACCTGCATATCACTGCCCAAAATGCAAAACCCTTACCGTTTTTTACGATGATTCCGAGAATCTCAGTGAATAGCGCAGCCGGAAATCACGATTAAACTTTCACAGAATTAAAAACGCTGACATAAAACACAGGCATAGCAAAAGCTATGCCTGTGTTTTATGTTCTGTTTATTCGACAGGGACTGTCCATCCTCGTTTGTCTTCTCTTTCACCTGTCTGTATTCCGTAAAGCTCATCATATAGCCTCTGAGAAAGCTCTCCTATCTCGCCGTTATTGATGATGAGGCGCTTGTCTTCCCATGCAAGCTCTCCTACAGGAGAAATTACGGCGGCAGTTCCTGTCGCGAAAACCTCCTCAAGTCTTCCCTCTTCGCCTGCCTTAAATACCTCGTCTATAGTAAATCTCGTCTCGTTTACCTTGTAGCCCCATTCCTTCATTACTTCAATCATGGAGGCTCTTGTAATTCCCGGAAGAATCGTACCCACCAGAGAAGAAGTATAGATTTCACCGTCTATCTTAAAGAAGGCGTTGGAGGTGCCTATTTCCTCCACATACTTCTTTTCCTTGGCGTCAAGCCAAAGAACCTGATCAAAACCCATATCGTGAGCCTTGGCTTCAGCAATCATGGCGGCGGCATAGTTTCCGCCGATCTTGGCAAATCCTGTTCCGCCCATTGCAGACCTTATGTACTCGTTCTCAACGTAAATCCTCGTCGGAGCAAGGCCGTTCTCATAATAAGGGCCTACCGGACTTAAAATTATTATAAACTTATAAGTCTTTGAAGCCGCTACTCCGAGAAAAGCTTCGGTCGCTATCATGAAAGGCCTTATGTAAAGGGCTGTATTTTCTTTCTGCGGGATCCAGTCCCTGTCCACGTCTACGATGGCCTTTACCGCATCTACGTACAGCTCTTCGTCTATTGACGGCATGCACATTCTTGCGTTGGTGTTATTGGTTCTCTTGGCGTTCATATCAGGCCTGAAAAGCTGTACTTTTCCGTCCTTAGTCTTATATGCTTTCAAGCCCTCGAACATTTCCTGTCCGTAATGGAAAACAGTGCTGGCAGGATCCAGCTCTAAAGGACCGTATGGAACGATTCTTCCGTCATGCCAGCCCTTTCCCTCTTCATAATCCATTATGAACATGTGATCTGTAAATATCCTTCCAAAAGGCAGGTTGTCAGGATTTGGCTTAGCCTTTGGATTTTTGGTAAGTGTTACGCTGAATTTATTGTTCATTTTATCTCCGTTCTACCGCCGGACGGGCGGCACAAATATTTACTTTCTTCTTTTTTCAATCATCGCATTATTACTTCAAGACAGCTCCCGTGTTCGCTGAGGATACCAGTCTCGAGTATCTTTCCAGCCAGCCCGTTTTAACCTTCTTCTCCGGTTTCACATAGGCTTTGCGGCGTTTTTCAAACTCCTCGTCGGAAACTTTGGCGTTAATCGAATACTCCGGAATATTTATCTCTATTATATCTCCTTCTTCGATAAGGCCTATAAGCCCGCCGTCGGCAGCTTCCGGACTTACATGACCTATGGAAGCTCCTCTGCTTGCCCCGCTGAAACGTCCGTCTGTGATGAGAGCCACTGTCTTGTCGAGTCCCATGCCTGCCAGTGCGCTGGTAGGATTAAGCATTTCCCTCATTCCGGGTCCGCCCTTAGGGCCCTCATATCTTATAACAACTACCTCGCCGTCATTTATGCTTCCTGCATAGATAGCTTCTATTGCGTCCTCTTCACTGTCGAAAACTCTTGCAGGTCCTGAATGTACCAGCATTTCGGGCGCCACTGCGCTTCTCTTTACCACGCAGCCGTCCTTTGCTATGTTGCCCCAGAGAATGGCTATTCCTCCTGTTCGGCTGTACGGATCTTCGACCGGTCTTATGGCGGCCTCATCCTTTATAACTCTTCCTTCGATATTTTCACCTACGGTTTTTCCCGATACGGTAGGAAGAGAAGTGTCTATGAGCCCCTTTGAAGCAAGCTGCGCCATGACGGCCGGAACTCCTCCTGCATTGTCCAAATCGTGCATGTGAGTTCCTCCCGCAGGAGCCAGATGACAAAGATTAGGCGTGACGCGGCTTATCCGGTTGAACACGTCGAGATCCACCTCTACTCCTGCCTCGTGGGCTATAGCCAGAAGATGAAGCACGCTGTTTGAAGAACAGCCAAGAGCCATATCGCAAGCTATGGCGTTTTTAATCGATTTTTCGTTTATTATATCTCTGGCCTTTATATCCTTTTCCACCAGATTCATGACTGCCATGCCGGCATGCTTAGCCAGCATTATCCTCCTGCTGGAAACTGCCGGAATGCTTCCGTTGCCCGGAAGTGCAATACCTATGGCCTCACAGAGACAGTTCATGCTGTTGGCCGTATACATTCCCGAGCATGAGCCGCATCCCGGGCATACGTTCTGCTCATATTCAAGCAGTCCCGCATCATCTATGATTCCGGCTTTTCTTGCGCCTACTGCCTCGAACATCTTTGAAAGACTGGTCTCAACTCCGCTCACAAGACCCGACATCATAGGGCCGCCTGAGCATACTACAGCCGGAATGTTCATCCTTACGGCCGCCATTACCATTCCCGGTACTATTTTATCACAGTTGGGAACCATCACCGCTCCGTCAAAAGCATGGGCCATAACCATTGTTTCAACGCTGTCTGCTATCAGCTCTCGGCTGGCTAAGGAATATTTCATCCCTATGTGCCCCATTGCGATTCCGTCGCATACTCCGATGGCAGGAACCATAATCGGAGTTCCTCCCGCCATTCTCACTCCGGCTTTAACAGCCTCCGTCACCTTGTCAAGATGCATGTGACCGGGTACGATTTCACTGTGAGCCGAAACCACCGCTATCAGCGGTCTTGACAGCTCTTCTTCCGTATATCCCATGGCATAGAACAGGCTCCTCATGGGAGCTTTTTCTATGCCCTCGGTAACAAGTTTACTTCTGCTTTTCATATCTCGCCTCTGTTTCTTAAGCTTTTAAAGTCGCCCTTTGAACTATTTCTTGAGCCAGCTCATCATCTTTCTCAGCTCGGCTCCCGTCTTGCAGAGAAGATGCGAAGCTTCTTTCTTTCTCGTCGCAAGGAATCTTGCCTTTCCGCCTGCGTTGAACTCCTGAATGAACTCACTGGCAAAGGTGCCGTCCTGAATTTCGTCCAAGACCTTCTTCATCTCTTTTCTCGTATCTTCTGTGATGATTCTCTTTCCCGTTCTGTAGTCTCCGTATTCGGCAGTGTTGGAAATCGAATATCTCATCTTATCGAAGCCGCCCTCATTTATCAGGTCAACGATGAGCTTCATCTCGTGAATACATTCAAAATAAGCCATCTCAGGCTCGTAACCTGCTTCTACCAGAGTATCGAAGCCTGCTTTCATCAGCTCGCATACGCCTCCGCAGAGAACCGCCTGTTCTCCGAAGAGGTCTGTTTCCGTCTCTTCTTTAAACGTCGTTTCAAGAATTCCGGCTCTGCCTGCGCCGATTCCGCTGGCATATGCAAGGGCGTAATCCTTGGCCTTTCCTGAAGCGTCCTGATATACGGCGATAAGGCTCGGAACGCCCTTTCCTTCAACGTACTGACTTCTTACTGTGTGCCCCGGTCCCTTAGGAGCAATCATGATAACGTCTAAATCCTTTGAAGGAACGATCTGGTTGAAATGAATGTTGAATCCGTGAGCAAAAGCAAGGACATTGCCCGGCTTCATATGCTTTTCAATCTGCTCTCTGTAGAGCTGCGCCTGCAATTCGTCAGGGGTAAGGATCATAACGATGTCTCCTGCCTCTGCGGCTTCCTCGATACCCATAACCTTAAGACCCGCCGCTTCTGCCTTTGCAGTATGAGCCGAGCCCGGTCTCAATCCTACGACTACGTTTGCTCCGCTTTCCGAAAGATTCATGGCGTGGGCATGTCCCTGGCTTCCGAATCCTAAGATGGCGATGGTTTTTCCGTCAAGCATGCTGAAATTACAATCTGAATCATAATACTTGTTTATCATTTTTTTATTCTCCTTTATTTAAATAAATTATTTACTTTTCTATGCCGGTAACTCCGGTTCTGCATATGTCTATTATCTCGTATTCCTTGATGAGGTCTAAAAATGCGTCCAGTTTCTCCGGCGCTCCCGTCAGCTCAAGAACCATTTCCTCCGTGGTGAGGTTGATTATCTTGGCCCGGAATATATCTACAATTTCCTTTATCTCGCTGCGTATGACCTTATCAGCTCTGACCTTTATCATCAAAAGCTCGCGGAAAAAGCTCTTTTTGCGGTCTAACGCTTTGATTCCCCTGACTATCTCCAGCTTTTCCGTCTGTGCGACAATCTGATGCAGCGTAAGATAATCACCCTCGAACACTATTGTTATCCTTGAAACTCTGGGGTCATTGGTGGCTGATACGGTAAGAGAATCTATATTGAAACCTCTCCTTCCGTAGAGACTTACGACCCTTGACAATACGTTGGCCTTATTATCAACATATATGCTGACTACCTCTTTTTTCATAAGTATTTTACCTCCTACTCATATATGATATTGTCAACCGTGTCTCCGTTTTGAATCATCGGCAGTACCAAATCCTCTTCCGATATGTCGCAGTCTATCCATGAAGGACCGTCAGTCTTGAGCGCCTCGCTGAAAGCTTCTTTAAGCTGCTCCATATTTTCCGCTCTGAATCCTCTTCCTCCGAAGGCTTCCATGAGCTTTGAAAAATCAGTGCTCCTGTCCGGTGTGGTCTGAGAATATCTCTTATCGAAAATCAACGTCTGCCACTGATATACCATACCTAAGACCTTGTTATTCATTATAACCGTAATTATAGGCAGCTTATGAGAAACGGCCGTGCATGCTTCTGCCAGATTCATATGAAGAGAGCCGTCTCCGGTAAAATGTATAACTCTCTTATCAGGGTTTGCCATCTGTGCTCCTATTGCCGCGCCGTAACCGAAGCCCATCGTGCCAAGCCCTCCGCTCGAGAGGAAGTTTCTCGGCCCTGTTTGCTCCACGTACTGAGCCGCCCACATCTGATGCTGACCCACGTCGGTCACATACACGGTCTCCTTATCGGTGTGACGGCAGATATATCTTATAATTTCCTCAGGGTTTATCTTTGCATTGCAGTTCTTAATCTTGGTAGGCTTTTCTTCATTCCAGGCGGCTATCTGATCTATCCATTCCTTGTGTGACTTCTTCTCTGCTCTCTCTGTGAGCTTTTCCAGAATATCTTTGCAATCTCCTATTATACATTCCTCGATGGAAACATTTTTGTTTATTTCACTTCTGTCCACGTCTATCTGGAAAATCTTTGCCTTTTTTCCGAATTCAGATGGATTTAAAGCTACTCTGTCGCTGAATCTCGTTCCTACCGCAAGAATCAAATCAGCCTCTGCCGCGCTCCTGTTGGCCGCATAAGAGCCGTGCATGCCGAGCATGCCGAAAAACCGTTTTTCTGAGCTTGGAACCGTACCGAGACCCATCAGGGTATTTACGACAGGCATATCAGTCTTTTCCATAAATGCCCTTACCTGCTCCGACGCCTCTGATGATATTGCGCCTCCGCCTACCATCAGCAAAGGTCTCTTCGCTTCATTTATGTACTTGACAAACTTTTTCAGCTTGTTTTTTTCGTCTTTATCTTCAATCTTTTTAAGCTGATAATTTGAGGCAGGCTCATAATCTACCATTGCATCGGTTACGTCCTTTGTCACATCCACAAGTACGGGGCCTTTTCTGCCTTCATTGGCTATTCTGAAAGCGTCCCGCATTGCGCCCACCAGATCTTCCTTTCTGTTTACAAAAAAGCTGTGCTTGGTTATCGGAAAAGTAACTCCCGTAATGCAGATTTCCTGAAAGGCATCTCTTCCTATCTGGCTGTTATTCACGTTGGCCGTTATAAACACAGTAGGAATACTGTCCATATAGGCGGTGGCTATGCCGGTAACAAGGTTGGTCGCCCCCGGTCCGCTGGTAGCTATGGCTACTCCTGTTTTGCCGGTGGCTCTTGCATAACCGTCTGCGGCATGGGCCGCGCCCTGCTCATGGGCCGTTAAAACATGCTTTATCTTGTCAGAATACCTGTACAGCTCGTCGTACAAAACTATTGCCGTGCCGCCGGGATAACCGAAAACAGTATCTACTCCGTGCTCCAGCAAAACTTTCATGACTGCTTCTGAGCCCTTTATCTTCATTTAGTATTTTCCTCCAATCCTTTCATATAGTCTATAAATTGTCTTGCGCTTCTTCCGGAAACGCCTCCCCGGCGAATTTCCCATCTTGTCGCTTCCTGATGAAGCTTCTGTAAATCTATATTTAAACCTTCCCTCAAGGCCAGAGCTTCCACTATTTCATGAAACTGTTCTTTCGTAGGTTTTCCGTAATATATCTGAACGCCGAACCTTTCCGCAAGGCTGAGCTTTTCCTCCATGGAATCCCTCCGGTGTATTTCGCCGTCCGCTTCCATATCGCTTCTGTCCTTCCACGTTTCCTTTATCAGATGGCGCCGGTTTGATGTGGCGTATATCAGCACATTGGCCGGCCTCGGCTCAATCCCGCCCTCTATGACGGCCTTGAGATATTTATATTCCGTTTCAAAATCTTCAAAGGACAGATCATCCATGTATATTATGAACTTGAAATTTCTGTTTTTTATCTCATCTATTACACGGCTGAGATATTTCATCTGATGTCTGTATACCTGAATTATCCTCAGACCTTCTTTGCAGTATTGGTTGCATATAGCTCTTATGCTGGTCGATTTCCCGGTTCCGCCGTCTCCGTAAAGCAGAACGTTATTGGCCGGTTTTCCCTCTAAAAAAGCCTCTGTGTTCTGAATCAGCCTGCGTTTTTGTTCTTCATACCCGATAAGATCCGAAAGTTCTATATCCTCCGTTTTTTTCACGGCAGAAAGGCGTATGAAGTTTTTCTCTTTTTCTTCATTTTCGTCTGTCCGCAGGATGAACGCCTTTGAAAGCCCCGCTTCTCCGGCTCCGTTTTTCCTGTAGAAGCCGGATACCGCATTGAAAAACGCTTCGTCTCCCTCTGCTTCTTCAAGACTGCCGGCAAACTCCGAAATCGTCTTTCCGGCGTCTGAGACGGCTGTAGCCTTTTCTTCCCCGCAGCGGTTCGCTGAAGACGTGCCAAAAGCTTTCAAGCCGCAATTTCTGCGGTATTCTGTGACCGCCTCCGGCAGATACTCTTTCTCTCCGGCAGCTCTGTTTTTGTCAATGTTGAATATTCTTCTTAAAACGGCGCAGTCTTTCGCCCCAAGCTCGTCTGCCGTAGTCTCTGACGCTTCTGCTCCGGAACGTCTTTCCTGACCGAGGGAAAAGGGATTCAAATCGGAAGCGATGCAGTAAGCGACGTATTTGTGCCAAAGGTTTCCGTCAAACCCGTAAAATTCCGCAAATTCCAAAAGACTTTTAACGAGCTTTTTCTGCAGGCGTTTTTTTTCCTCATCTGTACAAGCCGCCGTCAGCTCCGCAGCGTTTCTCAGAATTTCGCTGCTGTCTGCGGAGTATAAAATCAAATCGTCAAGTAAACCAAACATAGTTTTTATACCTATATCCTCTCCGCTATGAGAGTTCCGGCTTCGGAAGTGCTGACCTGCTTCTTGCCGCCGGTCATCAAATCGGGAGTCCTGTATCCCTCTTCAAGAACTTTTTTCACAGCATTTTCTATAGCGTCAGCTTCCTTGGCGAGCCCAAACGTATACTTTAACATCATTCCGGCGGAAAGTACAGCGGCCATCGGATTCGCCTTTCCCTTTCCCGCTATGTCCGGTGCGGAGCCGTGAACCGGCTCATACATTCCGAAAGCGCCTTCTGCCAGGCTGGCAGAAGGAAGCATTCCTATTGATCCTGTAATCATGCTGGCTTCATCGGAAAGTATGTCTCCGAAAATATTGCCGGTAACTATTACGTCAAACTGCTTTGGATTATACACTAACTGCATGGCTGCATTGTCAACGTATAAATTTTCCAGCGTCACTTCAGGATATCTTTCAGCCACTTTGGCGACTGTTCTTCTCCACAGCCTGGAGCTTTCAAGAACATTGGCCTTATCCACGCTGGTAACCTTTTTATTTCTTTTCATCGCCATGGAAAATGCTATCTCTGCTACTCTCTCCACTTCCTTTTCGGAATAAAGCTCAACGTCGTAAGCTGCTTTTCCCATGTCCGGCGTATCCTTTATACCTCTCTCTCCGAAATAAATTCCGCCTGTCAGCTCTCTTACCACCAGAAGATCAAGTCCTCCAACGACTTTTTCCTCCCTGAGGGGACATGCGTCTTTCAGTTCGCTGAACATTATGGCAGGTCTCAGATTTGCAAAAAGACCGAGCGCCTTTCTCAATCCCAGGAGAGCTTTTTCAGGTCTTTCTTCTCCCGGAAGATCATCCCACTTAGGGCCTCCGACTGCTCCCAGCAAAACTGCATCGGCTTTTTTCGCTGTTTCAACGGTTTTTTCAGGTAAGCAGCAACCGAATTCATCAATGGCCGCCCCGCCCGCCAACACATATTCATATTCAAAATTATGGCCGAATTTTTTTCCGGAAGCAGTGAGAACCTTGACGGCTTCGGCTGTAACCTCCGGTCCTATACCGTCTCCCGGTATTACTGCTATCTTATAATTCATCTTTTGATTCTCCTTTACATGATAACGCTTACCTGTTTAGGGTTATATCCTTCTTTTTCCAAAGCCTTGCATATGGAATGTTTATGATCGCTTCCGAAGGCTTCTATGGTTATCTTAAGCTCAACTGCCGCAGTACGGTTGGTGGTAACGAACTGATTATGCTCAAGCTTTACTACATTGCCCTGATTTTCAGCGATGATTGAAGCTACTCTTACCAGCTCTCCAGGCTTGTCGGGAAGCAGCACTGAAACTGTAAATATTCTGTCTCTCTTAATGAGTCCCAGCTGAACCACCGACGACATGGTGATTATATCCATATTACCTCCACTTAGGATGGAAACGATCTTTTTATCCTTCACGTTCAAATGTTTTAAGGCGGCTACGGTGAGAAGTCCGGAATTTTCAACGACCAACTTATGATTTTCCACCATGTCCAGAAATGAAACTATGAGTTCGCCGTCTTCTACTGTAATTACGTCGTCAAGCCCTTTCTGCAAATAAGGAAAGATCTTGCTTCCCGGTGTTTTTACAGCTGTACCGTCGGCTATGGTGGAAACTTTCTCTACAGTGGTAACTTTACCGTTTTTGAGGGACTGCTCAAGGCAGTTTGCGCCGGCAGGCTCTACGCCGATTACCTTGATCTTCGGATTGAGAAGCTTCGCCAGCGTCGATACACCGGTCGCCAGACCTCCTCCTCCGACAGGCACCAGTATATAGTCTACAAGAGGCAGTTCTTTTACTATTTCCATGGCGATGGTACCCTGGCCCGTTGCGACCGCAGGATCATCGAAGGGATGTATAAAGGTATATCCCTTTTCTTCAGCAAGCTTTGCCGCATATGCCGCAGCTTCATCGTAAACGTCTCCGTAAAGGATAACCTCTGCTCCGTAACTTTTGGTTCTGTCCACTTTCATCAAAGGCGTCGTCGTAGGCATTACGATTGTAGCCTTGCAACCGTAAGCCTTGGCGGCATAGGCCACGCCCTGTGCATGGTTTCCTGCGGAAGCGGTAATAAGGCCCTTTTCTCTTTCCTCGTCGGTCAGGGTGCTTATCTTGTAATAAGCGCCTCTCAGCTTGTAAGCTCCAGTCATCTGAAGGTTTTCAGGCTTAAGGTAAACCTTGTTGCCCGTCTGCTCGCTCAGAAAACCGCTGTATATCAGTTTTGTCTCTATGGCGACTTTCTGAACGATTTCCGCCGCCTCTTCAAACGCTTTTAATGTCAGCATATGTTATTCCTCTCCTTGAATTTATTCCGAATTATTCCGAAAAAGCTCTTACGGCAAGCTCCCCTTATTTTATCGAATTGAGAAGTCCGCCTTTTTTGATTATATTATCTATGAATTCAGGAAAAGGCATTGCCTTATATTCCTGTTTCCTGGTGATGTTTGTTATGACTCCTGTTTCAAAATCCACGGAAACCTCGTCTCCCTGCTCTATATTTTCGGCTGCCTCGGGACATTCCATGATTGCAAGACCGATGTTGATGGCGTTGCGGTAAAAAATCCTCGCAAAGGATTTTGCTATGACGCATGAAACGCCGCAGGCTTTGATGGCGATGGGCGCATGTTCCCTCGAGGAGCCGCAGCCGAAATTAAGACCGCCGACCATTATATCGCCGTTTTTCACTTTTTTAAAGAAATCTTCATCTACAGGCTCCATGCAATGGGACGCCAATTCTTTGCTGTCGGTCGTATTCAAATATCTGGCCGGAATTATTATATCCGTATCTATGTTGTCTCCGTATTTGTAAACTTTTCCCTGAGCTTTCATCTACATTACCTCCTTTGGATCCGTAATCCTGCCTGTTACCGCCGAAGCCGCCGCAACCGCAGGATTGGCCAGATAAACCTCCGACAGATTATGTCCCATTCTTCCGATAAAATTCCTGTTTGTCGTCGCTACACATCTCTCGTTTTCTGCCAGAATACCCATATATCCGCCGAGGCAAGGCCCGCATGTAGGAGTTGAAACCGCACAGCCTGCGTCTATGAATATATCCAGATATCCTTCTTTGATGCACTCCTTGTAAATGCTCTGAGTCGCCGGTATCACTATACACCTTACGTCCTTAGCTACTTTCTTTCCCTTAAGAATCTTTGCCGCAGTTCTCATATCTTCGAGACGTCCGTTGGTGCATGAACCTATAACGACCTGATCTATCCTGACCTCACCGACTTCATCTATTATTCTTGTATTTTCGGGAAGGTGAGGAAAGGCGACGGTAGGTCTGAGCTCCGAAAGGTTTACGGTCACGGTTTTTTCGTATTCCGCATCCTCGTCAGGCTCGAATACCTTGTATTCCCTGTCCACTCTGCCTTTCATATACTCTTTTGTAATATCGTCCACCATGAAGATACCGTTCTTTGCCCCTGCTTCTATTGCCATGTTGGCAATGCAGAGCCTGTCGTCCATGGAAAGAGATTTTAACCCATTTCCCATAAATTCGAGGGATTTGTAAAGAGCTCCGTCTACGCCTATGGTTCCTATGATGTGGAGAATTACGTCCTTTCCCGAAACGTATTCGTTCAGTTCGCCTGTAAGTTCCACTTTTATCGCCGCAGGCACCTTGAACCATGCCTTGCCGGTCGCCATGCCTGCCGCCATATCGGTGCTTCCGACTCCGGTGGAAAAGGCTCCCAGCGCTCCGTATGTGCAGGTATGAGAATCTGCGCCTATTATACATTCCCCTGAAGCCACAAGGCCCAGCTCCGGCAGAAGTGCATGTTCTATGCCCACGTTGCCCACGTCGAAAAAGTTATCTATGTCAAACTTTCTTGCAAAAGTTCTCGTCTGCTTGCACTGCTGAGCGGCTTTGATGTCCTTGTTCGGCGTAAAATGATCCATGACAAGGGATATTTTAGATTTATCAAATACGCTGTCAAAGCCTGATTTCTCAAATTCATTTATAGCCACCGGCGAGGTTATGTCATTTCCCAAAACCATATCCAGCCTTGCCTCTATAAGCTGACCGGCTTTTACTTCCTTTAAACCTGCGTGATCTGCCAGAATTTTCTGCGTCATTGTCATACTCATAAACATTTCCTCCCTAAAACGCTCTGTTTATCGCTGATATGAGGGCGTTGATCGAAGCGTAGATTATGTCGTTATGGATTCCTACGCCCCAGTAAGTATTTCCTTTTTTATCCGCTATGGCCACATATGCCGCAGCTCTCGAATTTGATTCCGATTCGAGGGCGTGTTCCTCATAGGTGATGAAATCATAATCCAGCTTATGCGGTCCTCTTCTGAAGGCTGTCGTAACGGCGTCCATACGTCCGTTTCCCTCTCCGCAGAGGATGTGCTCTTTTCCGTCTGTCACCACTTTTATCTTTACAGACATTCCGTTGTCGCCGAGGCTTTCCTTCTGAGGCATACGCTCAAAAGTCGCATCTATGAGAGAGACTTTATCCTTTCTGTTTATATATTCATTGCGGAAAATCTCGTATATCTTATCGGCCGTAAGCTCCTTATGGTTCACGTCGGAAACATGCTTCATCATATAGCCTATCTCTTCTCTCATCGCCTTAGGAATATTGTAGCCGTAGTTTGTTTCCAGAATATAGGCGACTCCCCCCTTGCCTGACTGGCTGTTTATCCTTATCACGTCCGCCTCGTAAACCCTGTTTATATCATGCGGATCTATAGGTATATACGGCACGTTCCATTTATCCGGGGTAAATTCCTCTCTGTAATGCATGCCCTTTGCTATAGCGTCCTGATGAGAGCCGGAGAAGGCCGCAAATACCAGATTTCCTCCATACGGCTGTCTCGGATGGACTTTCATGTCTGTGAATTTCTCATACATTTCCACTATATGAGGCATGTCGGTAAAGTCCAGCTTCGGGTCTACTCCATGGGAAAACAGATTCATCGCCACGGTTACTATATCCACATTGCCCGTCCGCTCTCCGTTTCCAAACAGAGTTCCCTCCACTCTGTCTCCGCCGGCAAGAAGTCCCAGCTCACAGTCTGCTACCGCCGTTCCTCTGTCGTTGTGAGGATGAAGTGAAATTATCACGTTTTCTCTCGAATGAAGATTATCGGACATATATTCTATCTGGGAGGCATAAACGTGAGGCATGGACATTGAAACAGTCGCCGGTAAATTTATTATCACCTTTCTTTCCGCGCGAGGCTTCCATATATCTATAACCTCGTTGCATATATCAAGGGCGAATTCCATCTCTGTTCCCGTAAAGCTCTCAGGCGAATATTCAAACATGAACTCCGTCTCCGGCATTTTTTCGGCATACTCATCAACCAGTTTGGCTCCGAATACCGCTATATCCTTTATCTCCTCCTTGGATTTTCTGAAAACCTGCTGTCTCTGTGCTACAGAGGTTGAATTATACAGATGAACCACTGCTTTCTTAACTCCCTTGAGAGCTTCGAAGGTCTTTTCGATTATATGTTGTCTCGATTGGGTGAGAACCTGAATCGTCACATCGTCGGGAATCAGCTTTTTTTCTATCAAGGTTCTTAAAAATTCATATTCCGTCTCTGAGGCTGCCGGAAATCCCACTTCTATTTCTTTAAAGCCGATATCTACCAATAGATTGAAAAACTCCAACTTTTCTTCAAGGCTCATAGGAACTACCAATGCCTGATTTCCGTCTCTCAAATCAACGCTGCACCATCTCGGAGCTTTATCAAGATGGTCTTTTTTTACCCAGCCGTATGATTCTACCGGCGGCATAAAGTAGCCTATGCTGTACTTTGTATGGTTTTTCATACCTTTCACTTTACCTTTAATGTCTGTCGTCATTTTTCAAAATTCCTTTCTTTTATATAAAAAAACCTCGCTTCTACCACACATAGAAACAAGGTCAAATTAACGTAATATAATCTTATTTACTCGAATCCAGGCAGAATGTCAATGTATATTATCTTTTAAGCTATCTATCTGTAGGCCGAGTAAAATAATATATAACACTGATATTCTTCTCCTTTCATCTGAATATAGTGTTATACTAATCCTTTTCACTTTAAAAGTCAATACTGTTTTGTGACTTTTTACAACTTTTTTAAATAATTTTATGTATTTTTTACAATACACTGCCCTTCCTGCAAAAAAAATTGCTCATGTTAAACAAGTCTGTTAGTAACTATATTCAGACTTTGCATATTTTTTCACTATTTATTGTTTTGTAATGCACACATAATGTATACTGTTTATACAGCAACCATCAAAGCGATATTTTAAAATTCAGAAAGGAGGCTGAAGTTTGCTTTTCAAGTATAAACTGGCCCGAAAATTTCGTGAGTCGGCTGCTTCTGTTTTACCCGTGGCATTGATAGTCGCCGTTTTGTGCTTTTCTATCGCTCCGACGCCAACAGATCTGATGCTTTCGTTTATATTGGGCACCGCCCTGTTGATTTTAGGTCTTGGTCTTTTCACCTTCGGAGCAGAAAAATCTATGACTCTCATAGGTACATATACCGGTACCAGGCTTACAAAATTCAGAAATTTAGCTGTAATTCTCGTAATAAGTTTCATTTTAGGCATAATAATTACCATTGCGGAACCTGACTTGCAGGTTCTGGCTGACAATGCGCCTCATATCAATACTTTAGTCCTGATAATAACCGTATCCATAGGAGTGGGTTTATTTTTAACGCTCTGTATGCTGCGTATTCTGCTTGGGATCCGGCTTAACCGGATACTTATATTCTTCTATGCGCTTATCTTCGTTCTGGCTTCTTTCGCAGATCCCGATTATATAAGCATAGCTTTCGACTCAGGCGGAGTTACCACAGGACCCATGACCGTTCCCTTCATAATGGCGATGGGCGTGGGCGTAGCGTCCATACGAAGCGATAAAAATGCGGAAGCCGACAGCTTCGGGCTGGTGGCTCTGTGCTCCATAGGCCCCGTTCTTGCCGTTCTGCTGCTGGGCTTCTTCTACGAGGGGGAAAGCAGCGCCATAACAGCCTCCGCTGCAGAAGCATATAAAAACACCACTATGCTCGGTCTCGAATATGTTCATGCATTGCCTGAATATATGTTTGAAGTAGCGATGGCCCTATCGCCGATAATCATCTTTTTTCTTATTTTTCAGGCAGTGGCGCTTAAGTTGAGAAAGCTTCCTTTTATAAGAATAATGATAGGAATCTTATTTACCTACGCCGGGCTGGTATGCTTCCTCACGGGAGTAAACGTAGGCTTTTCGCCGCTGGGTCTTGTCCTCGGCACAGAGTTAGGAACAGGCTGGACCGTATATATCCTGATTCCCATATCAGCAGTAATCGGATGGTTTATCGTTTCTGCCGAGCCGGCAGTTCACGTTTTAACCAAGCAGGTCGAGGAAATAAGCTCCGGCGCTGTCTCCGAAAAAGCAATGCGTATAAGCCTTTCCATCGCCATAGCTTCCGCCATGGCTCTGTCGATGCTGCGCGTCATCACAGGAATAAGCATATTTTTCTTTCTTGTTCCGGGATATATAATTTCGCTGGCGCTGAGCTTCTTCGTTCCTAAAATGTTTACCGCGATAGCCTTTGACTCGGGCGGAGTAGCTTCAGGCCCTATGACCGCTACTTTCATGCTGCCCTTTGCCATGGGGGCATGTCAGGCAAACGGCGGCAATGTTCTTACCGACGCTTTCGGCCTCGTCGCTCTTGTAGCAATGATGCCTCTCATAACCATACAGGTAATGGGCGCAGTATACGTTTTCAAAAGCCGCCGCGAGGAAAGTTCTGCTCAATCCTATGCCGGCTCATTCAGCGGCAATGATATCATTGAACTCTGGGAGGTAAGATAATGCAGCTTAACTTTATAATAACAGTAATAGACCGCAGCAAGACTCAGTATGTCACGTCGATGTACGAAGAGCTTGAAATTCCTCTGATTCTCTCGATGCTGGGAACAGATCCGAACGCAGAGGAACATCTGGACAAATACGGCTTTCAATCTGAAGAAAAAGCTATAGTCGCAGCCGTAGCCGACAATGAAAAGACTGCCCAGCTCATAAAAAACGCAAAACGAAAGCTTCTTATAGATTTTCCGGGATACGGAATGATAATAGCAGTACCTATTAAAAGCGTAGGAGGAGGTAAAACTTTGGCTTATCTGACAAACAACTCCGCACCTGACAACACGGTGCCTGAAATGAAATTTGAACACGAGCTTATTTTAGTGATTCTCAATCAAAGCTACATGGACGACGTAATGCAAGTAGCCAGATCCGCCGGAGCTTCAGGCGGAACTGTTCTTCATGCAAAAGGTACCAGCAGAAACGCTCAAAAATTTTTCGGCGTATCCTTAGCCAACGAAAAAGAAGTGATAATGATAATTTCCAAATCGTCAAAAAAGGCCGGTATAATGAAGGCCATAGCCGACCATACCGGCCCCGAAACTCCCGCAGGCGCAATCACCTTCTCGCTGCCAATCTCTGCTGCGGCGGGCATTAATGATGCAATTGAAGACATTTAAAATCAAATTTGCAGCTGCCTTCCATATTTTACATATCATTAGATGATAAAATTATCTATGAGCCTTGTTTTGCCTATGTATACGGCCATCGCAAAAAGTACGCTGCCTTCTATTCTCGATACCGGTTCAATGGTATCTGCGTTCACCGCTTTGACGTAATCTATTTTGGCAAGAGGCTCTTTTTCTATGTGATTTTTCATCGCTTCAACTATTTTTTCTGCGTCCGTTTCCCCTCTCTCAGCCATGGAGGCGCCTAAATTTACCGCCTGGCTCAAAACAAGCGCAGCTTTTCTCTCTTCTTCGTTCAAATAAGTATTTCTGGAGCTTTTGGCCAAGCCGTCGTCTTCCCGGATTATCGGACAACCTACTACTTCTATGTCAAAATTAAGGTCTCGGACCATTCTCTTTATGACTGCCAGCTGCTGAGCGTCCTTTTGTCCGAAATAAGCTCTGTCAGGCGTAGTTATGTTGAAAAGCTTGGCGACAACAGTACATACTCCCCTGAAATGAACAGGTCTCGTCTTGCCGCAAAGTTCGCCGGTTATATTTCCTTTCATATCCACCATGGCGGAGGCGTCCTTTTCATACATTTCTTCAGGAGCAGGATGAAATATGAGCTGGGCACCGGCCTTTTCACATACTGCTGCATCTCTTTCCATATCTCGGGGATAACTCTCCAGGTCTTCCCCCTCTCCGAACTGCGTTGGATTGACGAAATCGCTGACTATTACTCTGTCGTTTTCCCTGACAGCTCTCTCTATGAGGCTCTGATGTCCCTCGTGAAGAAACCCCATAGTGGGAACAAGCCCTATGGTAAGTCCGGCTTTCTTCCACTCTTTTACCTGTGTTCTGACTTCCTCTATCGTCACCGCTGTATTCATCTGCCGCCTCCTAATACAATTTTTTTATGATTTCTTCGTCGATTTTAAAGGTGTGCTCTTCTGCCGGAAAGCTGCCTTCCTTCACTTCTTTTATGTAAGCGGCAAACCCGTCTTTCATGGCGCTTCCCACATCTGCAAAATGCTTCACGAACTTAGGTTTAAAATCCGAAAACATGGCCAGCATATCCTGATATACGAGCACCTGACCGTCGCATCCGGCTCCGGCTCCTATTCCTATGGTTGGAATTTCTATAGACTTCGATATGAGTTCTGCCAGCTTGGCCGGAACACACTCTAAAACAACGGAAAACGCTCCTGCTTCTTCAACCGCTTTGGCCTCGTCTATAAGTCTTTTAGCAGCCTCCTCCGATTTTCCCTGTACCTTGAAGCCTCCGAAAGCATTTACCGACTGAGGAGTCAGCCCTATATGAGCCATGACCGGAATCGAAGCCTCTGTTATGGCCTTTATCTGCGGGCATACCGACGCTCCTCCTTCCAGTTTTACTGCGTTGCATCGCCCCTCTTTCATGAGTCTTCCTGCGTTTAAAACTGCATCGTATACAGACGTCTGATATGACATAAAGGGCATATCTCCCACAATAAGGGCGTTTTTTGCGCCTCTCGAAACTGCTGCCGTATGGTGTATCATATCCTCCATAGTTACCGGCAGAGTGTCTTCGTATCCCAGCATCACCATGCCAAGGGAATCTCCTACAAGAATCATGTTTATCCCTGATTCATCCATAAGTCTCGCTATGGAATAGTCGTATGCCGTGAGCATCGTGATCTTATCTCCGTCCTTTTTCTGCTGTTTTACCGTTGCCACCGTATTTTTCATCTTATACTCCATTCTCTTGCCTCAAAGCGCAAGTCCTATATGTTTTTCCTGATTTCTATATATTTTCCCTAAGTCTATATGTTTTTTCTATCGTCTCTCTTATCTTTCCGTAATCCCTGTCCGGATGTTTTCTTTCCGCTATTTTTAACAGTCTTTCCGAAAGCAGACGATAAATAAGCTCTTGTTTTTCGTCGAAGCCTTGCAGTGCTTTGATGTGATTTTGCACAGTTTTAAAGTCGCCCCTTTCCACGGGGCCCGTCAGGCTTCGCACCGCTCCGTTCTCTGCTATGTTTGCGGCGTTTCCTCTTATAAGCGGAGCAAGAGCCCTTTCCGCCGATTCGTGATCGAAGCCGCAGTTCGTCAGCATTTCAACTCCGATATCGAAGAGAGCCGTCATATGATTGCTTACGGTCACGGCTGCACAATGATATAAGGCTTTTTTGTCCTCCGGCATGGTTATCACCTTATTTCCCAAGCTTTCAAAGCTTTCTTTTATATAAGACAAATTCCCATCGCTTCCTTCTATTGCGAAATACGCTTCTGGCAAACCTTTGTATGAGCTTTTTCTGTCGCTCACCGCATAAAGAGGGTGGACCGAATAAGCGCACGCTCCCTTTTCTTCGGCATCAAAAAAAACGGCCGATGATATCGAACCGCTGCAGTGGCATATGTTTTTATTTTTTATCGGCAGATTACGCAATTCTTTCCAAACATTCCCGATCATCCCGTCGGGTACAGTAACGAAAAGTGTGTCGCTGTCTCTTGCTATATCAGCTAAATTTTCATAATATCCCGTGTCGGTAAATTCCGCTGCCTCAGCGGCCGATTCAATGCTTCGGCTGTAATAACCGGTTACGGTCACGCCTCCGTCTTTGAGATATTTCCCCAGTGAAAAGCCGACCTTGCCGGCTCCTATAAATCCTGCTTTCATACGCATCACCTCCATATATTAAAGCAATGTGACGGTACAAAGCGCATCCTGCTGCCAGTGCCGCTCTTTTTCAAGATGCAGCCTCGCTTTTCCAATAAAAAATATACAATTATGCGGTACAGCTTGTTCAAATGCCATCCATTCACTAATATATCACCGTCATTCTCTTTTGTACAGAGGTAAATTTTCTTCTTTTTTCGTTGTCGCAAATAAAATCCTTTTATCCCTATCTGCTTCAAATTATGCCGGAAGCGGATTTCAAAATGCCTTGTCATATCCAGCTTCATGATTATGCCGGAAGCGGATTTCAAAGGTTTATGTCATATTTTCTTCTCAAAAATCATATCCTTTCACTGCGCCGTCGTTATCTCAAAAATCAAAAATGGATTTCATCCCGGATACAAGTAACCGAAAATTCCCGTCCTGTTGCTTAAATCACCTTGAGAGGTATGTCCATGAAAAAATATACGAAAAAACTCAACAGAAACCGCTTTCCAAAATATTTTGTGATGCGGTTTGCAGGTATCCCCGTAAGCTCCTTTAGAAGTTCTATCGGAAAGCGCTTCGGAAAACCCGGGCTCTTCGGAAAGCTATTCGGAAAACCCAGGCTATTCACAGTCCTGATTTTATCAGCATTTATTCTCTCATCTATCATATCCGTCCACATTATCACAAATCCCTTTTTCATGAAAAGTTACGATGGAAGCAGCTTACATCGCATCGCATCCTCTGAGCTTGGCAACGAAGGCGGAGAAAAATACTGGAGATGGTGCGGTTTTGATGAGCGTGCTGAATGGTGCGCATGTTTCGTCTCCTGGTGCTTAAGCCGATGTTATGAGAATTTTCCCAAAATATCTTCGTGCGATGATTTTGTTCGCTTTATTAAAGAAAATAACGGCTGGTACGGAAGAGAGGCGAAGCCTGTTCCCGGCATGATAGTATTCTTCGATTTCGATGGAGACAAAAGACCCGAGCATATGGGCATAGCCGACCGTTTTACAAACGATAAAATATATGTAATAGAAGGAAACAGCGGCGACAGATGCGAGCTTAACGTCTACGATCCGCATGACAAATCCATATTGGGATACGGTGTTTTGTCGCCTTTAATTTCCTGAAACCTCCGTCTTAATTCATATGGTAATGCGAGCTAAAAACTTTCGACACATTATAATCATCTATATCTTCAATGCATGTTGACAAAACCGGTGAACATAGATATAATTAGTATAATTTGTTATACAAATCATACTAATTAAACAGGGAGGTTCTGTTATGGCAAAACCAAAGGGCAAATATGCCTGGACTGCCACAGTCGGTGAAAAGGGACAAATCGTCATACCTAAACAAGCGAGAGAAATATTTAAAATCGAGCCGGGCGACACGCTGATTCTTTTAGGAGATGAAAAGCGAGGTATTGCAATTCCTCCAAAGACCATGTTCTCGCAGTTTACCGCCGCCGTTTTTGAAACTGACGTGGAGGAGGAATAATGGCACTTTGCAGCATTAAAAATTTAAGCAAGACGTATCCTGCTTTTGAGCTTTCCGACATTTCCTTTGAATTGAAACCGGGACGAATTACCGGATTTATCGGCAGAAACGGGGCCGGAAAAACCACGGCCATAAAATCCGTTTTAGGACTCGTCCATCCGGACTGCGGCGAAGTTCACTTTTTTAGTCTCCCTTTTTCAAAAAATGAGAGGCAAATCAAACAGCGTATAGGTTTTTCCACAGGTTCAGTCAATTATTATCATAAAAAGAAAATAAAAAATATCGTTTCCGTAACAAAATCCTTTTATCAAAACTGGGACGAGGAGGCATACAAGGAATATCTCAATCTTTTTGCGCTTGATGAAAACAAGGCTCCGTATGAGCTTTCCGAGGGAATGAAAGTAAAGTTCAATCTTCTGCTTGCCCTCTCCCACAGAGCGGAAGTCCTGATTTTAGACGAACCTACAAGCGGACTCGACCCATTTTCCAGAGACGAATTGCTCGACTTATTTATCGAACTGAAAAACAGGGGCGTTGCCATACTGTTTTCCACCCACATCACCTCAGACATAGAAAAATGTGCCGACGATATTTTGTATATCCGAAACGGAAAGATAGTTTCACATTGCTCCAAGGATGTATTTCGCAAAAATCACTGCGCCGCCGGCGAAACCATAGAAGAAAGCATACTGCGAATGGAAAGAGAGAGTAAGATATGTTCAAACTGTTAAAAAAAGAAATGCAGCTTTCCGCTTCACCACTTTCGTACATATTCATTTCATTTGGACTGATGACCTTTGTTCCGGGTTATCCCATACTTGTCGGCTCTTTTTTCCTTTGCCTCGGGTTGTTCCAATCTTTTCAATACGCAAGAGAGTCAAATGACATTACATACACTGCGCTTCTTCCTATTGCAAAAAGCGATATTGTAAAAGCCAAATACGCATTTTGTCTCATAATTGAGCTCTCTTATTTTTTATTGGCAGCTGCGGCTGTATTTATCCGCATGACTTTATTATCGGAATCCGATGTATACAGAAGCAACGCTCTGATGAACGCCAACCTTGTATATCTTGGCTTTGTACTGCTGATTTTAGGGCTGTTCAATCTAATATTTGTCGGCGGTTTTTTCAAAACCGCATATAATTTCGCAAAACCTTTCGTTGCTTTTATCATCGCTGCCTTTTCAGTTGTGGCTGTCGGAGAAACGTTGTTTCACATTCCTGCGCTGTCTGCTTTAAACGCCTTTGGTTTTTCTCACATCGTTTTGCAGATAATTATCTTTGCGGCCGGTACTGCGGTTTTTCTGCTCTTTACTGTGATTTCTTTATCCTGCGCAATTAAAAACTTTGAAGAGATTGATTTGTGATAAATTTCAATCCGTTTTTCTTCATAAATAAAACAAAGCCCCCTCAAAACGCCTGAAGAACAAGTGTCTTTTCAGCATTTGAGGGGTTGTAAAATTTTATTACAGGCTTTTGCCGATTCCCTCAAGCGCTTTCAGCGCATTGGCATCTTTTGGCATCTTTTGCAGGTTCATCCTCGACATTAACATCTTTTGCAGGTTCATCCTCGACATTGGCATAATATGATTTCAGGAAAAGCATATCCCATGGCAGATGTCCCGCAATACAACCGAATTGCTTGCTCATAAGTTCATATGGCATGCTGTCAACCGGCGATTCGCCAACGATAATAACGCTTGCCTTTTGTTTAATTGCAGTCTGCGGCAATAACAAATTGCAGTCTGCGGCAATAACCTTTTTTGTAATCATCTTTGATTGCGCTGACACTCCCCGTCAATATACAGGCACAGCAAAAGCGGGATATCCTCTGAAACAATTTTTCCGATTGCAGGATTTGCTTCGTCACCCTCTACTCACCTTTCAAAGTTTTCCTGCTCCCATTTGGCCTCCGATATAATCCCGCAGGTCATATATGCAGAGATAATGAATAAGGCACCCAACAGCAAGAGAGAAAGAAAATTCAGGTTACTTTTCCTTTTCATGGAAATTTTCTTTAATAAACAAAGCGGCGAGGCAGATGTAATTCAACACCCGCCTCGCCGCCAGTTGTACTATCTATTGCTGTATTTTCCCTTATTTCTGCGTTTGCCGCCCAGCGATGTAATGATTACACCCATGCCGGAAATTCCTAAAAATGCCAGCCACAATGTCAGATTTGTTTCATCCCCTGTTTTGGGAATAGTATCTGTTGGCTTATCATCGTTCGTGATGGTGAAGGTCATTCCCTCCTGAGCCACCTTCGATGTAAAACCGTCCGGCACATCTACTTCGGCAACTGTCCAGGTATATCGGTCGCTGAGTCCGGTCCACGTATATGTCCAGCCGTTCTTACCGCTCAATTCTACCCTCCGGCACTCTTTGCCATCTTTCAGCAAAACAACCGTTACGGAATTCTCTGCTTTACCTCCGTTATCCAACTTCCAGACCTTTTTCACGGTAACGCTGATTTTATCATTTCCGCCATCGTCCCCATCCTTATGATTATTAAACAGGGCGATCGCTGTGTCTTCGGCAGGAATACTGCCTGTTTCACCGGCTGAAGTCACCGTATATCCGTCATTGCCGCTTTCTGTCACGGTGTAGCGGGCGCCTGCCGGCAAACCTGAAATGGTGATGCTCTGTCCGTGATAGAGTATAACGGAAGCCTCACCGTTTGTGTTCAATATCAAATCTCCATCTGCCGGAGCCGCTACGCCGGATACATTGCTCTTGCCGGTATACGGGAAGACTCCCGCCGCCGGTTTTCCTTCTTCATCCGTCAGCGTGATCTTGAAAGAAAACGCCTTCGTCGTATCTCCAACGCTGCCGGTCACAGTTTTTGAGATCGTTAAGCTTCCGGTTTTGGTAGGCCGGTACGTATTGGAAACCTCAATCGTGATAATACGGTTTTCTTTATCAATGACAGCCGGTCGGTAATCTGCCGTAAAATTCTCCGGCACAGGGTTCTCCGCAACGGCATAAGAAACCTCGCCCAATGTGTCCGGATCCGGCAGTTCCCGGAATTCGGCTTCCCAGTTGTTATTTTCGCTGAGGGTTACCGGATCGAGGACGGTGTCGCCTACTTTCAGATAAACCGTAACGGGCTGTTTCAAAGTTTCGTCCGTATCGTTCCAGTTCTTTTTCACCTTCAAGGTGTATTCACGGTCTTTTTCTCCCATGATAATGCCGCCGTTGGTTCCGATGCCTCCGCCGCGTTGTGAATGGTTCCCTGTAATCAGCAGCGTGGCTGATTTTTGCGCCAGTTCCTTTGCATTGTCGGAAACAACCGCCTTTAGAGCGTAAGGCTCTATGCTGTTTTTGATTTCGGAAATCGGCGTATCACCTGTCTGATAACGGGAAGAAGCGTCAGGGTCTCCCAAAATACCGCTATTCTCCGCAATACCGCCGTCCTTATACCAAAGAGCCTGTCCGCCGCCTAAAATACGGTTGGCAAGGGTCAGAACATAATTCTGCCCATCCGTCTTGACATAAACCACGTCGTCGCCTGCGCCGATTGATGTGTTGTCATAAATACCTACGCCATTGGTGACAAATACCTCTGTATCGCCGGTAGGACATGCCCATACGCCGCCGAGGATAGTCGCCGTGTTATTCGTTACCAGCGCATCATAAATGGTCATGACATAAGGAACGGAACCGACATACACGCCGCCGCCCTGACGTGCAGCGGTATTGTCTTTAATCATCCCGCCTTTGAGCGTGACATTGTTAGAACCAACATAAATCCCGCCGCAGCAGCCGGTATCCCGGTCATTACTTCCCCCAATAGCCTGATTATCCTGAATCGTGCCGCCCTTCATGGTGAACGCAGCCGGAAAAAATCCTGACCATGTTTCAATGTCGTAATTTCCTGCGCCGCCCTTATCGTAATACATATCGTAGACACAGACGCCTCCGCCCATATAAGCGGTATTATTACGGATCGTGCCGCCCTCCATGGTGAATTCTGCCTGTCCGCAGACCATGACGCCTCCTCCGCCCTGACCTGTCGCAATATTGTCGCTTATCACAGCACCGTCGTACATTATCATTTCAGCCTGTGAATAAAAATCGGGGTATGCAGGCTCGCCGATAAACACGCCGCCATAAGCCGCCCTATTCCCGGTGATAGCGCCACCGTGCATATAAAACTCGGAATCTGCGTAGTTTCTTCCGTCTCTTTTGTTTGCTTCGACATATACAGCCGAGTTGTTACGTATATCGGTTCCGATGTTATTGGAAATCACTCCGCCATACATTTCAAAAACTGCGCCCCTGATCACATAGATCGTGCCGCCGTATTGACCGGTAAATGTGTTTCCGGTAATAATGCCGCCGTCCATACGGAACAGGGCGTTTTGACCGAAGACAGTAATTACGCCTGAACGCACACTCGAAGTGTCATAACTGCCTGATATGGTTCCGCCCTCCAAGTTGAAGGTGCCTTTCACAAGTACGATCTTTGCGCCATCCTGACCGGAGTGAAAGTTTTTCCCGCTTATTTTTCATCACTGCCTTTCCTCCTCTATAAAATTTTTAAAATATTTTGATGTCTCCTCGACATTTTGAAAAGGTTTAGGAGTTACCGGTAATAAATTGCGCCGCATCATTCTATTCTCATACGGTATATTGTTGAACGTCCAAATCATTAAAAGCATCTTTGATGAAATGGAATCTTGTGCATTATTTCAAATAAGAAATAAATGCGCAATCTGCCCGAATATGCAAATATTCTAAGGAGCTGTTAAAATGCTCCAAATAAATGTCAACGTATATTTCCAATTCAGTAATATCCCGGTTATTTAGTTCGACTTTGTTTTCATAAATTTGTGAACCTTCCACAGTAAATGCACCTATACTTCGCAAACTTAATGGCTTTTTCTTGTTTTCTTCCATCTTTAAAAAATCCCATAATAAATCATCAAGCCACAATGGTTTTATGCTTTCTTTAGAGGTGCATATACATTTATTGTCATTTGTTACTCGAACATCTATTAACGCATTGAAAAATAAATCTTTTTGCTAAACCATATCATGTAATCTTTTTTCTTGAACTTATATTTTTTAATTTTATCTTTTAATATTTCAGGCAACGCTTTTCTTAATTCCTTATATTTTTGTTCAAACTCTTTCGTCAATTTTAATTTCTTTATTAAAATACCATAATACATGCATCTATCAAAACACATGCTTGTGTTCTATGTCAAATAAAAAACGCACACTTGCGTTTTTTCGTGCGTTTGCGTGCGTTTTTTATATTTATTGCCATACAATAAGTACATACCCCCCTTTTTATTCTCTAAAAGTTACGATAATATACAGTCTGTTATCTTTGTAGTCTGATTTGATACTGCCTCCCATGCGTTCTGTTAGTAGTTTTGCAATCGAAAGACCTAATCCTGTGGAGTTTCTTGCATTCTCAACAGTATAAAACCTGTTAAAAAGTTTTTCAGCTGTCACTGCATCAAGTCTCTCTGCCCTATTAGAAAATATTATTTCGCCGTTTTCACTTAAATTTACAGAAAAGTCTCCATCACTGTATTTCAGTGCATTGCTTATTATATTGCTAAAGATTCGAACTGTTTGATTTTTATCAAGCTTCCTAATAACTTGCTTATCTGAAATATTAATGTCTGGCTCTATCTCCTTTTGCACAAAAGCTCCGTAAAATGACGCTATGGTTTCTTCCAAAACATTCCCAAGATTTATAGGATCTGTTTTTATTTCTTCTTCTGCTGTTATGATAGAATACTTTAAAAGCTCTTCTGTTAAAAGTTTCATTGCATCTGCCCTGTTTTTTATCTGCATAAGATAATATTTTGCTTCTTCCGGAAGTTCTTCTCTTCTAAGTAAATCTATATATCCATAAATTGCAGTAAGTGGTGTTCTAATATCGTGAGACACATTAGTTATAGCCGTCTTCAGTTCCATGTCTCCCTGTTGAAAGCGATTTCTTTCTGCACGAAGTAACCTAAGTTCCTTGTTTATGGAGTCTGCCAGATTTGCCATTACCGAATCATTTCCTGATATATCAATCAGTGTGTTTGTATCTGTATTTACTTTTTTCTCAAATTTTTCTCTAATTTCATCTGCTGCTTTTCTCATCAAATAAATTTTAAGCATCAAGGCTCCTACAGCACATATTAAAATCCCTATTATAACTTCTAAAAGCAGCTCCATCTTCTTACTCCATAAACCAATATTTTTTATTTCAAATCTTTTTTACGAAACAGCATAATTCCTAAGCCTGTAACAACAACAGTTATAATTGATGAATATCCCATATATTTATACGGTTCTTCAACTTCCCCTTCCATCAACTTAAGCTGCTGACCTCCTGGAAGAAATTCATCTAAAAATTCATAAATATCCCTTTGAGTTCCTGGTGGAAGATATCTTGAATTCTTTACTTTCTTATTTTCCAGCACACCTTGCTCTGTCATAAAGGCACCCTCGTAGTATTCCGGCTCAGAAAGTAAAATTTTAAAATATGAGCCTGCAAAAAGAATTGCCATTGCCACAATAAGACTTATCACCGCAATTGCCGCTTTGTTTTGATTCAACATTGCAATAAATGTAAATATGGAAGAAAACACTGCACAAAGAATCAGTGCACATCCTAATGAAAGAAGAATCATTTTCATTTCACCAGTAAACCATCCGGTAATTGGAATGCTTCCACACACATAAATCACAACATAAATCAAAGCTGCTACAACAGATCCTATGATACTTGTAATCAAATCTGCCATGTAAATTTCAAACCGCAAATGACCGACAATAATCTTATTTCGTATTGTACCATCACTATATTCAGTACCGGTAAACAGTGAAACAAAACACGCAATTACAATTCCCATAAAAGAAGCAAAAGCAAATAGTGTTCCTTCCAGCTCCACCTCACTACCTTCATTTGTAGCTTTGTAATTTGAATAGATCATCAACAAAGCAAGCCCTACCATAAAAACAAGAGCAGCATAGAAAATCTTTGACTTTTTCAGTCTCATAAAATTTGCATTTAATAATTTAGTCACGACTTCCACCTCCTACAAGACTTATAAAGTAGCTTTCCAAACTCTCATCTCTTTCACTCATAGAAATTATACTTGCACCTTCCTTTGCAAGAGCAAGTGAAAGCTCTGATACATTCACTTCTTTATAAATATCCGCTTCGGATTCAGAAATAATGTCATAATCTATAGACATGCCGTCTAGGACCTTTGCCAGCATTACAGTATCTGACACCTTTACTCTGGTGCACTTTCTACATGCATTTTCAAGTTCTTCTGCACTGATTTCTTTTACAATATGTCCTTGATCTATGAAACCATAATGAGTTGCCAGCCTTGATAGTTCGTCCAGTATATGACTTGAAATCAAAACTGTAATCTGATGCTCTCTATTCAGCTTTAAGATGAGTTCCCTCATCTCAATAATTCCCTGTGGGTCAAGTCCGTTAATCGGCTCATCAAGTACAAGAAAGTCAGGATCTCCGGCTAATGCAACTGCAATACCAAGACGCTGTTTCATTCCAAGAGAAAAATTTTTGGCTTTTTTATTTCCTGTATTTCCAAGTCCAACAAGTTCTAATAGTTCTGAAATCCCATCAAATGATGGCAGTCCTAAAACCTTATACTGTTCTTTTAAATTCTCGAAAGCTGTAAGTTCTCCATAAATAGAAGGCGTTTCAACTACAGCCCCCATCCTTCTTCTGCTCTCTCTAATTTCTTTTTCGTTACTACCATGTCCATACAGATAAAATTCACCTTGCGTCTGCCTCTGAAGCCCACATATTATACGAATCAAAGTGGTTTTTCCGGCACCATTTTTTCCAACAAATCCATAAATAGAACCTTTGGGTACATTCATTGATAAGTTATTCAGTGCTTTAAAATGCTTATAGCTTTTAGAAAGCCCTGCAGTTTTTAAAACATACTCCATCTTAACTACCTCCTTTTAAGTATAGCATTACTTTACAGTAAATAAGTAAAGATACCGGTTAAGAAAAGAGTAAAGAAACAGTAAAGATTTACAATTTCTTAAAACTTATTCTGCCATTTTAAAGCCAATTCCCCATACAGCTTCAATATAGTCTTTATTACCTGCATCTTTCAACTTCTTCCTAAGATTACTCATATGTATTTTCAAAGAGTTTTCTGTGCAGTCCGGAGTATCTGTGCTAATATTGTCAAGTATTACAGATTTGGCGATGACCTGCCCACTATTTCTCATAAGCAATTTTAATATTGCAAATTCTGTTCTTGTCAGCCTGACTATTTCCTCTGCTACAGTAACTTGTTTTGAGTCGCAGTTCATTACAATATCATCGTATCTCAAAATGTTATTAGATGCATCTTCTACTAATTTTTCTGATTGTCTCAGATGAGCCAAAATTCTTGCAAGAAGTTCTTCTATTTCAAAAGGCTTTGTAACATAATCAACAGCTCCGCCTCTTAGAAGACTAACTTTATCAGTGAGCCCTGCCTTTGCACTGACCACCACAACAGGAATACCTGTAATCTGCGGAAGCACTTCTTCTCCATTAAGACCGGGCAGCATCAAATCAAGCAAAATCAGATCTGGCTTAATATCCTTTAAAACCAATAAAGCCTCAGTTCCCGAATAAGCATGGCTTACCTCATAGCCTTCCTTAGTTAGAACATCTTCCAGCATTTCATTTATATGTATATCATCATCAATGATCAGTATTTTTTTCTTCATCACTTCATGCCTCCTTCGTTCGCACACATTTTAAGCATACTACAAATATGTGCACTGTCAACTGTCAACGATTTTTTCAATAAAAATTCCCCTTCGCCATCTTAAGACGAAGAGGAATTTTTATGTTAGATATGAGTCTTTTTTAATATCTGATTCTATCAATAATCGATTCTTTCTTCACATTTTTACTTAATACAAATGACAATATAATCTGCATAATCAGAAGTACTAAAACCATAATCAAAACTTCAGCCACCGGGAAGTGATATGTGCTGATTCCGAAGAAGCCTTCATTCTTGGAGTATAAAAATGCTCCATATCCTGCCGGAATTCCAATCAGTAATGATATTATAATTGATCCTATTGTAAAGAATATACCTTCAAGTTGTAACATCTTACCTAACTGTCCGTTGCTCATTCCAACAGCCTGAAGTATTCCAAACTCTCTTTTTCTTGTAATAACATTCATGATCATTGTATTTGCCATATTCAGGAAGCATATTGTTCCAATCAATGCAAGGAAAGTATATGCCATTACTTTGACAAGTAGCATCTGCTTTTCTGCAAGGCTATAAACTTCATCATAGCTTTCCCAATAAACATGTTCATCATTATCATAAAGCTGCTGTATCTTGTCTTCAACTGCAGCTTTTGCATGATCATCGCAATAAATCCAAAGATATGCATAGCTCTGATCAAACAGTCCAAGTTTCTTCGCAGTATCTTCTGTGATAATAATATCCGCTGAGACGCTTCCAAAAGAACCCATAGCAATTCCGCTATACTTAGCACTTGATTTCTCACTATTTAGCGTTACTTGAAGTTTATCTCCAATTTTCTGTCCTGCTTCTTCCATAAAGTGTGAATATGGATATATAAATCCATCTGCTTTACTTACCGAGTCATAAGTAAAGTCTCCAACTACTCCTGATTTTTCAAGTTCGCTTTCAAAACTTTCTCGATCAAAGACTGCCACATCGAGTTTTGTTCCATAATGAGTAAAAGTTAGGTATCTTCTAGTATGTATCTTTTCTACACCATCAATGGATTCAAACTCTTTTATTACATCATCTGTAATAGGATTATTCTTTAAAATTTCATCAAGATTATTTTCAGTATAAACCTGATCTGAATTATCATAGTTTAGTTCCACTTGATAATCTCCAAACTCCACACTATTTCTTGCATCATATCCCGGATCAATACTACTTGTAAGACTTGATATTGTAACAAACAAAATACAGGAAAGTCCCATGACAAATATTGTAATTATATTTCGTTTCTTATTAGTAGCAAGGTCCGATTTAATAAGACCTGTTATGCTTAGTGCCTTATGACCTTTTTTGTAGCCTTTTTTACTTACCGCAGACTCATCATATGAAAATGCACTGACAGGCGTAATTGTTGTAACTGTTTTTACCGCCCTAATTAATGCTAGTCTTACTGTAACAAGTGATATCAATGCTGAAATAATGATAACAGGTAGGGAAAATATGGATACCTCTCCGATTGCCATGTATTCATTACCATTCCTAGCAAAGTCCATTGCGGAATTAAATAAGAACGATGTGGCAAAGTATCCTACTATAAGCCCTATTGGTATTGCAATTACAGAAAGAAGCATTCCCTCTGTTACAATTATTTTCTTCATCTGTTTCTTTGTTGCACCAATCGCTTTAACTTTTCCATATTCTTGTATTTTTCGCGCAATCCCAATTTGAAATATGTTATAAATAACCACAGCTGCAAAAATTACTACAATCAAGCATATGAAAATACATGGAATTAATACTTCTGAAGTTGGAGAATACTTTGTTACAATCAAATTTCTATTCTCTGATACTGCTTTTTCATTCACCCCAAGTTTAGCAGCAAGATCTTTTATAAGGGCATTTATCTCATCATAGTCGCCCTTTATGCTTTCGTTAAAAGTAAAATAAGCAGTATAGCTTTCTTCTCCTTTTGAAACTCTGCTGTCATAGTATTTCTTAGATACTAAAACTGTAGATGACTGCTGGCTTACATTGCCGACACCATCTTTCATAATGCCGGAAATTACAAATTCCTGATTTTGAAATGCCTCCATTCCGTTTTTTCTTACAGGAACTGTTACTTTATCGCCAATTTTTATATTCTTATACCCCAATTGCTCAAAGAATGCCTTTGACGCTGTAATTTCATTTAATTCTTCCGGAATTTTTCCATCTCTCAACATCGTATATGCGTTGGTCATTAAGAGAGCCTTTTCATCTGCCCATACCAGCTTTGAATGTCCCTTGGTATCGGATTCGCCCACATTTGCCATCAAACCAATATCGTCAAATTCCCCTCTTTTTTCCATTTCATTAACCTGTTCGTCTCCCATACCGCCAAAAATACCGATATAGTTCCCGTACAGATTTTCTGCATTTTCTATATTGCCTTTTATACCTCCATAGCCAAAGGTTCCTATGGCAGTAATCAGCATAGTAGTAAGTGCAATGGCAGCCATAATAAGAAAACTTCTTGTTTTATTCTCCCTATTGTTGCTTATTGCAATCTTTCTCAAAATTTTCATTTTAGCTCAGCCACCTTTCCATCCTCAATTACAAGAATCCTATCTGCAAGCTGGGCAATTTCTTCATTATGAGTAATAATCACAAGTGTCTGCCCATATTTTTCTGCAGATAGCTTCAACATGGAAATTACTTCTTCACCTGTCTTTGTATCTAAATTTCCTGTAGGTTCATCAGCTAAAACAATATCCGGTTTTGATGCCAAAGCTCTTGCAATAGCAACTCTTTGCTGCTGTCCTCCTGATAATGTAGAAGGAAGATTATCTACTTTTTCTTCTATGCCTAAAGTTTTTAAGATATCCCCAACATATTTTTCATCAGGTTCTTTTCCGTCAAGTCCCAAAGGAAGCACCACATTTTCATATACATTGATGGATGAAACTAAGTTAAACGCCTGAAATACAAATCCAATTTTCTGTCTTCTAAACACTGCCAATTCATCTTCCGACATATCAAAAATGTCTTCACCCTTTATAAAAACTTTACCACTTGTAGGATAGTCAAGACCTCCAAGGAGATGTAAGAGTGTGCTCTTGCCGGATCCTGATTTCCCTATAATTGCAACAAATTCTCCTCTTTTAATCTCTATCTGCGTATTCTGAACCGCTTTTACCTGATTTACACCTTCGCCATAATATTTACATAAGTTCTCTGTTCTTAAAATTGTATCCATATCGATTACCTCCTCTTTGCTATTCATATTACAGCAAAAGTATTACCGTTTTCTTTCAGAATAAAAATAAAGTCTTACAGTTTCGTAAGACTTCATCGAATACAAGGAAGATGAACGATAAACACACTGCCCCTCTTTTCTCCGTTAACTACATTATCTTTTACCATAATGGTTCCATGATGCTCTGATATAATGCGTCTTGCAAGATAAAGACCTACGCCGCTTCCTTCTTCTGTGCTGCTGGCCGTTCCACGATAAAAACGCTTAAACACACTGTGTTTTTCTTCATCAGGAATTCCCATTCCCAGGTCTTTAAACTCAATTCTCATCATTTGATTCAGCTTTGCAACATAAATTGAAACTTCTGTATTCTCTTTTGAATATTTTACTGCATTATCAAGAATATTTACAAACGCCTCTGAAAGCCATTTTTTATCACACATTATAGTCTGCATTCTATCTTCGCTAAAGTCATTAACTTCTATTTTTATATTTTTCTCATCTGCCTTTAGCCAGATCCCGTTCACTGCTTCCAATATAGAGTCAAATAAACTGCCTTCTGTAAGTTTGATATTTATCATGCCGCTTTCAAGTCTTGATATGTTAACAAGAGACTGTATCAGTTTTTCCAGCGATCTGATTTGAAATCCCATAAGATTCTCAAATTCTTTTCTTTCATCTGAAGTAAGCGTGCCCTGTTGAATTAGTTCATATGTTGATTTTATCGCTGCAAGGGGCGTTTTAAGCTGATGAGATATATCTGTAACTACATCTTTCGTTTCTCGCTTATCATTTTCAGCATTTTCTTTTATAACCGAAATACTGCTGTACAAACTATCCATTAATGTCTCAATTCTGGCAAAATTAGAATTAAACTCTGCACCGGCAAGCTTTTTAAACTTTTCATCAGACGGGTCGAAGGTTCCGTCTCTTAAAGCATTTAGTATCCGTTCAATATCACAAATCCCCTGATTATATTCTGCTTCTATTTCTTTTTCCTGCTTTTTCAAAATTGCTAAAATGATAATATATATTGCAAAAGATAAGACAGTCATATATACTGATGATTTTATAAAGTCCCTATATATACTGCTTTTTTCTTCTTTTACATAACCATATCTTTCAAGAATATTTTCAGCATCTTTTAGTGACATCTCCTCGTACTGTTCTTCAGCAAGAATACTGCCCAGCCGCAAAGTTTCTTCCCTGTATGAAAAATACTCCTTTGTAATTACACATGCATTCAGTATAACAAGTGCGATTAACGGAATTACATACCATTTTAACTTTTTATTTTTTAACATTCCAGACATAGCCAAGACCTCTTACATTTTTTATCAGATTTTTCCCTTCTTCTCCCATTCCCAGCTTCTTTCTAAGTCTCGTAATATTTACAGCAACTGTATTTTCATCTACAAACTCACTGTCTATATCAAAGATTTTTTCTAGTATCTGTTCTTTAGACAAAATGATGTTAGGATTTTCCATAAACATTAAAAGAAGTTTCCACTCATTTTTAGATAACGAAACTTCTTCATCATCTACATAAACTTTCATAGCCTGTTTATCGACTTTTACATTTCCTGCCGCCATCAGTCTATTTTCATTGGCATTTTCTTTTCTGAAATACGCATTTATTTTCATAATGAGAACAGATAAACTAAATGGCTTAGGGATATAATCATCTGCACCTGCTTCGTAGCCAAGCACCATATCTGTTTCCTGATCTAAGGCAGTAAGCATGATAAGGTGAGCATTTGTTTTATTTCTGATGCTTTTAATATATTCAAGGCCGCTTCCGTCCGGAAGATTGATATCGCAAATAAGCATTTCCGGAGTAAAGCCTTCACAAATCGCCTCTGCTTCTTTTATGCTCCCTGCCGCTTTCACTTCATAGCCTTCCTTTTGAAGTGAAATTTCTATGCTTCTTCTTATGCTCATTTCATCTTCTAATACTAATATTTTTCCCATATACTATCCTTTTCCCATTTTTTATAGCAAATCCACCCATTCATTTTCGCGGGTTTGCATTATTTAACATTTTCCTTAAAGCTTTATAAATCAACTTTCTTTTAAATTATACGCTTACATGATTTTGTCCGCAATATACAATCTTTTAATCGAAACCGGCAAAATAACCTTATAATGCTTTATTTCTATTTTATTTTTTAATAGTTTACTTGCATTTTACGGTATAGTAAGCCATCCCTTTTCCTGATTCACAAGTTTTCCATTTAGTCTTACCTATATAAAGATGCGTACCTGTTGAATTCCCGGTACTTCCAACTTCACCTATGACCTGACCTCTAACAACTCTTCGTCCTTCTTTTACATTGATACTGCTCAAACGGCCATAAATCGTCTCAATGTTGCCACTATGACGAATGATTATACATCTACTGCGTCTGTATATCTTCCCTGGCGAATGAGAGAGTTCCTTAAATCAACCAAACTTCCTACTAAAATTTTTCGCTCCTCGTTTGTTATATAAAAGTATAGTTTTTTGTTAAACATATTCCGCCCCTCCTTTGATTAAATATACATCATTTATACTCTATATACGAATCTGTAAAATCTAAAAAACAAAACATCATTTCAACTTTACAAAATCAACCAATAAATAGCGAAGCGACTTTTCTGAAGAACGGAGCGAAGTTTGAGATTTCATTTGGGAAAAGACCCTCTCCCCAAAATTGCCCGAAAGTTACCCAAAACAAGGTTAAAAATACGATGTTTTACGCTAAAATGCGGAATTTTATCTGAGCAACTAAAAAACCCCTGAAATGCTTGATAAATAAACATTTTCAGGGGTTTGTGAAGTTCTCTGAAATTTGTTCAAAACAGGATTAATTTCCCATCTGTTTTGCTACCTCTTCAGCAAAGTTTTCTTCTTTCTTTTCGATGCCCTCGCCTACTTCGTATCTTACCATTTCAACGACCTTCATCGACTTGCATATTTCCTTTGCGACGCTGTCGACATACTGAGCAACGGTTAAGTCGCTGTTCTTAACAAACTTCTGGTCAACGAGACATACTTCTTTGAGGATGGCCTTAACCTTACCCGGAATGATTCTCTCCAGCATTGCTTCAGGCTTGCCCTCGTTGAGAAGCTGCTGCTTTGCGATTTCCTTTTCGGATTCGAGCCAGTCGGCGTCTACCTGAGTCTCGTCAACAAACTTAGGGCTCATCGAAGCGATCTGCATAGCAACGTCCTTGGCGCATACGGCGATTTCATCGGCGGAAGCTTCAGTTTCAATACCTACAACTACACCGATCTTGCCGTTTCCATGGATATATCCCGTATATACAACTCCCGGTGAAGCCATCTTATGAAGTCTTCTTATATTCATGTTTTCGCCGATTTTAGCTATCTTATTGCTGAGAGCTTCCTCAACCGTACCTTCTCCTTCATAAGGGAGAGCCTTGAAAGCTTCCATATCGTCGCTTTCGGCGGCAAGAGCCATGTCGGCTAATTTTTCAACAAATTCAACAAATTCTTCGTTCTTGGCTACGAAGTCGGTTTCAGAGTTTACTTCTACTATTGCGGCGGCTTTATGTTCACCATCGAAAGCAACTTTTACAAGACCTTCTGCTGCGATTCTGCCGGCTTTCTTTGCGGCCTTGGCAAGTCCCTTTTCTCTCAGCAGTTCGATAGCTTTTTCTATATCTCCGTCTGTTTCAACTAAAACCTTTTTGCAGTCCATCATGCCTGCGCCGGTTCTTTCTCTTAATTCTTTTACTAATTGTGCAGTTACTGCCATTTTACTGTCCTCCTGAAATTTTTATGACGCTTGCTTTAAGTATCTGCCGTTACTCTGCGTCAGCAGCTTCTTCGGCTTCTGCCTCAGCTTCTTCCTCAGAAATGTCTTCAGCAGGGACTTCTTCGTCTGTACCTTCATCGAAGCTTTCTCCCTGATTTGCTTCTATAACAGCGTCCGCCATTCTTCCTGCGATGAGCTTTACGGCTCTGATTGCGTCGTCGTTGGCAGGGATTACATAGTCCACATCATCAGGATCACAGTTTGTATCTACTATACCTACGATAGGAATACCGAGAATTCTCGCTTCCTTAACGGCGATTCTTTCCTTTTTAGGGTCTACGACGAAAATAGCTCCCGGCATTTCAGGCATCTCTTTAATTCCGCCCAAGAATTTTTCGAGCTTTTCCATCTCTGCTCTCAGCTTAATAACTTCTTTTTTAGCCAGCTTGTCAAAGGTTCCGTCTTCTTCCATAGTATGGATGTCGTTGAGTCTCTTGATTCTTGTTGCGATAGTCTTGTGATTGGTCAACATTCCGCCCAGCCATCTTTCGCTTACATAGAATTCTCCGCATCTCTTGGCTTCATCTACGATAGCCTGCTGAGCCTGCTTCTTGGTTCCCACGAAGAGAATCGGTTTGCCGGATTCAGCAACGCTTCTCATAAAATCATATGCTTCTTCAATCTTCTTTACGGTTTTCTGTAAATCTATGATATAGATTCCGTTTCTCTCCGTAAAGATGTAAGGAGCCATCTTAGGGTTCCATCTTCTTGTTTGGTGTCCGAAATGAACGCCTGCTTCCAGTAACTGTTTCATTGAAATTACTGCCATTTTAAATCCTCCTGGTTTTCTACTTCCACCAAATCCATGAGCAAACACCGTTTGCGAAGCCTTTCCGACAGGCTTTTCCCGCACCCTTATTTCAGGGATTCACGGCAACCATAGCCGGGTTTGGTGTGCTGATTAAATTTTATTATGCGTTTTAAATCGAAATCTTTAAAAACCTCCCGTTTTCAAAACGCACTGCCTTAATACTATACAATAAAACCGTTGAAATTGCAAGTATTTTTTATATGTATTCTTCAATGCTTCGATGTCAACTTCAATGCTGGAATAAATGATTCGCTCATAAACATAGCCTCCTTTAACTTCTGAAATCCTTTAACATTTGTTGCAAAAGTTGAGATTGTAAGTAGTCTTTTTTGAATGCGTCCATATTATAACCCTTTAAAAAAGGGAAATGGGGTAGTCGATTGCTGAATGCGTCAACATTGTATTTTTCATAATTGGCTATGACAAAATCATTGAATTTCGTCCTTTCAAATTCAGATTCAAAAACAAGTACACATTCCAAAAATCTTTGTCGTGCAGTTAGTTCCTCGTCCATATCTTCAGTAATATAAAACAGATGAACTATATATTCGATTGAAGCTTTAACGAAATACTTATATGAAATATCCCAATTATGATTGCTCTCTTTATATAAAGAAATTCCATCGGTTCGAGGTGTGGAGGTAAAACATCGTCCTCCGTCTAAAGCCACACCACCCAAAGAATATAATAGGGTTTGATGATAGTAAATATTTATATCATACCACCGAGGACGAGAATCGCACTGATTGAACAGATAAAATTCATAACCATCTCTGCCATCCTCTGCTTGAATATCTTCGAGTGTAAATTCGGGGGCATACTTATAAAACTTTTTGCCGTCATCAGAATCCACCCAATCATAAGGTTTTTGCAAAAACAGCAAGGCGCGATCCAGAGCTGTCGCATCAATTCCGAATCTCTTTTTCCATAGTTTTTCTATGACATCTATATCTGCAGATGCATTTTTAGGGGTATTGGTATCCATTATTCGAGAATAGATGTTATTGGCAAATACACCTTGATATTGTTCTGTTAAATAATAGGGTGTATTACGATCATTGCGAATAACAATAACATCTATTACTTTTTTGCAGTATAAACAGGATTGAACATATACAGTTGGACGAACTCCGCCAGCAAATTTTTTATCCCGCAGGAATGCAACTATATCCTGTGTTTTTCTTCTGTTGGGGTCATTGGTAATATCGCAAGTAGCATAATCCGTTTCTTCATTAACCCCAATAATAATAAGTCCATCGTGATTTGATAGATTATTTGCCATACATATAATATCATGCAGTAAATCAGACTTATTCTTGTGCCATTCCTTTTTGAAATCCCAATATTCGCCCTCTTGCCGAAATGCAATTAGTCGTAACACTTCTTCTTTAAATGAAATCATATCCATTGAAGTCACCTTATACTATGCCTTAATATAACGCGTAGATCTTGCCGATCCGATCCGTTTTATTGCACCGCTCTTTACCATTGCACCGAGGACTGCTTCAACTGTTGTCGGACTGACATCGGGGAGAATCTTACATATTTCGGCTTTGGAAAGAGGTGTCAGACTGTTTAATACCGTTGCTTCTATGCGGGCTTTCTTTGTAATCTTTTTCCCATGTACAACTGCAAAGCGTTTGTCCAACTCTTTATAGCACATATAAAGCATAGACAGGAAATTCTCAATAAATGGGAAATAACTATTTTCATTTGATTCCCAACCGTCAGAAGATTGACGAAGAGATTCGTAATAATAGGCTTTGTAGTTATTGATTTGCTCTTCAACGGACACATATTTTCCGGCATCAAAGCCATTCTTGTATAGGAGCAGCAACGATAACAGGCGTGACATTCTGCCGTTACCATCTCTGAATGGATGTATGCAGAGAAAATCCAAAATAACGCAAGGAATCAATAGCAGTTGGTTTATATTGACGTCACTACGTGCTTCCATATAGGCAAGCTCTAACTGTTCCATAGCCTTTGGCGTTTCATTTGCAGGGGTGGGACGAAAACGAACACGCCTGTTTCCGTCTGTATCAATTTCCAAAATTACATTATCGTCTGTTTTATATTGGACGCCATATTCATAACCTGCAAATGCCATCATCATTTCGTGCAAATGCAAAATATCACGCTCACAAAAATCAATACGCTCATAGTCCAAATGAATTTCATTTAATGCATCCCTATATCCGGCAATTTCTGCTTCATTATGATTCAACGGAGCGCTGTTCTGATTGACGATAGCGGCAATACGCTCGTCACTTGTAACAATACCCTCAATAGCATTAGAACTCTTAATCGACTGTATCTTTGCAACTGCCTCTAACTCCGTAAAAATTTGGGTATATTCCTCTTTTCGCACTCCCGCCATTGTTTTCAATGCTGAAATATTTGAAGTAAGATTCACCAACTTTGCAGGCAGTAAGCCGTTGTTTAAAAAAGAATAATCGAATTTCCTCATATCACACCATCCTTTCTGCATATTATTGTAACGTATTATATGCAGAAAATCAAGCCACATCCGTTTTATCTGCATATAAAACAGAATAAATTATGCAGGTATGAGGAAACAATGTGCAGAAACTTATAAAAAGCAGTACAGAATGATTACATACTGCCTTCATCGAATGCTCATTTTACAGCATGTCAGTCTTTTTCAGATATGTAATGCCGTCACTATATCCTCTAAGATAAAATCTCTGCCGTTCCATACCGTCGCACCGAATCTGCATAAAAAAAGGCGTCCATCTGATAAGATGAAACGCCCACGGCAATCAGCGGTCAGACATAAAGACGGACCGTTGGCACTATTAAATTTTGTCGTTAATAAAACAGCCTCCTCTTTTCTTTATAGTTTTCGTCAATTTTCAACTTGGAAAAGGAATTGAATAAAAGACGACAAACGTTCAACCCCCTTGAAAATAAAGGCTTTTTCTGTTTGTCGTTATTATACCTTCGGCACTCCCTTTTTTCATGACTTCTATAGGAAATATCTCCGGATTTTTAAATTCGTATTCGTTGTCGCCGTTTAAAGCTCCGAATAAGGCGTTCCTGCTTTCCTCGTCAAAATTGCCGACTATGCCGGAGGATACCGTTGGTCCGTGAAAAGTCACCAGCCCGGCGCACCGGTTAAACGGCATATGCAGAGGAGTAACATCGCTGTATCCAACGAAAATTTTTGGATTTTTCCTTACGACTTCCATATCTATGTATTAATGGCACCGCAAGCCTCCGTTTCCTCCCCTCACACAAAAAATTGCGTCCACCTCCGGGTCTTTAAACATCTCAATGAGACAGCGCCCCCTTTCTTCTCCGCTTCCGGCCATATATCCGCCGTGGTTATGCGTAAGATTATCGGCAGCCTTCACTTTATATCCCAAACCCTCTAAGGCCTCTATACACTGCTGCTTTCTTTTTTGCGTAACGGGCGAAGAGGTGCATACTATCCCTACGGTACCGCCTTTTTTTAATTTTTTCGGATATATCATTTTTTCCCTCCCCTCTCATTTATATATTGGCGGGACGTGTTTCTTATGCAAAACCCGATAAAAAAGCCGCTTGCATAAAGCAGCGGCAAAATTCATTTTTATACGTTTTCGTCATTATCCGCCCTGACTGCATATCGTCCGGGCTTGAAATCAACGCAGGCTATAAAACTTTTGCAAATACGTAGAGCACTACGGTAACAAAAACCGCAAAGTTAACGGCTACCAGCCAGCCCACAGGTTTTTGCAAAACATCGTCGTCTTCAAGACAGTCGCGCTTTTCCGGTTCTGCCGAGGTAAAGAGCAGTCTCGGATTATGCAAATATTCGTTGGCTTTTGAGAAAAAGACGCCGAGACCGTCTCCGATTCTTATTCTCGCTTTGTCTGCGGCTTCGGAAAGCCATAAGACCGCAGCTTTCAAAGGTTTTCTGTAGAACCAGTCTGTGTCAAGAGTAATCTTTTCTTTAGGCTTCATATGCTCTATGTACATGACAAAAGCTATGGCAGCAGCCGCAAAAAGTTGTATATACTGAGTCACATGGTCAACCGTAAACGGATGTCCGTCGATTTCGTAAGGGGTAAGAGAATACAGCAGGCTCGGCATAATTCCAATAACTGCACAGGAGGAAGCTCCGGAAACCATAGCCAGCTTCATATTCAGCGGCAGCGCACTTTCATCAGCTTCTGTCTCAGCATCGCTTTTCCCGAAAAAGACGAAGTAGTTTATCTTAAGAGTAACCGACATCAGCGTTCCTATGCTGGCAACCATGAGAAGAAGCTCAGCCCAGGCAGCGCCGCTTTCGGCAACGGCATTCATTACAAGAGATTTGCTCACAAATCCGTTGAGCAGCGGAAATCCCGCTATAGCCATGGAGGCGACGAGAAAACAACATGCAGTAACGGGCATTTTTTTTGCAAGACCTCCAAGCTGACTTATCTTTCTCTTTCCTGTGGCTTTTATGACAGCGCCTGCGCACATGAGCAGAGTACCTTTATACAAAATGTTGTTGAAGGCGTGAGCGGCTGCGCCGTCTATTCCCGTTTCTCCGCCTGCGGCCAGAGATGCAACCATGTATCCCACCTGGCTTATTATATGATAAGCAAACAATCGTCTCAAATCGTTTTCTATGAGAGCCATACACGCTCCCCAGACAGCCATGAAAACTCCGAAATACAGAAGCAATTCGGTTCCGGCGAAAAGCTTTATAAGGCAGAATACTCCAACCTTGGTGGTGTAAGAGCCCATATACACGGTTCCTCCCATGGTAGACTCCGGATATGCGTCGGCAATCCATGCATTTAAAGGAGGTATGGCTGCGTTTACGGCAACCCCGGCCAGAATCAGCCAATAAGCCGCGTCAGCGGTTCCCGTAAGCAGTTCTATAAGCTCAGAGCCCTGAGACAGCTTTATTACGATTCCTGTCAGCAGAAGATTTCCTCCCAGCATATGGATCAAGAGGTATCTGAACCCGGCTTTTTTCGCCGCCTCAGTTTTAGAAGAAACCACTATGAGCCATGAAGCGACCGCCATGATTTCCCAAAAAATCAGCATACCTATCCAATGGGTAGAAAACACCACTCCTATACTGCTTCCGGCGTATATAGCTTCCGCCGCAAGCTCAAACCTGTCTTTTACGTGAAAATTATATACGGCTGCCACAAGAGAAATCAGTGAAAAAATTATACCAAAGGTCATCGAAATTCTGTCTGCGCTTTCACCGGTTCTGAAAATTAAAACTGAAAGCACGGTAAACGCAGGTCCGGCTGCCGACATGATTTTTCCAAGCCTTTTAGGCAGTATAAGAATAAGAAGCCCTGCGATCATCAAAATAAGTCCCGGCTGGAGAAAATCGTTAAGCATCCTCCCCACCTCCGTCCTTCAAATCGTCCGTTTTCGGATAACTTCCGGATTCAGATCCGCTGTAATAACTTTCTTTACGCTGAAGCAGACCCGCCATAATCTTTTTGGCAAGCAGAATCAACAGCCATGCTCCTGCAAATCCTATGACTATATCGGCGCCCGGAATCAGATTCCATGGTTTATGGTGATGAGGCTCTGCAAAAAATATTTCCAAAATAAGAGTAAGAAGGATTATCGTTCCCAGTAAGATATATATTTTCTTTTTATCCCGCAAGATAAACGCCTCCTTCTCCCGTTACGGCTTCCGCCGCCATCTGTGCCATGCTGTAAAGGTTCGCCCCCGCATCAGGTGAAAAACCGAGTATAATTCCTATAATTACAGTAATCGTAAGCGGAACAACCATGGCTGCGACGGCTCTTACGTCCACAGCATGATCTCCGTGCTGTGCAGCGGCAATCTCTGTATCCGCCCCCATATTTTTTACATCATCCGCCATATCGGTATCATGCCGGCCGGCACTTTGCTGACCACTTGGCTGTCCGGTGTTTTGCCGGCTGACGACCGAATGTTCCGCCCATGTCCGTCCGGCACTCGTCCGTCCGAAGAAAACTCGCACCACAGGCATCAGATAAGCAAGTGCCAGCAGAGCCGCTGCAATGAGAACCACCATCGCAAAAGGTTTTCCGACGATAAGGGCACCCTCTAAAATATTGAACTTGCTTACAAATCCGGCCATCAGCGGAAGCCCTGCAATTCCCAAAGACGCCGCGGCAAAGCATACTGCCGTTACAGGCATCCTCTTATACAAGCCGCCCATTTCGCTTATCTTTGACAAGCCGGTATTCACGAATATCGCTCCGGCCGCCATAAACAGTGTTATCTTAAGAAAAGCATGTGCCGATATATGGAAAACAGCTCCCGTTATGCTATAGGACGACAACAGGCTTATGCCCAAAACTATATACGAAAGCTGGCCAATGGTGGAAAACGCCAGCCTGGCTTTAAGATTATCCTGCCTCATGGCTACGAGAGACGAAAGCAAGATTGTAGCAAGAGCAAACCAGCTGAGGATTTCTGCTCCGCCGCACCATTCTGCGCTTTCAGGTCCGAATACATATAAAACTACTCTCAGCACGCAGAAAGCTCCGGCTTTTACTACAGCCACAGCGTGAAGCAGCGCGCTTACAGGCGTGGGAGCAACCATGGCCGAAGGCAGCCAGCCGTGAAGCGGCATTACGCCGGCTTTCACTGCGCCTCCCAGTATCATCATAAAAAACATCACACACATGAGCCCCGGGCTCACAGAACCGGCAGGAATGAAGCCTCCCGCTGCAAAATCCAAAGTTCCGTACCTTGCATATACCCATACTATCCCCGCAAAGAACAACTGACCGCTTACGAGAGTATACGCAAGATATTTGCGTCCTGACGCTTTGGCCTTATCATCCCTGTAATGAGCAACCAGAGGATAAGTCGCTAATGTGAGCATTTCATAAAATATAAAAAAGGTTATCAGATTGGCCGCAAACGCTATTCCGACAGCAGAAGCAAGACATGCGGCAAAGGCTGCAAAATATCCCGTCTGATTTTTTTCGTGGTGTCCTCTCATATATCCTATGGAATACACAGATGTCAAAATCCAAAGACATGAAGCGATGCAGGCGAATACCATTCCGGCCGCATCCGTTCTAAAAGACAGCTCTATGCCGTCAACTACAGTCCAAAGTTTTGAAACATATACGTTTCCCTCAGCAACGCCGGGAGCCATGGAAAACACCGTTCCCGCCATAACAACGGAGGCAAGAAGCGTAATCCCCTCTCTGAGATTAGGCTTTATACGATTTCCCAAAAGCAGTATCAGCAGCGCTGCCAATAAAGCAGTTCCCACGGCAAAAGCCGGTTTTGCGGTCGTTATCGTCATGACAGCGCCCCCTCCATAATTGCAGGCCTCAAAATATCATCAACTATATACGAATTAAACAGCCCCAGCAGAATAACCGCCGCTATCACCACCAGCATCGGTATCATCAGCTGCCATGGAAGCTCAAGCCGCCTTCCGACAGCTGATTTTTCCATGAGCGCTGCGGTGTCCTTTCGCTCGAAAGCTGTTTTGCTTTCCATAAACAGTTTTTCAAACACTCTGAAAAAATATATCGCGCTTAAAAGACTGCTGGCTATGAGAACGGCTACAAACAGATACTGACCGTTTTCAATGGCGCCTAAAGCCAGATACCATTTGCTGAAAAATCCGGCAAACGGCGGAAGTCCTATCATTGACAAGGCGCATACGGTCATGGTGAGTGACGTTACGGGCATTTGCCTGTAAACCTGTCCCAGCTGAGTCGTCTCATGTATGCCGAATTTGTATTTGAGCGCTCCCGAAGTATAGAACAGACCGGATTTCATAAAAGCATGGCTAACTATGTGAAGTACTGCACCTGTCAATCCGTAAAAATTACCTATGGCAAAGCCCATAGCTATATATCCTACCTGTCCTATGCTGGAATAAGCTAAAATCTTGTTGTAGGTACTGTATCTCAAGGCTTTGAGAGAGCCGAACAGAATTCCGCATACGGCCATAACGCCTATCACATCAAAGAACATATCCATCACCATGCTTTCTTCTTTAAATATGAAGAAAAAGAATCTCAGCATGGCGTAAGCCGGTACCTTGATCATCACTCCTGCAATCATCGGGTCTGCCGCAGGATGCGCATAGGAATGTGCCGCAGGCTGCCAGCCGTGCAGAGGAAAGAGCGCCATTTTTATACCAAAGCCCACTATCATGCAGCCTACCGAAAGTATTATGAGCGGACTGCCGTCAAGGTCTTTCACCGTTTCCGCCAAATCAGCCATATTCAAGGTTCCCGTAGCAGAATAGAGAAATCCTGCTCCGAGCAGATACATAGACGCGCCTATGGTTCCCGTAAGCAAATATCTGAACGCAGCTATAGGACCTTTTCGTTCGCCTATCGCGATGAGTCCGTACCCGGATATAGCCGTAATTTCCATGAATACATATAGGTTAAAAGCGTCTCCCGTAGACGCCATACCGAGAAGACCAAGAGACAGAAAAGACAGCATGGAATAATAGCCGCAGGAGCGGACGGCAGTTTTTTCTCGTTCCAGGGTCTCGAATGGACTGCTGAAAAGAGCCGTAGCCCATGAAGCAACCGCAACTAAAAGGACTATCACGCCGTTAAGGCCGTCGATTACGAATTCTATGCCGAAGGGCGGCGCCCAGCCCCCTATAAAATAGCGGACAGGCTGACCTGTTTTTACCACCTGCACCAGCTGAAGCGCTGCGCAGACTACAGATACGAGCAGCGCCGAAATTACGATTTTTTTACTCAAGGCAATGCTGAAATGTCCTGCCAGATGACATAAAACAGTTGCCACAAGCGGAAACAATATCACAAGAATGGGAAGGTGTTCTATAATCCGGTTCATTCAGACTTTCCTCCCTTTCCCGTAATTTCCTTTTCTTCAATGGTACCGTATATGTCCTTAATTCTCATCAAAAGAGCAAGTCCTACTCCCGTGGTACCGAGACTTACAACGATTGCCGTAAGCATAAGAGCATGGGGCAGTGGATTTATGTACATATCCGCAGAGGATATTTCCCCCATGGTTACAGGCAGCGTGGCCCCCTCTTTCTGTCCGAAGGTCAGGAAGAAAAATATTATACCTACCTGCATCATATTCATGCACATGAGCTTTTTCAAATAATTTCCACAGGCTATCATGCCGTACACGCCTACTGCAAAAAGTATTAGGGCCAACATGTATATGCCTCTGTCCGCCAGAAAATATTCCAGTTTTTCTATCAAATCAGTCATTAAAGTCAGTCCTTTCAAGTACCACTTCTAAAATTGTTATTATAACGCCTGCAACGCACACAGTAACACCGACTTCTATCATAAGTATTCCGTCGGCATGAAGCTGAGCGGCCGTTTCCGCAGCAAAGGGAAGCTTACCGAACTCCAGAAATCTTCCTCCTTTAAACATAGGCAAAATGCCGGTAATCATGTATAAAAATATGCCAAAACCCGCCGTTATAATTCCCATCTCTTCTCTGGCCTTCTGGCGTCTCCTCACGTCGAACTTCGGAATTATCCTGTTCAAAAGATATGCGCAGGCCAGCAGGGCTCCGGCCTGAAAGCCTCCTCCCAGGCTGATCTCGCCGTGAAATAATACGTAAATTCCATATATAAGGATTATCGGAACCACTATTCTGAAAGCACCATCCATCAAAGCACTGCCGAAAACCGAGGTCTTGTGATAATCTATCAATTCACGGTCTGACCTATGAGGCACCTTTTCCTTAGCTGACAGTATAGTCATGACGGCAATGCCTGAAAGCAGCATAACGCTTGTTTCAAACAGAGTATCAAAACTCCTGTAATCTGCCAGTACAGCCGTTACTATATTGCTTGCGTGAGTATCCTTAGCCGCATTGTTTATATAATACTGTGAAACGTTGGTATTGGCCGGAGTATCCAAAGCTCCTATGGTTGGAAGAAAGCTTCCGACCTTAACGGCGCCGATACCTACCAGCACGATAACCGCTATGAGCCCTGCGGTCAATCTCCTCTTACTCTTTTTTTCTTCCATCTTTCTTTCCCTTGTTGATAGACTTAACAGCAATTATAAAGTATACCGTTGAAACAGTTCCGATTATAGCCTCAGTGAAAGCTACGTCAGCCGCCCCAACGATTGCGTAAAGCAGCATGGCCATAAAGCTGAAGGCACAGTATATTATTATGGCTGAAAGCAGCCTCTTTCCTAAAATAATTCCTATAGCTATTGAAATCAGGGCTATCAGAAGCAGGCCCTCAAGAATCAAAATGGGCATTACGCTTCACCTCCATCTTCTCGGACTTTTTCTCCGAACTCTTCTTTCGGTTTTAACCCATGACCGGCCCCGGCATCTTCGGCTCCAATGCCTAAAACCTCACGTCTCACTGCCCTTGCCGCCGCCTCAGCCGGCGTTTCGGCTGCATCCTTAACGCTCTGCTTATATGCCACTCTGGTAATTATATGCGTTCCTATCGGGCTTGCAACGAAAACTGCTGTAAACACTGCGAATATCTTTATACCCGTAGCCGAAAGCCCCTCGTATATGAGAAAGCCCACGCTGCATAAGACAAGCCCTGCGGCCTCGCATACGCCGGCGGCATGAAGTCTGGCGTAAAAGTCTTTAAAGCGGAAAACGCCTATGGCTGACAAAAGAAAGCATACGAAGCCCATGCTCATGAAAATCACTGTAAAAATTTCCTTAGCGGTCATCTCCGTCTCCTCCTTTGCTTCCAAGTATCTTGGCAACGATAACGGAGCTTATGAATCCCAGCGCCGCATATGAAAGAGCTATATCCACATACATATCCCGTCTTCCGTCTACAAAGCCTATGAGAATCAGGATAAGGATAACATTGGTGCACATTACGAGAATTCCGATGAATCTATTGTATATACCTGCATTTCTGAAAAGGCGCACCAGCATCAAAAGCGTCAGCAGAATTATTCCTATCAGATAAAACACAAAAAAGGTCTGCATTGTCTTTATTGCACCTCCTTTGGAATGTCAAGAACTTCGGCCTCAGGGAAGGGTCTGAACTCACAGGTTTCACCAAACAATGCTGCAACCCGCTTCGGCATAGCGCCGCTGAGCATATCGTCGGCCGCTTTTTTATTTATTGCATGCACCTCAAATATGCCTCCCTCCATAACGTCCACCGTTATCGTTCCCGGTGTCAGAATTATGGAATTAGCTAAAATTACAGACGCCATCGGATTTTCATATGGCATCGAAAAATACACTATCCTCGGTTCATAATTTATATGTATCTTAATTATTTCGCGTGTAACGTCCAGAGTGGATCTGAAGATTTCTTTGATGACCCATAAACCGTATGGGAGCAGTTTAAGATAATTTATTCTCAAGACAAAAAATTCTTTTCCCGTATCCGGGTTTTTAATCATAAGAAGCGGCATACATACAACGGAAACCGCCAGAGACGACCCAAGTCCTATTAAAAGAAATCGCGTTTCAAATTTGCCTGACAACAGTATCCAGACCAAAAATAAACCTGCTGTCAGACCTAATAAATGGCTCAGGTTCCGCCGGCCTCTTTGCTTATACATCAATACCTCCGTCTTTCGCCGAAAAAAGCAGAAACTTCTCTATGATAATTATACATAAGCGCATATTTCATGTCAAGAAATTGCTAAAGTCAGCAGACGCCATCACCTTTTTTCTTTTATTATATATATCGGCCTCTTCTTATTTTCCAGATAATCCTTGGAAAGATAGGCCCCGAGAATGTATATGAAAAACATCTGTATGCTGCTCAGTATCAGCATCGCAAACAGGATTACATCAAAGGATGTCACCTCTCCTACTCCTGCCAGCTCCGATGCAGCATTGATTACCATAAAAATAAGGCTTACGGCAAACAAAATGCAACTGGTGAGGCCGGCCAACTTGAGCGGCGCTGTGGAAAAAGAAAGGATCCCTTCAAGAGCATATGAAAACAGACTTTTTAAACTCCACTTGGTCTTTCCCATAACCCTTTCTACGCTTTCATATTCTATCCACTTGGTTTCAAAGCCGACAAAGGAAAAAAGTCCCTTCATATATCTGTTATATTCCTTCATGTCGAGTATGGCGTTTGTCACAGTACGGCTCATCATCCTGAAATCACCGCATCCGTCGGACATATCCATGTGAGTAAGCTTCCTGCCTATTTTATAAAAGGTTTTTGAAAACATGCTTCTGATACGGCCGTCTCCCTCTCTTCCTATCCTGAGCCCGCCGCACAAATCATATCCCTCGCTGCTCACAGCCTCATACATGGCCGGGAGGAGAGCCGGCGGATGCTGCAAATCAGCGTCCATTATCACGCAATAATCTCCCACGGCTTCTTTGAGGCCGGCATACATTGCAGACTCTTTTCCGAAATTTCTTGAAAAGGCCACATATCTTACGCGATAATCATTTTCTGCCAGCCTTTTTATTGTTTCAAGAGTATCGTCACCGCTGCCGTCGTCCACAAATATAAATTCATAATCGATGTTATTGATCTCCTTGAAAACTTTCTGCGTTTCTTCGTAAAATGCCGGCAGAGATTCTTCTTCGTTAAAGCACGGAACTATTACGCTTATCTTATTCATGTGAAGCTCCCCTTTCCTTAAAAATACTGTACTTACATGCCATGTAATTGAGCGCTGCAGTTACGAATCCTACGATTATTTTCGATACTGCGCTGTCAAGTCCGGCCATATCGACCATCATGTAAAGAAGCAGCGTTTCGGCGGCCATGCTTGCTAATCTAAGATAGAAGAAGCGGACAAATTCATGGCTCCGTCTTCCTTTTGAGCGAAAAACCACGCTGCGGTTGGCAAAGAAAGAAAAAGTCACCGCACATATCCATGCCGCACAATTGGCCGTTATATAGTTTATCCTTGCTGCCTGAAGAAGAAAATATATCGCATAATTGACGACGGTAGTCATTCCTCCGGTTATGATATATCGCGCGAGGCGGGACTCATGTAATCTTTTCATTCTTTCTTTTCCCCACATTTCTCTTATTCTTTCTTTTCTCTTATGATTATCATTGCTGCCGCCGCCAATGAGACTATACTTATGATAAGCCCCGCCCAAAAGCCGGGAGCAGTATAGGTTATTTCAATATCATGCTTTCCCTTCGCCAAAGGAAAGCCCATGAAAGCCATATTGACGAGCTCAGCTTCAACTTCTTTTCCTTCTGCCTCCACGTGGTAGCCGTCCTTGTAAGGATAAGACGTGACAAACCAACCGTCCTTTTCCATTTCCACTGAACCGCTGAATACTTGATTTGCAGTATGCTGTGAATAAAAAACCGGCGTTACCACTTTCTTTTGCGGCAGCTTTGCTTTATATGCCTTCAGATTTTTTACAGAATAATCTCCCTCTGAGACCTCCGTCCTTAGGGTTTTAATCGGTTTGCCCGAGGTGATTATATAGGTGAAATTATAATTTTCGTTGGGGTAGGCTGCATCTTCTGCGGAAAGCTTATTTTCTACGTTTTCAACGCTTATAACCGTCTCTTTCCCATCCCGCCGTTCTACATCGAAGGATATTATCACCGCTTCCTTATCTACAGTCTCCGACAGCTCTATCCCATTCTCTGTCCATACTTCCCCCAGCTCCTCTGCCCGGCTTCCCGCAAGAGCCGCTATCGTATAGGGAAAATCAAGCTTTTCGTATTCCTCCTCGGTTTTCAAATCATAAACGCCGTAGCATATAGGCAGCACGTTTTCATTTTCTGCTATCGCATAACCGTCTTTTTCTGCTATCTTCACATATCCGTAAGGTATCTCGCTCGTCTTTGCAAGCAAATACCTTATTCCCATGAAATAATTGAAAAACACGTTATCTCCCGCTACAAGCGCAACCCTGTTTTTTGCCGCTATGGGATTTCTCATAACGTCATAAAAAAATCTGCCATATGTGCTGTTGCTTACCGACGAATATATTGAGGACCTGTTCAGCTTCCCCGACGGCAGCAGATTGCTGTTTGTATAGCCGCTGCTCAAATATTCAAACCGGTATCTGCCATCGCCGATAAGCTCTGATATTTCTTCAAGCTCAAATCTGCTCTGTCGCCCATCGTCAGCCTTGATATAATCCTCTGCAAAGCGGTTGGTTCCATAGCTGACGCATAAAGGCACCGCCAGCATCAGGAAAAATCCCGTGCCGTAAAAAAGCTTCTTGTATTTCCCTGTCGCGCCCGATTCCCGTCGCAATCGCTCTGCTTTCGTCGCGCCGTCTTCGGCTTCGGTCATCTCAAGCCTGCCTCTCGGCGCGCCGTCGTTATTCCCTCTCTCTTGCAACCGCCCGTCGGCAACAGAAAACAAACCCCATATAATTATCAGGCTCCCTTCTGCGATTATCAATGGGCTCCATTGTGAAAAAAACGCCGGTATCAGACACAGCACCGCCGGCATAAGCCTCAGCTTCTGTTTTCCCTGCCGGACGTCTTCAAAGGTCTCCGTACATATCCATATCGCCAGCGGTAAAAACGGAATCAAAATTTTTGCCCTTGCATACAGGAAACCGCTCAATACAAGCGATACTGCGGGGAGAATCTGGCATATGAGCACGGCTGCTGAAATTCTGCGTTTTTTCTTATCCCAAAGGGCAAGCAGCAGGCCGTAAAAAACAGCAAGGGTAAGACCGCAGCCGTAGGCATCGTACAGCAGACCGTCAAGAGACAAGCTGACTGCTCTCAGCGGCTCTTCTGCAAAGGAGCCTCCGTCTTTATTTGTGGACAATATATCAAGGGCAGTAGGAAGCAGCAAGACGGCCGCCATTCCCACCGCGCACATTACGGCTAAAGCCGCCCGCAAGGTAAGCTTCTTCGCTGCGATTCCCGAGGCCGCTGCGCCGCAGTTTTTTATCGCGCCCGTCTGAACTACTGCCGTTTTTTCGGAAGTCTCAGTCCTCTGTCTTAAACAATGCAGATAATAAAGAAGGCAGACCACAAGGCAGGCCGGCGCATAGAAAAAGCTGTGAATACATATCATAAAAACAGAAAGGATAAGAACAAGGCTTTTTCTTTTCTCAAGGAACACATCTATTCCGATAAATGCCATTATCAGAAACGGTATATAGTTGACGAACATTATCTGATGATGTGCATGAAAAAAACAAGCGGCGGAGGCAGTCATCACGCCTCCGGCAGCCGCAAGCTGACGGCTGAGTCCTTTTCTTAAAAGCCATGCAAAACACAGGCCTGCTGAAGCTGCACTTCCCAGACACGCATATACAGCTATGATATATTTCATAGGAACCTCCGGAAGCAGACACGAAATCAATACGTCCGGTCTCAAAAGTCCGTAATAAGCCAAATCATAGGCATTGGAGCCGCCGCCGATATTTACATGCTGCGGAAAAACAGTTTTCTGCTCAAGCATCGTCTGTCTTAACGTCTCCGCCGCCCCTACATGCTGGCTGTACCAATCTCCCTCCGAGCCAAAAAATTCTCCGCTTTCAAGAGGCAAAAGCATTAAAGCCAATGTTAAAGCAGTAAGGAATACATACGGAAAAAACCGTTTAAAAAAAATTCGCAAGCGATCTTTTACTTTAAATTCTTCTGATTCTTCAATTTTTCTTCCGACTGCGTCTATCATCAAAATACCTCTTCTTTTTTCGTAAATCCATCTTGCCGCAAGTATACGAGGGGCTTCTTAAATAAACATGAGGATAACTCTTAATATCTCTTAAAAATTCTTAAATAAATCTTAACGCGTTCCTTTAACAAACTGCTGAGTCCTTCCCGGTATAAGACAGCGGTAAAAAGCCGTAACAGAAACTTCCGCCCAGCAGGCCTTTTCCGGTAAGTCATAACTGTTCAACGATTACGATAAAAAGCAAATGAGCGTATAAAAAGGCCCCCTTTTATACACTCATTTTGGTCTTTAGTCTTTTTAATTATACTTGTCAGCCGCTGTTTTACACTTTTGTTTTTTCTGTTTCTGTTTCTTCCCCTTTCATTTCTTCTGCTGCAAGCTCCGAAGGAAAATACAGCGATGCCTTGAACTGGTCGCAGTCTATATTTATGTCAAAAGTACCGCCAAGCGCTCCCGCATAGGTGCTTACTATCGCCAGCCCGAGACCGTTCCCCTCGCTTGTGCGTGCTTTATCTCCGCGGGCAAACCTTTCTATTATATCCTCTTTTTTAAAATCCATAAGATAGCATGACGTATTGGTGATTTCAAGGCATACTTTGCGCTGAGCCGGACTGTCTTTTATAAAGGTTTTTACAAATACTCTTGTCCCCGGCGCCGAATATTTAAGTGCATTTTCTACCAGATTCTGACAAATCCTGTACATATGAATACTGTCGGTTATAAAACAGGTGTCATCCTCTGAAAGTGCGGTCACAAAGCGAAGCCCGCTTTCCTTTATCTTATCGTCCATATCGGCCAGTATCTGTTCTATAAGACGATTCATTTCTATAGGCTCCGGCTTGGCCTTTATGTTGCCGCTGCTGGCTTTTGAAAGAGAAAACAGGCTTTCTATCATCTCCTTCAGTTTTTCTGTCTTGTCGGAAATGATTTCCACATAATCTCCGGCAAGGTCGCTCAGCTCTTCCTTTTTTAGCAGCTCAAGATACCCCACCATAGAAGTCAACGGTGTTTTCAGGTCATGGGAAACGTTGGAAATCAAATCCACCTTTAGCTGTTCGCTTTTGGCGGCTTTTTCCATGCTCTTTTTTTCCAGCTCAATCGCTTCTATGAGCCGCTCTTTGTTTATCTCATCAACACACTCCATCAAAGCGTCGAGACGCGTCTTCATAAATCTTATGAGCCAGAATTCGGATATTGCGAACTGAACCGCCGCCGTAATCAGCAGCATGTACCCGCAAGCAAAGTTGGGATAATAATATCCGCTTCTCATCTGCATGTTAAGATTAAGGCTTGCGGCCAGAATCAATATAAAGCCTGTTATCATCAGGGCTTTCTGTTGACGCTTCCATATTTTCTTCCATGAATAATAGAAGTCGCTGTTTTCAGGCAGCCATTCTTTATAGAAGCGGCTGAGAAATTCAGGTACTATCAAACTGAGACCGACGCCTGCGGCTATGTTTATAAGAATTCCCAGCTTCCACGTTTCCAGTGAGCTTATGTAAAATCTGTTTCTGTAAATCACATAGGCGATGAGCAAAATTCCTGCGGCCGTGAGAAGACCTCCTGCAATTAAACGAATATTTTTCATAAAAATTTTTCTGAAACTGAGGCCATTTTCAATATTATCTTTTTCAACCGGAAGGGACGTATCATCAGCGTCCGTATTTTTCCATTTTATACCCAATTCCCCACACCACCTTTATATATTTTGGATTTTTAGCGTCGATTTCTATCTTCTCCCTGATATGACGTATATGTACCATCACCGTATTTTCCACCGCGAAGGAAGCAAGCTCGTCCCAGACGTTTTCATATATCTGTTCTGCCGGAAATACCTGCCCTGCATGTTCCATCAGAAATTCTAAAATATTATACTCAGTTGCCGTCAGCTTAACTTCTTTTCCTTCTGCCACAGCAATTTTTTGCTTTCTGTCTAAAACAAGGCCGCCGTTGACTATTGTATCCTCGTCTGCTTTAGGAGCCCGGCCCCATGCGTTATAACGCCTGAGCTGTGCTTTCACGCGGGCTATGAGCTCCGCTGCGTTATACGGCTTGCTGATATAATCGTCTGCCCCTAAAACGAGTCCTGAAACTTTGTCGCTCTCTTCAGTCTTCGCCGAAAGAATTATGGCGGGTATCCTATAGCTTTCCCTTATCTTCATCAAAGCTGAAAGTCCGTTTAATCTTGGCATCATAACGTCCAGAAGTATGAGGTCCACATGGTTATTTTCCAGCTTTTCCAAGGCTTCCATACCGTCGTAGGCAGTCACTATATCATAGCCTTCAAGCTCAAGAAGCTTTCCGAGGGAATCTACTATTTCTTTATTGTCGTCCACGACCAAAATAGTCTCTTTGCCCATTTTATAAAATCCTTTCCTTTTACGTATTGCTAAAAGTATAATATCCGGCGTTTAAAAAAACCTATACAAAATTCTTAAGAAAACCTTAACTGCTTCAATTATGCGCTCTGCGGCGGCTTCAGACAGAAGCTGCCGTTTATTTTTTTCTTGAGCTTCTTTTCATTTTATCAGTCCTCTTATGTAGGCCGTATACTTTTGTTTGATTTTTATATAATTATCTCTTCCCAGATATATATCATCTCCGTTTTGAAATCGAATTTTCTGTTCCTTTACCATGGATATTTTGTCTAAATTTACCGTCAATTTCTTCATCACTCTGAAAAATCTATTGTCAAGATAGCAGAGTATATTTTCCAGCTTCTCATAATAAAAATATATTTCATCATCGGTGACTATAGCCAGCTTCTTTTGTTGCTGCTGAATATATATTATATCCTCTACGTCGACCTTACAGCTATACCGTTTTGTGATGACAGGTATATATCTTTCCATAGTTTCCTCCTGCCCCTCAAAGCTTTCTCTGTTTATTTGCAGACTTTTACTTATATAGAACGATTTTACAGATACATTTTAACATCGCCGGAGCTTGAGTTTTTTCAATGAAATTCGACATATTATGATTATTTCGCTAAAATATGACAAGGTGCGACTATAGCCTGTCTCAAATAAGAGGTGATGGGCGAAAAAAGCCTGCCGAACGAGCTTGAAGAACCTGATATGCGATATGCGTATCAGGCGTCTGTCATTCGTGGAGAAGAGCATGCTGCATAAGCCTATTCCATGATTAAAAACCCATGCTGCACAAGAAATTCACATAAAAAACGCCCCTTTCTTCAAGTCTCAAGGGGCGTTTTTAAAAGCCTAAGCCTAAATTTCTTCTCTCTTGTAGGTTATCAGGTCTTCTGCGATTTCATTTGCTGCAATCGAAACAGGTTTTTCAATTTCCGCGTCGGTCAGAATAGGCTTGCCGTCGATTATATCTCTGGCTCTTTTTGCGGCCAATATGACTATCGTATATCTGCTGTCCGCTTTCTTTCTGATTTCGTTAATTGATGGATATAACATTACGCTTCCTCCTTATAGCTCTCAATGAGTTCTTCGGCAGTAAAGGCAACCTTTGAATGTTCAGCCACTACGATAGCTTTGACTCTTGCCACAGCCTCTTCAAGAACGCCGTTTACCACACAGTAATCATACTTATCTATATATGAAAGTTCTTTGACGGTTTCACCAAGTCTCATTTCTATGGCTTCAGCAGTTTCCGTTCCGCGCCCCGTCAGCCTTTTTCTCAGCTCGGACATGGACGGCGGAAGTATGAATATGAATATTCCGTCGGGATAATTCTCTTTAACCTTTAACGCGCCCTGCATGTCTATCTCAAGAATCACGTCCGTTCCTCTTGCAAGCTTTTCTATTACAGGCTTCCTGGGAGTTCCGTAATAATTACCATAAACCTCGGCGTATTCAAGCAGTTCTCCTCTTTCAATACATTCATTAAAGGTTTCTCTATCGGTAAAGTAATAACTTACTCCTTCAATTTCTCCACTCCGCACCCCGCGGGTCGTCATAGAAACCGACAGTTCTAAATTATCGGTTTCTTTAAGAAGCTGCCTGCATATCGTGCCTTTGCCTGCCCCAGAGGGTCCTGAAAGTATAAATAACTTGCCGGGATGTTTTTCCATGAAATTCATCTTGAACTCCTACTGCTACAAAATTACGTTTACGTGAATAATAATTATAGCATATTATGTTTTTGTATTCAAGGCCTATTCTATGTTTTGAACTTGTTCTCTTATCTTTTCTATCTCACTCTTTATTTCAAGCATATAATTGGTGACAGTTATATCATTGGCCTTTGAACCTATAGTATTGGCCTCGCGGTTCATTTCCTGCACAAGAAAATCAAGCTTCTTGCCCTCAGCTTCTTTACCTTCTTTCAAAATCCTCTCCAGCTGGCTCAGATGGCTGTTAAGACGTGTGATTTCTTCGTCTATAGAGCACTTATCGGCAAAGATAGCTGCCTCGGTCAATATCCTCTCTTCCGGAACGCTGACGCTTCCGTCAAGAAGCTCTGCCATCCTTTCTCTAAGGCGGGCAGTATAGTCCTTTACAACCTGCGGGGCTCTCTCCTCTATCTTGTCTAACAGTGCTTTTATATTCTTTCCCTTTTTTATCAGATCATCCGCCAGCTTTTCACCTTCTGTGCGCCTCATTGTCTCAAGGCTGGCGGCAGCCTGATTTACAGGGATTAAGATGGCTTCCGTAATTTCCGCTTCATCTTCTACGTCGGCGATAGCTTTCATAACGTCCGGCATAGTCGCCAGAAGATTTATGGAAATTTCCCCCTCCAAATCAAAGGCTTCTTTAAGAGCTTTAAGATTATCATAGTATTGTCCTGCTATAGGCTGGTTCAGCTTGATATTTATATCATTTTCTGTAATGTTTTCAACCATTATGGAAACATCGACCTTGCCCCTGCGCAGCTTTTCCTTAACCGCTGCCTTTACTTTATCCTCAGCGAAGCCGTATCTTCTTGGCATCTTTATTGAAATGTCCGAATAACGATGATTAACTGATTTTATTTCTACCGTTATATTTCGTTTGCCGTCGGTATATTCTCCCCTGCCGAAGCCTGTCATGCTTTTTATCATTCGATTTTCCTCTTTTCATATGCTTGATTCATGATAATAAAATTATTTTACATTAAAGAGCCTTGTTTTGCAAGCCGGCAAGGTCCGTCAACCGTACATGTCTGAAACCTCAAACCAAACCTACAACCTTATGCGCCATAAAAGAAAAACCTTCCTTGCCCTTACGCCGGCGCCGTGCTAAAATATATTTTTAAAGAACATGCGAAAATAAACGTTGAAAGGAGTTACCATGGCATTTGACGGAATAGTTACCATGGCCGTAGCCCGTGAGCTGTCGGAGAAACTGCTGACCGGAAAGATAGACAAGATTTATCAGCCGGAGGGTGACGAGCTGGTCTTTAATATACACACAAAACAGGGGAAGCTCAAGCTTTATGCTTCTGTCAACCCCTCGGCTGCAAGAATACATTTCATCGGTGAAAACCTCTCGAATCCTCCTGCGCCTTTTCCTTTCTGTATGCTTTTGAGAAAGCACCTGCAAGGAGCGAGAATAACAGCTATATCGCAGAAAGACAGCGAGCGTATCATAGAAATCTCTCTTGAAACTTTCAACGAGCTTGGCTTTTCCGTTTCAAAAAAGCTCATATTCGAGATAATGGGAAAGCACAGCAACATAATACTGACAGACATAGACAGTGGAAAAATAATAGACTGCATTAAGCACATTTCAATAGATGTAAACCGCGTCCGCCAGCTTTTGCCGGGCATAGTATACCAATATCCGCCTTCTCAGGATAAAATACCTTTTACAAAAATAGAAGCAAACGATGAACTTCCTTCCGACGGAAAGGCCATTCAGCGCAAAATCGCCGGAATTTCCTCCGCCCTCGCAGATGAAATGTCATACCATGACAATCCGGCGGAGTTTCTGAAAAGCGTTGCTGGCCGTGCAGCCTTTGGGGATATAACTCCTCTGGTATATTCAGATAAAAAAAATTCTCCGAAAGAATTCTACATCGTTCCCCTTTCGGATTACGAAGGAGCCTGCCTCAGAAGGGACTTTTCTTCTATAAGCGAGTGTCTGGAATATTATTACAATAACAAACAAAGCACCAATAAAGTACGTCAGAAATCTCTCGATTTGATAAGAGCAGTATCCTCTCAGTTAGAAAAACTTCGCCTGAAGGAGCAGCGGCTCAGTGAGGACTTGCTCAAAGCTGAAAATTCCGAAGAACTCAGGCTTTTCGGCGAGCTGCTGACGGCCAACATCCACAACGTAAAGCCAGGAGTTTCCAGGGCCGTTCTGACAAACTATTACGACGATTCCCAAATTGAAATCCCTGTAGATCCACGTTTTTCTCCTTCTAAAAACGCGCAGATATACTTTAAAAAATACGGCAAAGCAAAAACCGCTGTGAAAGAAAAGCGGCTTCAGCTTGAAGCCAGCAGCCGCGAAACAGAATATCTTGAATCTGTTCTTTCTTATCTGGAAAGCGCCGAGGAACTTCCGGAAATCGACGCTCTCAGAAAAGAGCTGGAAGATACGGGATATATACGCAGGCGAAAAGTACCCGGCGGTTTTAAAGAAAAGAAATTTAAAGCGGAGCCTCACAGATATATCTTAGAAGACGGCTCAACCGTTCTGGTGGGAAGGAACAACAAGGAAAACGATTTCCTCACATTTAAGCTTGCAGCTCCAAAGGATATATGGCTTCATACCAAAGATATTCCCGGCTCCCACGTAATCCTCCAGCCTTCCGGAGCAAAATCCACTGGTGAAACAGCAGAAGCAGCTATCTATGCCGCGGCCTCCATAGCCGCTTTCCACAGCAAAGCCAAAGCTTCGGAAAACGTACCTGTAGACTACGTACCGATTAAATATGTAAAAAAGCCTGCCGGAGCAAAGCCCGGAATGGTAATTTTCACCAATAACAGAACCGTATGGGTAAATCCCAAATTGCCTGAGTAACAGACTGCTCAGCTAACAGCAAACTGATAAAAAATAAGCAGGGGCGGCTGACAGCCGCCCCTGCGTCGTCTCTTAAAGCACTGCGCCAATCAGCGCCTGCCGTTTTTATGATATTGTCATAAATTCAGTCTTCAAGCTTTTTCTGATAAACCGACGACGTTTTTACCAACATTCTAACGATTATCTAAAACAGCAAATGTGCTATAGGACATACTATAACTAAACTGATTATGGTTCTTTCAAGGAAAATAACTACCATTTCCCAAAGCTTTACAGGAATCTTCGAGCCAAGGATAAGTCCTCCGACCTCGGAAAGATACAGAAGCTGCGTTACTGACACTACAGCTATGATAAACTTCGTCATCTCACTGGTTATCTTAGCTGAAGCAATAATGCTCGGAGTCAGCATATCAGTAAAGCCTACGACCATAGTTTCGGAGGCTGTCGCAGCCTCTGGCACCTGAAGCAGCTCAAGAAGCGGCAGGAATGGTTTTCCGAGGATTTCAAATATAGGCGTATTATTCGCTACCAAAAGGGCTACGGTGGCTACCGCCATAACTGTAGGCAGTACGCCGAACCACATTCCGACAGCATTCTTAATTCCTTTAGATAAGAACTCTCCGATTCCCTTGTTTTCTTCCACTTTCTTTATAGCCAGATCTAAGCCGTATTTGTTGAGGGAGTTATATCCTTCAGGCATCTTTTCAGGCATTGCTTTTCCCTCTACGAGATATGTATCCTTTTTCATTGACAGAGGCGGTATCCTCGGACATATTATCGCGCACACTACGCCTACGGCGCATATCAAGAGATAATAAACTCCGAAATATTCCATCATGTCAACCTGGCTCAAAACGACGATGCTGAAGGTTATGGATACAGCCGAGAAAGTTGTCGCTATTATCGCGGCTTCCCTTGCGGAATAATACCCCTGCTCATATTGGTTGCACGTGAGCATTACGCCAAGCGTTCCGTCTCCTACCCAAGAGGTCACGCAGTCTACCGCAGCTCTTCCCGGTATCTTGAACAGAGGTCTCATAACCTTCATCAGAAGAGCTCCGACATACTCCAAAAGTCCGAAATCGAGAAGAAGCGGCAAAAGCAGGCCGGCTATAGCGAATATAATGACCAGAACCGTTACCAAATCACTGAGTACAAAGCCTCCCGTACCGCTTTCCGTAATGAGATGTATAAATCCGGTGTCATCTTCTCCTGCGTCAACGCCCAGATAGACAAGCCATATAATTATTGCGCCCAATACTCTGATTATCACCCATACTATTGAAGTACAGAAGTTTTCTTTCAAAAGAGGTGAATTCATAATGAATTTCGGCTTGCCGAGTCCAATAAGCGACATCACAGCAGATATAGTAATTATGATAAGACAAATCACAGGAAGAGCGTTTCCGAGACCTGCTCCTATCCAGTCTGCCAGTATCTTTACGCAGACTGTCCAATCCCCGTTAAATTTTACGGGAATCATAAAAAGAATAATACCGATAACTGAAGGTAGGATAAATTCTATCAACTTCCCTTTCTTTTCCATCTACAACTCCTTTCCTTAACATACATTTGAATACATTTATTAAATAATATCTTAACAATGTCTGAACGCAAAAGCAAGCCAAAATTATTGTTTACACAATCTTTTTCAGCCTATATTGCATTTCTTTCCTTTTTTTCGGCAATTAACGCCTTTTTCTTGCATGTTTTTGCTTTTTTGCTTTTCTGAAACATGAAAGAGGAATATCATTGAGTCACTCTCAGGTGTTGCTTTGATTAACAAAGGAGGTATGGACATGTGTGAAAACTTCTGCTGGCTGTGCGGAAGCAGATACCGCAACATCAATTTCAAGAAAGGTTATGTGTGTGAAAAATGTATAGACTACATCAAAGCTTCATCAGAGAAAATTACAGACGAAGATACAAATAAATAGAATGAAAATCTTACATGCCAAACTTAATTCCAATGTATTTACTTTTAAGGCAATCGTCTGTCCCGGAGCATTGCAAAAACTCCGCTCCTTTGTGATTGCCCTGTTCATTTAAGACTATCTGCTGCTAATGACCTTTTGCCTGCGCAGGAGGACTTGCCTTGCGAAAAGAGCCTTTTATCTGCGCTGTTCTTCTTGCTTTGCAAGGTAAATTACCTTCGGTCTGCCGGCGCTCTTAGCGCGGTGCTTGCGTTTCTCAGTCTTTGAAGCGCGCTGTCAAATATTTCAGGCCGCTTGCTTTCAAACTCCATGTATTCGCCTGTGCCCGGATGGACAAAGCCTAAAACTCCTGCATGCAGCAGCTGTCCCTCAATACCGAAAGGCTGCTTCTTAGGGCCGTATACCATGTCTCCTACAAGCGGATGCTTGATATACGCCATATGCACCCTTATCTGATGAGTCCTGCCCGTCTCAAGTCTGGCTTCTATAAGAGTAAACCTTCCGAAACGTTCCAGTACCCTGAAATGAGTAACGGCCCTCTTAGAGTTGGTTTCGATAACAGCCTGTCTGAGTCTGTTGGAGGGATCCCTGCCTATGGGCGCATCCACGGTTCCCTCGTCCTGAATAAAATTATTAAAAACGAGGGCCTCATATTTTCTCGTCATCGAATGAGCTGCCAGCTGAGCAGAAAGAGCTTCGTGAGCCGTATCACTCTTTGCCACCACTAAAAGCCCGCTGGTATCCTTGTCTATCCTATGAACTATGCCCGGCCTTATTACGCCGTTTATGGAGGAAAGCCTACCCTTGCAGTGAAACATCACAGCGTTTACCAGCGTTCCGCTTTCATTGCCGGCCGCAGGATGTACAACCATGCCTCTGGGCTTATCAACCACCAGCAAATCCTCGTCTTCATACACTATCTTTAAAGGTATGTCCTCCGGAACCGCGTCGAGAACTTTAGCCTCGGGAATCCGTATCTCAATCTTATCGCCCAAGCTGACCTTATACTTTTTTGAAGAACATGCACAATCGTTTATCTTGACAGCGCCCGCCTCTATGAGCTTTTGTACAAAGCTTCTCGATATTTCGGGCAGCTGCAAAGAGAGCGCCGAGTCAATTCTGGCGCCCTGATTATCCTCATTTATTAAAAGCTGTACGGTTTCACATCTATCCATCATTATCCTCCACATACGGCTTTCTGCAAATTTTCCTTTTTCTGAATCCGGATTATTTCAAATCCGGCCGCACACGCATGCGCTTTTATGCGTCTCTGAAATGACAGCTTTATCCTCCGCGCATTACATGTTATCCGTTATTCGCCATATACCTTGCATTACATATCTTCCGTTTTTTTGTCGTTTTTTCCATAAAAAGCCAGAGTATAAAGAATAAGAAATCCCGCTCCCACGCACACTGCTATGTCGGCTATATTAAATACAGGCCATATTCTGAAATCAAACATATCCGTCACGAATCCTAAAAACAATCTGTCTATGAGATTTCCAAGACCACCTGCTATTATCAGGCATAGCGAAAGGGACAACGACCAGTGTTCTTTCTTATTTTTTTCCATATACCATATGGCTGCGAAAATCGCAGCGGCAGGCAAAATTATCAGTATAAAGCGAGCGCCTGAAAACATGCTGAAAGCTGCTCCCCGATTCTGAACATAAGTTATGTGAAACACATTTTCTAACACAGGCACGCTCTCACCTATATACATGAGAGCCCTGACAGCGAATTTTACAATTTGATCCAAAAGCACGATTACTGCTATCAATAAATACCTGAGTTTTATCATTTCAAAAGGCAAGCTACCTTGCATCCCCCTTATCGTTCCTGATTACAATGAATTATACAAGTTAAATTGAACTGTTCTTAGATAAATAAATTTTTATTTTAAGTTCACTATGGTCTTTGACAAATCCTGATTGCTGATTCCCTGAGCCCTGCTTTCTTCTCTTCCGGAAGGTGAATTTTCACTGCCCGGTATGCCTGAAGCTCCGGATACTCCGTATGTGCCGGACATTGAAGCAGGCAGAAAGTCTTTTTCAAAATCCGCTAAAATATTTCCGCTCCCGAAATTAAGTCTTTCCAGTTCGTCTTCAAGCATTCTTCTGTATCTCGTTCTTAAGGTTTCGACTTTTATCTTAAGATTATTTCCCTCTTCGGTAAGTCTGGAAATAGACTCCCTGGCCTCCTTGGTAATCAAAGAAGCCTCAAGCTCCGCATTTTTAAGGAGGACCTCCGCTCTGCGCTCTGCGCTGGCTGCGATGTCGTTCATCAGGGACTTAGCTGCTTCCAGCGTTTCATACACCGAGTTTTCGGTATTAACCCGCTTGTCGGCATTGCCTTTGGCTCTTTCAAGCTCTTCTTTAAGCTTTCTGTTTTCTCTTATAAGCTTCTCCATATCAACTATTATTAAGTCTAAAAAAGCGTCTACTTCTTCTTCCTTGTATCCTCTTACCGCTTTTGTAAATTCTTTATATTCAATATCCGCAGGCGTAATCATTTTTTCCTCCAAAACTTTGATCTGATATAGTCTCTTTTTATTGCCGTTTATTCAAAAGCTAAAAGAAAAGAAAAAGCAGTCTCGTTAAGAGATTTGCAATCAATTCTATGAACAGCATCGAAAGCAGAACCGAAAAGTCGAACATTCCGGTATTGAATCTGCTCAGCAGCTTTCTGAAAGGCATTACAAGCGGCTCGGTAAATTTAACCATCACCATGTAAAGTTTCCCTAAAAAGCTGTACGGATTACCGGCAAACCAGCTGAATATAGCTCTTATAAGCAGCAGCGTAACTAAAATGTTAGCAAACCACCGTATGGCGTAAACTATAATATATATCATACTTTCCCCTTACTTCTTAACTTCGGCTATCTCCAAGGATTTTTTCCGCCTCCGAAGTCAAAGCCCCTTTCGTCTTGATTAGCCGCAATGTCAACGCTTTCAGGCGCAAAAATGAAAATATTGTTAGCGACTTTCTGAACGTTGCCATTTAAAGCATATGTAGCTCCACTTAAAAAATCAAATATTTTTTTTGCGGTTTCAGTTTCTATTTTTTCCAGATTTATTATTACAGGCCGTCTTCCCTTTAGGCTGTCAACCAGCTTAGGACATTCGTCAAAGCTCTTCGGCTCTATGACCACAAGCTTAAAGGCGCTCGTTCCCGCGACTGATACTCTTCTCTCTATAGGGACTGCCTTCGGCGTTTCGCCCGATGAAGATGACGTCTTAGGCGTCTTGTATTCCGATACGGAAGGTTTACGGACGCTTTCCTTTGAAAGTCTCTCTTTCTCCGCCTGAAGCTCTTCTTCGTCAAACTCGTCCTCTATTTCTTCAATACCTACTAACTTTTTAAATGTGTCTGAAAATCCCATTACGGTTCCTCCTATTTTTTCGAATAATCTCTCGCTCCGAAGATAAGCGTACCTACGCGGATCAGGTTGGAGCCTGCTTCTATCGCAACCTGAAAATCATTGGACATTCCCATGGAAAGGTACTTGAAATCCAGCCTTTCATGCTGCATGCTGCTGTATTTGTCATACAGCTTTTTCACCTCTTCAAAGTAAACTCTTGCGTCTTCGGGATTCTCTTCAAAAGGAGCGATACACATCAAGCCGCGTATTTTCACGTTGGGACACGTATCCAATATATCCTTTATCAGCTGTCCGGTCTCTTCCGTAGTAATACCGAACTTGCTTTCCTCCATCGCTGAATTCACCTGTATCAAAATATCCATGACGAGTCCGTGCTGCTCTGCCCGCTTATTTATCTCCTGAGCCAGTTTCAGAGAGTCTACCGAATGAATCATAGACACCTTATCTATTATATATTTAACCTTGTTGGTTTGCAGATGACCTATCAGATGCCAGCGCACAGGCTTTACATGGTCGAACTTGTCCATTATTTCCTGAACCTTGTTCTCTCCTATATCTGTAATGCCGTTATCTATAGCCTCGTTTATCTCTTCCGCCGTATGCAGCTTTGTAACAGCCACCAGAAGTACGTCTTCCCCCGAACGACCCGATTTTTTTGCCGCCTCTTCTTTCATCTCAATGACGCGCTTGATATTTTCTCCGATCGACATTTTATCACCTCTCAAATTATTTTCCCTGCTTTAAAATCTCATCGTAGCTTTCTACGGTTGCAACATATTGACCTTCGCTGTCGTAATAATAATTTTTTTCCACCACTGTCCTGCCGTCGTGGGAGGACAGAATGCTTACAGGCGTAAACACTGATTTTCCAAGCTTATTTACCACATATACACCCTTGACCCCGTCCTTTTCCACTATGCTGTCGGTTTCAAGAATTATACCGCTGCGGCTTGAGGTTATCAGGCGGCAGTCTGCGATTCTGTATCTGTCGAAATCTTCATAAGACCTGTTGCACGAAAGGACTATCTGATACTTTTCTCCCTGCTTTGTCTTGGAATAAACGTTCATTGCGACGGCTTCCCCGGCGCCGAAAGCAGCCTTAACGGTATATCCCTCTTCAAACTGCTCTGCGTCTTCTTCGCCGAGCCAGCATACGAGAAACCATTTACTATTGTCTATTATCTTAAAAATAGGGTCTCCCGGCTGTATATTCTGCGAAGCAAATTCCTTTTCGGAAGCTTCCTCCGCTCTGTATTCTTCGATAAAGGATTCCTTAAGGCTGCCAATGTTTTCAGAAGTCAGCCTGCTCTCGAAGCCATCGTAATAATAGCTTACGATTCCCCTCAAATCAGCATACTGTTCCTGTCCTCCTACGGAAACAACAGCAGTTCCCGAGCGCACCAGCCGTCCGGCCTCCTGTTTTCGTTCTGCACTGCCTCCTGTCCCGGACTTGAAAACCTTTTCATCTCTGACTATTACACATTCGGCTTCACGGACAGATTCCAGCGTGCCATACTCCGCCGTATATGTCTGAGTAAAAATATCCGTTACCTTGGGCACTATGTATATTATCGCATATAATACGGCAAAAATTACTATAAACAGAATTATCGCTGATTTTGTCTGTAATTTTATTTTAGTTTTTTTCATAATTTCCCCTTCGTATTATTTTAACACGAAATGTTGTGTATTACAACATTTCTAAAGGGGGTTTTGACACAACCTTTTCCAGGATTTTTTTCTCATCCTTGGAAAGTTCTTTCTCTTTTTCCAGATAAGCTCTGAACAGATCCGGACGCCGTTCTTTCGTAAGGCTTAAGGCATTTTCATACTGCCACAGGCGTATCATCTTATGATTGCCTCCTGTCAGTACCTCAGGAACATCCATGCCTTCAAACTGTCTGGGCTTTGTATATTGATCACATTCAAGAAGCCCGGAATAGATGGATTCATCCGCAATTGATTCGCTGCTGCCGAGAACGTCCGGAACAAATCTTGCCACGGCGTCAATCAATACCATGGCAGGAAGCTCACCCCCTGTCAGAATATAGTCTCCTATTGAAATTTCTTCCATTTTCCAATAATCTATGACTCTCTGGTCTATCCCTTCGTAGTGGCCGCACAGAATAACCAGTTCTTCTTCCTCTGCCAGCTCCTCGATGGTTTTCATATCCATCACCTTTCCGCGGGGAGACATATATATGAGGCGTTTTTTTTCAGCCTCCACTGATTTTAATGCGTCGAAAACAGGCTGAGCAAGCATAACCATTCCCGGCCCGCCTCCGAACGGGGTATCGTCGGCTTTATTATGCTTGTCCCTGCTGAAATCCCTTATATTTATTAAATTTACATCTAATATCCCTTTATCCCCTGCTCTTCCGAGTATGCTGCTTTCAGTCACTGCGCCGAACATTTCGGGAAACAAGGTGAGTATATCTATTTTCATCCTTCCTCCTGAGGCCGTATCTTACGCTAATCTCTTAGTTTTATGAGACCTCATTATCATGTGCTTATTTTCGCAATTATCTTATCTCCGCCTATTCGATAAGCCCCGGTATGAGGCTGACTCTGATAATTTTTTCTTCTATGTCTACCGAACGTATAAACTGCTTCACGGCAGGGATAAGCGCCGAGCCGCCTTTTTCAAGTTCAACCTGATATATATCCTGCGCTGAATTCTGAATCAAATCGCTGACGATTCCTATAAGAAGTCCGCTTTCGTCATCCAATATGCGGCAACCTATCAGGTCTCTTATATAAAAGGTATCTTCAGGAAGCTCGCCAAGGTCCTCTTCAGTTATATAGACGTCCTTTTCCTTCAAGGTCTCCGCCTTGTTTCTGTCGTCTATACCCTTAAGCTTAACTATAACCATATTTTTCTGATACCTGACGTTTTCGATTTCAAGTTCTCCGTATTTGTCAACTATGAGTCTTGAAAGTTCTCCGAAGCGTTCTTTAGAGCCTGCATAGCTGTAAATCTTCACTTCGCCTCTCAAGGCTACGGCATTGACGATTTTACCGACTTTGATTTTCTCCATTTTGCTTTTTTCCTTGTTTTATACGGGCGACATGTCCCCGGCATATGCGTTTTGACACGTGTATTTTGACATGTGAACTCCGACGTACGGATATGATCATGTCATGTCTTATGCAGCGCCCGCAGCTTAAATTTACATTCCGTTTAACAGTATGGGCACATAAATACCGCAAGTAAATATGTGCCCATTCTTTTGTAAAAATTATTCCTTTACAATTTCCACTGTCACCTTTTTGTTTTCTCTGGCGGCCGCGGCATTGACAACGGTACGAAGAGCTTTGGCGATTCTGCCTTGTTTGCCGATAACTTTTCCCATGTCATCTGAATCCACTTGCAGTTTGATAACCGTTCCCTGCCTTCCGCTGGTTTCCGTCACAACAACGCCGCCCGGATTGTCCACGAGCGACTTGGCGATTCCTTCAACCAATTTAGTCATTAGTTCTCACCGCTTTCTCCTACTGTAAAATTCCGGATTTTCTGAATAAGGACTTTACGGTGTCAGTCGGCTGAGCACCGTTGGCAAGCCATTTCTTTGCCAGTTCTTCGTTGATTTTGATTTCCTTAGGTTCTTTCATAGGGTCATAGTAGCCTACTTCTTCTATAAATCTTCCGTCTCTCGGCGCCCTTACGTCTGCTACTACTATTCTGTAGAAAGGTTTCTTGTGTGCGCCCATTCTCTTTAATCTAATCTTTACCATTTTTTCCTCCTTAAAATAATCCTCTGAATCTTTTATTTTTTTTCATAAAGCCCGGGTTGCTGAACTGTTTCATAAGTTTTCTAGCTTCCTCATACTTCTTTATCAAACTGTTTATCTTGCTCACAGGCTGGCCGCAGCCGGCAGAAATACGTTTTCTCCTGCTGGCGTTAAGCACCTGGGGATTTCTTCTCTCCTCCGGCGTCATGGAATATATTATAGCCTCCATCTGCCTGAATTCCTGCTCGCTTTTTTCAATGTCACTGTCGCTGACATTTTTGTTTTTCATTCCGGGCATCATATCCAGCATCTTGCCTATACCGCCCATCTTTTTTACCTGCCCGAGCTGCTCAAGAAAATCCTCCAGCGTAAATTCGTTTTTGCGCAGTTTCTTCTCAAGCTTCGCCGCCTGTTCTTCGTCAAAGCTCTCCTGAGCTTTTTCTATCAATGAAAGCATGTCTCCCATTCCAAGGATCCTGCTTGCCATTCTTTCCGGGTGAAAAGGTTCAAGCGCGTCGAATTTTTCTCCTACGCCTATGAACTTTACAGGCTTGCCTGTAACCTTTTTGGCCGAAAGCGCTGCTCCGCCTCTGGAATCACCGTCCATCTTTGTCATGATGATTCCGTCTATTCCCAGCTTATCGTTAAAACCCTCAGCAGCGTTCACAGCGTCCTGACCTGTAAGGGCGTCTACAACCAGCAGTATTTCGTGGGGCTTTACGGCCTTTTTAACTCTTGCCAGCTCTTCCATCAGCTGTTCATCTATCTGGAGTCTTCCTGCCGTATCGACGATAAGAACGTTGAAGCCTTTTTTCTCCGCCTCCTGTCTTGCAGCTGAGGCTATATCTTCGGCTTTACGGCTGTCTCTGTCCGTATATACCGGAACGTCTACGGTTTTTCCTACGACCTCCAACTGATCTATAGCCGCCGGTCTGTATATGTCGCAGGCACAGAGCATCGGTTTTTTTCCATTTTTCTTAAGATAAGCGGCAAGCTTTCCGCATGAGGTGGTTTTTCCGGTACCCTGAAGTCCGACCATCAAAAGCACCGTAAAGCCGCTTGGCGAATACGTGAGCTTGCTTCCCGTTCCTCCCATCAGCTCTGTGAGCTGGTCGTTTACAATCTTTATTACCTGCTGTCCCGGCGTAAGGCTCTGCATAACCTCCTGTCCGAGGCATTTTTCCTTGACGTCGGACACAAATTCTTTAACCACTTTAAAGTTGACGTCGGCTTCCAGCAGGGCGAGCTTCACTTCCCGCATGGCTTCGTTGATGTCAGCCTCGGAAAGCACTCCTTTGCCCTTAAGTTTCTTAAACGTATTCTGGAGTTTTTCTGATAACGATTCAAACGCCATATCTATTCCTCCAAGTCTTTGATTATAGCCTTTATATTTTCGAGCCGTCTTATAAAAGGCTCCGCCTCTTTGCCTCCTGAAGCCGCAATATCGTCTGCGCCGGAGGCTTGCGGACTGCGGGCCCGGTCTTTTGCTGCGGCAAGCTTTTCCATACCTGCGATTTCATCTTCAATCAAAGAGATGGCTCTCTCTGTTTTCAAAAATTTATCCATAAGCCTGAGCTTAGCCTCATAATCTTCAAGAGCCTGTTCGGCTTTTTTAAGAGTATCGTGAACCGCCTGTCTGGAAATCTTATACTCCTGCGCTATTTCGGAAAGGGAAAGATTTTCCTCGTGATAAAGGGCCATCACCTGTCTCTGCTTTTCCGTCAGCAGAGCTCCGTAGAAATCATATAAAAGGCTTGCTTTTGTTATATCATCTACCATGGCGCTCCTTTATCCTGTTAAGCAATTCAACTTGACACGATGAGAATTTTAGCACATTGCAAAACGTCTGTCAAGCTTTTCTGCTTGAAAGGTTTGAAAACTTTAAAAGCCGAACATGCCGCTCGGTATTTGCGAAAAAATCAAAGAGCTCCGACGCGGGACACACCCGCGCCGGAGCCTTTTTACAGTAAAATCACCTATATGCTGTCTTTTATATTCTGTCTTTGTCTATCCAGCCCGTCACCTGTCCGGCGACGCCTACTCTTGATTTCAGATTCGTTATTCTCAGCCTGTTTCTTACCGGTACGCCGTCCCAAAGATAATAAGTTCCCGTAACGTGAGTAGACGGAACCTTGCCGGTTGAGGCTGCATAGAGGGGAACCGCCGCCAATTTGACCGCATCCCCCTTGGAATAAGCAGGTGCAGACGGGTTCGCTTCCGAAGAGGAGCCTGAACTTTCTTCCTCCTTAAAGCTGACGCCGAAGTAATTGCATATGCCTTTTGCCAAAGCCCTGCCTACCAGTTCCGGCTTGTGGATAAAATCGTCGCAGTCCTTGCTGTTGGTGTGAAATCCGAGTTCACAGTACATGGATTTTGCTGACGGCGCATTTATCTCATAAAGGTCCGTGCGCTTGGCAAATTTTGCCTTGAGCTTTCCCGGATAAACTTCTTCAACGGACGGAGCCACAGCGTTAAAAAGCTTTCTGTAAACGTCGTTGTCCCTGTAAAACATAAACATTAAATATCTGGCCGATTCTCTGCTGAAAGCGTTGGTATGAATGGGAACATGAAGCGAAGCTTTTTTTAAGTCTGACTCTCTGCATCTCGCCGCCATGTTCTGCGTCGTCTTGCCTATCACCACATCAAAGCCGTTGTTCTTAAGATGACGGGCGCACACTTCAGCTATAGGGCGGGTATGCTTATCCTCGTAGCAGCCCGTTTTCTTGCATTTATTAGCGCCCTTGCCGTGATTTGACGGGCTTAAATATATCAGTTTTGCCATAAATTCTCCTTTCCTGTCCTTGCGCATTACGCGCCTTTATATTATATGCCCTGAGGCGGGCATGTTGTGTAAGACGCGCGCCGGCGCATGTTCAGGCGCATACCGTATGTGCTTCAAGTGCATGCCGTTTATATCAGGCGCATACCGTATGTGTTTCAAGTGCATGCCGTGCAGATTTTCCGAAGTCAGCTTACCCATCAGTTCTATTTTGTCCTGCGCCAGCAATAAGCCGTTATATACGGCGGCATGTTTTCGTGTGCGCCCCCTCCGCCTGCTGCCGCCGCCGTCGCTGTCACTGTATGAGTATGGGAGCCTTTGCTGTCGGTAAGGCCTACCGTAGAGCCGGCTCCCGATTCGGCATAATGAACGGACCATGACCTTGTCCCGCTGGTAGTATAATAGGCGTCGAGGTCACATTTTATTTTATGAGTATGAGCTCCTGCCGAAGCTGCCTTGGCGCTTATAGAATGAGTATGCGACGGCATTTGAGAAGCGGCAAGGTTTACCGTAGCTGCGCCGCCTGTGCTGCCGGCCTTGTATATGCTTCCCGCGGCCAGCACAAACCTGTCTGTAATCTGCGTCCATGTTCCGCCGAACAGCTTTCCCGGGTCAGTGCTTTCAAGGCTCCAGTAATACGAGCCTACGGGGTGAGCAAAATTCAGCAAAAGCTCTCCCAGCGAAGTAAAATCATCGCCGTCTTTCGCACATGAATTTATCATGCCGGAGGTAAAGCCGCTCTTGCTGAGATTGACAAAAAGCCCTCCGTTGAATTTAGCCGGAAATTCCGAGACAAGTCCCTCGGCTACCGGATGTCCGCCGAAGGTCACTCCCTTATCGTCGGGAAGCATGGACATATTCACCTTTGCTGTCGGAACATCGAACAAAAATTCTGCGCTGCTTTCTCCTGCGCTGTCTGTCACAACCGCAGAAACCTCATGGGCCACATTATCGTCTATAACGTCCGATATTATTTTTTCAACCTCCGAATTTTGTAAATCCGTATATCTTCCTATTTCTTCACCATCCATCTTAAGAATAAGCGTTCCGCGGTTTCCCTCCTCCGTCAGGCTTACGCCTACGGCTGCGGTTATTCTGAGGTTTTTTCCTCTGTCATCCTGTATAAATCCGCCGTCCGCAGTCCCTCTCTCCACGTTTAAGGTTACCGTAGGCTTGCCATAGCTTATTACGTTAAAAGACTTTGACGCTGAAGCAGTCGTTCCTCTCCTGTCAGTAACCGTTACCTTCACCTCATATGTTTTTGCCGGAAGGATTCCAGAGGTCCAGTCAGCTGAGGCTCCCGTTGCTCCCAGACCCGTTATTGAATAAGAGGAAATGCTGCTTCCGGCGCCGGCTGCTGCCGAAACAACAACTCTCGCCTTAGTATATCCTCCCACGTAAAGTCCTTTTTCTGCAAAGAAGTCATTGCTGTTGACAGGCTGCACCGTTACTGAATTCACAGAGGCTTTTTCCGCCGTAGATAAGGTAATGCTGCATGAATCGCTGCCTATAATGCTCCCTCCGTATTCAGTAGTACACGTCAGCGTACAGGTACCGCTCTTAGCTGCCGGTATCTGTGCCAGAAGGGCGGATTTAACAGAACCGGTATTCCATGCAAGAGATGTCGAGGCAGACTTGCTCGCGACGGTTCCCGAGGCACTGCCAAACCTGTAGCCCACGGTACATGTGGCGCTTGAGGGATACTTTCCTGACAGTGTTATCGGTACCGAGCTTCCTATAGCTGCGGAGGAAGCGCTGATAGAGGCAGCCGTATAGTATCTTGAAATCGTTATGTTGGAGCACGTCGTTTCAGAAAGCGCCGCATGGCCTGAAGCTGTGCTTACAGAAAATTTGGCCGAAAGCGAGGTGGTTCCTGCCGCCGCCGAAACGGTTATTTCCTTGGTTATGGTGTGGACAGCAGTTCCCGACCACGTCTCATTGCCCTTCAGCGCTATCGAAAATGCCGTTCCTCCCACTGTCAGCTTTGCCGTAGAAGAATATCCGAAAAATGATTCCGCATATTGAAGATGGGCGAGAATTTTAATGCCCAGCTTTACGGAAGCCGCCGTCCTTGATTTTTCTTCATACTGGACTGTGTAAAAGCAGTAAGGCTTGCCCGTGGTTGATTTCTTTTCGTTCAAAATTGTCTTATATGCCATCAGTTGTTACCTCCTGTGCTGAATATGATTTTTCCGTTGTTGTTGGGATATATACCCAGGCCGCCGAACTGTATCTTGTTCAGATTCTTGATTACGAAGGAGCCGGGATCTATATAGCAGACTGTACCGGCGTCTTTATTTTCAGCGCCTCTGTTATAAAAATAAACTCTGTCGTTTTCAACTCTGAACATGACTGCATTATGATTTGAACCCAGCTCCAGAAAGATTTCGCCATTCTCGTCTTTATCGGCCCGAAGCATATCCTGAGCCGTAACGCCTTCAAGAAGCAAGGCTGTGCCCCAGAGCTGGTCGGCATGGAGCGCTTCCGTACATATTCCCTCCTGATTGATGGCGGTGGTAAGGGTCTTTCCGCCGTCCCTGCTGAAGCCTATACCGTTCTTGTTTCCGAAAACGAGGTCGCCTTCGCCGGATCCGGCTCTGAGAACGAAGGTATCGCTTACTCCATCTCCGTCTAAATCTATTATCTGAAAATATCCGCCATCCGAACCTTTTATCTCGTTTCCCATTTTCACCGTCTTTTCAAGCCTGCGCTTTAAGGAGCCTATAACTGCCGAAGAGGTGGAAGCTTCAAAGCTGTAGCTTTCCTCACTCTGGCCGTAGCACTGTATTTGAGCGTACATTCCTCCGTTGAAGCTAATCGTCTGCTCCATGACGCAAATGTCAATCATATTGCCTGTTTCGTCTTCGACCTGCACCCTGTCGCCTGCATGGATGGCCATGTTTCCCCGAAAGCTCACGCTGCACGGCTGAAAAGAGAAGTCTCCCATTTCCTCTAAAATTGCGGAAAGTCTTTCTTCAGTCATAAAGGGATTTTCAAAGGACAGCCCTCTGCCCTCTCCTGCGGAGATAACCCTTTCTTCGCTGCCGGAGGTAAGGGAGGATATGTGCGTCTTTCCGCCGGCTATGAGATTGAACTGATTCTGATACTGTTCTTCTCTCGTTATTACCGCTTCGCTTACGCCATACCATTTAAAGTCTATCCGGCCGTTTCTGTCAAAGCATGCGTTCTTGCCGAGCAGTCCTGCTATATATCCCAGCATCTGCCTATAGGTATATCCTTCTATATCAGCGACGGTTAAGGCCTCGTACGGCGTAAAGTCAAAGGCCACCTCTGCGTTCAAATTATCGGCTATTTCCTCGAGTATGTCTTTGACTGAATATTCAGGTGAAATTTCAGGCTCCAGGCTTTCGCCGTCTCCCTTTTCTTTCTCCGCAGCATTGAGCGGCGTTTTTGCTTCAACAGGCTTGACGCCCGGCACATAGATTTCCTCCGCCTTGCAAAATTTGTCGTAACATTCTACAGAAGCTGTCTTGTATCCGTTTACCGTCTCAACGTCGCACACGTAGAATTTTCCGAGAGGATATTCCATACCGTCCTTTATCGCATAGGCTTCCACGTCGGAGGCTGCAAGAGACAGACCCGGCAGAACTATTATATCTGCGGTCAGCTTGTTGGAGCAGGCGGCTCCCATAGTTATTCCATCCTGAGAATTGAAGGTTTCGGTCAGCGTAACGGAAATTATATCTTTGCCGCGCAAGGTCATCTCATTATCCGTTCCTCTGTTAAAAATCAATTTATTTTCCATTCCTTCACCTCCCTTTAAACCTCGGTAAATGTCAGCGACAGCCCCTGCCATCTCCAGCCGTCGCCCTTTTCCCGACCTCCGTAGGTATAGCAGTACAGAGGCGCTGTTCGGCTGTTGATATAAAATTTGCCGGTAATTCTGCTTCCGGCCTTTGCGTCAGGATATTCCAGCAAAAACGACTCTCCTTCTACGGCAGAAAGCAGAGCCGCCGTTTCTTCGTCTGAGAGAGCTCCCCAGCTGACGCTTAAAGTCACCTTATCATCGAGAACCTCTCTGAAATACTCTCCCAGCTGATTGGTTCCGCTACAGCCCTCTGCTTCAATATCGGCTGAATCCCATTGTATGGTCTGAGGGTCCGGCAGAGGCTTTCTTACTGCTTCCCCCTCGTTTAACGTTACTATGTTTAAAATTGCCATTTTTTCCTCCTTTTTCGATACAGTCAGCCCCGAAAGTCATAGACGCATGATTTCGGGGCTGACCGCGGTCTTAGATTTGTTTTCTTTTTCCTTTTCTTTGCAAGTCGGCGAGGATGCTAAATATACAAAGGTGAAACGCCTGTCTGCCTTACGACTCCGTTATGGTATCTTATCACCTGTCTGCCTATCTCCTTGCCGTCGAGAGTGTTGGTTATATTGAACGTATAACTGCCGCCTCCGCTTCCCATGGCGCTCCTGACGGCATCAAACACTCCTCGCGATACGGATTCCACTATCTGATTATTGTTCATTACAGCCGTTCTGGAGCCGAAATTTCCTACCAGCTCAGGGCCGGCTTCACGCGCTATGAACACCTGGCCTGCATCGAGGATGCCTCCTTCGGCCAGCTTTGGTATTACCAAAAGGTCCAGTTTCTTGATATTTACTCCCGGTATGAGATTTATCGTTTTAATCGCAAAGTTTATAGCCTTGATGAATTTGTTTATAACGCCCTCTGCAAAAGACAAAACAGCGTTGATTACAGCCTTGAATGCTCCGCCTATGGCGTCGCCTATCTTAGTTCCGACTTTCTTGAATACGGATATGACCTTGTCCCAGATTCCGCTGAAAAACTCGCCCATACCGCTGAATATGCCTTTTATGCCTTCCCATATTTTCTTGAAGCCTTCTTTGATTTTTTCTCCGTTGCCGGTGAAAATGCCGACGATAACGTCGAAAACTCCTCCGAATATCTTGGCTGCTCCGTCCAATATGTCGGAAATGAAGCTCCATACGGCCTCAACTACTGCCATTACCGTATCTCCGTGTTCCTTGAAAAATGCGCCTATCACCTCAAAGACTCCTGCAAATATATCCTTGGCTGTTTCGATTATGGCGCTTATGACTCCCCATACGGCGTTTACTATCGAGCTTATAACTTCACTGTTTTCTTGAAAAAACGTCACAATCTGACCTATAACCTCTCCTATCACCGCAGCAACATTGGTAATAATCTCTATTATTCCGTCAAACATGGAAGTGGTTCCCTCTCCTCCCTGCAGGAATGAGTCGAACAGAGACATGACTGCTTCTGTTACAGGCGCCAGAGCTTCTGAAATCTTTTCCCAGATTTCTCCCATCCTTTCGCTCAGACTTTCGTTGGCGGAAAGCATGTCCACGAAATATCCAACGAGGCTTGCCACTATACTTGCGACGGCTGCAATGCCTCCGAAGCTGAATTTAGTCTTGGAAGTCTTTTTAGCGGTTTTTTCTATGGTTTCCGCAGTCTCGTTCATACCTTCCTTTAAAGTCTTGTTCATTGATGACATCGGTTTTGTAATTCCTTCTATACTCTTTCCAATATTTCCCATGGCGTCATTTATTGCTTTTAAACCTTTGTTCACCAGATTGTCAGCTGCTTTTTTGGCTTTTTCAAACGAGAAAACCAGGCTCAGAATACTCGATACGTTCGCAGCTATGCTCAGCCCCTTTTCGGCTTTACTCTGAGCCTTCTTAATCGACTCGTCGATAGATAAAAGAATTTGCCGAAGTTCTTCGAGCGGAGTCGTATCGACCTTGATTATCAGTTCTTTATCCATTATTTCTTGCGCTCCTTTCTTTAATAATATATAATGTTTAAAAATGCTTGGAGGTAGTTATATGCTTTGGGATATTATAAGGCTGGCGTTGGGTCTGTACGGTATCGCTTTCTTTTTCATAGGTGTCTATCACAGAGTCATAAAACTCAAACCCTTTACAGAGGAACAGAAGGATTTTATAAACGGTACTCTAATCCCTTTGCACGATGAAATAAGCAATAAATATAACCCGGAAGCAATAGTCTTTGTAGAAGTTAACAAACTTGCAGAGAAAAAGTTAGTAGACTCAAGCAAAACCAATGCTTGTGTTTTTATTTATGATAACAAGATAGTTATACAATCCATATATCAGCCTGAGCTAAAATATATAATAGATTTTGACAAAATATCCTGTATTTCTTTAGATATACCAAAGCGTAAAGTCCCTAAAACCTTTTATCATGTAAGAATCTATATCTTTTTGCATTTCCATCGCCACCTTAAAATGCGCAAGGCTCTGATTATTCCTATGGGATATTATCATCCCATGCATAAAGAATTTGAAAAATATCTCGACCCTCAACCATTTATAAATGTGCTCAAAGCTAATTTTGAAGTGCTTTATTAATCACCTCCGATACGATTAATCGTTAATCGTCCGCTTCCCTTCCTTCCATTAAACCATGCGTCCTCCTGCGCTCTGACGGGTACAAGCGCGCAGAGCCTTAAAACCTTGATATTTTTAAGAGCAATAAAAACCTCAATTGCCGGGTTATGGCGTTTTTTTATATTCCTGTTAAAGACTCTACCGTATAAAGCTCTCAGCAAGAATACAATTGCTGCTCTTTAATCTTTTATTTCTTGCGCTCCTTTCTTTAATGATATATAATGTTCTAAATATTTGGCGGAGGTTTCTGCATATGTTTTGGGATATTTTTAGGATTGCCGTTTTTCTTTTCATGATTGGCTCCCTCATTTATAATGTGATTCATAAACAAAAATACGGACCGATTTCAGACGGTCTTCTGTCTCTAATAGAGGATACTCTGATTCCTTTCATGGAAAAGCTTCAAAAAGAAATCGAGCCGGACGCCATCATATTTGCCTCATGTCATAAAAACCCTTTTCCCGACATGGATATTAAGGGCGGTACTCCTTACGACGGAGAAAACGTCAACGCCTGCTTTTATATAAAGGATAAAGAATTAACCATGATGTCCATGGAAAATCCCGACTTGCAGCTGCATATACCATTTGAAGATATATATGACGTTATTTCCTCTCCAAAACCACCTGCAAAAAATTTTGCAGGAAGGCTCTTAATGTGTATCCGCCTTAATAACGATAGCTACGGTTGCAGAAAAATTGAATATTTTGCGATACCGTACCGTTCCTGGAATAAGTATGATAAAAAATACAAAGACGTAATCGACCCGACCCCGTTTATCAATATTCTCGGTGAAAATGTACCAATAATATAACCGCCGCAGGCGAGCTCATTTTTGATATTCAGAGAAACTCGCCTGTTGATAATACTCTGCTTTAAAATAAGGCGGAGTGACGAACAAGGCCGCTTGAAATAAGCGGCCTTGTGCTTTTATCCCGGCTGTGTTTTCTTTAACTTTACGGCGACGGCTTGTTTTTGATCTCCTTTTCTTCTTTCTTCTCCTGCATATCTTCAAGCTCGCTCTGAGTTATCGCAAGCCCTTTTGCTAAAACATCAGGAACAGAAACGCCCATTTGAATCAGATTTTCAGTTATGCTTCGCGCCTCGTTTACCACCAGCATGGCAAGAGTCAGCCAGCCTATGTAGCCGGCGGCTTCAAGGCCGAAGCCCATCTCTTCTCCCATAATTATAAGGTTTTGGCCTGTCATGAAGGCAACGAAAATAATTACCCAGTAGCCAAGCTTTTTGCAGATTCCTTTCAGACCGTCCGCACTGGATTCTTTTCCGGAAAGGCGGGCCTTGCACGTTCCGGTTATCCAGTCTATAACGTTGAATATCAGAAATGTCGCCAGGACTACGCCATATTGCCGGAAAATTTCAGCAAATACGGCTAAAAGCGCGCCAACCGTCAAGTTATAACCGTCAAGTAATTTCATCTTCCCTCCTTTTTCATCTGAGAATTGAACTCACAGACGTAAGCGGAAAAAAGTTCTGCGGCTTTCTTGCTTTTTTCTTCTTCGGAAATTTGTTCTGCGAACAACTCAAAAGGCGCTTCCGGATATGAGCTTCCCTGTGAAAATGCGCAGGCCATGGAATGGGTGAAGTAGATTCCCGTCAGCCAGCATTGGAAATTTATTTCCTCAAGCCTCGTTTTACGCCTCAGCTCATATGCCTTTATGTAAGGAGCAAGGCCGGCAGGAGTAAGCCTCCCCAGCTCTTCTCTGCCTACTCCTGCCATAAGTGCGAGAGGAAGCCATTCTTCCTCTATAGTCTTTCTTAAAGTACCGATTTTCTTCTTATCTGCCCTTTTCTTACCGGTACTTTCGCCGTCTTCTTCTCCTTGCCGCTTCAAGCTTCCTTCTTCTGCTACGCCTTGAGAGCCTGAAAAAAATCGCTTTCCTCCACAGCCCTGTTGATGTCATCCATAATTTCATCAAAACTGCCGCCCAAAGCGATATGCGCCTCGATTTCCTTTCCCGCCTTTTCTGCGTCCCCGCCCATAGCAAGCGCCAAGAAAGCTCTGACTGTAGAAAGCACCTTTTTGTCCATCTCCGTAAAAGACGCCCCCATGTCTTCAAGCTCGCACATTGCGTTGAAATTTAATTCAGGAATTTTATATTCTCTGCCGTTAATTTTCATATATTTCCCTCCCTTCAAAGTTAATTAAGCTGCTGAAATTTCGCCGCTCGGAAGTACGGAAATCTTCATGTCGACGGCGGCGTTAAGTCCTGCTCCCGCCACTGCTACAGAATGTGTGCCCGTAAAGGTAAAGGTTCCGCTTGTTCCGAATTCTACCGAATAAGTCAGCTGCGTTCCCTCCTTCTCCTTAAGAGTTGAGAAAATCTCCTTTTCATAATTAGCCAGAAATTCCATGGCGGCCAGCGCCTTGGTTCCCGGAATAAACTTCTGTACCGTATCGGCCAGCGTAGTTACGTCGATGGCGGCAGGCGCCGCTCCGAGATCCGGAAATGATTTAATATTTACTGTCGTTACGGCTTCATCGCCGTTCTTGATTTTTAAAACTGTTCCCTGTGTACTGATTGCCATAATTTTAATTCTCCTTTTTTATTTTTTCTGTTTGCTTTTGATTCTGATTACTCCGAAATTTTTTTCAGGTAAGCGGTGGTTTCTTTTCTCAAGCTTCCATAGCCTTCGTATATTGCAGTCTCTATGCTGATTATTTCCCAGCCCTCCGTTAGCATGGCTGAAAGCCCGGCTTCGATATACTCCGTCTCTCCTGAAATGCATTTTACCTGTATCATAATCTCCTTCCTTTCATCCGATCCGGCAGCAGTAGGCTTCTGCTTCATAGGCTCCTCGGCCTCCCCGATTTCCTCCGGGACGCACCATGGTGTGACCCGGCAATGCGTAAGTATCATTATCCTTCCAGAACATCGTCGCCTTAAGCTTTGCCAGTTTCCTATTTTATGCCAGACGTTTGCCGCAAAATCCGCGCGTCTGCACTCGGGCTCATCTCTGAAAGAACGTACCGGACCGGTAATTATTAAATTGTCCTTCGCAGCCTTTTTCCAATTCATCTCGTTTCAGGAAGCTTTCAAAGCTATGCTCCCTGTAGAATCGTTTGTTTTGGCGCTGTTTATTCTGTTTTTCCATATTGTGTCCTTTTTGGTACCATCAGTCACAACGTTTTGTCCTTATCGGACAATATCATAATAGCACCACGGATTTTCCGTGTCAACACCTTTTTGGACATTTTTTAAAATTTTTCTTGATTTTTTGTCCGACTCGGTCTATAATTAAGTTACACCAACGAGAAAGGGCGTTTTTAAATGAGCGACTATGAAGTAAATTTGTATAGCATACTCGGTTCAATGCTTAGGGAGGCCAGAATAAAAAGCGGTCACACCCTTGAACAGGCAGGAGAGAAGATAGGCGTTACAGCGAAAACAATCCAGCGTTATGAGACAGGAGAACGAAAAATCAGTTTAAACAAGCTTATCGAGCTTACCTCTCTGTTTGGAATCGAATACACTTCCTTTATGGCCGCAGCCAAGAGACGCCTGTCGGAGATGAACTCCGACATTTCTGAAGCTGACGGCTCGTCTGAACATTACGAAGAGCCGGACAATTTTCCGGATTCAGGTTCATATTATGTCGATGACGAAGCCAGAGCCATCGCTCAGCAGGTATACGAAAGGCCCCAGCTCCGTATGCTGTTCAGCGCCTCAAAAAATGTCAGCGCAGAAGACTTGGAGACCGTTATAGCTCTTGTAAACAGAATGAAAAGAGAGGATGATGATTAACCTATGAAAAAACTGGACCTTAATGATGTAAGAGTAGTTCTTATTGATATGCCTACTTCCGTTCATGGTTTTGTCATTTCAGACGGCTTTGATTTTTATACTGTGGTATTAAACCCTCGTTTAAGTCATGAAATGCAGCACACAACTTATTTCCACGAGCTGTCTCATATTAAATACGGTGATCTCTCAAGAATGCAGGATATTAACAGAGATCTGCTGGAGGTTCTCTCGGCAGATCAGATAGAAGACATACGTCATAAATAGTCAAAGCCCGCCGGCATACCGGCGGGCTTTTTACATAAAATTTTATATTATCATAAAGTCTTTTTGAGAATCCTCTCTGCTGCGGCAAAGGCTGAGGAAAATGCAAACTGCAAGTTATATCCTCCCGTATCTCCGTCCACGTCCACGGCTTCTCCTATAAAATACAGCCCTTCATATCTCTTTGAGCTCATCTTTGAAAGCTCTATCTCTGAAAGACTTATACCTCCCTTCGTCGCCATTGCTTCTCCGAAGCCGGCCAAAGCGCTGACGGTAAAATGAGCGTCTGTCAAGGTTTCGGCCAGCTTCCTTATCTGACCCCCCGTAAGCTGAGAAACCTTGTTTCGGCTGATTCCGAGTTCCAAGGCTGTCTTTTGTGCAAATCTCCTGGGCAGTTCAAGTTCCTCGCACATATAGCTCTGCGGCGATTTGCCGCCGCCCGGAAAATCTCTTTTAAACCGGGCGGCGGCCTCCTGCCCGCTGAGCGGCGCCAGGAAGTTCAGCGAAAAGCCGGCGCCGGGGCTCAGGTAGCGTGAATTATTTAAAACCAGCGGGCCGGAGAGGTTTTTACCGGTAAAAAGCAAATCGCCGCAATGAACAGCGCCTGAAATATTCATGGAAATGTTTTTGAAGCTTATACCGCTCAAATCACCGTAAATATAATCTTCAACGTATACAGGCGTAAGCGCAGGTTCTGGCTTTACTATTTCAAGCCCTAAATCCCGCCTCAGTATATCAAACATCTTACCGTCAGAACCGGTTTTAGGGTATGAGCAGCCTCCTGTTGCGATTATCAGATTGCGGCATTTCAAGGTTTTCCCGGGAATTTGAACCTGAAACATCAAGTCCCGGCTCTCGGCATCAACGTTTTCGCTCGCTTCAGCTTCGCCGCTTTCATTTTTACATGCTTCAGCATTGCTGCCATCGGCTTCGCTTTCAAAAGCACCGTAAGCCTTTGGCGGTATCAGTCTGACAACCGGTGAGTTACAACTTATATCAACTTTTTTTCGTTCAAGCTCTCCGAACAATGCCCGGAGAATACTCATGCTTTTCATCGACGAAGGAAAAATTTTTCCATCCTCCCTCTCTAAAAGTGAAACCCCCAGACTTTCAAAAAAATTGCAGAGTGGAATATTGCCGTATCTTTGCAGCACACGCCGTATATTTTTGCCGTGAGGCCCGTAATGTTCTATAAAATCTTTGATGGAGCCTCCGTGGGTTATATTGCACTTTCCGCTTCCCGACGCTAAAAGCTTGCTGCCGGGACGGCTCGTCTTTTCAAGTATCAGAGTATCGCCTCCCAGAGCGCAGCCGCAGTAAAGACCGGCAGCGCCTGCTCCGATTATTATGTTTTGATAGTAAGACTTTTTCATACAGTCCCTTTCTTATCGTATCTTAATCGTATAGAATGTAAATGCTTATCGCAGTGCTTTGCGTCGCATCCGGCCGTCCTGCAAATTAAGGCCGCAAATCGCTGCGGCCTCAACGTTTAAACTCTATTACTTTTTCCTCGATATATTACTTTCCAATCGCAGTCGGCACGCAAACGGCGGTTAAAATGCATTGCCGCCGCAAACGGCTCAAGGTAACTCCGATCTCAAAAGGTTTATAGCTTTGGTTAAAACACATTGCAGCCGCAGGAGACACTCAAAACAGACAACTACGCTTTTTTCCGCCCTACGGTATAACCGTAACCTGATTCGATAAGACATTCTATGATGTTTTCGTCAAAATTTGATATTGAGAAGCTGATACTTTCATCTCCGTAGCTTATCCTTTTCCTTTTCTTGCTTTCCGGCTTTTTAAAGTAAATTTCAACCGTAGCTATTTCCTTCAGCTTGGAGACATATTTATTGCTGTTGATATAACCGTATTCCCCCATGTCTTTATCATAGGCTTCAAAAACTTTTTTAATCAGCTTTGGGTTTTCAATGACAGCTATATTTCCGCTGCTTATTTCCTGCTCCTCATAATGGTCGCCGTAGCTGTAATAGCTTCTTTCGCCCTCATCATAAAACTCCTCTTCATAGTCGCTGTAGTCGTCATTCATACCAGTTATCTGAATGTAATTAATATTTTTCATATTAACATAAGAAGAAATTTTACTCTTTTCTCTGTATTCCTCGCTTGTAAGAATTTCATCCAGCATGCCTGCTACCTTTTCATCCATGTTGACATAGTAATAGCGTTCAAGGACTTTTCCGTCCTTAAGCTTATATTTCATATGGATATATTCGTTTTCTATATTTACCGGTTCGCCCTCCATATCGTATACTTCAGCTCCGCCTTCGATTTCTTCTGTATAAAGCCTGTTCTCTATTATATAATTATGCAGCTTTACTATTCTCTCTATGTTTTCCGGCGAGGTAAACTGCATTTCGGAATTTACATTACGCTTGTTCATGAAACCGTCAAATATGAAGCTATCGTAAAAGGTGGCAAAATCGTCCATTTTCACCGATTTTACATCTTCCGCCTCCGGTACGCGCCTTGCAAAGCCAGTAATGTCGAAGACCGTCAGCGCTATGAATACTATGGTTATTACGGAGCATGCGATAAGCGATCTGAGCAAATCTTTTCCGAATATTCTTACGCTTCTGTTGACGATTATTTTCACCACGGAAAGAGTCAGCAGCGTTCCTATGATCATTCCGACTATTATCATAGGTTTTGAGTCGCTGAAAGTCCACATCATAAATCCAAAGGAACTCATTCCGACAAATACAACGACATACGTCATAAGCTCTTCAAAGGTCTTTGAAAGAGTAGAGTTTCCTATCTTTTCGAACTTTCTGGTCTTGTATACATATCTGCCTAATATGGATAAAAGCACGCCTACGGCAAAATACACCATGAAGATTATAATTCTGCCGTCTTCGTCTCCTCTGTACCCGTAGCTGAAAAGCATGTTCAGCAGCGGATTGTAATTTTCAGAGACGTACATTATCCATTCTGGCATTTTATAATATCCACTTATAAAAATGCTGCAATAAGCGCCGGCAATAGTTACCAGAACAGGAAGTATAATCATCAGCACGCAAGTTGTAAGAAGATTCATAACCGATGTTCCTGTAAGCGTTCCGGCAAAAACCGTAATGCCGTAAAACCATGTCGTCACCGCTATTGACGAAAGCAGCCAGAAAACGATGTCAAATCTGGTGAGCGCCTGTATCTTAAACGCCAGAAGCATATACAAAACAGCGGTCAGCAAAATAGGTATAACGCACATGAGCCAGCCTGACAGATAATACGAATTGAATATTCTGTTTTTTGACAGAGGCTGTATATGCATCATCAAAGCTTTTGATTCCCTGTGAATAAAGCCCATCATCATAACAGCGGTAACAACGGCTGTTATACACATAATCCCTGAATATATGATATTCATATTTTTCACGGATTCATATATGTAATAGTCTATAGCGTCAATGTTCGACATATTTGAGAGAATCGGCATGATTCCCACGAAAAAATATAAAACGAAAGTAAGCACCGGAATATACCAGTACATCCTGAAGATTTCCCTTATCAATGCGCCTGAGAGGCTGAAGGTATTTTTAAATTTCATTTTTTCCACCTCCCAGCTTCTCGATGAAAATTTCTTCTATGGATGTCGGCATGATTTCCAGCAAATCCCCCTCGAAAATCATCCGGCCTCCGGCGATAATCCCTATATAATTGCATACATCTTCCATTTCTCTGGCATTATGAGAAGAAATAAGAACCGTCATCTCCCTTTCTGCCACATCCCCCATTATGTAGCGCCAGAGTTTTCTGCGGACTATCGGGTCCAGTCCGTCTATCGGCTCGTCTAAAATCAAATAATCAGGTGTTGCCGAAAGAGCGAGGCAAAACGCCGCCTGTTTTTTCATTCCCTTGGAAAACTTCATCAAATTCTTATTGATGTCCAGGGAAAAGTCTTTCATCATCTCTTCGAAACGTTCTTCATTCCACCCCTTATATATTTTCTGATAATACCTCTTCATGTCTTTCAAGCTGTAGCTGTTAAAGAAGTACAGCTCGTCGGGAATAATAAGAACCCGTGATTTCAACTCTTCGTTGTCTATTACCGGCTGATCGTCTATGGTTATTATTCCCTCGTCAGGTTCGATAAAGCCTGCCAGATGCTTAATGACCGTAGTCTTTCCTGCTCCGTTGAGACCCATGAGTCCGTATACCGCCCCTTTCGGAACATTAAGGCTGAAGTTTTTTAAAATTTCAGTATCACCAAATCGTTTGGAAACATTTTCAATCCTGATCACGAGTTCTTCCTCCTTTCCTCGAATAATTCTTCTGCGATTTTTATAGCTTCATCATAGTCGATTCCAAGGAAGAGAAGTTCTCTGAAACCTCCCCACAAAGCATCTTTTGCCCTTTCGATTTCTACCGGCTCTGCTTTTAACTTGCTTTTATCTGCCACGAAGGTCCCCCTCCCGGTAGCCGTATAAATATATCCCTGCCGTTCAAGCTCCCTGTACGACTTGGCGATGGTGTTCGGATTTACCCCTAAATCCTTCGAAAGCTCCCGCACCGACGGAATCTTTTCTCCGCACGCCAAAACCCCGGTCATTATCATCTCTTTAAAGCCGTCTGTTATCTGCTCATATATTGATTTGTGACTTCGCAAATCAATTTTAAACATAAGTCGTTCCTTCCATATCCCCTTTATCTCATTTTATAACCCTTTTCGTCTTAAGTGTACTACGTTATATAGTACGCTGTCAATATAATAATTTAAGCTGTTTACGGCAGTCTTTCATGTTTTACACGAGCGATTGTTTTCAGGAATCCTCCCGGCTTTTTACAAGTAGCCCTCCATCGGTTTCTCAGCTTTTTATGTACTGCTTTTTCGCCGTATGCGCAGTTTTTTATGAACGGCCTGCTTGCTGTAGTTTTCCCGGACAAAGGAGCATCTCGACTTTAAAATACAATCAAATACAATCGAAAGTATTAATGAAAATCACGGACTTGAAAAACCCTGCTCCAAACCACAGACTTGAAAAAGCCGGCGCAAAAATACCATTTGGAAAACCTCTTCAAAAATATCATGGAAAATCATGATTGGTCCCTCTCCGGCAGCAAAAAAGCTTCAAAGAACTCACTATGCGCTTAAGTCATACCGATCATGAATATACTGGCGCTGTTCAGCAGGTATGGCGGAAAATAAGCGTTTTAAATATATACCGTCATATGAAAGACTTTCATAAATTATCATCTTTTCACATCATGGCTTTCATGATAAAATCATAATATATTCAACTGGCAGGGAGGATTTGATTTTGGATTTTTTTGATAAAAACAGCAACGAAGACAATATTAACAGCAACCGTAATATAAGCGATAGCAAGGACAACGGCGACAGCAATCGCAGCAACGGCAGCAATGACGTACAAGCACAAAACAGCTGCATTTATACCGACAAATCCGGAAATACAAAGAACAGCTCTCGGGACAGCAGACAAAACAACAGTCAGGGAAGTCACAGACAAGTTCAATATTACTCGAACGGTTGCTTTTCTACCGATTCCGGAAACTGTAAAGATACAGATAAATACAAAAAAGGAGCTCCGGCTTCAAAGCAATATGGCAATAACGGTAAAAAACGCATACCGGGCTGGGCAAAAGCACTCATAATCATCGCTCTCGTAATACTTTGTATCGGTTTTCTTGTCACAGGTTGTAACGAACTTATTTCCGTAATAGGGGCCGCACCTTCAAATGAAGTTACCACAGGCTTCGGCCATGATTATATAGGAACGCTTTATATAGAAGGTTCCATAGATGAATACGGCACCGGAACTTATAATCATCAATATATATTAAACGCTATAGACGCAATGATATACGACGATGATAATAAAGGACTGATTTTGTATATCAATACGCCGGGCGGTTCCGTTTACGCCTCAGACGAGGTTTATCTCAAAATAAAAGAATATCAGGAGCTCACCGGAAGACCTGTATATTCTTCAATGCAGTCTCAGGCCACTTCCGGAGGATACTATATTTCCGCGCCTTGCGACAAAATCATAGCCAACAGAAACTGCTGGACGGGTTCAATAGGAGTTACAATGGGAAGCTTCATAGATTTAAGCGAACTTCTTGATAATCTCGGCGTCAAAACGGAAACGATTACTTCGGGAGACAACAAGGCCATGGGAAGTTCCACAGAACCCATGACAGATGAACAGCGTGCCATTTTCCAATCTTTAATAGACGAAGCTTATGAACAGTTTGTAGGCATAGTTGCCGATGGAAGAAATATGACTGAAGCCGAAGTAAAAGAACTGGCTGACGGCAGGATATATACGGCCAAGCAAGCTTTAGACTGTGGTCTAATTGACCAAATAGGAACCTATAGCGAAGCAGCATCCGATATGATGCAAACTTATGGACTTTCAGACTGCAGCGTTGAAAATTTCCAGCCTGAAATTGGCACCGATCTGTCATCTCTTCTCGGTCTGCTTCAAGAGGAAAGCAAACAGTCAGGCGCATCAATAACCGATGCGGAAGCTATAGAAAAGCTCTTAGAACTCAACGGAACTTTCAGAGTGAGTTATATATGCAATGCAGTAAAGTAAACCACAATTCTCTTAAAATCGCCTAAAAGGAAGTCTGTCGAGCTGCTCCGCTTAAAGTATACGGTTAACCTAATTTCTGCAAAGACCGCCGAAATTATCCGGTCAGGAGAAGCTCCGTTCAGACTGCCGAAAATCTATTTCAACACCTTGATTTAAAGGCCTCTTCATGGTAAAATGACTTTATTACAGCAAAGATTATTAGAATGGAGACTTACATTATGAAGAGAATCAAAACACTTAAAACCGCTTCCCTTTGCGAAAGCGCTAAGAACGGCGGCTGCGGAGAATGTCAGACTTCCTGTCAGTCGGCATGCAAGACGAGCTGCGGCATCGCTAATCAAAAATGCGAGAACGAAAACAAATAGAAGCGTTCTGAATTATCAAATTACAGAGTGCCGCCGTTTTGGCGGCATTCTTTATGTAAACGGAGGAACCGATATGGTGCATCAATATAAACTGAACAATTACAACATCGTGCTCGACACATGCTCAGGCGCAGTCCATTCGGTAGACCCGATAGCCTATGACATCATCGCCATGTTTCCGCTGAAAACAGAAGAAGAAATAGTTTCTGAAATCATGGCAAAATACGGCGATTCGGAAATCGAAAGCATCACCGAAGAGGAGATTCTTGAATGTATAACAGATATAAAAGAATTAAAGGCCGCAGGGCAGCTCTATACTCCTGACGTTTTTAAAGAAATGGCCGGAACTTTTAAAGAACGCAGTGGCAACGTGATAAAAGCGCTCTGCCTCCACGTGGCTCATACGTGTAATCTGAATTGCTCCTACTGCTTCGCCAGCCAGGGAAAATATTCAGGCAGCCGCGCCCTCATGAGCTTTGAGGTGGGCAAACGTGCTCTGGATTTTCTGATAGAAAATTCCGAAGGCCGAACCAATCTCGAGGTTGACTTTTTCGGCGGCGAACCGCTGATGAACTGGGACGTGGTAAAACAACTGGTTCAATACGCCCGCAGCATAGAGAAGCAATATCATAAAAATTTCCGTTTTACCCTTACAACCAACGGAATGTTGATAGACGACGATGTCATAGACTTCGCCAACAGAGAAATGAGCAACGTAGTCCTGAGCCTTGACGGGCGAAAGGAAATCCATGACCGGCTGAGGGTAGACTATGCCGGCAACGGCAGCTACGACACTATCGTTCCGAAATTCCTTAAAATGGTTGAAGCCAGAAACGGAAAAAACTATTACATGCGAGGCACCTTCACCCACGCCAACCCTGACTTCACAAAGGACGTATTCCATATGGCCGATCTCGGCTTTACGGAGCTTAGTATGGAGCCTGTGGTGACTTCTCCCGACGACCCTGCCGCCCTTACTCCCGAAGACATTGAAATCGTAAAGGAGCAGTACGAAATTTTAGCGCTGGAAATGCTCAAAAGGCAGAAGGAAGGAAAACCGATCACCTTCTATCACTACATGCTTGACCTCGCCAACGGTCCTTGCATATACAAGCGAATCTCAGGCTGCGGCTCAGGCACCGAATATATGGCCGTTACGCCTCACGGAGACTTGTACCCCTGCCATCAGTTTGTGGGAGAAGAGTCTTTCAAGCTGGGCGACATCTGGAACGGAGTCACAAATAATGAGCTTAGAGATGACTTTAAAAACTGCAATGCATATTCCCGTCCCGAATGTCAGGACTGCTGGGCAAAGCTGTTCTGCTCGGGTGGTTGCGCCGCCAACGCCTATCATGCCTCCGGCTCCATCCGCGGCATATATGAAGCCGGCTGCGAATTATTTAAAAAGCGTATCGAATGTGCAATAATGATGCGCATAGCAGAAAGCGGCATGTAGACGGGCAAATCAGATTTATCCGCCTTTTACAGAGAAAATATTTCTAAACAAATACCCCGGAAATACTGACGCTTACTTTAAAAAGTTTAGCATCATATATTCTCCGGGGTAAAATTTTATTTCGTTAATACGATTTACATCTTCTTTGTTCTGATTTCATCAAGAAGTTTTTCCGTAAAGGCTTCTACCGTCATCTCTCCCAGCTCGCCCTCTTTGCCGGAACGAACTGAAAGCGTGCCGCTTTCGACCTCTTTTTCTCCTATTACGCACATGTAGCTGACTCTTTCGTTTCTCGCCTCTCTCAGCTTATACCCTATCTTTTCGTTTCTTACGTCGGCTTCGACCCTGAGTCCTGCTTTCTCAAGCCGCTCTTTCAGCTCAACAGCGTAATCGGCAAACTTCTCGGTCACCGTCATAAGCCTTACCTGAACAGGCGCAAGCCAAAGAGGGAATTTTCCCGCACAGTGCTCTGTAAGTATTCCTATGAATCTTTCGATCGAACCGAAAATTACTCGGTGTATCATTATAGGGCGATGCTTCTCGCCGTCAGGCCCTACGTACGTAAGGTCAAAACGCTGAGGCATCTGTAAATCCAGCTGAATGGTGCCGCACTGCCACGTTCTTCCGATGGAATCTTGGAGATGGAAGTCCAGCTTAGGGCCGTAGAAAGCTCCGTCTCCTTCGTTTATCACGAAAGGCACTCCCATTTCTTCTATAGCGTTTCTAAGCGCATTCTCGGCCATTTCCCACTCTTCATCGGTTCCCATGGAATCCTCGGGTCTTGTGGAAAGCTCCACATGATAGTCAAAGCCGAACATCTTATACACATCGTCGCAGAACTGAGCTACATTTTTAATTTCTTCGTTCACCTGCTCCGGAAGCATGAAGATATGCGAGTCGTCCTGAGTAAAGGTTCTTACTCTCATAAGACCGTGCAAAGCGCCCGAAAGCTCATGTCTGTGAACCTGTCCCAGCTCTCCGCAGCGAAGCGGAAACTCTCTGTATGACCAAAGCTTACGTTTGTAAACAAGCATGGAGCCCGGACAATTCATAGGCTTTATGGCGTAATCTTCATCGTCTATCTTTGTAAAGTACATATTGTCTTTATAGTGGTCCCAGTGGCCTGAGGTTCTCCAGAGCTGCTCGTTCAATATGAGCGGCGTCTTGATTTCTTCATATCCGCGCTTTGTATGTTCTTCTCTCCAGAAAGCCTCCAGCTCGTTTCTTATTATCATGCCCTTCGGAAGGAAAAACGGAAAGCCCGGGCCTTCCTCCGTAAGCATGAAAAGGTCCATTTCCTTGCCTATCTTGCGATGGTCGCGTTTCTTGGCCTCTTCCATCTTGGTTATATATTCGTCAAGAGCTTCCTGCGTAGGATAAGCTGTCGCATATATTCTCTGAAGCATCTGTCTGTTCGAGTCGCCTCTCCAGTATGCTCCGGCGACGCTCATCAGCTTGAATGCCTTTATCTTTCCCGTGGACTCCATATGAGGGCCGGCGCAGAGGTCAACAAATTCGCCCTGCTTGTAAAATGAAATCTCTTCGTCCTCCGGCAGGTCTTCAATCAATTCCACCTTGTAAGGCTCTTTTCTTTCTTTCATGTACTCGATGGCTTCCTCTCTCGGCAGCACGAATCTTTCCAAAGGATAATTGGCCTGAACGATTTTTTTCATCTCTTTTTGGATTTTCATAAAATCCTCTTCGGAAAATTTATGCTCCGATTCCAAGTCATAATAAAAGCCGTTATCTATAGCCGGTCCTATAGCCAGCTTCACGTCGGGCCAGAGGCGCTTTACAGCCTGCGCCATTATATGGGAAGCGGTGTGACGGTAACTGTGTCTTACCTGTTCGTCTTCCCAGTTTATTTTTTCTTTTGCCATTTTTTCCACCTTTTCTTTCTATAAAAACTTTTCCGCATTTTTTGCTATTCGTGCAACATTTTAACCTTTATTAAATCGCTTACTTTGTTTAATATGACTGAAGCAACAATCGAAATTATTATAACAACAAAATAACATTTAAACAACCATATAGGCAACCCTGCCAGTATAAATATCCTTCTTACCGTCACATGCGTCATGTAAAGCTCAAAGGATAAAGCCCCCGACCGATTCAATATACTGTCCAGAGGTTTAAATTTTCCGATTATCTTTCTTAATATCAATATTGCCAGGAACATGATGCCGAGGGAATACCAGGCGTTTATATATCTGTCAAAATGATGCAAATAGGAATACAATATCTTCACTATACCTTCTTCGGCCTTTCCGCTGTCATGAAGATATTCAAAGCAGAAATTTATAAAACCTGCCGCAATACCGGAAATAAACAAAGCGTAATATCCGGGAGTAATCGCTTGTTTATCATATATCTTTTTTCCAAAGTAGGCTCCGAGTATAAAAATAGGTATTCTGGTAAGAGCAATTTCAGTATCGTTATATGCCTCAGGATTTGAAACTCTAAAACATTCTAAAATAAATATGACTATAGCTATTACAATAATAGTTTTTGTCCCGCTCTTCTTATTTTCAACCATCTCATATATCAACGGAAAAACTACATACATAGTCAAGATAAACGCAACAAACCAGATAGTTTTTCTTCCGTCATACCAAAATCCGAGAGTACTTAAATCATATATGAAAAGCCCTATTCCTCTGCCTTCTTGAATGACGTCCATTATGAACCAAGCGATTGAAGCGTATACAAGGTATGGAATCAAAACTCTGACGAATCTTTTTTTATAAAAGCCGAGTATATCGCTGCTGCCCCCCCTTTTCATTGAAAAATACAGACCCATTCCGGATACAAACAAAAATATTTCTACCCCTATACTTCCTATAAGCATACGATACCAATAAGTTATTGTATAGTGAATCCCCGCGCTGTAATGACTGAGAGCATCCTCGGAATAATGAAAGAATATAATGCTTATTATGGCCAATCCCATCAACTCGCTTCGATACTTGCTAAAGTCATTCATTCCCGGTTTATTTTCCTTAATCACGTAAATCATACCTCCATATAAGCTTTATTCTGTCTGTTCTTCATCTCTTTTTCCGAGCAATATATAATCTATCGCCTTATCGGAAGCATGTCCGTCATATTCTCCAAAGTTTTCTTCAACAAACTTGTATACTTTCTCAATTTCATAGTCCTTTGTTCTAAGAGCTTCCATCAGCTCTTCAAATGTATCGCATACCTTTCCCGGAGCATGCTCTCTGACACTTCTGTGTACTCCCCTTGAAAGTTCGTATATCTCCCTGTCCGGAGTATAGAAAATTACAGGTCTCCTCATAAGCGAATACTCAAAGTAATTTGAAGAATAATCTGTAATCAGAATATCTGTGACATAATAGAGGTCGTTTATATTTGGATAGGCTGCGAAGTCTATTATTCTGCTGCTGTATTCCTCAGGTATTTCTATAGGAACTGATACAAACGGGTGCATTTTAACTAAAAATATGTATTCATCCCCGCAGAAATCGTATATCCTGCCAAGGTCAAGCCAGTCGTAATCGTAATAAGCGCTTTTCTGACCGTTGCCTCTGAACGTAGGTGCAAACAATATGATTTTTTTCCCTTCAAAATCAGGATGTACACCGTAAAACTGCTTTTTAAATGTCTCTATTTTATCTTTATCCAAAAATCCATCAAGCCTCGGCATACCGACAGGCAGAAAAGCCTCGTCTTCTATGCCGAAAACCTCAGCGTACACCTCTGTCAGACTCTTTGAGCCGATTAAAGCATAGTCGTATTTTTTATGGCATGAACCCACCGGAAACGGCGTCCCGGGTTTTCCGAATCTGGAATAGCCTACTGATTTGAACCCTACTCCGGCATGCCATACCTGTATCAGCTTAGTTCTCTTATTGAGGTTTAAAAATCCGAATACAGGCGCATAATCGTCTACAAAGATATAGTCTTGCTTGGCAATCCTGAATATCAGCTTCATCCAGCTGACGGCGCTCATATGGCTTCCTACGGCTTTTCGGAAGGAATATTCTATATTGAATTGCTTGTCCAGGCCTCTTTCCTTAAGTCTCTTATCTATATACAAAAGATTTCCCCACAGATAATCCTTTGTTTCGCTCATTAAAAATATATTTTTGCCTTTTTTAGGTAATATGTGTTCCCAAAACTGATAAAATGCTCTCATCAGCCATATGGCAACAAGCATATATCCTCTCTTTAATTTGCCTTTTTTAGTATTGGCCTCTTCAACGTAATGGCGCTTTTTCCACTTGTCGTTTCTTTTTACAAAATAACTGTTTATTAAAAACCACAGATATTTTTCATCCTCTGTAACTGAACTGAAAGAGATATTATAAGCATATTTGCCTCCGCCATACCTGAATATACGCGAATAATCATCGAAAGAATATGCCACGTCATGTCGTGTATAGCATACGAATTCACCCTCGTCCGTGACCGCCATTAAACGCCATCGTCCGTTATCGAGAAATGAACGTTGGTCGAAGGCAGCTATATTGCATCGCAGCTGATACGTATTTTCACTGATTTTCTCAGCTTTCAAAGCTATACTTTTTTTAACGTTTGCATCTCCTGTTAAAACGTTGTTCTCATCTCTGTAAAGCTTCCCTACTTTTTCCAGTCTGAACTCAACATTCTCCATGAAGTCTGTCTCTATATCTATATTCAGATATATTCTTTCCCATTGAAGTTTTGACACATAAAACAATAGCTTTTCCCGGGACATCTTACCCTCCCCAATTTATTTTATAAGCTTTCCTGCGACTTCTTTTCGGGAAAATCCGAAAATCTGTTCCGACTCGTGATACTGAATCATCGCCCTGAACGTATACAGGTCTTCAGGCGTAGTAACCTTTATATTCCCCCTTGGACCCGGAACTATATGCACCTGTTCATTTAAAGTCATCATTAAAGTACATGTATCCACAATTCCGGCATAAGAAGGATTTGTTTCTCTTGTCTTTTCATGCGCTCTGAGGACGTCGCCCAAGTAAAAGCACTGCGGCGCCTGCGCCGTATAAAAGTCGGTTCTCGGCGGAACGTCATCTACGGTAACGCCGCTCTTGCTTACCACAGGTGTTTCAAACAGCGGGGTGCATGTTATGGCGTTGCCGTGAGTCTTTACGCATTGCAGGCAGTCGTCAATCAATTCCTTTGTTATACATGGTCTTACACCGTCATGTATCAAAACTATGGAATCTTTGTCATTATCCTCGGCTGCGGCTGTTAAAGCATTGTAAATCGAATCCTGCCCTGTAGCCCCGCCCGGGACTATTCCCGCCACTTTCGTAATCATAAATCTCTGAATGTATTTTTTTAATTTTTCAATATAATCTTCCTTACATGCTATATATATCTCGTCTATCTGCGCATGCTCTTCAAATATATCTAGTGTATGGATGATAATCGGCTTGCCGTTCACTTCTATAAATTGCTTTGGAAGACCTGCGCCCATTCTGGCTCCGCTTCCTCCTGCAAATATAATCGCTATATTTTTCATTTTATTTTCTCCGCTTCCTCTGTCTTCAAATACTCAAGAGTTCTCTTAAAGCCTTCTTTAATTCCGTATTTAGGGTTCCAGCCTATTTTTCTTATCTTTTCACTGCTTAAGATTCCGAGAGTATAAGGGGCGGTACCCTTTGTTCCGCCTTCAGGTATGTCAAATACGAGCTTTAAGCCTTTCTCAGGATAAATTCCGACTATTATTTCTGCAAGCTCTTTGATAGACACCTTACATTCTTCATTGCCTATATTATATACCATATCGTCAGAGCTCAGCAAAATTCTGTATAAGGCTGATACGGCGTCGCCTATATAAGTATATGTTCTTACAGCCGTGCCTTCGCTCTTTAGGACTATATCTTCATCATTAAACACATTCTTTAAGAAGTCGGCTTGAACTCTTCCGTCATATATCGACATTCCCGGTCCGTAAGTATGCGCCAATCTGGCTATCTTTGCATTTAATCCGTATTCTGCTTTAAAGCTTACGCACATTGTTTCGGCAGCTTTCTTACCTTCGGAATAACATGACCTCGGATTCAACTGATCGACAAATCCATATGTGTCCTCAAAGAAAAATTCCTGTCCGTCCGCAGGCTGTCCGTATATTTCGCGTGATGATATAAAAATATATCCTTTGGAACCTTTTTTTCTTGCCAGCTCCAAGGTATTAAAAGTTCCAAGCGTATTTGCTGCGATAGTCTCAACAGGCTTACTTTGCATTATAAGAGGGCTTGCAGGGCTCGCAGCGTGTATTATATAATCCACATTGCCCTCATATTCAACAGGCTCGGTAACATCACAGATTAAAATCTCAACATCGCTTCTGTCCTGTATAAATTTCGGAAGCTTGGATTTATTTCTTAATGCCGCTATTATCTTTATATTGTAATCTTTTTCTTCATTTAAAGCTACGAGCACCGCCATTGAGTACATTCCTATCATACCGCCGGCTCCCGTAATCATTACGGAGCTGTCTTTTAAACTGCTCCAGGCAATATCTTCTTTTATTATGTTTTCAACATCTTCTTTTAAAATCGGATTCATTGCGATTCCTCCTTAATAAATTATTTTACAAACCTGAGAATAAAATCTGCAATATCGCCCGCAGCGTTTTCAGTATCTCTTATATATTTATTTTTAAAGGCTTTCAGCTCGTCCATATCATAAGCTCCGTTTTCGATTGCGGAGATTATGTCTTCGGGCTTTGAAGATATAATGCCCGGCAGCTCCGCGTAATAGTCGACTGCTAGTCCTCTGTTTTTTAAATATATATCCATATCGAAATTATAGAAATATAAGGGCAGATTCAATGCCGCTGCCTCGTAAACTATACATGAATAATCGCTGATTATATAATCAGCTGCAAAGAGCATATCAAAGCTGGAAAATTCTTCAGCCTGTATTATTTCTTCATTGACTTTTGCTTTTGACAGCGGGTGCAGCTTAACCACAAAATTATATTTTTCAAAATCAATGCAGCTAATCAATTTGTTCAAAGCGTCCTGAAAAGCTCTTTCGTCTTTTCTGAAAGTAGGACAATATAAAATTACCGGTTTTTCTTTAAGCTTATGATACTTATTATAAATTTTTGCTTTTGTCTGCTCTTTATATTCAATGCTCTTAAGCAGGTCAAGCCTCGGAAGAGGCATTGTGACAATCTTTTCCTTATCCATGTCAAAACCTTTTGCCAGATGATCCTTATAAGCATCTGCGCTTGTGAAGGCATAATCATAATTTCTATGCATCTTCATCGCATATGCAAGCTCGCTTCTTGATCCCTCCTCGCTGTCAAGAGCAGTATAACCGAACTTCTTCATCGTTCCCATGGAATGCCACATCTGAATTACCGTCAAATTACGTTTATGCTTCAGTAAGCTTGCGACTATACAGTAAGAATCCAGCAGAATGACCCGGGATGTGGCTATATGGTACATCTGATTCAGCATATGAAAACCATACTTGAGCTTGCTTGGAAAAGAGGAATTAACTCCTCCGTCAAGAGTCTTACATAATTTAACTACTTTTACGCTGTCATCTCTTTTTTTAAGCTCTCTTTCAACCATTAAAAAGTCTCCGGACGCAGTATTGCTCTGCCTGCTCAGCATTGTTACTTTTTTACATGACGGAAGCAATTTAATAAAAAAATATATTATATTCAGCAAAACGGTAAATGTTTTTATCGCAAATATCATATTACTACCTGTTCGTATTTCTTATTTCTTATTTCTCATTATTCAGTTTTTTATTATACCACAAAGCAAGTATATCAGCGGTGATTCAATGTCCGCTTCCTTGCGGCAACGCCGAACAGCATGATTTTGGGTTCATTATAACGCCGTAAAGTCAGGCAAGATGCGTTTCAATGAACCCTGCCTTTTTATTTTTGCGGCAACGCCGGTATAATCTTCCGCGGACATTATACCACAATTTAATGCGCATGAAAAGGCTTGACTGCGGCAAAGGCGCCTCGCAAAACGAGAGATGCTAAAAGGAGAAAGATAAATATAGCGGCCGTAAAGCCGCTATTTTATAACAGTATATCTTTCTTGTATCTATCCTTATTCTTCGTCCGTAAGCTTTTGCACGAGGCTGTAAAGAGCCGCTGCGCTGTTAAAATTGGCCGGTATAATATCGGCCGCCGATACTTTAACATCGTACTCTTCTTCGATCATCATTACGATTTGAATTATATCAAAAGAATCAAGAAATTTTCCGTCAATGAGATTATTACAATTCTCAAAATCAACTCCGTCTTTAATTTCTTTCAGTAATTCAATAAATTCACCCATAACTCTCTTCTCCTTTTTTAATTCTTTCGTATTTTTAAAAACCTGACGGTAATATCCACAATACTGTTAAAATGGCACAGACAGATATTCCAACAAGCACTGAAGCCCTTGTTTTCTTAAGCGTTGCCTTTATCTCCTTCACATTCTTTTCAGATTCAGGAATTACAAACAGCTTTTCTCTTTCAGCTTTTTCTTCAGGCGTAACCTTTGTAAGCTTGGTTGCTATCACCATGGCGATTATATTGCAGGCCATTCCGATAATGCTCGGGTCTAAATATGCAGGCAATGTAACCCCTGCCGAAACAGTATAGAAATTTACAGCAAAGCAGCTTATGAATCCGAAAAGCATACCGCAGAAAGCACCCGCCTTTGTAAGTCTCTTGCTGAATATACTTGCTATGGCGACAGGCATCCAGGAACTTGCCACTATTGCAACTCCCATTATCATTATCCAGAATATTGAAGGCGGCTTTACAATTGCAAGAGCAAGCACTACCACGCAAACAACTGTCATGCTTATCCGGCTTATTTTTATCGACCTCTTTCCTTCTGCCTTTGCTATATCGTTGGCAAAAGAAGCTCCTATAAGCGATAAAAACGTCGTGGCCGATGAAATTCCTGCCGATAAAACTCCTGTGAGCAAAATAACTCCTATCACTTTCGGCATAAGGTTCATCGCCGCCCATATCATTACATGGGACGAATCCTCTATATCAGGATTAGCTGCGTTTACCATGACGGCAGAGATTCCGGCCAAAAATTCCAGAACGAAAACGCCTAGAGCCGCCGGAAAAGCCGCTCTTATAACTACGCTTTCATTCCTCGCCATCTGATATCTGCTGGACTGCCACGGTCCCACCATACACACGGACATCCATGCTATTCCGTAAGTAAGACCCCATGCGATATTTTCAGCTCCCGTATCGTATAAGGCGCCCGGTCTGCCGCTCCAGGTCAGCAGGTCATGAGTCTGCGGGTTTTCCGCAAGACTTCCTAAGGTTTCAAACCAGCCTCCGCCTGAATTGTTTGCGATAAATAATGCCGCTATAATCAGTGAAAATGTAAATACGCTTGCCATCAACGTATCGGTTATCAAAACGCCCCTCGAACCGGATGTTATGGAAATAAAAGCAAATACAATCAACGCAAGCGTTATGCAGATATTGTAATTTATCCCCGTTACCAAAGTCATCAGCGTTCCTATTCCCTGGATTACCGAAAGCAGGTAAACGGTCATGGTTATTATAGCCGTAACAGCCGCCAGAATTCTCATTTTATTGGAATTAAATCTTTTTCCGAAAAATTCCGGTATAGTAAGCGCCTCGCTCCTTCTCAAATATCTTCCGAAAAAAATTGCCCCTACTATGTATCCTGCCGACTGCATACCGGCAAATATTATTATAGGTACGAAAGCTCCGTCATAGCACTGAGCAGCGTCTCCCATAAACAGTCCCGTGCTTGTATATGAGGCAATCATGGAACCTGCAATCAGAAATACCGGGGCTTTTCTGCCGGCCACATAGAAGTCTTCGGCGCTTTTAACCTTTCTGCTTATAACTGCGCCTATGGCTAAATATATAACCATAGCTACACACATTCCTATAAAATAAATATTCACTCTTCCTTCTTGTCCCCTTCCAGAATCTCTTTATATTCTTTTTTCAGATGACGATTGCCGATAAGACTGGCCGCAAGCAGCCATCCGCCTAAAAACAGCGCAATTGCAAATTTCATCGAATCCCCTTCCTTTAAATCATTTCCTTAAGCTTCGTCCTGTCTACCTTGCCGTTTAAATTCATAGGCATTTCCTCTAATTTTTTTATTTTATTCGGTATCATATAGTCCGGAAGCAGACTCTTTAAATTCTCTGTTATCTCCTCTTTTTCCACATTTCCGGTATAAAAAAGAACAATCTTAGATCTTTTCATATCGTACAGGCAGCAGTTTCTCTCAATACCGTCTAATGATGATACTGCCGTTTCGATTTCACCAAGCTCAATTCTGTTTCCCATATGCTTTATCTGGAAGTCTTTGCGGGAAATATATATAAGCTCCCCATTCTCATTGTACTTAACCAGGTCGCCGGTTCTGTAAATTTTTTCTTCATACGTTTTGTTGAAAGGATTCTGTACAAACGCCTCGGCAGTTTTTTCCGGGTCGTTATAATACCCATATGCGAGTGAAGGGCCTCTGCCGCAGAGCTCTCCTACCTCTCCGTCTTTCACCGGCAGGTTGTTGTCGTCAAGGAGCAGTATATCCATATGATCGCAGGCTTTTCCTATCGGAAGCGCCTCGTCATTTTCGTGTCTCCTGTCTACTCTGTAAAAGGCTATAATATCCGTCATTTCCGTAGGGCCGTAATGATTTACAAATGTCGCGTCCGGATATTCGTCCATCCACATATTGAGCTGCTTTACAGGCATTACCTCTCCGCTGAACATTATCAGTTTAAGCTTATCCAAATGTATTTCCGGAACAGCTCTGAAATTGGCTACCGTACACAGAGCTGACGGCACCCAATATATCGTATTTACATTCTTTTCTTTTAGATATTGCAAAAGCATTATAGGGAAAGAGAACAGCTGCTTAGGTACGATATATGTCGTTGCTCCGTTTTTCAGAGTCTGATAAATATCAAGTCCTGACATTACAAAATAAAACGGCGTTTGATTTGCAAAAATGGTGCTGCTGTCTATTTTAAATTCTTCAGTCAGCCATTCCGAATATGCTGTAATTGCCCTGTGGGATATAACGACTCCCTTGGGAGTACCTGTCGAGCCGGAGGTGAAAAGAACATAGCATACGTCGGTTTCTGTAATTTTCTCACCGGTCTCTTTTATTATCTCTTCATCGACCTCGCCCTGCATGAGGTTTTCATATAAAAGGACGTCTGCTTTTCCGTCAGCAAAGGCTCTTGCAGCTTCTTCATGCGCCTTATCGGTTATAACGGCCTTCGGTTCAAGCTTATTCATAATTTTGCTTATTCTGTCCTGAGGCATATTAACATCTATACAAGTATAAAAGTTGCCGCTGTAGGCGACCCCCATAAATGCGTTGATGCACTCTACGCACTTGTCCATATAGACGGCGACGGGACTTTTAAAGAAAGCTTTTTTTATAAGCCCGCCTGCGATTTTATGCGCTTCATTTCTTATTTCGGAAAAGGTTATTTCCCGTCTTTCGTCTGCGAATGCAACCTTGTCCGGATATGCGCCCGCCGAATGTTCAAGATAATCGGTTACTGCTTTCATAAATAGTTTCTCCCCCTCATAAAAACGGCTTTGTCTTAATTTTTCGCTTTGCTTGTGTTTCTCATTTCCTTGAGCTTATCCATTACCGGCTTCTTTTCATATAAAGGCTCCTTCTCATTTTTTTCCGTAAGCTCCTCGGCGTATTCATAATAAAGCTTAGTATATTCAGCGCTTTCTTCCCAGCGCTGCCTGTCTTTATCACTCAATTCCGCAGGCTTAATATCATAATGCTTAACAAGATAGCCGGCAAAGTAATCGGTAAATTTCTGCTGTCCCCTGTAATTAAGATGACCATCGTTGTAAAAATCTCTGTCAGGGTCTATTTTCATCTCCTCAAAGTTAATTTTATCAAATCTTGCCACATCAAATCCGTAGCTTTTTATTATATCCTCTGCTCTGTTGAGATAAGGGACGTTTGTTTCAAATCCGTTAACATCGGTAATTCTGTGAGGATTTTCATAAAACATAACGTTTTTTATATCGTTGTCTTTACAATATTCAAGAAAGTCTATGAGCCCTTTTTCAAATTCCGGATTCAGTTCTTCTCGTTTATCATTTTTCGATACGTCTAAAATATTTCCTTCTGTTGGATAAACTCCCGTCATGCCGAAGTTTCCTTTGAGCAAAGAATATCCTCTTAATTTTATATCCAACAGACTCGTATTTACGCTCACGCCCTTTTTTTCAAAAATCTTATTTTTATATTTGGTCAAGGGAAAATAATATGCTATATCATCTTCACAGGCCATCCGTTCTATAGCTTTTGATTTTTCTTCAATATCCGGTATTCCGTCTACTATATAATGACTCACAGCCAGATCTTTATATGGCTTTTTACGATACGCCATACAGTTCATTTCTATAACTATAAGTTCAGGCTTTTGTGTACGTTGGATTTCTTCAAGCATGGTTTTCCATGCAAAAGTTCTGTTTCCTGCTACTGCATAGGGATAGCTGGTAAAACCATATTTATCATATGCCATGGGCGCATTATATCCTGTATACACCTCGCTGGCGCCTACGAGAACCACGTCAAGGGTATTTTGCGGTTCCTGATAAAATCCATAAACTCTTATACTGCTGTGGCTTATGTCGCGTAAAACCGTAAATTGCAGCAATATGCTGCTTATCACGATTGCCGCTATGAGAAACGTTATTTTCAATACTCTTTTTATATATATTTTAGTCATAAACATCTCCTAAAACTGCATATATACAAAATCCGCCGGATTATATCCCGGTCCGTAGGTGCCCAGCACGATTATCGCCATGACGCCTGCGTATATGATTACCCATCTCAACATAAAAGTCTTTTGATCCAGCATATCTCTTATCGTGGTATCCTTATGCGTTTCCTGTATTATTCCGACGATCAGAAGTACAAAAGAACATATTAAAAGGAGTACATACTCATCCTTAAACAGAGGCATGCCCTTAATCTGTTCATATGCCACGCTGAAATTCTGGTCGAAAAGCATGTTTCTGAACATTATCATCGCGCCTTTCATGTTTGGCGCCAAATCAATTACATATCCTATATAGACAAGCAGGAAAGTTCTTGCTATTCTGAAAAGTCTGAAGAGGAAAGCCTCCTCGTTAATGTGGAGAAGTCTGTTGGTACTCTTATATACAGGTGCAAGTATGGTGGACATCATCAGTATTATTCCGTTCCATAATCCGTATACTACAAATTTCCATCCTGCGCCGTGCCATATTCCCACTAAAATAAATATTATCAGCGACGCAAAGGCCGAAGGCAAAACCTTCGACACATGACTTCCGAAGCTCGATTTGCCGAATTTTGAATTCTTCAGCCGCTTTGACACATTAGCCGAAGCCTTTGACAGGGAGATGGAATAGAACACATAGTTTTTCATCCATGCACCCAGGCTTATATGCCATCTGCGCCAGTAATCTCCCAAAGAAACTGCAAAATAAGGTCTTCTGAAATTATCTATCATATCTATTCCGAGAATCTGAGCAATTCCCCTTGATATATCAATGCCTCCGGCGAAGTCTGCGTAAAGTTGCAACGCGTAGAGAAACACCATAAACGTTATAGTCGTTCCGTTATAAGAATATACGTCTTCTGTAAATTGACTTAAAACAACCCATGCGCGGTCTGCTATGACAAGTTTTTTAAATACACCCCATAAAATAAGCTCCGCGCCATGCTTAAAATTGGCAAAGCTCAGCCTGTGCGGCTCATACAGCTGATGGGCAAGCTGGCTGTACGTGCTTATAGGACCTTGCAGTATCTGCGGAAAAAATGATAAAAACAATGCGAATTTAGCTATGTTTCTCTCTGCCGTTATCGCTCCCCTATAAACGTCTATCAAATATCCTACAGCCTGAAAAGTATAGAATGAAATTCCCAATGGCAGAATCAAATTTAATTTCGGAAGCAGGGCTTGTCCCGAAACTGAATTGAATGTATCCGAAGCAACTCCGTAAAATTTAAAAAACGCCAATATTCCGAAATTTAAAAAGAGAGCAATGACTATCGTTATGCGATTCCGCCGGTTAACGGCTTCTTTGAACTTTTTGCGTTCTTCTCGCTCCCATACGCCTTTATTCTTTTTAATGATTTCAGACGCTCTCTCATTCTTATTCTGCATCGAAATTGCAGCAGCATATATGGAAAATGTGGTGATAAGCAAAAACACCGCCAGTTTTATGCTGAAAAACAGATAAAAAGCATAACTAAAAATAAGCAAGCAAATCCATTGCTTGCTTTTAGGACAAACAAAATACGCTACAAATAAAATAATTGCAAACATGCAAAATTCAATGGAAAAATATGACATCCTCTACCCCGATTGAAAAATCTATTGCTATTTTTCTACTTAAATATTATATAAAATTACAGTATACATTATACCCCCCCCCATAGAATACTGTCAATATAAAACAACGGCATTACTGCCGTTATTTTTCGTAAAGTTCTATTGCCTTTTCTATATCTCCGTCGAAAATCAGCTTTCCTTTTTCCAAAACCATTCCTCTGCTGCAAAATTCTCTTGCCATGCTTGTAGAATGTGTCACAAACAAAAATGTAACGTCTCCGTTTCCCATTATCTGATTTACTTTATTCATACATTTTTTTCTGAAAGCCTTATCTCCTACGCTCAAAGCCTCGTCAACAATCAGAATCTCCGGTTCAACATTTACATTTATTGAAAATCCCAGTCTTGATTTCATGCCGCTTGAATAAGTACGCACCGGCTGGTCAATGTAGTCTCCGATTTCAGCAAAATCCACAATTTCATCCTCGACTTCTGCGATTTGCTTATCCGTCATTCCCATTATATTGCATTTCAGATAGATGTTTTCCCTGCCCGTAAACTCTCCGTCAAAACCGGCGGTAAGCTCAAGCAGAGCGCTGACTCTTCCGTCTATCGTTATGTTTCCCGAGGTAGGAAACGTAACTTCTGTTATCATCTTCATTATAGTCGATTTTCCGGCGCCGTTTTTCCCCAGCAAGGCCACGCTTTCGCCTTTGTCAACTCTGAAAGAAAGATCGTTTACGGCTTTATTCTCCTTGTATTTTATCTTTTTAGAAAAAATCCCGAGAAATCTATGCTTATCATTCTTATATAATTTATATATCTTTGTCACGTGGTCAAATACAATAACACTGTTAGCCATTATCTTTCTTTTTCTCCTTTAAAGAACATCCGCAATATCCTTATACAACTTTTTATATGCCCACAGCGCAAGCACTATCATTACAGCCAGCACTATAAAATAATTTCTCAATTCAAGCGGCACCTCAAAAAACCATGTTTTATCTATAAATACATGCCTGTAACCGTTGACTATTATAGTGACGGGATTAAACATCAGTATATTCTTTATCCATACCTGTTCGATGCCGTTCACATCGTACATTATGCCGGATACCCAGAATATGGCCGTTGTAAACGCCTTTACCAGATTCAGAAAATCCTTGCTCATTGCTGAAAGCATGCCCGCAAAAATAGCCCAAAATGTGAAAAACACAAACATAAACAAAATGTATACCGGAAGTTGCAAAAAATACTTGTCCGGAAAATATCCGAATAAAGCAAAAATTACAGCTGTAACTGCAAGCAGTATAAAATGCACCGTCAGCTTAGATAAGCTTGTAAAGGTCGGTATAACAGAAATAGGAAATTTCATTTTCGTAACAAGATGCTTGTTTCCTCTTATACAGCTTGCACCGCCTGTTATCATTTCTGTCATATAAAACCACGGAACAAAGCCTGCAATCATCCACAAAAAAAACGGATAGCCATCCACATCATTGCCTGTTCTCAATCCAAAGCTGAATGCGAACCAAAAAACGAAAATAGTGACTACCGGTTTTATGAATGCCCAGGCCCAGCCTAAGGCGGAGCCTCTGTAGGTTTTTATCAAATCGGATTTAGCCAGCTTTACAATCTGTTTCCTGTATTTTAGATGTTCGTTAAAAATCGTTTTAATTATATTCACTTAAGTATTCCCTTTTAATCATTTTACTTCTAATTACTAATCAACAAATAATTTTACTAATTTTTTCTGTTCATGTCAAGATTTCATAAATATGTATTTTCTTTTCGGTTCTTTAGGCTTTACATCGTCTGCAAATATCCTGCTTATGCTTCTAAAGGATTCAATCTGTTCAGGAGTACATTCTTTTAATATGCTTACTATTTCGTCGTGCGCCTTCATTGCTTCTTCGTCCTTATCAAGAGCATAAAGATTGCCGCTCAGGAGATATTCCGCCGTAACGCCTAACAGCTGGCTGAGCAGATATAAATTCCTAATCGACATTCCTTTGTTGCCGTATTCTACATCTGAAATGAATGCAGGAGATATGTCCATCTGCTCTGCCAGCTCTTCTCTTGTAATTTCCTTGTTCTCTCTTATGACTCTTATTCTGCGCCCCATAGCTTTGATATTCAGTTCTTTTAATTCATCTGTCATGACATGCTCCTCGCTTTTGCCGGAATTTAATCTTTTTCTTTAAAACATTTGTTTCTCTTTTATTTTATCTCAACATGAACGCGCTATCAAGCCTGTTATTTTTTATGACGGCAGCCGCTATTTTTTCAGGTTATCAACATAAATCATACTTATATCTCTGATGCTTTTCAGCTGCTTTTTACTGAAGCTTGTAATCAATTCCATAATTTCTTCATAGGTTTTTATTGCATCTTCGTCAAAATCATTGGCGTAAAAATTGCCGCTCAAAATATAATCTGCCGTAATATCGAGCGCCTGACATATCAAATAAAAGTTTCTTATCGACGGACATTTCTTTCCGTATTCAATATCTGAAATAAAATTAACAGACACGTCTACCTTTTCTGCCAAAACCTCCCTTGTCATCTTTCTTGCGTCACGGATTGCTCTGATTCTTTTTCCCATAGCTACTGTATCCAATTCTCTGATTTCCATGTGCATATCTTATCTCCTTTTCCATGTTTATTTGACTTCGCTTGGAGTATGTCCCAGATGACTGAACTTTAATAATCGTCCCTCTAATCTTAAAGTCGTATAAACCGCCTATAATAAGACATTTTTTATAGCTATATAGAGCATTTTTTATGAAAAAACATCTTACAGGAAAAATCTCGTAAGATGTTTTAATAACTGAAATGTTTTCAGCCTCCGTCGTTTTCTTTATTTCATAAGGCTTGCCGTATAAATTATGCTTATGTCGCGAAAGCCTTTTATCTGTTCAATGTCGCATTTTTTCAATATTCCTATTATTTCTCTGCACACTTCTGCGGCCTCTTCATCGCGGTCAATATCATACATAACGCCACCGAGAATATAATCGGCTGTGGTTTCCAATGCCTGACACAGTAAATAAAGATTTCTGATTGACGGGCATTTGTTCCCATATTCTATATCTGTGATAAAAGTAACAGATAAGTCAACTTTTTCTGCCAAGGCTTCTCTCGTCATTTTCCTCGCCTCACGAAGCATTCTTATCCTTCTTCCCATAGACTTAACATCCAATTGATTCAACTCTTGCTGCATTTCATACCTCCATTTAGACTAAATCAACTTTCAAGCAATCAATAACTGTCTCATTCTTAAAGTTAATCTTTCTAATCTAAAAGTTGTATAATCTATAGGTTGCATTTTATACATCTATAAGGCAAAAATTTTAAAATACCCTGCACTTTCAATTATGCAGGGTATCTCAATATTGATATTACTATGCTATGACTTCTTCAATCTGCTTATTTGCTTCATCTATTTACGACTGATTCGGAAACATTACGTTTTTTTACTGACAGCCGTATCGTTTTCACTTACAAACAAAAAATACTCCTTCTTCCGATGAAGACACTTACACTCAGTTTGCTCATGCTTGTAAGCAGTCATGTGTTTAATTGAAGTCAGGCAATATTCCTCAATCTAAGGAAAAGTGGCGCGAATGTTTCAAACACTTCAAGCACGCCTGACACTCGAATTACGACCGGCAGATATGGCCTCCTTATCCGAAGCTGACGAGTTTTATGATGTACGGCTGCTCTAAATTTGCAGGCTTTACTATACTAAGACTTATATTATACGATACTTAACAATACTGCGACTATTTTCTTTAAAATTTGACAAAAAATTTAGTGGCTTCAACACTTACAACTGTTTTTTATTTGTTTAACTGCCAAACTACCGTTTCCGCCCTTTTCATCTTCCCTCTATTATTGTATAATTATTGTAAATTTACTACCAAATTGATGAGGGGGAAAAAACAAATGCAGCCTGTAATTACGATCATCATTCCTGCGTACAATGTTGAAAAATATATATCCACTATGCTCCGGTGTATTCAAAATCAAACTTTCACACACTTTGAAGCCATCATCGTCAATGATGGTTCTACTGACGGTACGCAAAAAGTCATAGACGGATTCTGCAAAACCGATTCAAGGTTTACTTCTTATTACAAGGAAAACGGAGGCGTATCTTCTGCCCGAAATCTTGGTATAGACAAAGCGGTCGGACAGTATCTTGTTTTTTGGGATCCCGACGATGAGGTTCCTGCCGACAGTCTTGAAAATCTTTATACCTCAGCTCAGGAAAACGACGCCGATATGGTCATAGGCATCAGCAAAAACACTTATCTGTCCGATTCCTCAAACCCAAATGCGCTTTCTGAAATTGTTGCAATAAAAGATATCAGCAAAATGGATTTCCGCCATGTGTGGTCATTTACAGCGGCCAACCGTCTCTTTAAAAAATCTATTATTGATAAATACAATCTGCGTTTTGACAACAATCTGGACTTGGGCGAGGACGGCGTGTTTTGGCTTAACTACATGTCTTACTGCGACAAAATAGTCGGCTGCAACAAAGAAGTCTATATATACAAACGCCGGTTCTTTATGGATAAATCCAGTTCTCTTACTCAATCACCGGACAGATACAAAGAAGGCTATTTTGATCTTTACATTACAAGCCTGTGCAAAGCATGTGAAAAACTCTTTGAGAACTGCCGGACAGCCGACGGGGAATACTACAAAGCGCGCCTTTTTCAGGAATTATACAAGCGCTTGATAAGGAACAATATAATTTCGGATATGTACCGTCAAATATGGCTTTTGCAGCCTCATGACGTGAGTCTAATGTACGAACAGTTTGAAAAGCTAAAAAAACAGCTGTATTCCCTTGAATACGGATCGATTATAAGAGCCGAAAAAGATCTTGACATAGCTTGCGGATTGAAAACAAAAGTTCAGCTTGCGAGCAGCCCACGCATTACTTTTGTGCTTACAAGAAACCTGTGCGAGGCTGACTTTAACAATGTTGCAGAGGCCATTTACCGTCAGCGTTTTCCTGAATTTGAAATACTTGTCGACGCTGAGCTGAAAAATTCGGTTAACGGTAAAAACCTGCCGGCTGCGGATAATCTGCATTTTGTATCGGGGAGTGACGCCGCTGATGTGAAAAACAAAGCTCTCATGCTTTCTAAGGCTGATTATATAATGTTCATAGACGAGCCTTTCTTCCCTGATGAAAATACCTTTAAAAGCTTCTTTACGAAGATTAAAAAAACGGATAACATCATTTCTCTTTACGCCAAGCGCCTTGAAGGCGGTAAGTTAAAAGAGCTTCCCGCGCTAAAAAAAGCTTTTAACTGCAACGATACCGGATTGATAAAGCATCTGGATGTATTATTGTCAAACAAGGTTTTCAAAGTTGATTATTTAAAGAACAGGAATTTCACCTTTTCCGGCGCTTCTTATCAGGACATACTGAATATATATAACATGTCCTTAAAAGTGGTTATGAAAAAAAGTCCGCTCTTAATAACCACCGTTAACGAGCAGGACTTTAACAGCAAAATTCATTCATACAAAGCAAGGAGACTGCTCAAGCGCATGCAGCCTTAATTGCTGCGCGCATGATTTTTACATTCTCTGCAAAACATCGGCGTTAGGGAAAAATAAAATATCATCGTTACCATCCACCGCGACATAACTTCAAGAGATTCGACTATTCCTGCGCTGCAAAACATGCTAACTCCCAGCACCACGAAGGACTTGTAATCGCTGCTTTTTATATCCCGTCGTCTCCTTCTCCCCTCAATCTTTTTGTCAGGCAAAGGCTTTCGCATGAATATGGCTTTTATGACAAACCAGATTGCGAAAGCCTGAATAAGCAAAAATGATATGCCTGCCAGGTACCCGAATCTATATGTTATGCCTATTGTTGAATTATGCGCATCCAGCGTAACGCCCTCCGAATGTGCTTTTTCCCAATATTCATCATAATCTGCTCCGAATATTTTAGGGTCTTTTATATGATACTGCCACAGGTCTAATCTTCCCGACGTCAGCGTATTTATTTTATCGCCCAGAGGGCTGTGAACAGGGGCATAGACTTCTGTCTCCGTTGACGTTTCGGCGTCAGCCCTTTCAATACCTACTATCTCCATCAGACCTTTTGTAACATAACTGCTCAAAAACAGCGCTACAATAAGAATAACCAGTGGAAGAATCTCATTCTCCCTTGAGTTCTTGCCAATAACATAATTTTTTATATAATATATCAGCCATGCCAATATGCTTACAGCTGCCCCCAAAAAAGACGCACGGGCCGTCGTCAATATGATTGTCCCCATAAATACCGCTGACAAAGCTATATATAGATACTTGCTCAATCCTTTTGTCACAGAAAACATATAAATCGAACATATCAGCGCTCCGGACATGCACATAGCCAGAGTGTTTTCATTGGCAGACATGCCCATATATGCATTGTTCCCTTGCCGGAAATACTGAGCATGCGGAAAAAATATAAAATTTGCCATCAGCCATACCGCCATAGAGGCGATAAAGCCTACTGAAATATTCTTAAACAATGTGGCATAATCTTTTCTGTTATTCCATACAAGATAAAATGCCGGCATAACAAAGGAAATCATGACAATATTTATCTCCAGCTTCCCCACGGAATGAAGAAGCCATGCAATAAGCATACAAACTGCACACACAAAATATATATATATGAATCCAGACCGATTGCTAACTCGCTTGATCGGCCTGTCTACGCTTGCAATTATAAATAAAATCAGGCATGCCATCGTCATCAGCGATAAAGCTATCTCGCCGAACCTGAGAACTTCCGGCAAATAGCCCTCCGACCTTCTGATTGCGAAAATTACTCCCATCAAAAATGCCAAAGCTGTCATGCTTCTGTTTTTATTGTTTTCGCTTATATGCTTACCGCACTTTTCGTATATAAAATTTAAACTCTTGATATAAAAATCCTGAATATAAATCAAAATGTTCCTCTCTGTTCACTCCAAACTGCATAATTCTCTTAAGCGCCTCTGCGTACATTGCGCTGATATCACCGAAATCTTTATTTTAAACTGATTGTTGCATGTCTTCAATACTCATGCTGTTTCATCGCGCAAAGGCGCCGCCTTTTCCTTCCCGTCAGCAGCATAAATATTGCCGCTTATATATAATCGTCTGTAACGCTCAAAAGCTTGCCTGAGTCTGAACAATGTCTTTATAGTCAGACTCTTATTGCCATATTCCATATCGGCGATAAAAACAATCGAAACGCCTGCCATCTATAAAAGTTTCTCTTTCGTCAAACCTTTCGCTTCTCTTACTGTTCTTATACGGCTTCCTATTGCAGTCTCGTCCAATGGCTTCATCTCCACGGCATTGCAGCCCGGCTCTTTCCTTATGATTTTGTTCATAATCTCCCATAAATCACTTTTATCATGCCGCAGGCGCAGGCTCTGATGCCTCTGCGTCTTTAGCTGCCCAGCAGCAAACATAAAGTTATTATACCGCAAGTGTGTCAGCGGTGATTCAATGAATCCCTTATGAACCCCTCCCTGCGGCAACACCAAATATCTTGACTTCCGGGTTCATTATACATTATAGCGCCCTCCTGTCAGGCAAACGGCGTTTCAAGCCCGCTTCACTGCGGCAAAGCCGATATAATCTTTTGCATACATGATGTATTATACCTTATCTCCTCTGTTTTTTCAATTCAAAACATGCAAAGCTCTAATAGCGAAAAAACATGCAGACATGCAATAAAAAAGCTCCCGCTTTGTATTACTCGGGAGCTTTAGCTTGATAAAAATCATTCATGACATCCGCACATATCACACTTATGGCCTTAAAGGCTTCCAGATGCTTTGTGCTGCACATTTTAACCCTTCTCTATATAATTTTAATTCCTACTGCGACATTACACTTTCAATCTGAGCCTTGGCCTGCTCCACCGACGCCTGATCGGGCACCATTACATATACCCTTGAATTCGGCATGGAATAAACTGCCGTGCTTTTGCCGCTTCCCTTCAAACTCTGCTGTTTAATAGTCCAGCTGCTCATGTCACCAAGCTGCATTTTCACCAGCGACGTTATGTCACTTTGGGACATGTTGGTATTGATATTGTTTTCCACGGAATTTAAAATTCCGGTGTAGTTGGTAAGAATGGAAGAACTGCTCGTACACTTATTGATTATTCCGGCAATTACAGCCTGTTGATTTTTCACTCTCTGGTTGTCTCCCGCTGCAAAGGAATGTCTTTCTCTTGAGAAAGCGAGAGCTGCTTTTCCGCTCAGTTCGTTTGGCCCCTTGGAAAAATTATATCCCATTGCAGAAAAACTGTAATCGGAATTTACGGTAATACCGCCCAAAGTGTCAACCAGCTTAATTACTGTAGTAAAATTCACCTTTAAATGATAGTTTATATCTATCCCAAGCAGATTTTCTACGGTTTCTGTCGTCTCATTTATTCCGTAAAGGCCGGAATGGGTAAGCTTGTCCATAGCTTCCTTGGAGGCAAGCTTTACATAATAGTCTCTCGGAATTGAAGTCAGCAGAATTGTTTTTGTCTTGGGATTAACCGTCATTACCATATTTACATCGCTTCTTGCAATATTGCCTATGGAGCCTGTAGTATCTATTCCGCTGACATATACGTTAAAAGCTTCTTCGGTAACATCGACATTCTTGGCATTGACTTCCGTCTTTACCGTAACATCAATGTCCTCAATAATCCTTGTGGTCTTTTCCGTAAATCCGTCTACCTCTTCAAGAGCCAATTCATAGTATGCACTGTTTAAGAAAATAGCTTCATACTTGCCGTCTATAAGGGACTTTGCAAGATTGTCAAAGCCTTCTTCGTCCTTCAAAGCTATATCGACCTTTTCTTCAAGCCTTTTCTTCGCCTCGGAATAGGATTCGTCGTCATTATCCATTATTCCGACGGTTTCACCCTCAATATCTCTAATCTTCTGATACTTGCTGTCCGCCTTTACTACTACATAAAAATCATGAGTCTGCTCAGTACCTGAAATTTTATCGAAAAAGCTCAGCGTACTTGCCATATAATAAGTACCGACAGAAACAATTAAAATTACAATTACCGCCGCTGCGGAAGCAGCTGTCTTTTTCTTTGGCCTTGCATCATCCAGGCCGTTTCCCCTTTCATCGCTTTTTCTAAACAGTGAGCGCAATATGGGGAAGCTTATTAAAGCCAGCAATATAATCAGAATAGCAAAATATAAAAGCGGCAGCACGTCCACTATGAAAGTGGCTGCAAGAAATGCTGCAACCGCTATTATATACAGGACTGCCAGAACTTTTGCAAATTTTGATTTAGTATGTTGCTTTTTTTCTTCCTGTTTTCTCTCTACTCTCATTTAATCCCCCTTTGTTTTTGTACTGATTATATACTTATATTTTCCTTCCGACAAAAAATTTTTATATATTCCGCCACTTCCTCGATTTCTTCGTCCTTTAAATATGGATGAATAGGAAGTGAAAGAACTGTATCACAGAGCCTTTTCGTCGCGCTGCAATCAAATTCGTAGTCCTCGCCAATTCCAAACGCCAGCTGTTCATGCATTGGCTTTGGATAATATATCATTGTTGGAATTCCCTTTTCCTTCAGGCCTGCTTGCAGCTTATCCCTCTGTTCTCTGCTCGCAAGCTGAATAGTATACTGAGCCCAGCTTGAACGGAAATCGTCCACCGCCACAGACATTTTGACTATCTAACGTTTTCAACTTTTACACAAGTCCAATACTATGTTTTATGATATTTTTGAGCAGAAATCATGATTTTTTTAATCGGTTTAACATATAATTCATTAGATATTATGCACATTAGAATCAGCAGTGTTAAAGCAATTAAAAATGACCATTTAGAATTTTCCATACCCAACCAGCTTATTATTTTAAGGCTCGGCGTCCATAATAACATTTGAAACAAATAAAACGGATATGTCAATGTACTAATATAATGCAATATTTTATTATTATCTAACGGCTCATATCTAACTTTAGTCGAATAATATAATCCAACACAGATAAATATAATCGATAGATTCATCATCCATGTAATACTTATATAATATGATAAAACCAGAAATACAGCGCTAACAATAACAATCAAGCAAGCTTTTTTTACATTATAAACATCTCTTTCATTTCTATTATCACTTTTTCTCAAATATGCCAGCAATATTCCTATAAAGAATTCTAACATTCTCTCAAAAGGGTTAGTATATAATGAGATGCTTCCAGTTAACGCTCCATAATACGGTAAATAATAGTATAGCATAATAAGAATTAAAAACAATGTTTTTATTTTAATGCGAGAAGTATCCTGTATTATGTTCGTGAATAAAGGATATACAATATAGCACAATAAAATACAACTTACAAACCAGGTTCCGCCATTATGCATTACACCGAAAACAGATGAAAATACACTCTGTATTCCCAATATCTCTATAGGAGTATATATGAGGGCTTCAATAATATTTTCTTCAAAAAACAATACCCAAAGAATATGTACTAAGTAATAAAGAGGCAAAACACTGATAAATCTCTTAGCATAGAACCGCAAGATATATTTTTTAGTAAATTGTTCCCCCCCTCCATGAGAAAGATATAAGGAAAATCCTGATAAAATAAAAAAACATGTCATAACAATATTGGTCATTGAAATGCATAACGGGCCTATTATATTACCAAAATAAAAGCCTGCCATAGTCTGTGCATGACGTACAAAAATAATCAAAGCGCATAATATACGCACAATATCTATCATAAAGAATCTTTGCTTATGAGCTTCTGCTTTCATGAATTAACTCCTTTTTTGGTTTTCTGTCCCTATACTGTATAAGTATTGCTACCACTATACCTATTAAAAGCCATTGATAAGAATACTCTAAAAATGTACTTGGATTGAACGCAGACAATGAAAAAGATGTAGACATCAATATCACGGCCATTGCAGTATTGGAATTTTCTTTAAAAAATACTTTTATTAAACCGATATATAACACAACCAGTGTTATTGCATACGCGGCAAAAATAAACACACCATACTGAACAAAAATCTCTACCCATAAGGAATGTGGATTTTCTAATAATGTTTCTTTATTTAAATATGTACTATTGTGTAAATATCCACCAAAATTGGATGGTCCATATCCCAATCCAAAAGTATCTTTAAACATATTTCCTATGCTTTCAAAATATGTATTTATACGTGTTATTCCTGAAGAAGTTCCTGCACCTTCTCCTAATTGTGAAGAGAACACATCTCCAATTTCAATGTTTGCTGCTTCATGAGTATATAATTCAATTGTACTATTTTTTAATATGTTATTTAAAATTATTAAAAAATAACGTCCTAATTTATACGCTAATATGATCGTCAACGCCGTTATTAAGCTGTTTTTTATTTTTTTGCTCCTGTCTCTTCCTCTCTTTAAAGCAGACAACACCACTGACATTATAACTGTAAAACAAATTGCGACAAATGATATCCATGCATCAAGTCTTAAAATCATTGTAACACTTAAAAAGATCACAACTGTATTCAAAACCATTTCTTTTTTATTATTAGTATTTTGAGATACGAAAAACAGAGGCAAGAAAATTGCTATAAATGCAGCATAATCATTTACATTATAAAAGATAGTAGTAGCCAAAAATTTATACTCCGGATACATTTGTGAAATTTCACTAATTTTTGAACTTTCCAAATGAATTCCAAAAATTGTTTCTATATAAGCAAAAGCAAGTAAAACAATAAAAATACATTTTATAGTTAATAAAAAAACCTTGATCTTCACATCTTTAAACGATAGTACAGAAACTATCAATATACACATATACCCCAACACTAATGAGAGCAATTCTTTTAAAGCATCCGGGATGCTTATGTTCTGTCTGAACATTAACTGAGCGAAACCATAGCATATCCAAATAGCGAAAAAAAACACAAAAATTCTTACATTGATCGGAATAATATTTAATGTTTCTAATAGTTTTTTTCTATACGATGTAATAAAGTAATAGAACAATATTACCGGAATTAACATTCTATATAATGTTATTGTTATTCCAAAAACACGCAAGTCAAAGAATGAAATCATACCAAAAACTGATAGCAGACAGACGATTACAGCTATTATGGTGTCCACATTAAATGTTATTTTAGTCGGTTTCATGTCTTTTACCATTCCTTAAAATCTTTTTAAACGTATAGTTTAATTTTCTTACGGTCTCTTTGTAACTAAAAATAAAACTACTTAAAACAATTATGAAAATTATTACCCTATATATTAAACTCCAATTTATTGATAATAAAACAATAGCTAAAATAAGAAAATTGGAAATAATAATTTTCTTCACATTATAATGACACTCAAAAACTTTTTGTGAAAAATAATTGGTCGCTAACAACATTATTCCATAGCCTATCCATGTTATCAGTGAAACCGCAAATGTTCCATATTTAGGTACGAATATAAAATTTAGAATCACGCTGACTACTGCCGCCATAGTAACACATAGCAAAGACATATCCGATCTTTTTTCAAACGCCAATCCATATCCTACTATAGTATTTGATGCATACAATACTTGGGAAAACAAAAGTCCCGGCAGTAACATAAAAGCTTGATAATATTGCGCATCTACAAAAATTTTTAATATCTCTGTTGAAAAAATGCATACACAAAATACAGCGGAAGTTAAAAATAGATTCATTGAATCTAATATCGTAATATATACCTCCTTATTATTTACATCATCTTTACTGCTAAATGCAAATGTCGTATAAGCTGTATAGAGGCTATTTGCAAAAACATTAACTATATTAACAAATCTTATACCAATCCCATATATTCCCACACTTTCTTCACCACAAAAATATAGCAATATCATTCTACTTGCGGTTGTTAAAAGCCAAGTTGACACAACCAGTGGAACAAGCGGAATCGAATATTTTAACATTTTTCGACTTAATATATTATCAAATGCCTTGTATGATGGTAATTTTTTTGAACACAAAATATATAATATGAGCATAACTATATTAGTGATTAAAGTACTGACAATAAGCGCTGCTGCGCCCATATTAATTATTGTAACAGTAATAATATTAGACACTATCATTACGCAAGAGGCAATAACGTTTACAATAGCAAATGACGTCATTCTGTTTTCCACCCTCAAATGCAGCGAAAATGGTAAATACCACAGATTGCAAGACATAGAAAGTAGCGCCATTATCACAATGTAAAAGTATTCTTCTGTTCCAAAAAGAATTGATGCTATATGTTTAGAAGCTAAAACAGATATACATGGTACAATACTTGTAAAAATCAAAATTATAGAAACCGATGAGAATACTTTATATTTATATGTGTCTGTTTTCTCATCAAAATAAAAAGCACTGTATGCCGAATCTAATCCCAATACAAGTATAGGGAAAATCAAACTTGTTAATGTTGTAATTGAATCAGATACTCCTAATTGTTCCGGTGATAAATATTTCGTATACAAAGGCAACAAAAAAAAGTTTATTGCCTTTGTACATAGATTTGCAATCAATAATACTGCGCTGCCTTTTAAAAACAAGATTACTTTGTCTTTCAATGCTTAACCTCGTCTCTATTTGATTTTAATTAAGGATTCACAAACAAAACTAATTTCTTCTTCAGTTAAATAAGGATGCATTGGAATGCTGAACACTCTGTCGCTCAAAGATTCACAACATTCCATATCCCATGCTACATGATCAATAAAAGCACCGGATTTATGAATTGGTATCGGGTAGTAAATCATCACAGGAATTCCTATTGTCGACATCTCTTTTACAATGCGATTTCTATGCTCGAGATTTTTTGCTTTCAACGTAAATTGCGCCCACGATGATGTAAAGCCTTCCGGAACAACTGGGATTTCAAAAAAATCATTTAATTTTTCACTATATTTTACGGCTATTTTATTTCTCATAGCCAATTCTTCATCAAAAATTGATATTTTTTCCAAAAGCACCGCAGCCTGTATGGAATCAAGCCTACTATTGAGTCCGATTCTTATATTATCATATTTATCTTTGCCTTGACCGTGAACATGAATAGAACGTATTTGTTCAGCTAAATTATCGTCATTAGTGAAAATAGCTCCTCCATCTCCATAACATCCTAATGGTTTAGCGGGAAAGAATGACGTTCCCGATACATCACCAAAAGAACAAGCTTTTTTTCCTTTAATTGTACCACCAAATCCCTGGGCAGCATCTTCTAATATAATTAAATCATATTTATTTGCAATTCTCTTAATTTCCGCAAAGTCTGCCGGTAATCCAAATAAATCTACCGCAATAATTACTTTTGGCGTAAGTTTTCCCTCATTAATTACACGTTGAATTTTTTTCTCTAAATCTTTTGTATCAATGTTAAAGGTATCCTGACAAGAATCAACAAATATCGGTGTGGCACCTGCCAATTTAATGCTTTCAGCTGAAGCAAAAAAAGTAAAAGAAGGTACAAATACAGCGTCATCTTGTTTTATTCCATTAGCCATCAAAGGAATAGTTAAAGCATCTGTTCCGCTTGCACAGCAAATCACATGTTTCGTACCAACATATTCTGACAATTTAGTTTCTAATTCTTTTACTTCAGCTCCTCCAATAAATGCTTTGTGTTTAAATATATCATTCAATCGTTTCTGCAATCCTGCGGATATACGATCATACTGTCTGTTTAAATCAATAAACTGCATTTTGCCCCTCCAATTCTTTATCAGCCTCTTCTAATATTTTTATAATTCTTATTGCTGCGTCCGCATTTGTAACAGATTCCTGCCTTGTAATAATTGACTGTCTAAACTGTTCTAAGCTATTGTACAATGCATCTGATTGTTCAAATTGAGGAATAACACCGTCTCCGCTACGTGTTTTAATAACATAATCCGCATATTCCATATTCTCTATCTTATCAAAGCCTTTGTCATATACAATTAACTTATTTAAAACATCTACATCATCATAAACAAGCATTTTCTTAGTGCCTGCTATCAAAATGCGTCTTTCCTTTATCGGTGATAACCAACTAGCTGCTATATTGGCCAAAAACCTCCCATAGTCTAATGAAAGGAACGTGATTGACTCCTTTTCTGAGTATGCTCTTTTTCCAACAGCTTTTACCTTTATAGGTTCTTTTCCATCAGTCAAATAATCTATGATAGATAAATCATGGACACTGAGATCCCACATCACACTAACATCGTTTTTAAGCTGACCAAGATTTATTCTTGAGCAGTTAAAATAAATAATCTCTCCCAAGTCTCCACGGGATAATAATTCTTTGATTTTTTTAATTACGGGGTGATAGACCATAATATGGTCAACATGTATTATTCGTTTTCTTTCTTGTGCAATGGCCTTCAGTTCCTCTGCATGTTTTACGTTATCTGTAAATGGCTTTTCCACATAAACATCTTTTCCTGCCAAAAGAGCTTGTTTTGCAAGATCATAATGCGCACTTGTCTCAACAGCAAGAGCAATTGCATCTATACTGTCATCATCTATCACTTCGTTAAAATCCGAAGTATATCTTAATGACTCTGCGTAGAGATTTTTCGCCTTTTTCAATCTTGCTGGCTCCTTATCACAAATAACTTTAAATGAATATTCTTTATTTGCATATAATTGTTTTGCTACATTTGGTCCCCAATATCCATACCCAACTAAAGCTATATTTACCATAAACCCTCCACTACAATAACTCAAATAGGTTTTTCTTTTCTATAGTGCCTTCATAAATTTGCTTAAGATATTTAGTGACCTTAATATTATCATGATATCTTAAAACATATTCTCTACCTTGAATTCCTAATTGTCGTCTCTTCTCACTATTATCAATCATATCTTCAATAATTTCCGTCAAATTTTCAACTTCTGCACTTACTATGGGCAAAGATTTTGGAAAAGTTTCTCTGAACTCATCAGAAATATAGGTAATTACAGGTTTGCCTAATGCCATAGCCTCTATCGCAAATACACCATAAGTTCCTACTGAAATCTGATCTATAATTATATCTGCCTTTTGATACAGTTTTAATGCCTCACTTTGTTTTTTTCCTTCAACCAAAATAAGTTCAAACTCTCTTTTTACATTCATCAATGCATCTAATATTTCTTTTGTTCCTTTGCCTTTTCTTTTGCTTGGTGCATGGACAATGATCGGTTTATCCTTATTTGTCGCTTCAGGGTAAACTGGAGTAAAACTTGTCAAGTCAATCCTTAACGGAACAATATAAACAGGTATATCTATCTTGGGAAGATGCTGTATCAGTTCTGCATCGTGCAGTATAACCCCATCAGCTGCATTAAGCAGACGCATGAGATGCTTTTGATTTTTCTCCTGTATAGTCAAGTCTATCTTGTCAAAAGAAATATACTTATATTGTATACGATTAAAAATATTTCTTATATCCGAGCCATGAAATTCTGCAAATATTTTTTTATGTCTTTTTTTTAATACAGAAACATCTATATTATATGGTAGCAGTGAATACCCAAAATGAGAATGAAGAATATCGTATTCGCTGCTTGCTTTCAAAGCAAAATGCAACATTTTTACAGCATATGCGGGAAATAAATATTTTTTCTTCTTATCTACCTTCAGATCGATATCAATAGGATAACCGCTTGGATTTCTGCTCCATACAGCCATATGTGCATCAACACCGTTCTTTCTAAGTCCCATTACTGTATAAATGCCTTGTCCTGCTACCTCTGACATCCCATGAATAACTTTCATTATTAAAACTCACTCTTCATATCTACGCTTGCAAAATCTCTAAGCGGTAACTTTACCGGTTTATTTTCCCTCTGACTCTTATAAATCGACAAGACTACCTCTAAAGCATTCCTGCCGGCAATTGCATCCACATACGGCTGTCTATCATTTTTAACAGCCTCTATCATATCAGCAAAAAGGCTTGTGTGACCATTACCGTAAACATTACTGGTATCTTCTTTAAGACATTTGTTTTTAGCATCAGCTTCCATCTCATCGGCAAACTCCCACACATCAATATTGTTAGTAGAAGTGCCCCCAATTTTTACTGTGCCATTCTCCCCGAAAATATAAAGCGTCTCTTCGAGGTTTCTCGGATAAACATTAGTCGTCCCCTCAATAGTTCCAATAGACCCATTTTTAAATTTAATTACAGCCATTCCCACATCTTCTGCTTCCAAATAATCGTGAAACCTTTGTCTGGTAGCACCATAGATTTCTTCTATTTCATCGCCCATCATCCATCTAAGCAAATCTATTCCATGTATACACTGATTCATTAGCGCACCGCCATCCTGTGCCCACGTTCCGCGCCAAGAAGCCTGATCATAATAACTATGATCTCTATTCCATCTAACATGAATAGAACCATGGGATAATTTTCCAAATCGCCCTGCTTCAATAGCCTTGCGAAGTTCTTGAACAGCAATATTAAAGCGATTCTGATGACAAGCTGAAACCTTTACCCCCCTCTTATTGGAAGCCTCAATAATCTTGTCTGCATCTTCCATGCTCATGGCCATCGGTTTTTCAATAATTACATTAACACCCTTCTCAATAGCATAAATCGCTATTTCCGCGTGAATACCGCTTTCGGTAGCAATGCTGGCAAGAACAGGTTTTTCCGCTTCTATCATATCTTTATAATTTGTATATCTTTTAATATTCTCATTATCTTGTAAACCATACTTTGAAAGCAGTGCTTCCATTTTTTCCGGAACTATATCGCAAACTGCAGCAATTTCCAACTCATTATTTAAGGCCGCCTTCATATGATTTACCGCAATTCTGCCGCAGCCAATTAATACATACTTCATTTTTTCCTCCTACTTTTTCTTAATAATTTATACTAACATTTATAAATATAGCTATATATACAGATAAAACCTCTCAACTAAAAATCACTACTGCATATCTTTTCTTCGATGCCTGGAACAATCGTTTTAACTTCATTAAATAGTTTTTCTTTATTAGAGCATAAAAAACTCTTTATTTTTTCTTCTTTAGATTTTAACTTATTATCATACCATATCGGATGCGTTAAAATATGTAATTTGTCATATCTATTAGATGAAATTATTTCTCTTACATTTTCTCTCCACCTCATTAAACTATCAGAAACATACTTATACTCCTTAAAATACAAATCGCTATAAGAATTAATAATAAGATTATTGAAATCTAAGTTGGCCTCTAATGTTGCTTTAGACGGCATATGCATAGACACAGTTTCTATCTCTATTCCCGGCAAAATGTTTTCTAATATTTTTTTCTCATTTAAAACTGCGTTTTCAATATCCGAGGCCCCAGCTGCATTATAATTAGTCTCATCAAAATGCAGGCCTATACTATGTCCTAAATTTTGTATTTTTCTAAGCTTATTAAGATTTTCTTTCTTAAAAACATTATATAATGAAGAAGTTATAAGGACAAAATATGTTGCTTTCACTCCTATAGAATTCTCAAAGTATGCAAAATCCAATGCTTTGTCAATAGACATATCTATATCATGTCTTAATATAACTTCTTTTCCGTAAGAAGGTTTCGATGAATAAGTTTTTATATGATATCCATTTGTATTAAGTAATGTAATTATTTCTCTATAATCATCAAATGTAAAGTTCAATGTAACTCCTCCTAAATAAAAATCTGCAACATAAATCATTTATTATTTTGGCAATTTTACATCGTAAGCTCTCTAATTACTTGTTCAGCTCTTTTATTCCACGTGTTTTCAACAGCTTTTTTTATTATTGTCGTTGTTTTTTCTTTAACATCGTCATAATCTGAAATTAAATCATTGAATAATACAGACATCGTGTCTAATGAATAATCTATTACCCAACCTATATTTTCTTCTTTTATTTTCTTAGAAATTGCTGTATTTTTTGAAGCGATTATCGGTACGCCATAACTAATTGCTTCAAAGGCCTTTATAGGAGTCGCTAATTCTGTATATTTATTTTTTTCAAAACACACAGATACAACATCAGCCCACTTATAGTAGCTATCTAATTCATTGTTTTTCTTATGCACAACTTTTATTCTGTTACAAAGCAACGACCGATAATTTTCTTTAGCTTTTTCCCATTGTTCTTTTGGTGTACATACAATCAACGAAACTTTTTCATTTTTTTTGACGGCCTGAAATAATGTTCTCATATCATATAGTCCATCTACCCCGCCAACATAAAATATTTTAAGTTTATCGATGTTATATTTTTTTCCTTCTTTCTCTTTTAAGATGTCCTCATGTAAATTACCACCAGGAGGCAACTCTTTCAAAATAAATCCATTTGGCAAATACCTCTCCAAAAGATTCGTCGGAATGTATAAAACATCCACCAGTTTTTTATATTTTTTCAAGTCATACTTAAACATAGGGACGAGTATCATCCTTTTATGCAGAGCGACGCTTTCTTTGAACAAATCGAACTTCCAGTGCATATCCCGATAAAATAGGCCTATTTTAATATTTTTTTTTCGGCAAATATTAAAAAATCTGAAATCCATTAAAGGATATAGTGGGACATGACTTTCCTCTGTAAGTAAAGTCGGAACATTGCGGCTCTCTGAATAAATAAAATCATATTTAATCCCGCTGTCAATATTTTTTTTAATCATTCCAATTTTCTTTTTTCGTTCTTTTCCGTTCCCGGTTACTTCATCCACATCATAACCCATTTGACGAAAAGCCGCTAACATCATTTTAGGCCTTACAGAGGACCCTACCTTAGGGTTATCCTCTATCTCACCGGGGTAATGAAAAATACATCTTCTCATTTCTAAATCTCTTTAATTTCATCCTCTATTAAAATATATTTGCTTCCACACGAACCACAACTAAAGCTATCATCAAGAATGTTGCCACATTTGCAAACCCAACCTACATGTTTAGCCGGCACTCCCATAACCATAGCATATGGTTTAACGTTCCTTGTCACTACTGCCCCCGCTGCCACCATGGCATATTTCCCTATTTCATTTCCACATACTATAGTAGCATTAGCTCCTATAGAGCAACCTTTTCTTAAGATAGTTTTTTTATACTCTCTTCGTATATTTGCACGCGGATTAAGATCGTTTGTGAACACCATTGATGGACCACAAAATACGTCATCTTCTAATTTTACACCCTCGTAAACAGAAACATTGTTCTGTATCTTACAATTGTTACCTATTATTACATTATTTGCAATATTTACGTTTTGTCCGATATTACAATTATTACCTATAACAGCTCCCGACTGAACATGACAAAAAAACCATATTTTTGTATTTTCACCGATTTTTACATTTTCATCAATATAGCTAGATTCATGTACAAAGTACCCTTTCATTCTGCACCTCACTCCCCATGTAATCTCTTTTATTTATATCTTCTTTCTAATATATTCACGTGCCGGATTTCCCACTAAATTACTCCGTGGTGCAAAGCTTTTTTGCACCGAAGAGGCTTGTCCTACAAAACTATCTGCTCCTAAACTTATTCCGTTTCTTATAGTTGCATTAGGTGAAATATAGCTGTTTTTTCCGATTTTAACGCTTCCGCTCAACTCCGAACATGCAGTTATCATTGTGCCTTCTTCTATAATACAATTATGAGCAATATGGCATAAATCATCTATAAAGCAATTTTTTTCTATAATAGTAGGCTCAATCGTTCCGGCTACGATTGAAGAAAGGGCACCTATCTCAGACCCTCTGCCTATATTTACTCCACCTATATGTGGAATTCTTATTGTTCTTCCATCAATATCGCGTTCCAACCCAAATCCTTGAGCTCCTATAATGCTATTTTCGCCTATTATTACATTATCCTCGATTGTTGAGTTTTTCATTATTTTTGCGCCGCTTTTAATTTGTACATTATTTCCAATTTTGACGTCATTATCTATAAATACAAACGGTTCTATTGTACCTCCTACTCCTATAAATGCATTTTCGCCTATTACAATATTATTACCGATAGTTTTATATTCTCTTTTAATTTCTTTTTCATTTATAATAATCGAAAGAGCCTTGGCAAAATAAAGTCTCGAATTATTCGTTGATATAATGTTATTATTTTTTTTACACAACTCCAGCCCTTTCAGGGCTATTTCTTCTTCAATTATAATAAAACAATCTTTAATACTATTCAAACGTTCTGAATTTTCTGCTTTCCATTTAGTCTTGGTAGTAAACAACATAGTATGATTCAAAGGATAATCTATTGTTGATACATCTCTTATAACGACATCCATTTTTTCCCCAATAAATTTACCGCCGAGTTTATCAGTTATTTTTTTAGATTTATAATCCCACTCACGCATAAACCCACCTCGTAAGTTTCTTATAAGTTTTCAGTTTTAATTATTTCTTCCAATCTGCTTTCTTTTTCTTCATATTGCCGACCACAAGCACTACATTGCAAGCTGTCATGCAAAACCTCTCCACATTCACACACCCAACCTATTTGTAGTGCCGGTACTCCTGCCATCAATGCATAATCAGGGACATCCTTTGTAACTACAGCTCCTGAAGCAATCATAGACCACTTTCCAATAGAATGTCCGCATACTATTGTTGCGTTAGCGCCTACAGTGGCGCCTGTTTTCAAAAGCGTTTTTTTATATCCTGTGCTTCCCTTAGGATATTTGGCACGCGGTGTCAAGTCATTGGTAAATACCATAGACGGACCGCAAAAAACATAATCCTCCAGCTCCACACCTTCATATACTGACACATTGTTCTGAAGCTTGCAGCCATTTCCTATCTTTACATTATTTGAAATGTTTACATTTTGACCCATGGAGCAGTTTTCGCCTATTTCGGCGCCTTTTTGGATGTGACAAAAATACCATATCTTAGTGCCATTTCCTATCTTTACATCATCATCTATATAGCTTGATTCGTGTACAAAAAAATTTCCCATTTTTATTTAGCCTCCTTTTTTGCGAAGCTTCTATGACAATGTTTTTTATCATAGTGTATTAGGTGCTCTATCAAATTATCTGTATTACAAGTTATACTCTTTCCTAATACTTTTTTCTTTATTTCTCTAATAAATTTCTTACGCTCTATTACAAAATTACGACCGACGGCTTTTTCGCCATCTATATATGCAGTTACAACAGCACCCACGTTCACTCTTCCGTTGATGCCTGTGAATATGCCGTTTCTCAATATCGGTTCAAAACTTATCCATGCTTCCTCGTCTATGACGTTTCTGCCTCCTATCCTGCTTGTTGCTAAAACTATGCTCCTGTCTCCATTGTTATATTCCGTTAGTCCCAATAAATCAACTTCAACCTCATTAAAGTTTTCATTTTCGATACCTATCTCATTGAGTAAATATGAAACCGGCATTACAATACCTCGATATTCTCTCTGTTCTCAATATCTTTCATAGCGTTGCGTGTGTCAAAAATAGCCTTGGCATTTTTCTGTACCATATCGTAATCTATAGTGGTATGCGCTGCCGTTATTATAACGATATCATATTTAGATATTACCTCTTCATCGATTCCGGATATACTTTTGAAAACTTGTCCCTTATCTCTATACTCGCTTATCCACGGATCGTAAAAATCAACTTCTGCTCCAACTTTTTTAAGTTCTTCAATTACTCTTATTGCCGGACTTTCTCTGTAATCATCTATATCATTTTTATATGCCACGCCTAAAACCAAAACTCCGGAACCATTTAAAGGCTTTTTATGCCGATTCAAAATAGCCATAGCCCTCTCTACGCAGTATTCCGGCATTCTGTCATTGACCATCATAGAACTTTCAATCATAGAGGTGTGAAAACCATATTCACGAGCCTTCCATGATAAATAATACGGATCTAATGGTATACAATGTCCTCCAAGCCCCGGTCCCGGATAAAACGCCTGGAAGCCATAAGGCTTTGTTTTAGCTGCATCTACCACTTCCCAGTAATCTATACCCATTTTATTACAAAGAATAGCCATTTCGTTGGCCAGACCTATGTTTATATTTCTATAAGTGTTTTCAAGAATTTTTTCCATTTCGGCAACAGCAGGCGAAGAAACTTCATGAACATCACTTTCTAATACGGCTCTATACATAGCCGCAATTACTTCTCTGGCGTCTTCTCCTATAGCGCCTACCACTTTAGGCGTATTTTTAGTCTTAAATTGCTTATTGCCCGGATCAACTCTTTCAGGAGAAAAGCCTAAATAAAAGTCTTCTCCGCATTTCAAACCGGAAGTTTCTAAAATAGGTTTAAGCAACTCCTCTGTAGTTCCCGGATACGTAGTAGATTCCAATACTACCATAGTTCCTCTTTTTAAATATTTAGCTATAGCTTCGGCCGATAAACGTACGTAACTTATATCCGGCTGCTGATGAGTATCTAAAGGAGTCGGAACGCATATGGCAATGAAATCCACATCTTTAACAAAGGAAAAATCTGTAGTAGCTTTAAGCATGCCTGCTTCCACTATTTTTTTAAGATCTGCATCTACAACATCTCCGATATAGTTATGTCCTTTATTAACTAAGTCTACCTTTTCCTTTTGTATGTCAAAACCTATAGTCTTAAATCCTGCTTTTGCCTTTTCTACAGCTAATGGAAGGCCTACATAACCAAGGCCTACAACACCGACTGTAATTTCTTTATTCTTTATTTTTTTTAGCAACTGTTTTTTCATTACTGCACCTCATGTCTGTTACTTTTTTATCTGTTTTTACGAAATTCCCATTACAGTGGCATTGGGGAAAACCTCTTTTAATACCACACTTTCCATTCCAGAACCGCCTTGCCTCTTATTTTGAGCTGAGCTTTACAATCGCAAACGCTATATATACATTCCTGCCTGCCGTACTGAACCAAATAATCTCATACCTGATGCTAAATCCTTTTTAAGCCCGCTCTATTGTACGAAATATAATAACGCACCCAACTTGCTTCCTTTGCCTATAACTGCATCATTTGGAATAACAAAATAATAAAAACTTTCATTCATTATATTAAAGAAAATCCAATATGTCTTTAATTTTTACTATACTCTTTTTTAGTTTGTATCAAAATTTCTTCTAATTTATTTGTCAAATTTTTATAATCGAAATCTGATGCTGCTTTTAACGCTCGTAATCCGTAATCTTTATATTCAGCTTCCGGAAGCTCTGCTATTCTAATTATAACTTCTGCAAATTTTTCTAACGTTTCAAAGCGATTAGCAATTCCAATATTATATTCATCTATAAAATTATATCTTGCAATAGTATAATTCGCAATTATAGGCTTGCCACTTGCCATATACTCAAACAATTTATTCCAACTTATGCCATATCTTCCGATCTCGCTGTCCTTTCCGGTTACTACATTTAAGTTGCCTTGTGATAAAATGTATGGTATATACTTTTTATCAGCTCTACCTTTGAATACAATATTGTTTAGCTCAAATTGCTTGGCTTCATTTTCCAATTTTTCTTTTTGATCTCCATCACCGTATACTATAATTTTTATTTTATTCTTCCCTTTTTCCTTTAAAATTTTAGCCACTTCCAACAAATCATCTACATGATTTGCACTTCTCACAGAACCTGTATATATTATCTTAAATAAGCTTTCGTTAGTTAGATCAGTATCGTCAATAATTTCTGTTTGTTTGTTTACATCATATAATTCTAAATCTACTCCATTGTTGATATTGTAAACTTTATCAAGGCTTACTAAATGTGTCATATTCATATCTTTTAGATATTCCTTACCCCCCGGCATAGTGAATATCAGCTTGTCCGCCCTCTTATAAATCCATTTTTCCCCTAAGTATAAAGCCTTGGCAATAAGACTGTTTCTATCTATAATTCCCATTTCCACTAGCGTTTCAGGCCAAAGATCTCTTACTTCGCATATACATGGTATCTTATTCTTCTTCCCAAATTGTATTCCTGCCACTAAAGTCAACGGATGAACAGATGACGCTAAAATTATATCAGGTTTTTCGCATTTGCTGTAAATTTTTGCAACTTTAAAGATTCGTAAATAAAACTCAACCATGTTCTTTATGCGGCTGAATCCGTTTCCTTTATATTCAGGCGTCTTTACAAAAACATAAGAAACATTATCTTTACCTAAACGTTCAACAAAGATTCCATTATTTGTATCAACATTTATGTCACTGTTATGAACGGTACTCGCACAGAAAATTTTCACATCATGACCATTACGAAGCAAATATTTAGCAAAGCTCTGATGTCTTCCCGCACCATCAAAATACATATCTGTGGCATAATGATTAAAAATCCAAATATTCATCTATTTCTCCGCACTAAAAGTTTTTCCTTATAATTTTCGCAGGCACACCGAATGCAACAGAATCGTTTTCTATATTTCTTGTTACAACTGCGCCCGCACCTATAATACAATTTTTTCCGACAGTTTTTCCTAAAGTAACGACAACTCCGTCATCTATCAATGTGTTTTCTTTAATATGAACTCCTCCCGATAATATAACACCGGAAGCAATATAAACATTATCTTCCACAATATTATCATGATTTACCTGTGAACCTGTATTTACAACCACATTATTGCCTATTACAGGATTAGGAGTTATTAGACAACCACATTCAATTAAAACGCCTTTCCCTATTTGAGCCTCATTAGATACTATCGCATCCGGATGTATAATATTAACCGGCTCCCATCCACTCTTTACAAAGTAATCAAATACTTCCTTTCTATATTTCATGTTTCCGAAAGCAATAAAAAATTTATTTGTATTATATACTTTTTTTACATTTTCTGCCTCTTCATACCCGCCTTCAATCAGGTAACCCTCAAATAGTGTTCCTTTTTTCTTCGTATCTGCGTCTAATATACATGCAATTTCATATTTATCCTGCACCTTCAGATTATATAGAACCACATGCGCATGCTGACCGCTTCCAATTATTACAATCTTCTCTTTCATTACAAGTTACCCTTAAAATCTTCCATAGTTTCAGAAGTTTCAGAATTTATTCCTTCTTTTCTAATAACAGTTAAAATTGTCTTAATAACAATTTTGAAATCAAGGTCAAAGCTTATATTCTCTGTATAAAAAACATCTTTCTCAAATCTTTCCGGCCAAGACAATCCATTTCTTCCTGTTACTTGAGACAGCCCCGTCAATCCAGGTTTTACAGTATGTCTTCGATGCTGTATTTCATTATACAGTGGCAAGTACCTAACCATAAGCGGCCTCGGCCCCACTATGCTCATATCGCCTTTAAAAATATTCCACAGCTCCGGAAGCTCATCTAAGCTGGTGCTACGAAGCGTCTTGCCAAATTGGGTAAGCCGCACTTCGTCAGGCAGCAATTCGCCATTTTCATCCCGTTCGTCAGTCATAGACCTGAACTTATACATTTTGAATATTTTTTCATTTAAACCCGGACGCTCCTGCTTGAATATTACAGGACTTCCCAGTTTAATTCTAACCAGCAGAGCAACTATTAAAAAAACCGGGCTTAGAACTATAAGGGCAATACCTGACAGCACAACATCCAGCAGCCTTTTTATGTATTTTTCATAAAAGCCCCTTTTACGGTTCATTATGCAAACAACCCTTTCACTATTTTGCATACTTTCTCCTGCTCCTCAACCGTCATTTTAGTATCGCTCGGCAGACATACGCCCCTGTTGAACAAATCCTCCGATACGCCTCCGTTATCCACATACTCACACTCTGCAAAGACCGGCTGCAGATGCATAGGCTTCCACAATGGCCGGGACTCAATATTCTCCTTCTCAAGAGCCAACTGAATGTCAAGCGGTGACACGCCGCTTTCCGGCTTCAGCGCAATCACTGACAGCCAGCAATTGCTTCTCTGATTGCCTGTATAAGCCGGCATCATTTCAATTTCGTCTATTTCCTCAAAAGCTTCTGTATATATTTCAAAGATTTCTCTTTTTTTATCAATTCTATCGTTCAAAACTTTAAGCTGCCCGCGTCCAATTCCGGCTACAATATTGCTCATACGATAATTATATCCTATTTCACTGTGCTGATAATATCTCGCCTTATCTCTTGACTGAGTTGCCCAGAAAGTAGCTTTGGTCATCTTTTCTTCTGCATCCGCTCTGTTTGATACCAACATTCCGCCGCCGGAAGTGGTTATAATTTTATTACCGTTAAAGCTGAATATTCCGTATTCGCCGAAATTTCCCGTATATTTTCCATCATATAGGGTTCCGAGGCTTTCAGCTGCATCTTCAATTAAGACGGCTCCGTATTCGTCGCAAATATCTTTTATTTCTTTGATATTAGCCGCAATTCCGTAAAGATGTGCCACAATTACATATTTTGTGTCAGGATACATTTCAAAAGCCTTCCTAAGAGCCGCAGGAGACATGTTCCAAGTATCGTATTCACTGTCTATAAAAACAGGCTTGGCATTTTCATATACAACAGGATTTACCGTCGCTGAAAAAGTCAGGCTCTGGCAGAACACTCTGTCTCCCGGCTTCACTCCGGCCAGCTTGATCGCCATATGCATAGCCGCTGTTCCTGAGCTCAGAGCCGTAGATGCCTTTGCTCCGACGAATCGGCAAACTTCTCTTTCAAATCCTGTCACATTAGCCCCAAGCGGTGCAATCCAGTTAGTATCAAACGCCTCTTTTATATATTCCTTCTCATAGCCCTGAGCGCTCATATGCGGCGAAGCCAGAAATATTTTATCATTCATAACTATAGCTCCTAATTATCATTATCCGTAATCCTGTACGTTTCACAAATATCTTCCGTCAGTTCTTTTATAGACGTTCCGTTCTCAAAGCTGGCTTCAATCAAAGCATCCAGCTTGCTCAAGAACTTGTCCTCATCAAATTTAATCGGCTTACCTATGTGTATCATATTATTGTCTGTTCTTGCGAGGCCTTCCTCATCCATGAGAATCTCCTCAAAAAGCTTTTCTCCCGGGCGAAGTCCCGTAATCTCTATTTTGATATCCTCCCCCGGTTTAAAACCTTTCAGCCTTATGAGATTTTCCGCCAGCTCATATATCTTGACGGGCTTTCCCATATCCAGAACAAAAATTTCTCCTCCTTTGGCAAAAAGGCTGGCCTGAAGTACAAGAGACACCGCCTCCGGTATAGTCATGAAAAACCTCGTTATATCCTTGTGCGTAACCGTAACGGGGCCGCCTTCTTCTATTTGTTTGAGAAAAAGAGGTATCACCGAGCCGTTGCTCCCCAGAACGTTTCCGAATCTGACGGCGGCATAGCGGGTCTTTTCTGATTTTTTCGCATAAATCTGCACCATCATTTCACATATTCTTTTGGACGCTCCCATGACGTTGGTAGGCCTTACAGCCTTGTCAGTAGATATGAGAATGAAATTCTCCACTCCGTATTTGTCTGAAAGCTTTACTGCATTCAATGTTCCGAGGCAGTTATTCTTGATGGCCTCGTTGGGCGACTTTTCCATGAGCGGAACATGCTTATGCGCTGCGGCATGATAAACTATATCCGGCTTATATTTGCTGAATACCGCCTCCATTCGGTCATAGTCTCTGACAGAGCCTATCAGCACGGAAATGTTGGCATAAGGAAAATGTCTTTCAAGCTCCATCTGTATTTCATATGCGTTGTTTTCATATATATCGAAAATTACCAGCTTTTCAGATCCATAGCTTACTATCTGCCTGCACAGCTCTGAGCCTATTGAACCGCCTCCTCCTGTGACCATCACAACCTTGTTGTTTATAAAATCGCCTATTCCATCCTGGTCTACTTCAATCGGGTCTCTTCCGAGCAAATCCTCATATTTTACGGGTCTGACTTCTTTAACCAGAGAAGATGTGAGGCTCTTGGAAACTGCCGGCAAAATCTTTACCGTTCTTTTGGTTTCCTGACATAGCTTTATTATATTTTTAGTAGTCTCAATATCCGCGGAAGGAATAGCAATTATGATTTCATCTATATTATATTTAACGACATTATCGGCTATGGTCTCCCTTCCTCCTACTATAGGAACGCCTAAGATGTATTTATTTTTCTTATTTTTATTATCGTCAATGGCGCATACTACCCTTGTGCCTGTTTCCAAGGCTATAAATTCCTTTATCAATATAGCCGCTGCCGAGCCCGCTCCTATTACCATAATCTTGTTATTTACTTTTCCTCTCAAGCGCAGTGTTTCTCTTGATTTTAAAACAGCTTTGGCAAACCTTACGCATATAAAAAGGACAGTCATTATTCCAAAATTAAGCGGGAAATAGCTCCTTGGCATAGAAATCTGCATGAACACATGATAGCACACAAAAAAAGCCTCAATAATAAACGACGCTTTTATAATCGTAAAAAGTTCATTTGTTGAAGCATATGTCCATACCCTGTTATATAATTTAAACGCTGCCATAACCGCTACGGTTACCACAAAATAAACGGGCATGCTGCTAATTACACCCATTAAATATCCCTCAGGAATTGACGATATATCAAATCTAAGCACTAATGCAAAGAGCGAGCTGAAAGCAACGCAGCACACGTCAAGCGCAGCGAGTAAAAAAATTCTAAATCTTTTGCTGTTGAAAAAATCCATATTATTCCTCAAAAGTACACATACCCCAGCCAAAATAATGTGTTTGGCAGAATTAATTTTCATATGTTTTCACATTTTATTATAATATATATGCTCTCAAAATTCAAACCTTTGCGACAAAAACTTACAGCATTTCGATAGCAATTTTTCCCGAGCTTCCTTATCAATCCAATGCAAACCGCCTTGACAACCCCATGGCTTAATTGACAACGCCTCCATTCTCATATAAAATTTTATTATACTGCACAACTTCAGACAAGAAAACGCGCCTTCATCATTCCATTTCAATTGCCGGAAAAGCCTGCGTTCTCGTCGCGCAAAGACTTTACATGGAGATAAACTATCATTTATGATTCAGAAAAAAACATATTATAAAAATCCAATCCCACATATTGAATTTCCCAAAGGCAGGGTTTCCTGCACTCCTTCTTCGGAATCCCTCATAACATTGGAGCAGATAGCGCCCCATGCGAAGGGCAGAATAATATACGAACCTGTCTATTTTAAGCTCGGCCTTGCCGGTTCCGTAAGTCAATGCAGACTAAGAGAAGGAGCCGCTGCCAGATTGCTTAAAGCGCTGGACATGCTCCCCTCTGAATACGGTTTTAAAATTTTCGATGCATGGAGAACGTTCGAACTCCAGACAACGCTTTACAACAAATACAAAGATATGATAATTAAAAACTGCGCGGACTGTACAGACGCGGAGTCAGATATCATAGCAAACCAATATGTATCTGTCCCCGCGAATGATCCCGAAAACCCTCCTGTTCATACCACCGGCGGTTCTGTAGATCTTACCATAATAAGAATAAATGACAATCAGGAGCTCAATATGGGCACAGTTTTTGATTTTTTCGGAGAAAGAGCTTCATCCGATTATTTTGAGCTTCAAAGCAGATGCCTCAGCTTGCTGGATGAAGAGATCCGAAAAAACAGACGTATGCTTTACAACATTATGATTTGTGCCGGATTTTCCAACCTGCCGTCGGAATGGTGGCATTACGACTACGGCAACGCTTACTGGGCTTTTTCCACAGGCTGCAATGCCATATACAAGGGTATTTTTAAATAAATTTTATCAACATCAAATTCAAAGACGACCGGATACTATTGCTCTGTCTGCATCGTTTAAATCCTTATTCTTTATGCAAAACATTGTCTGCATATATCATGCTTATCTCTCTGAAATCCTTAAGCTGCTTAAGGCTGCATGCGCGCAGTATTCCTACTATGTCGTCGCATATTTGCATCGCCTCCGTATCCTCATCAACGGCATAAAGCTTTCCTGCCAATATATAATCAGAAGTCACTCCGAGGGCTTGCTTCAATAAAAACAAGGTTCTTATGGAAACACCCTTATTTCCATATTCAACGTCAGCTATAAACTGAGCTGAAACATCTATCATTTCAGCAAGAGCTTCTCTGGTAATTCCCCTGGATTCTCTGATTACTCTTATTCTTCTTCCCATCGAAATCTGATTCAATTCTTTTAAGTTATCAAACATCTTTTGTTCCTCCTTCAAATTGTAATTTACTTCGAGAGCTCCTTTTCTACATTCTTAAAGTTAATATTTTTATTACCGAGCCAAAATATACCGACAGATGTTTTATCTATCACTCTGAGACTATTTTGTCGAAATTTGTCGACTATCGCGGCCATTCAAAAATATCTCGCCTTACAGAAGCTCTTCGACTTATTAAAAGGTTTCCGCCTTTCAAAAAATAAAACTTTCCGAGCCTGAATGACGCGGAAAGTTTATTTATAAAATAAGGTTATTGCTGTAATTTTTGTAATGGTGCAAAAGCAAAATCAGCTTTTCATAAATTACCTACGCCTTAGGAGGCTGTCTGTCCTCCGGAATTTCCCGTATTCCCGGAAGTTCCCGAATTATCATCGCCGCCGGGCTTTTCCGGTTCAGGCTCAGGTGGATCTGTCGTCTCAGGCGGATCTGTCGGCTCCGTAGGTTTTTCCGCAGGAGGGTCAGTCGGCCCCGGTTTTCCCGGATCAACCGCCGGCTCGTCAGGTTCAACAGGTTTGACAGGTTCGACAGGTTCGGAAGGCTTTTCAGGAACGCTCTCCTGAGGCTTATTAGGCTTTATTTCCGTTTCCTCGTCCTTAAGCTGATTTGACTGCCTTGCAGCTTCTATCCTCTGTGCGATAGTAGAGCTTATGCTGCTGACAGTAGCAGAAATCATGTAATCTTCGCGACCGAAGAATTCTTTATGCAGTTTTATGACATTATCTGCAAGATTAGAAGGGAAAACATATGAAACCCCGTCTATATATCCTGTACTCACATTATACGGCCATCCGGTGGTATCTGTAATATTATACTGAGGCAACCTTATCGCCAATCCGAGAATATCATTCTTGGAAAGGTTTGTTTTAACCTGCGGCGTCATCATTTTGATTATTTTTTTCAACTCCTTGAAGGACATTTCCTTCATCTCGTCCATTACAAGCGAAATTACTGTACGCATTCTTTCAGTACGCTTAAAGTCGTCGCCGACGCCCTTTCTTATCCTTCCATAAGAAACGGCCTGTACGCCTTCAAGAGTCTGAACTCCCGCCTTTTCCACCAGCTTATAATCATCGCGGCCTATATTCTCTGCCGTTTCAATGGTATACTTGTTAAGCTGATTTATTTCATAGTCCTGAACGTCTACTTCTATTCCCCCTACGGCGTCTACTAAATCTGCCACCGCCTTGAAGTTCACTACCACATAATTACTTATATTGAGATCCATAGCCTGATTCATTGTCTTCATAGTCATTTCAGGCCCGTCATAATAGCAGGCATGGGTAATTTTATCATAAGTAGACGTATCTCCCATCTTCATGTAAGTATCTCTGTAAACGGAAAGCAGTTTGACTTCGTTGGTATCTTTATTTATGCTTACCATCATTATGGCGTCGCTTCTCGTATTGTCAAGATTGTCCATATCCCGGCTGTCAACGCCAAGCAGCAGAATGTTGTAATATCCGTCTACATCTACCAGCGAAAGATCATAATCCTCAGGAGTTGCTTTATGTATATCATCGAAGATCGAACTGAAATAAGCGTACGCCAAAGCTCCGCCGACTATTATTATAACAAGCAGCGCTATGGAAACGATGAAGGCAACCTTTTTCCAGGTTTTAAGCCCTTTAAACCAGTTTTTAAAGCGTGCAAGCTTTTTACCCTTAGTCTTTTTTTCTCCGTTCGTTTCTGAAAATTTATTCTCTGCGGAAACCTCATCTCCCGGAGACGATTTCCCTTTTTCTTCCGATAAACTTACTGCAGAGCTTACAATATCAGCGGCATTGTTTTCATTTTTTACCGCGGCAGCTTTGTTATCTTCGTTTTCGGAAACAGCTTTATTTATTGCGGCTGCGTCTATAGAAGCAGTGGATTCTCTTCTGAGTTTTTCTTCGAAACGTGCTTTACGCCCCTTGTCCCTGGACACATTGATTTCTTTTTCTTTCGCAGCCTGTTTTTTTCGTTCTGTTCTGCTCATTTTTATCTTCCTTTTTTGTTGAAAAGTCACTTTTTACAGTTTTTTAGTTTATCACATATATGTCTTTTTGTAAAGTTTACGGAAGCAATATAAAAGCTTTCCAACGTATTTGAAAACGTCAGACTCAAATGTCGGCAAAACGTCAGGCGCAAATCTCAGCCGCCAAATAAAAAATGCCGCCGTGTTTTGACACCCATTCACACCGATGGACTGCGGAGCCGGCAGTCTACTATGATGATCTGTGAAGCCGGCAGTCTGCGAGGTCGGCGAATTAGAGAAGCTGTCAGACTACGAAAGCAGCAAACTCAGATAGTCCGGCAGTCTGCGAGGTAGAAGGGTTGCCGAACCTCGTCAAAAAGCTCCTCAACATGCTTATTGAAGAGCTTATTAAAAAATTTTTACAAAATTTTATCTAAAAGGCTGCCGCCCAAAGGCTCTATTTTTTAGGAGATTTCGGATTAAACAGCAATGCTATTATATAGCCGAGAGTCAAAGCCACTCCTATCCCTGCCGCCGTTGCCTCAAGAGGCCCCGTAACCGCCGGCAGAAATCCATGCTTCGCTCCCTCCATCGCTCCTTTTGCCAAAGAATAACCAAATCCGGGCAAAGGAACTGTAGCGCCGTTTCCGGCCAAATCGACTATAGGCTGATATAAATTAAGCGCTTGAAGCACGACTCCTGAAACCACGAATATGACCAGGATTCTGGGAGCCGTCAGAGCTGTGGTATCCATCAATATCTGTCCTATTACGCACAAGGCTCCGCCTATTATAAACGCCCACAAGTATTCCATCACTCCACCTCCAGCGAAACTGCATGAGCTATGCCGGGTATGCTTTCGCCCTGAAAAGGCGATATAGTAGAAAGCATCGCCCCGGTTGACATAAGCAGTAATCTTTTCAGTCTGCCTGCTTCCATTTCTTTCAGCAGATGTCCTGCGAAAACCGAGGCTGAACAGCCGCAGCCGCTTCCGCCGCTATGGACATCCTGCTCCTTTGTAAACAACATGGTTCCGCAATCATCATAATGGGAAAAAATCATTTTCTTATTGACTCCTGCGTCGGCAAGCAAATCTTTCATTATGTCCTTCCCGATAAAGCCAAGGTCTCCCGTAACGACCAAATCGTAATAATCAAGCGTCCTCTCTGTATCTTCAAGGTGATTGAGCAATGTGTCAACGGCAGCCGGAGCCATAGCCGCCCCCATCTGATTCGCGTCCTTTATTCCGGCATCTATAACCTTTCCTATAGTTGCCGCCTCTACCCTTACTTTGTTTCCTCCGGCAGATAAAACGGAGCTTGCGGCTTCTGACGAAACGAGATTGCCGTAATTGGCCGAATCACCATCAAAAGTCGAACCGCTGCCGGAAGCAGAAGTTCCCCCGGAATCGGAACCGCTGCCGGAAGCAGAAATTACCACGCTTCCTGCCGCCGTCGCAGTCCACTGCGCCGAAGGAGGCCTCTGGTTCCCGTGCTCTACGGGCATCCTGAACTGTCTTTCCGCCGTACAAAAATGACTCGAAGCCCCTACTAACACATTTCTTGCAAAGCCTCCGTCTATCAGCATAGACCCCAGTACCAATGATTCAGTCATAGTGGAACATGCTCCGTACAGGCCCAGAAAGGGAATGTGCAAGTCCCTTGCCATAAAGGACGATGACATGAGCTGATTGAGTAAATCTCCGCTCAGCATTACATCTATTTCTCTTTCAGTTATGTCGGCACGGCTTGCAGCCTTAAGCATAGCCTCTTTGAGCATCTTGCTTTCAGCTTTTTCCCATGATTTTTCTCCGTACATATCGTCTTTAAGAACTATATCGAAATTTTTTCCAAGAGGGCCTTCCCCCTCTTTCTGCCCGACCACGCTCCCCCGGCCTCTTATTACAGGTCTTTGCTCAAATATTACCGACTGTTTTCCTCTCTTTTTATATACCATCCTTTTCAGCTTCCTCCTATAAAAGTCCTATGAGCCAATATATTACTCCTACAGCTACGCCGGCTGAAATCCCGCATACGAGCACAGGACCGGCAAGCTTAAACATGTTGGCGCCTACTCCCAAAACAGGCCCCTCTTTTTTGTATTCTATGGCCGGAGCCACCATGGAATTGGCAAAGCCGGTTATAGGCACGATAACTCCCGCCCCGGCGAACTTTGCTATAACGTCAAACACCCCTATCCCGGTCAGGAGCTGAGCCGCTGCAATAAGAGTTATCGTCACAAAGGTTCCGGCATCTTTCTCTTCAACTCCCATCTCAATCAGCGTATTCTGAAACCAGAGAGCAGCCATGCAAATAAAGCCGCCTACCGTGAATGCCTTTAAGGCATTGGAAAAATATTTCGGCTTCGGAGTAAACTGCCTGGCATATTTTTCGTAAGCCTTAGCTATATCCTTTTTATCAGGCTGCTGTTTTTCCTCATTGTCATTTGTCATATCTGCCTTGCACTCCTTTCGTTTTCATTTTTAGTATTTCCATTTTTTTAGATTTATGCGATAATGTAAAAAACTTCTTTTTCGGATGAGACAAAACGGAGGCAAAATGGAAAAGAGAAATTACGTTTTAGCATCAGGCTCGCCGCGCCGTATTGAAATGATGCGAGCTCACGGTATAGAGCCCGTGGTTATACCTGCGCATATCGAGGAAAATCTCCCTGCCATAGGAGGAATGACGGAAACCGTAATGTTTCTTGCGCTGAAAAAAGCCAAATCCGTCGAAAAGCTTCACGCTGACACTCTGCCTGAAAACAGCGTGATAATAGCGGCCGATACAGTCGTATACAAGGATGAGATAATGGGAAAGCCGATAGACAAGGAAGACGGATTCAGAATGCTTTCGGCGCTTAAAAACACTTTTCACTATGTAGTTACAGGGGTTGCCCTTCTTGAAGCAGGCAAGCCCAACGCCAGAGTTTTCGCAGAAACAACCAAGGTATACTTTACCGATTACAGCAATGAGGAGCTCCTTTCTTATCTCGATACCGACGAAGCATACGACAAGGCCGGAGGCTATGCTATACAGGGATATTTTTCAAAATTCACGAAAAAAATAGAAGGCGGCTATAATACGGTCGTCGGCTTCCCATGGGACAGAATACAGCAGGAATTAAAATTACTTTAACCATAAACTGCGCAAAAATAAAAAGAGCCGGGCAGCGTGGCATGAGATGACCACCAAAACTTGGATTTTAGATCCAACTTTTTGGCGGACAGTATAACAGCGGCGTCCGGCTCTTTAATGTTATTCTGAAATTATAAATTATACGTTTACCATGCGGCAACGCACCCGTCAGCTCTCGGCTCTGTGGCTCCCGCATAGGTTCCCTCGTCAGTACGCCATATTATCTGACCTCTTCCGAAATCGAAGAAGGTTGGCGCTACCTTTACCTCGTGACCACGTCTTATCAGTTCTTCTGTAGCAGCATAAGGAAAGCCCCTTTCCACCCAGATCTCTTTATCTCCTACCCACTGCCATCTCGGCGCATCCAGGGCTTCCTGTGGATTCAAATGAAAATCCACGGCGTTCATTACAACCTGCACATGCCCCTGCGGCTGCATAAAAGCTCCCATAACGCCAAAAGGACCTATAGCCTTGCCGTTTCTTGTTAAAAAAGATGGTATTATCGTATGATACGATTTTTTCCCGGGGCCGATACAATTTTCCGATTCTTGATCAAGGCTGAAATTCGCCCCTCTGTTCTGCATACAGATTCCTGTTCCCGGCACGACTATGCCGGATCCGAAATTCCAATAACTGCTCTGTATGAAAGATACCATGTTGCCCTCGTCGTCAGCTGTGCAGAGATAAACGGTACCTCCTTTGTCGGGCTTTCCGGGATGAGGATCCAAAGCCTTTTCCGTTATCAGGCTTCGTCTCTCCTCTGCATATTTTTCCGACAGCAGCTGCTCCGACGTCACTTTCATAAACTTAGGGTCGGCCACATATCTTTTTCCGTCGGCAAAGGCCAGTTTCATAGCCTCTATCTGCTTGTGGTACGTATCGGCTGAATCCCTGCATTTGAAATCAAATCCCTTGAGTATATTCAATGCCATGAGAGCCACTATGCCATGACCGTTAGGCGGAATTTCCCAGACGTCATATCCTCTGTAGCCGACCTTTATAGGCTGAACCCATTCGGGAGCATAACAGCTGAGATCGGATTTGCGCAGAAAACCTCCGTGTTCTTGACAGAAATCCGATATTTTATCGGCCAAAGTTCCTTCATAAAATGCTTTCCCCTTCGACGCCGCTATTTTTTCCAGAGAATCGGCCATTTCCGCAGACTTCCATATTTCCCCGGCTTTCGGAGCTCTCCCATTCGGGGCAAACATCTCAAACCAGCCTTCATACTCTTTATCCTTGAATATTTCCCTGAACTGTTCAAAACATGTCTGCCATGCGTAAGCGGTTATCGGAGAAACGGGAAAACCCTCTCTTGCATATCTTACGGCCGGTTCAAACAAAGCTTCAAAAGGTAATTTCCCGAATTTATCGGAAAGAGATACCCATGAAGCTACTGCTCCGGGAACGGTAATGGGTACCATTCCGTAATTTGGAATACTGTCAAAGCCCAGGTCTCTCACCTTACCGGCTCCGGCAAGCATAGGGGCCGGCCCGCTTCCGTTAAATCCATGCAGCTTTTCTCCTGTCCAGACAAGCGCAAAGGCGTCGGAACCTATGCTGTTTGACATAGGCTCTACTACTGTCAGACAGATTGCAGTAGCCACCGCTGCGTCCACTGCGTTTCCGCCCTTTTTAAGGATTTCAAGTCCTGCCTCGGCAGCCAGATTTTGAGAAGTACAGACCATTCCCCTGGCTCCGTATATCACACCTCTCCTTGACGGATATTCATATTTAAAAGCGTCGAAATTCATAGTAATACCAGCTCCTTTTTATGTGTTTTCTTTATTTTCCCTGCACACGCTTTATAGTTCGTATTTATCTTTCCGTATATATTCAATCTGCCTTTATTGGCAGCGATTCGGGTCAAATTTTTCAAATATCGGCGCACAGCCTAAAATTTCAGCCTTTTTCATATCTTCACAGCTTCGTATCGTCCACATGAACTTTGTACCCTTGTAATTTTTAAAGGCTTTATTTTCCCGGTTTTCAAACTTGTAGGCGACGAAATCAGGCTTTCCCAGTATGTTCACCCATAGATTTCTCAGCATAAAATCCTTTGCCGCCGAAATCGGAAAGCCGTCCTTTTTCAAGGCCGCAGCCAGCTGCCCCCTCACAATGTCGGGTCTGTTCCTGCGCAGCCACATTATCGCTCCCGGATTAAAGGACTCCACGCAATACAAACCGTTATATTTATCGAGGGACTGCAAAGCCCTTTCGCACAGGGCTGCTTCATTTCCTCCCTCAACCTTGAGTTCGACGATAAGGGGCGTTCTGCCGTCAACAAGTTCAAGCACCCGGTCAAAGTCGGGAATAACCTCCGTGCTTTCCTCTAAAAAATATTTCTGCGCCTCTTCAAGGGTAATCTCCTCTATCTTAAGATCTGCTCCGCACGTTCGCTCAAGTCCGGAGTCATGAATTACAGCCAGCCTGTTATCCTTCGTCAGGTGTATGTCCAGTTCTATCCCGAAGCCGTTAAGTACGGCACGTTTAAAGGCTTCCATCGAATTTTCCGGTATTACCGGTTTTTGATGAAATCCCCGGTGAGCATACCTGTGCTTCAAAAGTTCCTTTAAAATTTTATTCTTTTTTGCTTGAAAATCTCTATCCATCCAAAATTCCTTCCCTTAAAAAACAACTAACAACTGCGCGATGAAAATCCTTATCCGGCTCTGACGTCCATCCGTCGTATTTTCTTAACAAGCTCTTACCGGCCGGCTCAAAAGCCGTTTCTGCTCCTTACCCCTAAATCCGCCCTAATCGTCTTAATCAACTTAATCGCCTAAGTCAAAGGCCTCAAGACTGCTCTTCGGCAGAGCCGGTTTGCTGTCTCCGTGATTAACCAAAAGCATAGTACAAAAAGCCAGTACAGAAAACGCCGCCGCATAAGGAAACAGCGTCCAATATCCAACATGCTCCAGAAACAATCCCGAAAGCACCGGCGTCAGCACCTGCGCAGCCATCGAAAACGTGTAATACATTCCTGTAAATTTTCCTATATCGCTGCCGCTGCACATTTCTACCACCATAGGATACGAATTTACATTTATGGCCGCCCATGCAACTCCAACTGCAAAAAACATTATATTTACTGCGAAATTGGGGGTTTTAAACATTGCGCCTGTGAAAAAACTTGCCGCAAGCAGAGCGACTCCGAGAAGAATAACCTTTTTTCTTCCCAATTTACCTGAAACCATACCCACCGGAATGAAAGATACCAAAGCCCCCACGGAGGCTATCATAAGCGCCCCTGCGAACGAGCCTCCCTCCATGCCCCACATCTGCACCGCATACTTTGAAAATGCAGTGGTAACAGCATTATACGCCATATACAAGAACGCTACGGAAAGCAGCAAAAATATCAAGCTTCTTCTGACGTCTTTCGGAAACTTTCCCTTCGAGCTTTTCTCATCTTCTCCGATATCTGATATTCCCCATTGCTTTTCCAGTTCTGTTCTTTCTGCAACCATCCTGTTTTCATCAACCAAAAACAGTATGACGACAAGAGAAATTATCATAATCGCCGCTATGGATATAAACAACGGTTCGTAATCAGGGGTTTCTCCCTCTCCGACTAAAACCATTATAAGGCCGAGAGCAAAAATTATTCCTATTGCTCCCATGAGATTTATGATTGCGTTTCCCTTTGAACGAAGCGGCTTTGGAGTTATGTCAGGCATCAGGGAAACAGCCGGGGAACGAAATATGCTCATTGATATCAAGGTCAACAGCAACACCGTTATGAAGAGAAACAGGTTTCGCCTGTTGGCGGCTTCAGGAAGCATCAGCATAAAAATTACCGCCAATACAGTTCCCACGAATATAAACGGAGTTCTCTTTCCTCTCTTATGATTTATTTTGTCAGACCAAGCCCCGAAAACCGGCAGCATTACCAGCGCAAATATGTTGTCCAGCGCCATTATAGCTCCTGACAGGGCGTCTCCCATCTCAAAAGAATACTTGAGGATAAGCGGTACTATATTATCATAAACCTGCCAGAAGGCGCTTATCGCCAGAAAGGCAAATCCCACCATTACGGTTTTTTTATTATCAAGCTTCATCTCTTATTCTCCTCAGCAAATCTCTTATATCATTTAAAACATAGTCCGGTTTTACGCTGCTCTTTTCAATATCTTCAAGCGTACCTTCGCCGCTCAGTACAAAGCATGTTTCTATTCCTGCATTATACCCGCAGGCTATATCGGTATAAAGCCTGTCTCCGACAATCAGTGTCTCTTCTTTAGATACTCCCGTCTTCTCAATCGCCATGAGAGCCATGTCAGGGCGCGGCTTACCTATGAAATAAGGAGTTCTGCCCGTCGCATGTTCGAGCATCTGACAAATAGCTCCGCAATCCGGAAGCGAGCCTCTTTCGGCAGGGCATACCCAATCCGGGTTTGTCGCAAAATAATCTGCTCCTTTGTTCAGCAGTAAGCAAGCATCCTGCAATTTTTTGTACGTCAGCTCCGTATCATAGCCCGCTATAAGTATTTCTGCCTCTTCAACCTCCTTTTGCTCCTCTTCCGCTTTTAAATCGGCTTTAATATTTGAAAAGTCTTTTTCACCGGTTTTCGCAACAAGAAATCCCTCTTTCTCCATCTGATTTCGAAAAGATTCCGTGCCAAGTACGTATATCTTTTTTCTCTTCCAGTCCCGGCCGTATTTTTTCTTAAGAACCGAAACCGAAGCGTCGACAGATGTCAGAAAATCCTCCGCTTCCGCCTCTATACCGAGCCTGTTCATTTTATCAATATAAGCGTCTTTTCCCTTAGACGAATTGTTGGTAAGAAAAATATACCGGCCGTCGCTTTTTTTGATATAATCCAAAAACTCCACTGCTCCTTCAAAAAGCTCGTCTCCCAAGTATATAGTTCCATCCATATCCAGTAAATACAATCTTTTATTTTTTAATTCCATGAAATAATTATAAATGCTAAACAGTTTTCTGTAAAGCGGCCTGCCGAAGGTAACGATTGACGAAGGCTGAGATTGACGCAGTGCAGCGTTACAATAGTTGTAAAACTTCAGGCATAGAAAAAAGCGATTGAGTCCATTAGAATGGTTTTACCACAAATCATCTAATGAAAGGACTATCAACCGCCATGAACAGTATAACACATTCACAACGATATTCGCCACATACAATTGATACAAAATTTCACGCAGTAAAGCCTGTACCGCTTGCGCCTAACGCTGTAAAACATCTTGGAAAAAAGCCTTTCGGCGGCAAACTGCGCTCCTTAAAATCACAGACCGCAGAGCCTTCCCAGCTTAAGACCGCACACCATGACATCCTACTGATTTAAATACACGCTATGCAAAGACGCACACCGTAAAATCACGCCCCATAAAACCCATCTTATATAAAACCTGCTGCGTAAGGCCGAACCCGATAACTACTGCATGTCGTAAGTTCAAACGTCGTAATTCCTAACGCTGTAAAACGCTAAAAAACATATGTCCTCTGTTCGTCTTTTCCATATACTCGCAAAGAAGGATAGCCGCTGTTTTCTGTCTGTAAACATAACAGCCGGCATAGTAAACAGCAAAACGGTGTAACCTTGTTTTCGGAGGTTGCACCGTATTTTCTAAAATGCTTCTTTTCCGGCCTGCCGATAAAAGTACGCCGTATTTTCATGGTTTTCATCTGCCGGCGGCTCTATGGCTTTCGTTTATTGAAGCTTACTGACATTTATTGATCTATCCTTTTTCTGCCTTTCACGGTCAGCGCCAGAACCGAACCGCCTCCGACAAAAGCCAGAGTAATCCATGCAGGCAAACTGCTGTCATCGCCGGTCTCAGGGCTGTCTGTATCATCTACAGGTTTATCCGCGCCCGTAGCCGGAATATTCTCCGTGCTGCATAAAAATCCATCACATTTCACTGCGCCCAAATATCGCAGATGCGCAAAAGGGCTCCTTCGCTTCGATGGAGTCCTTGATATGCTTGTTATGAAGTTATACTTATACTGTTACTATGACTTTACTATGACTTTTTTCTTTTATAAGCTGCAACTGTCAACAATGCCGCAGCCAAAAGCATTACAGCCGGATACATCATATTGTTTTCGTCTCCTGTCTGCGGAGAATCAGGTTTTTCAGGCTTCACATTTATTTCAGGCTTAACATTGGTATCAGGCTTTGCTTCCGAATCGCCGCCGGATAACTTGTGGCCGCAGACTATGCATACGCCGTCCTCATAAGTGTGCCCTGATTCTGCAATAATCGTAGCGGCTTTTGTTACTTCTTTATTGCCTTCTTTATCCAGAAAATATTTATCGCAGCCTTCACAATACCAGTATTCTATATTTCCTTTTGTTGTACAGGTAGGTTCAACTGCTTCAAAATGCTTCATATTGTGAACTTCCGCAACAGTCCCGCTTCCTGTAATGCTGCCGTTTCCCGTAACGCCTTCAGGGAGCGATACGCTTCCTTCATTTTCTATTTTTCCGTTGTTTTCTACTTTTACATTCCCGCCGGCATTAAGAGCAGCGTCCTTTGATACCGTTACTACAGCCTCGCTGCCAATCCTCAGCCTGCCGTTTCCTGTGATGGTTAAGTCTGCGTTCAGCGAAAGATTTTTTGTGATTTCAAGCGTTGCATTATCAGCAATTTCAATCGTAAAGTTTCTTCCCTCTGCGACTTCCATTTCAGGAAGCTTAAGATCTTTTTCTATGAGAACAGTATCGCCGTCTTTCACCTGCTTGTTTCCTGCGCCCTGAACGAGGAATTGCTCAAGAGCCACGTCTGACTGAGGCAGATATGTTACAGAGCCGTCTTCATTATACATGTACATATAGTCGCTGTAGTCAGCAGGTCTAACGTCCTCAGGGGTATCGTTCCATACCCAGCCATCCAAAACTACTTCGCCTGCCGGCATTATTACCGGTGCGCCGGGGGTGTCATACATAATGTAATGATTATCGCCTGTTTCAAATGTATTCTTGCTGAAATCCACAGGGCTTCCCACAGTTCCTCTTACCTGTATATAGTGCATTTCCTTGTCTGCAATTATTCGGTTGTTTTCAAATCTCGCCTGAGTCTGTAAATATATGGCTCCGGCGTTGTCGAACGTACTGCCGGTAACTGTAATATCGTTATTAGCTGCTCCGGAAGTGGTAATAACCGTCGCTTCTGCTCCGGAACCGCCTGTAGGCCCGTTTAATACGCTATATACGCTGTTTATGAACTTACAATTATCTATCAGCATTTTTCCTCCGGCGTTTGGAATCATCGTTCTGAATGCGCCGTTAAATTCACTGTTTATAAATTCAATGCTTCCATCGCTTCCCTGACCGTTAATGTAAAGTCCATAGGACCACTCCTTGGCATCCAGTAAATTTCCACCGTTATCGGCTTCGTTTACAAAGCGGCAGTTATAAAACGTTATGTCCGCCTGATTGCCGTCCAGCGTAGTTGCATTGCCGCTTGAACGGTTACTGAGAGAAAACCTTACCGTCACGTTTTCAAGTCTGATAGTGGTCTTTTCGCCGCTTCCGATGCTGAAAAGCGCACCGCTTTCCGGCTCGTTCGGCGTTATCGTAATATTCTGAAGCGTTCCGCTTTTCACTGTTGTCTTACCCTTAATTGTGTATTTATCCGCTCCGTCTACAGTAATATTTTTATTAAGAGTAATATTTTCCGTAACATCACTAAGGAGCTTTACGGTTGAACCGTCTTCGGAGTCTGCAATTGCTTCCTGAAGCGTAGCATATTGACGGCCGCCGGCTTCCGCCACATTGGTATCGGCAAATGCCATCGCAGGAATTAAAGAAAGTACAACCATAACAGAAATTGCTATGACAAATATTCTTTTTTTCATAATACTTCTCCCTCATATCAAAATTGTAATAAAATTACATAAAAGCTGACTTAGCCTTGTATTTATTCTGTCACAACAAGCTTGTCTATGCAAGTAAAATTACGTAAAACTTTTTTCCATGACTCTTAACATCCAAAGACTGCCGACAGCGGCCTGATTATACGTGCCGTCAAATCCGGCAAAATCCTCTTTCTGAGCAAAAGTGAATATAAAATTCTTTATTGAAAAGAATAACAATTGTAATTTTCAATATCAATATAAGAAAGTGAGGTTTATATATGTTCAAACACGAAAAAATGCTTTTTCACCCCGTAGCGGTAGAGCAGCCCAACCCTCAGTATGCTGCGCTTTTGCAGGAGCAGCTCGGAGGCGCCAACGGCGAGCTGAAATCTGCGATGCAGTATATGTCCCAAAGCTTCAGAATCAAAGACCCTCAGATTAAGGATCTGTTTCTCGACATAGCCGCAGAAGAACTTGGTCATATGGAAATGGTAGCTCAAACCATAAATCTCCTCAACGGCCATGACGTGAATGCGGAAAATGTTCCAAACGGTGAAATCCAGTCCCACGTGCTTTTGGGACTTAATCCTGGCCTCATCAATGCTTCGGGATATTCATGGACAGGCGACTATGTTACCGTTACAGGAGACCTTTGCGCCGATCTGCTTTCTAACATCGCCTCGGAACAGAGGGCAAAGGTCGTATACGAATATCTTTACAGACAGATAAACGACAAAAAAGTAAGGGAAACCATAGACTTTCTTCTGAACAGGGAAGAGGCTCATAACGCTATGTTCCGCGAAGCCTTCAACAAAGTTCAGGATACGGGCTCAAACAGGGATTTCGGCACTACGAAAGCAGCTAAAATGTATTTCAGCATGTCCGAGCCGTCTCCTGAAAACAGCTCTTTTCCAAATGCAAAAGTGAATCCTCCCTCTTTCAAATAGAGGATGCAATCTGCTTTAATCGGTATCGCCCGTATATCTGTCACGCCTCTTAACGTTTGCGCCATGTGCGGCAATGCTTTTTAACGTTTGCGCCATGTGCGGCAATGCGGCTTATATACCCGCAAAACGATAAAAATCCGCCGGTTCAATAGCTCCGGCGGGTTTTATTTTGATTCTTTAAATCAGTCATATATCAAGCTTGCGGTTATCCGTAAATCATCTTGAGAAGTTTCATCAATACACCGGCAGGAAGTATTCTGAAAAGAAAACCTAAAAACTCATTAAAAGCTCCGACTATCTTGTGTGGCGGAAGATGCCTTCTCTTTAATATTCTCCCAACCGATTCAGCCACCTGCCCGGGAGTCATACCGTTCCGCTCCGATTTTTCCATCTTTGATACAGATGCCTCTATCCTGCCGCCGTACACCTCATCGCCTGCGGCCGTCTTTCTTCTGTTTTCCGTAAATTCAGTCTTAACATCGTTGAGCATGACTGCGCAGGTTTCTATTCCGAAAGGTTTTAGTTCTATTCCCAGAGAATCGCTGAAAGCATTGAGCGCCGCTTTGGTGGCAGAATAAAAACCCTGAAACGGTAATGGAAAAATGGCGGCAAGAGAAGAAATAAATATGATTTTTCCACCGCCCGCATAACGCATAGCCGGAATCACTGCCTGGGCGCATAGAACCGCTCCGTTAAAATTAACGTCGGTCTGCAAGCGATAATCCTCCTCCGAAACAAATTCTGCCGCACCGGAAATACCTATTCCCGCATTACATACAAGAACATCAATTTTTCTGTTTTCTTCCAATATCTCAGAAAACACTCTATCAACGCTTTCACTGTCTGTAACGTCGCATTTTTTCCAAAGTATACCTTCAAGCAAGACACGAGACCTTGAAAGGCCATAAACCGTATATCCGTCCTCAACTAAAACCTTTGCAGTTTCAAAGCCTATACCCTTAGACGCACCTGTAACCACGGCAACCCTCTTTACCGAAACTCCCGACTCGCAAGAATTCATAGCGCTATCCATTTCTTCTGCCTCCATTTTTTCTGCCTCTACCTTATCTCTCATTTAAAGCCCCAATTTGTTTTTCTAATATTATATTGCACCGTTTAAAACATCTTTCAATATTTAAATCACCTTTAAAATACTAAAGCCAAACGCTATGAATCACAGCCGCAGCATTTTTTCGGCAAAGTCTGCCGCTCGTTTCTCAATTCCCTCTGCTTTTTCTATCTCTCCGGGAGCGTTAGCCGTTTCCATTATGGCAAATTCCGCCGGAAGCATAAAATTCTTATTTACATTTATCGCTCCTATGATTTGCTGCGCTACTATGTCGCTTCCGCTGTATCCTGAAACAATCACTGCATAAACTCGTTTTTTGCTGAAATCGTTGGCACGGAAAACAGCGGTCAGCCTATTGATAAAAGCCATTATGTTGGCGCTTACGGAATCGTTGTAATTAGGGCATATCAGTACAAGTATATCGCATTTTACTATAGCCGGATAAACCTTTTCCACCATCACACCGCCGTAGAAGCAGTCGCCTTTTTCGCCGAAATGAAGGCAATCCTCATATTTGCATCCACGGCAGTCCCATACCTGTCCGTTTCTAATGGAAATTTCTTCGATTTCGGCGGCTCTGCCGGACTTTTCAACAAGCCCCTTCTCAAGCCTTGATGAAATCATCCTCCACAGAGCCAGGCTGTTGGAGGTCTTATGGCTTCCGGCGTGAATAGCGAGGATACTTGGATTTTTCTTGTTTTCAAATGAAAAGGAAAAGATTTTATCTGCCAGTAACATACAGCTTTTCACATATGCGCCGTATAAGTCTGTTCCCCAAACACCGGCCAGCACTCTGAAGTTTGATAAGTCGCAGGTCGCCTCCACGAGCGCTTTTCCCGGAAAGCTACAGCCTGTCATATTGGCGGCGAATATGATTCTTCTCCCCATATCCTTGGTATATAGGCATGAACCTCCGTCTATGATCACTCCGCCCACAGAGCCTTTAAGCACACATGCAGAGCGGACGGTTGGCTTTTGAAGATAATCCAAAATCCTGTACGCTTCCAAATTAACTCCGCTTTCAAGAATTTCTGCGGCAAAGAAGAGCCTTGTGTTTTTTAAAAGACCTCTTTCTGCCGCGTCGATAAACTCATCTGCTCCGTGTAAAACATACGGTGAAATTGATTTCTCAGGAAGCTTTCCTCCCGCTTTCCCTGCTGCTTTTTCTGCTTTCCTTACGGCGGCGTCCATAATTTTATCCAAAACAGCACAAAACCGGCTTCCCGCTCCGGCCTCGCTTCCATCTTTTATAAGCCTGATTATCCACATAACAGATTCATCATAATTAAATCCGCCCTCGTCATGCTCCGTCTGCTTTCCCTCATAAATCATCTGCTTAGCCTCCTTATCTCAAAGCGCCTATCAGACTGAAAAGAACTGCTTCCCTTAACCGGTATTTAAAACAGTACATAAAATTTCACAATTCCTGTCCCATCTTCTGCCCGTTGAAAGTTCTAAGCGCTGGCAGGCTTGATTTTGCAAAGCTTTTTATATGCAGTTTCTATCCTCTCATATAACTTTTGAGGAAGAGGAACATCCTCTATTTCAACCTCATCGCCGCATATCCTGTTTCTTATTCCAAGGAAAGCTCCGGAAGGGTAACACGGGGAAGCTTTTTCTCTATCCGTGCCAAAATATACAGAACTGTAATTCCATTCCCCGGACAGAGTCAAAATCAAAGACGCAGCCCCTGAGGAAATCGCCGGAGCCAGATACGGCTTAAATCCAAGCTCACGGATACGCAAATTCGCTCCTACTGTGAGAGCTGTGAGCTGCCGCGATATTTCATCATCGTAATTTTCTATGCTGTTGGCTATTACCAAATCCTCTCCATGCGGACCGAAAGCTCTTCCCTCTTCAATATATGAAGCAAATCTCATATCTCCCTCTGTCGCCTTGCGCCGTGCGAAATATTCTGCTCTCTTGTTCATCACACCAAGGCCGTAACCTCTGACCTGAGCCGGGCGCAGACCCGAGGAAGCGAGGACTTCCCTGCAAAGCGGGTCTACCGGGTCCGAAACGACGGCAAAAATTCCCTCAAAGCCTGCTTTTTCAGCAAGCCTTCCGTAATGAGCGGCGATAGCGCCGTTTGCCTTAAGCTGCATCATGCGTACGTCTCCTGCGGCTCCTATAGGAGGCACGGCTTTGCTGGCGCAAAATACAAGCATATCGCAGTCAAACAAATCTTTTTCGGAAACGGCTTGCACCTCCGGCAGCGGTCTTTCGCCGAAAGGCCAGCCTATCTGATTCATTTCTGCCTCATAACGCTTTATCACATTTTCATTTAAATCAAAAATTCCTATGGAGTCTACAAGTCCGCCCCCCATAAGCTTAAGCCCCAGTAAAAGAGTTGCTCCGACGTCTCCAAGAGCTGCAATGTTTATTCTGTTTCCGCGGGATTTCAGGGGTACGGCAAGCTTCAGCGACTTCGCAAGGATCAGCTTTTCCCTACCTCCGGCTAATTCAAATACGCTGTAAAACGCTCCGTCTTTTCCCATGTTTTCATTCCTTTCCGCCGCCACTGCGAACTTTGCAATCATATAAACGCTTGTTTCCTAATATCTCTTATATTCTGACATAATTAAGAAAACTCCGGAATCAGATGTATTCTCCCATCTTCTCATAGCTTTCTTTTATCTGAACATTTTTTTCATTCGCACAAGCTTTTCTATATCCGTTTCAACGTAAGATGAGGCGGCTATATTTTCATCAGGCTTTACATAAGCCCCCATGTCGGGATTTTTAGCGTAGGCGATTACCTCTCCCAAGCGTTTAAGGGTAAGCTTTTGCTCAAATTCCCTCTGATATTCCTCTTCTAAGGTTTTCAATATGTCTCTGGCATTTTCAAGACAAGTCATCGAATATTCATATATACTGCTTCCCGGAATATTGCCGAGAAAGCTCGGTACTGCGTAAGGGAGCAGCAAATTCAGCGAAGGCACTACTCCGCAGCTTTCCACAGAAGTATCCTTATCCTTCATGCAATCGCCTCCGATGTATGGATACATGGCGCTTTCATCAATCCAGCACTTTAGATTAGGCAGAAAGTATGCGCTGTCAACGGTTCTTTCCTTAATAGTCATCAGATCTCTGCCTCTTCCTGTCTGAACTCCCGCCACGGTTTCCACCACCTCCACGTCGTTGGCCTTGAGGATAGGATCTATGGCGTTCATTCTGTAACCCTTGTGCAGCAAATCATCCACAAGGATTACCGGTCTGTTAAAGGATTTTATGGTACGAATCTGGTTTTCCAGCGTGGAATAGAAGCTGCTTTCCTCTACCGTAAAATCAGAAACATCTCTGCTGAAATATTTTTCCGTGTGCAGCGTCTTTGTCACGGTGTTAGGTACGGCCACCCCGGCCAGAATTTTCCCGAAAGGAACCACCATGCAGTCTCCGTAGGCTTTCTCTTTATAAGGCTGTGTATCCACTCCGTTAAGCCTTGCTATGAGATTTATCATCTTGTGATGCATTATTCCGGAATTATATGAAACTATCAGCTCCGACGGATATATGGATGTAAGTACCTTCAAGAGCCTGTTGTGAGCATTCTCCACCGCCTTGAGCACCGTCTCATTTTTATTCAGAGGATGCTTTATCATCGTGTCTACATTCTTGAAAATTATCACAGGAGAACGCATATCGACGGCGTATATAGGTTTTGCTCCCTCTGATGCTATGTTGACAAAACCCTGCTTTTTCACGATGTCAACTATGCTTTTATTAAGTCCCGCCTGTTGACACGGGTGATACACGACGTAAGTATAGTCTCTTGCCAGAAGCTCTGAAATCATTTCTATCAGCGCCGTCTGTCCCAGATTGGTCATCGAGCTTTCTCTGCTGAAAAACAGCCCTCCTATTACCGCAATAGCTCCTGCTGCTTTGTTTCTGATATAAGCGGCTATATCCTGATCCTCGAACGCCTTCAGCAAATCAATGCTGTCCAGTCTGCTCACGGCAGCTGCGGCAACTACTCTGTCATCAAGCTTTCCGTCTCTTATTATTACAGTCATGACGTCTTTTCTTTCGAGATATTTTCTCAGAGCTTCTATATCATAACCGTATCTCGCAAGCTCTTCTCCCATGTCGTCAATAACAGATGAATCGCTTTTCCGGAATCCATCAAGCTTCATGTCCCTTGCTTGCAACACATGCTTATATGCAGGCTCTCTCATATAGAGGTTGTTCTCGAATATATAATTCTGCGCTACCGAATCTATCAAGTTGGAAATATCTCTGTTGGAATCTATATTTTCCCTGATTTTAGTGGAGCTTATGTCCTCGTAATGCTTTTCAAGATGTAAATTTATTACATCTCCGGTAATAGGATAAATTTTCCTGTCTTTTGCTCCGTCACGCCTTTCATCTGACGAACGCTTGAAAATTATATGATTCATCGAATGAATGGAGTTCTCAGAAGGCATATTTCTATAACATGACGCATTTTCTATAACATCGCTTCCTGCAACGAAATAAAGTTCCCGGCCCTTGAAAATTTCCCTGAGCTTTGCCAAATCGCCTGGATTGGCGATATTTACTGGAATATCATCGGGAAAAACGTATATGTTTTCCTCGTCTGCAACGGAAATGTTCATAATTCTTCTGCGGTGAAGTCTCGGCTGGGTTTTTTTAGACCAGCTGAATTCATCAAGAGCAAGATAAACTTCATATCCCATATTCCTTATCTCAGTGGCGATGGCCTTATGACTAAGGCTGAAAGGGTCGAAAGTTCCCGGGAAAAAGGCTATTTTCTCCGGCTCACAGATTGAAACGGCTCCCTTTTCCAGTTCGTATTCCGACAAGAAGCGGTATATATGCTTGAGCACGGCGGCATTGTTGAAAAAATCCAGCTGATTTTCGCTGCGGTTTTCATAGAGAGTAATCATTTTCTTGCCGCACTGGCCGAAAATCTCGTGTTTTTTTGCAAGGCTGAGTTTCTTCGAACTAAAGATGTTCATACCTATAGTCCAAAGAGCTTCCTGGCTTATAACGCTGTTATAGTTGGCGAAGCCTTTGATTATCAGATTTATAAGCTTATGCTTTCTTGCCGTTCTTGCGGACCGGCTCTCCTCTGTTCCGAACATACCGGCGTATATCTCATAGTTTTCAGTCATTACGCCGAAGGTGTGAAGAACGGCGGCTGCCACCTGACCGTTAGTTCCTCCGAGGAATTTTTCCAAATCGAGAATAAGCTCGTCCAGCTCTCTCGGAGGCAGATGCAGCATAATCACGCCAAGATATGCCGGTATATACTTTGAAAACTGGTAATCCCCTATTTCCAGTCCCTTGCCCAGTTCCACGGCTATTTCGTTTCTCTGCTCGAGAGGCATCTTGTCTATTATGGAAACCAGCGCGGCGCCTGCGCTCCTGCGAACCATCACTGTCTCGCTTACTTTTATCAGATTTCCAAGGTGCGTAGCCACATGGAGAACCTGACCCTCGCCGCCTTTTTCCTCTAATGTCTTCAGCATCAGTCTGATATTTGCGACTTTAATAGGCCATGGCGTTCCTGCTTTAAGGTTGTCGAGATACATTTCGGAAAGCTCATCTGCGCTTATATCTTTTTCTGCATCGAGGCCGAGACACAGCTTAAGCTTTTCGTAATAGCTTTCTTCGTATACGTCACCCAAGAGATGCTTTTTTACTTCAACGGCTGCAGCTCGCCGGCCTTTATCCTCTTCTCCGAAAATTCTGTCTGCAAACTCCAATACAATCTCCGTCTGCTCGTAGGAGAAGAGCTCAGGAGCGATCGCCACAGCGACCTGAAGCAGGGAATCTTTATTTCTGTCGGTCAGATCCTGCTTTTTATACCATATCATTAACGTATCTATAAAGCCTTTCCGCTTATCCTCGGCACAGCTTGAAATCAATGATGAGGCCACGCTTTTCAGACTGTTCTCTATCCATTTTTCATGCTGTTCCGTAAGTCTGTAGTCAGGCGTTAAAATGTCTTCAAGCACGCTGCGCCAAAGAGAAGCATTGCTTATTTCTTTAGGCGGCGGCGTTACTCCTTCGGGAAGCTCCTTCTTATACTCCTCATTAAAGCGCGCTATTATCTGCCCTATTACCTCGCCTGCCTGATTTCTTATGTCGCTTTCTCTGTGAACGAGCAGCTCAATCAGAAATCTTATCGTCATGAGCTTCTGTTTTTCGGTCATGTATGTAGAATATTCTCCAAAAATAGAGATATACGTTCTGAGATTTTTCCACTGTTTTTCACTCCTGGCCGTTTCCAGAAACCCGGCAAACTCCTCTTGACTGTAAAATTTATTCATAAGCCTGGTATTATGCTCGATGGAAAGATTCTTAACCTCCCTCACCACCTGCTCTCCCATGAGCAGCGTTACGTCCTTTTTCTCTGCCGGAACAGGCTGCTTCGGCTCCCTTTCCGGGACTTCCGGCAATGAGACGTCTACACCGAGGCTTATCATATATTTTTCAAAATCCTCCAGCTTATTGTAAACGCGGCGGTATCTCTTCTCTTTGGCCGCGTCCACGTTGTCCAGCTTGTCCAGGATAACCTGAAAAGATTCGTCCAAATTGTAGAAATGTATCTCCTCTTCGCCGTCCGGCTTTCTGCTGCTTTTTACTCTGAAATCCGCATATATTAAAAGCAAGGATTCTATGGAGAGATTTTCCACTTCCAAATCCCAGGTGGAATGATTAGCCGCTATATGTCCGATCATCGGCATGCCGAATCTGTCAAAGCACATATCTGTGTAATAATAATGCAGATACGGAATCCGCCTTTCCTCGCTTTTCCTGCAACCGTATTTTCCTATGTCATGTCCTGCCGCGGCTCCCGAAACCAGTCCTAAATCAATGGGAACTCTGAGAGCCTCCAACTGGCGTGCCGCATGCATGGCTACATAATGAACTCCGGCTATGTGCCCAAGCGTATTGTAAGGCTTTATTTCAACGCCAATCCGCATAAATTCATAGATATAATTTCTGTCTGCAACTCTCAGCAGACGGAGATATTCTTCGTCATAGCCTTTGCCCGTTATTTCTTCCGGCGTCAGAAAGCATATTTCAACGGTAGGGTCAAATGGCAGGATTTCTCTTTCGAGCATATACAGCGATTTTAACAGCTGAAGAAAAAACATTCTGCCCTTGACGGTCGCTACAGCCTTTATCCCCTCGTCCTTCTGTTTTCCAGGAAAAAGCTGCTCCAAAACATGACCGTAACACCCCTTTAGCCATCCCTCATCCGGCCTCTTCCCCAATTCTCTGAGCATAGGTTCAACATAGAGCAATACATTTCCTGCTATATAACGTCCTCTTTCGTCAGTAGCCCCGGCCACTTTTTCGCATATGTCCTTCATGCCCTTTTCTTCAAGGAAATCCTCCATTTCCCTGCGAGACATGTCCATATCTTTAAGAAATAGCTTCTCTGTCATATTGCGATTGATAATTTCGTTAAGTCTGACGCTTCTGTCCATAGCTTTCGCTCCTAATATTTATTATCCGTCATAAAATTTTTTCCTCCCGAACAGAGGCTTTATGCAAGTCACCGGCGGCATCTCGCACATATTTTCATCATGAAATCAAAAGCTGTCCGCAGCGTTTCAATGAACCCTACCCTGCGGCAACGCCGAACAACATGATTTTGGGTTCATTATAATGCCATCCGATTAGGCAAAAGGCGTTTCAATGAACCCTACCCTGCGGCAACGCCGAACAACATAATTTTGGGTTCATTATACCACATACAGCAAAAGTTAGTAAATAAAAGTTGCGTACCCGGTATCTATGGATAAGATTACGCCGGTTCAAATGAAAGCCAGCGCAGAGTAATAAATACGTAAATACACAAGCCGCAGGCTTTGCTGAAACAAATAGGCAAAGCGGGCGGCGCACGCTTTTGCATATGCTTCAAAAGCTTCTTCCGCGGCCGCCCGACTGTCATATTATTTTACTTTAACATATTTTGCACCAGCTTGATTCTGCGTTTTAATTTCATATATTCCGCGTACAGAGAGCTGCTTCCTTTCAAGAACCTCCTCTGCGCTTCGTAAATCCGAAGTTTTCAAATAAAGACCTGTACCGCATGATCTCATCAGTTCCGTCGGCAGCTTCCTCAGGGCTGAGTTGATTCCATCCTCTTCCAGCAAATCGTGAGCATATGCAGCCTTGTAAAAAGACGAAAAGGCTATTATATATTCTTTTTCCATCAGTCAGCCTCCTTGCTGTTCATCATAGTTTTTCTCTTTAGTATGTAAACTGTGTAAATGCAGATTTTCTTTTATTAAAAAGCTTTCGGCTGCAAGATGACATTACAATTTTTTCTGCTTCAGGCTTTTCCCTTTTCCTTAAAATATCTTTTTTACAAATCTCTTCGCCAATTCCCCGAAGGACGCCTTTTCTACAGCTGTTTCAGCCACAAGCGGATATTCCCCTATCTTTTCATCGCCTCGATACACGACCAGAGTTCCAACCTTTTGCCCTTTTTTAAGCGGCAAGCGAACCTTTTCGTCAATCTTCGCCTTGCTGGAAACGTCGCCTTTTCCTCCCTTTTCCGTAAGTGCAGTTATGCGGTCCTCGGTTATCGCCATGAGAGTCTGAGGCTGACCGTTTTCCACTTTAATCTTCTCTATCTCCTGGTCCTTCTCTGCTATGACGCATGTCTCAAAGTTAGCAAAACCATAGTCCAGAAGCTTGCTCACCTCCGAATTCCTTATCTTGGAACTTTCGCACCCTAAGGCAACAGCTATGAGATGTGTTTCTTCCCTCGTTGCGGAAGCTGAAAGACAGTAGCCTGCATCCGCCGTAAAACCTGTTTTAATTCCGTTACAGCCTGGATACTGCTTTATCAGCTTATTGGTGTTGGTAAGCCCGAATTCCTTTTCCTTTCCGGGAAGTCCTACCGTGATACTGCTCTGCCACGTGGTAAACCATTCGTGAGTTTCTTCATATTCATAAAGTTCTTTAGACATCAATGCTATATCGTATGCGCTCGAATAATGATCTGCTACCGGTAATCCGTTGGTATTAGAAAAATGAGTATCTGTCATTCCAAGCTCTTCAGCTTTTTCATTCATTCTTTCAACAAAAATCTCCTCACTGCCTGCTACATATTCGGCCAACGCTACGCATCCGTCATTGGCGCTGGCCATCGCAACGCCTCTCAGCAGTTCTTCCACCGTATGAATTTCACCTGCTTCCATATACATCTGGCTCCCGCCCATCGAGGCAGCTCTTTCTGATATGGTTACTTCATCTGCAAGCGTTATTTTACCGTCGTCAGCTGCTTCCATCACTAAAAGCATCGTCATTATTTTTGTAACGGATGCCAAAGGAAGCTCCTTGTGAGAATCCTGCTGAAACAATACCTCTCCAGTATCGGCGTCTATAAGAACGGCGCCTCCGGCCGCCACTTCAAAGGCTGCTTTCTGCCTGTCTTCCTCAGGAGAATCAGCTACCGTTTCCAGCTCTATAGGCTCCTGCTTCGGCAGATTTTTTCCTATACCCACAAACGCGCACATGATAACTGCACAGCCTAATACGGTAACGAGGATTTTTTTCCTTGCAGCGAAAAAGCTTTTTTTATTTTCGGCAGTCTTTTTTGCCGCAGAATTCTCAGAATCCGTTGCTTTCCTCTTTAATTTCATAAAAAGCGCCGTCCTTTCTACATATATGGTCTATAAAATGTATGCGGAAGCGCCGATAATATACTTTATACTTATCAAAAAAAACGCCGGCTGAAAACAGCTTTTAAGCTGCTTCAGCCGGTATCTCTTTTGCATCATTATTAAATTCAGCGTGACTCTCTGTCTATATATTCACGTTTTTTAGCCAGACTCTTGTAAGCCGGCCTGATAATTTTACTGTCTGTTATAAGCTCTTCCATACGATGCGCGCTCCAGCCTGCTACTCTGGCAACGGCGAACAGCGGAGTATAAAGCTCTTTTGGAATTCCAAGCATATCATATACAAAACCGCTGTAAAAATCCACGTTAGGGCTTACGCCCTTGAATATCTTTCTTTCTTCCGCTATGAGCTTCGGCGCAATTTCTTCGATGTTATTATAAAGCTCCATATCCCTGCTGCGGCCCTTGTCCTTTGCCAGCTGTTCAACAAAGCCCTTGAAAACTCTTTCCCTTGGGTCTGAAAGGGAATACACTGCATGTCCCATCCCATATATGAGACCTTTTCTGTCGAAAGCCTCCTTATGAAGAATCTTCTTGAGATACACAGCGATTTCTTCCTTATCTGAATAATTTGACACGTTCTTTCTTATATCGTCCATCATATTCATAACCATCAGATTGGCTCCGCCATGCTTCTTTCCCTTAAGGGAGGACATAGCCGCAGCAATGGCAGAATAAGTATCAGAACCTGACGAGGTAACGACTCTTGTAGTAAAGGTGGAGTTATTTCCTCCGCCGTGCTCCATATGAAGAAGCAGCGCTATATCCAGCACCTTAGCCTCAAGCTCTGTAAACTGCATATCCGGCCTTAGCATTTGAAGGAAATTTTCCGCTATGGAATATCTGGCCTTCGGCCTGTGAATATACATACTTCCGTTATTGTCATAATGGTTATGGGCATGATAGCCGTATACCGCCAGCATAGGAAATATTCCTATCAGCTGTATGCACTGGCGCAGCACGTTGTTAATCGTGAGAATATCTTTTCGTGAGTCATAAGAAGCCAGCGTAAGTATGCTTCTGGTCATGGAATTCATTATATCCGCACCCGGAGCCTTCATTATGACATCTCTCGTAAAGTTAGTCGGAAGCGTCATGCACTGAAAAATTATATCCTTGAAATTTGCGAGTTCTTCCTTGTCGGGAAGCTCTCCGAAAAGCAGAAGATACGCTCCTTCCTCAAAAATATATCTATGTCCTATGCCTCCCTTGACCAGTTCCCTGACATCATATCCCCTGTAAAGAAGCTCCCCGTCGCACGGGATTTTCTTGCCGTCTACTTCGTCAAATGAACGCACCTGAGATATATTTGTAAGTCCAGTCAAAACGCCCTGTCCATTCAAATCTCTGAGCCCCTTTTTCACTCCGTACTTTTCAAAAAGTCCCTGCGGTATGGTATCATTTTTTATACACAAATCCTCATGGTCTTGTACATACTTTTCTACTTTGTTCATATTCTGCTCCCCTTTTCTGTAAAAATATTATAAATCACTCACGCAGCCCGTATATTTTCGGGTATACGCAGACCTAAAGTCCTATTATTCTCTTTATGAGCTGCGGCGGCTTCACAGGCTCTTTTCCTATTACGAAAGCCTTTGAAGCCTCTTTTATCGCGCTGTCTATCTTTTTTTCATCGTTTCCGTAAAATCTGGCTAAAACATCGCCTGTTCTTACTTCATCTCCGATTTTTTTACATACATATATTCCGGCAGATAAGTCTATAGAATCCTCCTTAGTCGCCCGTCCCGCTCCTGTATGCTGCGAAGCAAGGCCTATCCGTCTCGCCTCTATTTTCTGAACGTATCCGTCATTCGGCGCCGTCAGCTCTTTCATGACAGAATGAGCCGGAAAAATGCTGTAATCGTCTGTCACGCCAGGATTTCCTCCCTGAGCTTTTATAAATTTCCTCAGCTTTGCCAGGCCACTTCCATCTTTAAGGGCTTTTTTAGTCATCTCAAGACCTTCTTCCGGAGTCTTTGCCTTGCCGCCGAGATATACCATGATTCCGCTCAGCCGCTCTGCCAGCTCCGTTATGTCTTCAGGACCCCTGCCTTTTAAGGTTTCTATAGCCTCTATAACTTCAAGGCTGTTGCCTACAGCTTTTCCGAGAGGCTGCCCCATCTCTGTTATCGCAGCTACCGTGCGGCGTCCTGCTTTATTCCCTATGTCCACCATCAGGTCGGCAAGGATTCCTGCGTCTTTTTCATTTTCCATGAAAGCTCCGTCACCTACCTTGACGTCCAACACTATTGCGTCGCTTCCTGCCGCCAGCTTCTTACTCATTATGCTTGAAGCTATCAAGCCTAAATTATCCACGGTGCAAGTGACGTCTCTGAGGGCGTATAGCTTTTTATCTGCCGGGGTTATATGGGCTGTCTGTCCTATTACGGAAAGTTTTATTTCATTTACCTGGCTCAAAAACTCCTCAGGCTCCAGCGCTATTCTGAATCCCGGTATAGATTCCATCTTGTCCACCGTGCCGCCTGTAAATCCAAGTCCCCTTCCGCTCATCTTGGCGATGGGAACGCCGCAGGCTGCGGCCAGAGGACCTACTATGAGAGTAGTCTTATCTCCCACACCCCCGGTAGAATGTTTGTCAACTTTTATTCCGGCAATAGGTGACAAATCTATCGTATCTCCCGAATACCGCATAGCATCGGTTAAGTGGAATATTTCCTCTCTGTCAAGACCCTGAAAGCATATCGCCATCAGCATGGCGGCTGCCTGATAGTCAGGAATTTTTTCCGCTACGTAGCTGTCTACAAACCACTTTATTTCTTCAGCAGACAGAGCTTTGCCATCCTTCTTTTTTTGAATTAAAGTTATCATATTCATCAGAGAATCACCTCTTTAAAACTCTTTCCTATCTGCGCGGTTTTTGCTCCCAAAATATCTGCTATTGTAGCTCCGGCGTCTGCAAAGGTTTCGCATATTCCTATATCCGTTCCTGCTTTTACTTTCTTTCCATATATAAGCAGAGGAACATATTCTCTCGTGTGGTCAAAGCCGCTGTGCACCGGATCATTGCCGTGGTCGGCGCAAATCATGAGAATATCCTCTTCTCCCATCGCTGCAATTATTTCCGGTATCCTTGCGTCGAATTCCTCTATGCACTTTCCGTATCCTTCCGGGTCTCTCCTGTGTCCGTACTGCGAGTCGAAATCCACAAGATTGGTGAATATGAAGCCGTCGAAATCCATCTTCACAGCCTCTATGGTCTTGTCAACGCCATCCATATTGCTTGAGGTATGAACTGCCTCTGTAATGCCTTTACCGTCAAAGATGTCGCTTATCTTTCCCACTGCATAGACTGTTTTCCCTGCGTTCTTGATATTGTCAAGGATTGTGTCTGCGGGAGGAGAAACCGCATAGTCCTTTCTGTCTGCCGTCCTCACACGCAGGCCGTCCTTTATTACATAAGGCCTTGCGATAACCCTGCCGCACGCCACATCTCCCACCAGCATGCGACGCGCTGTTTCACATATTTCATAAAGCCTTGGGAGCGGTATGACGTCAGTATTTGCCGCAATCTGAAATACGCTGTCGGCTGATGTATAGACTATGGGCTTTCCTGTGGCTTCATGCTCCGGCCCCAGCTTTTCTATAATTTCAGTTCCTGAGGCGGGATAATTTCCTAAAACTTCGACACCGATAGCCTTTTCAAATTCCTCTATAAAGCCTTGGGGGAAGCCCTCCGGATAAGTTTTGAAAGGAGTTTTTGTATATATTCCGGCGATTTCCCAGTGTCCCGTTATGGTGTCTTTACCTGTTGAAGCTTCGGCCATCTTGCCGAAAGCTCCCATCGGCCGGTCGCAGGCCAGATTTTTCCACGAAACCCCGGCAATATTTCCTATTCCCAATTTTATCAGATTGGGAATCTTAATATCCTTTTTGTTTTCCAGCACATGGCCGAAAGTATCGGCTCCCGAATCGCCGTATCTGTCAGCATCGGGCAAAGCCCCCACTCCCATGCTGTCTGTAACTATCAATATAACTTTACTCATAATATAACCTCCTTTGGCTGAGCGTTCAAATAATCCAATGAAACCAGCTCATATCTTACTCCGTTGAAAACGCCCTTAAGCCCCCTTTTAAAAGCTTCCGTTCCGTGAAGATGTCCGTAAAGGCAAAGCTTTACTCCGTATTCTGTCATAAGTCTTGTAAACCCTGAATCTTGAAGCTTATCATTGGTAGGTGGAAAGTGCAGGATTCCTATGATTTCATCGGCTCCCGACGCCTTGCCTTCCTCAAGTGAAAGCTTAAGTCTCCCTATTTCTCTTTCATAAATCCTACTATCATCTGTCGTGAAAAAATCTTCTCCGGGGCAAATCCATCCTCTGCTGCCGCAGATGGCAATCTTTTTTTCTCCGGTATCCGCCACATAGCATTTATTCTGAATAAATATCATATTCTCATCACCGTATAGCCTGTTGAGCTTTCCGGCTGACTGCCACCACAAATCATGATTGCCCTTGAAAATGACTTTTTTCCCGGGAAGCCGCCTTATCCATTCAAAATCTGCTTGTGCTTCACTGAGACGAAGGCCCCATGAAATATCGCCGCATAATATGACTACATCCTCGCAAGAGACCGTTTCCTGCCACATGGTTTTAAGTCTTTCGGCATGATCCTTCCACAGACTTCCGAATATATCCATAGGTTTTTCCACACCCTCTCCAAAAGACAGATGTAAATCGCCTATCGCAAAAATTTTCATATCTATATCTTTTCCTCATTTTTCAGCTTAACGCTCTGAGCCTTTATCGTTACGGAAGAACAAAGCTGCGTATCTGCACTCCTTGCTTTGGCTTTCCTCTAAGCCGTACTATTTATTCGTCGGCTTCCTCAGAAAAATCCATCGAACCATCTATCCCCAGCATTTCAGAAGATTCTCTTTCCGGGAGGCTGGTAACGTTCTTAAGCTTGCGTATTATGCTCCTCGTTCTCACTCCGATAAGCTTATCCAGCTCTGCATTTGCCTGATTTATTTTGTTCTGCGTTGCAGCCAATACGACTCCGAACTTGTCAAATTCAGTCTTTACAGCCCCAAGTACATTCCAAACCTCGCTGGAATGTTTTTGTATCGCCAACGTTTTAAAGCCCATCTGCAAGCTGTTCAAAAGCGCCGCCATCGTAGTCGGCCCTGCGATATTTACTTTATAATCCCGCTGAAGAGTTTCGAGAAGCCCTCGTCTTACAACTTCTGCATAAAGTCCCTCGAAAGGTAAGAACATTATTCCGAAATCAGTGGTATACGGAGGCTCCAGGTACTTGTCCCTTATATCCCTGGCTTCAGATTTTATTACCTTTTCAAGATTCTTTGCCGCAGAGTCTATCAAGGCGGAATCTCCCGTGTCATAAGCATCCATCAAGCTCGCATAAGCGTCGCCCGGGAATTTTGCGTCAATAGGAAGCCATACGACTCCTTCGTCGTCTCCGGGCAATTTGACTGCAAACTCCACCCTCTCGTTGCCTGAGCTTTTGGTTCTTACGTTTTCTTCGTACTGCTCCGGTGATAGTATCTGTTCAAGTATAGCCCCAAGCTGAACTTCTCCCAAAATTCCTCTGGTCTTGACGTTGGAAAGAACTTTTTTAAGGTCTCCCACTCCCGACGCTAAGGTCTGCATTTCTCCCAAGCCTTTGTATACTTGCTCCAGTCTTTCGCTTACCAGCTTGAAGGACTGGCTTATCCTGTCCTCCAGCGTCTTTTGCAGCTTTTCGTCAACGGTTTTTCGCATCTGCTCCAGCTGATTATTATTATCCGAGGTCAGATCCGATATTTTCTTTTCCATTGTGCTTCTGATGTTTTCAAGCTTCTGCTCGTTTTCCACAGCCATATTGGAAAATCTATGATTAAGCTCTGCAAGCCTGTTATCCATAGCCGCAGCGCTGTCTCGCTGGTTTGTTGCAATCATGTCTCCGAAGGTCTTAAGAGAAAGTTGTACCGTGTCCTGAAGCTCTTTTCTCAGCTGACCCATTTCTCTTGTCATAGCCGCCTGACGGCTGATTAAAACAACGGTCAGAACGACCGCTGCGCCTATTGCTGCCAGCGCAATGTACAGCAAGGTCTGTTCGTTCATATAATGCTCCTCTTACTTTTTACTATCTATAGTATTTTACCACGAATGAACCGTATACGCCAGTAAGTTCTTTTAAAGGAAAATAAAAAAGCCCCTCCGCCGTTTTTATCCGGTGGAGGGGCATATCGCATATGGTGCGGTCTTTTCTTAGAGTATCTCCGATGCCAAGATATTATCGAACTTTCTGATGTCGATTCCCTTTTTCAGGCTTAATTTAATATGTCCGGCTTTTGTCCACAATTCCACTTCCGAGTTTATGTCAAGAAGCTTACCTGCGTTTTCTGTCGACCACATAACTACAGACGAATACGGCAGCGAATAAATTTCAATTTTCTTACCTGTAAGCCCCTGCGCATCCTTTACGATAAGCCTCTTGTTTGTAAATACTGCCGTATCTCTCACAGTCTTGTAAGCGGCAAGAGCCTCTTCTCCCGGAACAAGCAGCTCGCTCACGTCTTTAGGTATTGAAACCTCCTGAATAAACGTCCATTCCGCCAGCAATGCCAATTCGTTTGCCATATCGGTACCTCCTTGCTTTACATGCAGCTTCAGCCGCTCTGATATTTATTAAATCTTATCATTTACAGCAGAAAAAGTCTACCTCAATTTTTCAGGCCTTAAAATCAAAAGCCTACTCGAATGTAGCATACTCTTCGCAAAAAAGTTTAGGATGTCATGTTTCTGCCAAAGGTTTGAATGATTAAAATTTTCCGAAGCTCAAAAGCCCTCTCGCAAGGTAGGGCTTTGCAATTATTTTCAGCCGGAGCGGCAAAGCTGTCAAATCAGTGACTCCGCCGGACTAATATAAGACCTTTTTAAAAATTTAATACAGACTCCCCACGACCTCTTCCACAGTTTTTACAAGAGTGCCTGAATGAATAAGATCTTTCAGATATTCTATATAATCGTGCAAATAAACGTCTTCTTTAATCACTGATATACGAGTTTCTATCAAATACAATATTTTTTTCATACATTCACCGAAATCATCCCGTCTCGAACTTATGGCTGCCGCCTGATACACAGAAAGCAACTCTATAGCAAGAACATATTCCAATTTTTCCGCCGCCTCTGCGGCCTTTTTTGAAGCATTGTATCCCATAGCAACATAATCTTCCTGACCCGCGCTTGTGGGGATGCTGTCTATAGAGGCCGGTGTAGATAACATTCGCATTTCATTGAGTATGCCTGCTTGAGAATACTGAGCAATCATCAGTCCGCTGTTAATGGCAGAACCTTCTGTAAGAAATTTAGGCAACCAAGGAATACTCCCGTCAAGAAGTCTGTAATTTCTTCGCTCCGACATCTTCGCAAGACATGTTGCAGCTATGCATGCGCTGTCCATGTTCATTCCAATGAAAGAAGAATCAGCATTGCATGCTGATATAACCTTATTTACGCTTTCTGTCTCTTCAGACCCTCTGTTTGAAAATATAACAGGATTATCGCAGCATGAATTCATCTCTATTTCAATAACTTTTTTGGCATTTGCAAGCATAGTATTAGCTGCACCGTGAAGTTGCGGAATACACCTTACAGACAAGGGGTCTTGCAAGTTCAATCCCTTTGCTTCATTAAGATATTTTGAGTCTTTCAGAATTTTTCTTAGATTAGCAGCTGTTTTCTGCTGCTTTTCATGTGGTCTTATTGCCATCGCTCTTTCATCAAAGGCAGAAATCTGTCCTCCCGATACTTCAACATTAAGAGCAGCTATCACATCTGCTGATTTGGAGGCTTTTATCATATCATAAATTGCAAGAGCTCCGATCGCCGTAGCAGAAGTTGTTCCGGAAATCATCGCAAGAGCTTCTCTTGGCTGAAGCTCAATAGGGGTAATACCTGCTTTTTTCAAAGCTTTGCATGCCGGCATAAGTCGATCTTCATAGAAAGCTTTACCCTCGCCTATAATAACCAACCCTATATGAGCCTCCTGACATAAATATCCTACAGAACCGCTTCCCGGAGCCCAAGGTATGACGCATTTATTCAGTATTTCTATATATTTATCTAAAAGACATTTTCTAATGCCGCTATATCCAGCGCTTAAGTTCTGTACTATCAGCGTCATCGTTCCTCTCGTTTGCTCTCTGCTGAGAGGTTTTCCAACGGATACTGCATGAGAACGCAAAATATTTTTCTGCATCTTTACTGCTTCATTTCTGCTGATTTTGCAATCACTGAGCGCCCCTAAGCCTGTTGTCACGCCATATACATCATTACCCGTTGCAATCCACTCTATAAGAGTTTTCTGAGAAGCTTTCATTCTTTCTTCACACTCTGCTGCAAGACTCACTTGTATATCTTCTCTCGATATCAATACAAAGTCTTCTAAAGACAATTGTTTTCCCAAAATAATCGGATCTGAGGGCCTTCCATCGAAATTCATTACAAATCACCAACGGCTTTCTTAAGAGCATTCTTCTCAAGTTTCTGGAATATTTGATTTACAATTATTATAAAAAGTGATGACAATACTGTACCTATTATAATTTTATTCCAATTGTTCGTTCTGAGGCCGTCAAAAAGTAAAACACCAAGTCCGCCTGCACCGATAGAGGTGGCTAAAACCGATGTGGTGGCTACAGTTGTAATCGCAAATCTCATACCTGACAATATAACAGGCATAGCCAGCGGAAGCTCAACCTCGAAAAAGAGCTGAGTCTTGCTGAGTCCCATACCTTTTCCTGCCTCTATAACAGAAGAGTCTATTCCGCTAAATCCTTGCGCAATATTTTTAATAAGCGCAAATTGGCTGTACAAAACAAGAGCTATTATGGCCGATTTTAATCCCAGACCTGTAAACGGTATCAGAAGAGTGTAAAGCACTAAGCTCGGTATTGCATATACAGCATTAAAAACGCTTACAACAAACATTTGCAGTTTTCTCTTTTTTGAAATCAAAAGACCTATCGGTAAAGCTATCATGACCGCTATAATAAATGACAGAAGCACGATTTCCAAATGCTGCGCCGTATATAAAAGAATTTTGTCATATTGTTTTACTATATACTCAAGCATCTTTTTTCTCCTGTTTCATAATTGATTTAAAGATAGAGTAGGATATCGTTCCAACAATATTTCCATCGTAATCCTTAACAGCAACGACATCATCTTCGCCCCTTATTAAAAGTTCCAAGACAGTACAAAGATTATCAGACAGTCTTACCGAAGATTCGGTGTCAACCTGATTATCAGTTAAAGTCATCGCACTTTCAGCTGTAAGACCCTTCAGTTTGTCAAAGAAATTCCCCGATGACATCAGTTCCTTGACATATGGTGTTGCCGGATGGAAAAGTATATTAAATGGCGTATCATATTGCTGTATGACTCCGTCATGCATTACAATTACCTTATCCCCCATTTTAAAAGCTTCCTGCACATCATGAGTAACAAAAAGAATTGTCTTATGTACCTGCGACTGAATCTTCAAAAGTTCATTTTGAAGTTTTTCCCTTGTTATGGCATCTATAGCTCCGAAAGGTTCATCCATAATCATAACCTGCGGATCTATGGCTAAAGCACGAGCCAGACCTACTCTCTGCTGCTCTCCCCCAGAGAGTTTTTTAGGATAAGCCTTCCTGTATTGTTTCGGATCGAGCTCAACCATATTTAAAAGCTCATCGACTCTTCTTTCAATTCTTTGTTTATCCCATTTCATCAATTTAGGTATCGTAGCAATGTTGTCATAAACCGTTTTGTGAGGAAAAAGTCCTGCCTGTTGAATAACATATCCTATTTTTCTTCTATACTCATTTATAGGTATGCCGTTTATATTTTCACCCATAAAATGAATTTCTCCGTCTGTAGCAGAGATAAGCCCGTTGGTCATCTTCAGTAGCGTAGTTTTTCCTGAACCGGACGTGCCGAGAATAGTTACGAAATCTCCTTCTTTTACCTTAAAATCAGCATTGCATACCGCAGGTTTTTCACGTCCCTCAAAGCGTTTATATACATGTTTAAATTCTATTGCAACTTTCATACTTTTTCTCCCTCAATATCCGCTTTTTATAAATGTCTGGAGGCAAGCTTCTGGAATATGGAAATTATTACATCGCATATAAGTACTATAATAACTATCGTGCCCCCTCCTAAAAGCAATTCTCCGTAATTCATCCCGCTGATACCGCTTAAAACCAACTCACCGAGCCCCCCTGCGCTTATATAGGCTGCCAGAGTAGCTCCAGAAATAGTTCCTACAGCTGCGTTTCTTATTCCTACTATTATGAGAGGCATAGCAAGCGGAAGCTCAATATCAAAGCATATCCTTACTTTATCAAGGCCCATGCCTTCGGCACTTTCTATTACATTTTCAGGCACATTCTTTATTCCCGACATAGTATTTATAACTACTGTAAGTATTGAATGGACGCTTATCACAAGCACTGCAGGAAGCGGTCCAAGCCCCAAAACGGGAATAAGCAAAATAAACAGAGCTATTGCCGGAATCGTACATATCGCATTGATAGCAGTTATCAAAGGTGTGGACATAGCTTCCTTCTTAGCACATAAATACCCCAATGGAACACCTATTATAATACAAAAAGCGATACATACAGCGCATATCTGTATATGTTCTATAAGACATTGATAAAAATTTTCTTTGTTTTCCTCATAAAATGTTATTGCATCCTGAATCATTTAAGACTACCCTCATTTAATCTCTTCAAAGAAAGCGCGCCTTTTTTGCAGGCAGCACGGCAAACTCCGCAGCCATAACAAAGTTTTGGATCTATTTTAAGATATTTTTCACCTTTCTTGATAGCTCCAAACTGACATTTTGACACGCAAAGTCCGCAGTTTACGCATTTTTCTTCATCAAGGCTTATTACATAGTCTATCTCATAAAAATCCTTCTTCGGGTCATAGCCTTTTTCAGGCATAGTATGTATTCCTTTGAACGCCCAGCAGCAGCATGTACAGCAATTGCAAAGATTTCCGTCAGAGTTCATGCTGTGTATCAACCCCGCTTTATCTGAACGAAGAACATTTGCTATCGCCTCCTCCTTGCTCAACTCTCTGGCGTATCCCCTATCATAAGGTGTATTCAATAAGGAATCAGGCCAATGTATACAAGTATCTATAGGTTTTCCGCACTGCTCTTTTCCGTATATTCTGCAATCACACTCCTGAAGATAAATAAGATTGTCTGTTTTTTCCAATTCTTTAATCACTTCTTCTATAGGCATTATAACGCTTCTTTCCCATACCCCTTCTTCGAGTTCTGGAAAAACCCACACGTCAAAGTCCTGCATAAAGCTTATGAAAGCATTTTTTACAGTTTCATCAAGAGAATCCCAAAAATTCCTCTCTCCACGCATACAACAATCTATCCTTCTCGGAAAAGCTCCAAGATAAAATTCTATTTTCCCACCTTCGTCTCTTTTATTCAAAACCCCGCGTTTATATTCACTTTCAAGAAATTCGGGTGAAAAATCCTCTTTGTTAATCTTTCTATTTTCGTCAGCAGCCTCTATGACCTGCCAATCCTCACTTTTCATAATCTGATGTGCATATGGCTGCAATCTTTCATCTATGTAAAATTTTTCCATCAATTCTTGCTTTTCCATATCCCAAGGCACCATCCTTTCATCTTTTGCCTGTTGTAAAATTTCAAGTAAATACTCTATCTTTTTCTTTACGTTACTTTCACATTGTTTTTCGTTTTTTGCAGTACAAAAACAGCTTCCCCAGGCATCCACATATTTTTTATTAAGCCTTTTTACAAGCTCTCTATCATATTGATACGCAAAATTCGGTATTCTACGTCCATACATCAAACCTATTATCAAAATCGAAGCCGTAAACATTCCGCATCTGTCATTAACACCACTACCGAATGAATAGGCTTTTGCTATCGACAAACATGATTCATGCAGTTTTATAACACCGGCGTCTGCAAAAGCATGCAACATTGCATCGCCGCAGCATAAACCTTCTTTTTTGCACAAATCTCGGAATTTTTTTATTTTATCAGTCATATCAACCAAATTATACGACATATTAAATATTCCCCCGTCATATATTTAACTCTTCCAAAACAAAACGCCTTAAAAGCCATCCTTAAGGCGCCTGCTTAATTTAATTCATTTTTTACTTTTTTATTTTCTCTTCGTAAAATTCTTTTGCTATGTCTGTATATTCTTCTCCATCAATGTCGGTTTTAGAAACTAATTGAATTATTACATCATTGTTCAGATATGAAGACACATTATTAAGTATATCAGTAACTTCAGAATTGTCATCAATAATTTCCTGTCTAACAACCGGATACAGATAGTATGGAAGTCTGCAAGGAATATCTTCTTCAATCACAACATATTTATCATCTAAAAGCTGTGGCTGCGTAGCAAGTCCCTCGTCACAATCAACCTCTTTATTATCAAGGGCTACCCAGGAAAGAGAAGAATCTATAGCTTTTATCTCCTTAAAGTTGAAATCTCCGTAAATTTTTTCAAAGCCTTCCCATTCAGCTCTCTCATCTGACCCTTGAGCTGTGTATGTTCCCCATATTAAATTTTCTGCATTTTTCTGCATATCGCTTACTGTTTTTATGCCATATTTATCAGCAGTTTCCTTTAACATTACAAAACAGCCCGTGTCGTTGACTTCTGACTCATTTAAAACTGCAAGATTAAATTCCTCCGCATATTTTTCTTTAACTGTGTTGTAAACCTTTTCTCTGTCAAATTCAACTTCAAGGCCGAGAATGTTAAGGTAACTGGTTCCGGAGTATTCCGGATAAACATCAATTTCTCCAGACACAATAGATTCATGCAAAACGTTAGTATTAAGAGTATACTGTCTATTTACCGTATAGCCCTCATCTTCAAGAGCCAATGCATAAAGCTCTGCAACTATAAGGTTTTCTGAAAAGCCTTTAGCTCCCACTGTGATTGTACCTTTTGACCCGGTTTTATCGTCATCACCGTTTCCGCATCCAACAAGTCCGGTTACTAATAAAACCATTGCTAAAAATACTGTTACTGTTTTTTTCATTTTTCCACTCCTTTTTTAATTTTATGAAAACGGCTTAATGCTTAACGGGGGCAAGTTTATTTTCGTCAATTTCTTTGTTTTTTGTTTCCCCAGATGTTTTGTCTTGAATTTCTTTGGTTACTTCTTCCTTCTGTTCTCTACGCTGAATTATCTTATCGTATTCTACGTGAAAAAGAATGGAAGAAATATTCTCATTTACTTTCGAAGTCATTAAATCAACCAACATTTTTCATCCTTTCCATTATGCGATGCACACTATCTACTACAAGCACAATTCCTTCTTCTATAATGCAATCGACATTTCTGTTTATATCTATGTCTTGATTTTGCGAAATAAATAAATTCCATAAATAGTCACATTGATACCCTCCAAATTTTTCAGTCATATCACGATGAAGCTCTCTGGAAAATTCCGTCAACACTTCTTGTGTACATTTATATTCTTCCTCCGTCGAAATAAAAGATAAAAAAGCCAGCGCAGCTTCAATTATACCGCATTTGCCATCAATCCCTGCGCCTCCTCTAAAAGTTGAAGTCATCCGAAATACTTCATATTCCGCCTCATATCCAAAAACATCCATTAAAATTCTAATGGTTGATTCTGCACATGAAAATCCTTGTGAAACATATTTATCAACCATTTTAACAGTTTCTTCATTTTTATAATATTTTTCATATACAGTCATGTTGTTTTCTCCATAACATAGCATTTCTACCTCTCTAATTTTAGTTTTCTGTTCTTTTCAAGTCAATGAATAATGTTTGGCATTACAGATATATCAATAGATTTTTTCTATCAATATTTATGCCGCCATATGTGTTTCAAATGATAATTAAATTTTAATAATCATATGACAATCGAAGTGGATCTGCACGCTTGCCTATTGTCACCAGTCTTCTGTCTCACTTTAATTTCATTTTTCTTCTCATACTTTTTCAATCTTGCTTTTACTCTAACAATTTTCCGCATAGCAAAAAACCGCCGCACAGCATATACCTGTGCGACGGTTTAAATCATATATTTTATTTTACAGCCTTCTTAGCTGTTTCGCAGAGGGTTGCAAAACCTGCTGCATCATATATCGCCATCTCGGAAAGCATCTTTCTGTTGATTTCGATTCCTGATTTCTTAAGTCCGTTCATCAACTGACTGTAGCTGATTCCGTTCATTCTTGCACCTGCGTTGATTCTTGCAATCCACATCTGTCTGTACTGTCTCTTTTTCAGCTTTCTTCCTACATAAGCAGATCTCAGCGATCTCATAACCGCAGGGTTAGCTGCTTTGAAAACCTTGCTCTTTAATCCGTAAAATCCTTTAGCCTGTTTCAGAATTTTTTTATGTCTCTTATGTGCGTTAACGCCTTTTTTTACTCTTGCCATCTTTCTTACCTCCTAACCCAGATTATTTCGCCATTGATCTTAACATTCTCTTCAGGTCGGCGCTTGTTAAAGTAGTAGATTTTCTCAGGCCTCTTTTTCTCTTAGCTGCCTTTTTAGTAAGAATGTGGCTCTTATACGCCTTGTTTCTTTTAATCTTGCCGCTTCCGGTCAACTTCATTCTTTTACATGCCCCTCTATGGGATTTCATCTTATTCTTTGCCATGATGATTACTCCTCCTGATTTAATATGTCCATATGAATTTAACTATTTATCATTTTTAGGTCCTAAAACCATCGTCAGGCTGCGGCCTTCAAACACAGGCTTTTTCTCCATCACGCCGACTTCAGAAACAGCCTCTGCAAAGGAATTCATAACGTCCATGCCTTTGGCGGCGTAGTCTCTTTCTCTTCCTCTGAATCTCAGCCCTACTTTAACCTTATCTCCATCAGCTAAAAATTTCGATGCGGTCTTAGCTTTTACCTGAATATCGTGTTCTTCGATAAACGTGCTGAGCCTTATCTCCTTAACCTGAGTTGTCTTTTGTTTCTTCTTGGCTTCCTTTTCTTTTTTCTGAAGCTCATAGCGATATTTGCCGTAGTCAAGAATTTTACAAACCGCAGGCTTTGCGTTAGGTGAAATATTCACTAAATCCAGCTTTCTTTCGTTAGCCAGATCCATCGCCTTTTCTATTGGCATTACTCCCAGCATGCTGCCGTCCGAATCGATTACTCTTACTTCTTTGTCACGAATTTCCTCGTTTATGAGATTTTCCTTGCTAATGGTTACTGCACCTCCCAAAATGCTTGCTTTTATTAAAAAAGCGGATACAAGAAGTATCCGCCTGTCTGTACGCCTCATGCACGGTAAAACCTATGCCTTCAACTCTATTAACCCGTTTCGGCGACTCGGCCGGACAGGTGAGAAGCGGATAACTTCTACTTCATACTTGAGTATCATAGCATGAAACGACTATAATGTCAATAAATATTTTAATAGTATCTTACAATCTTCAATGTCAACTTACAATACAACAGTATCTTACAATTATATTAAACCATTTATGATAATCTCCTAATATAACGCAAGAGAAAACATCCCGACTATTCACCGGATTCATATCAGCTGACAAGGCTGCGCATCCTCTCAAGATCTTATCTATTATAAAAGCGCCTTTTTCTTGACAATGAAATGTTTATACCGTATAATGAACACCGTTCATATTGAGGTGATTAAATGAATCTTTCAGTAACATCAAAAGAGAATATTTTAAAAGCAAGCCGAAAATTGATTCGAGAGCAAGGCTGGCCGGCAATCAATATCCGCTGCGTCGCTGCCTCATGCGGCATATCTGTCGGAACCGTTTATAATTATTTTGATTCCAAGGAAGCTTTGATGAAATCTGCTGTGGAAAGTATCTGGTATGAAATTTTCCACCGTCAGAAAGACGAGGGGGCTTTCCTGGATATACAAAGCTGTATCACATGGATATATGACCGGATCGAATATGGCTGCAAGCAGTATCCTGATTTCTTCAATATCCATTCTCTGAGTTTTATGCAGAGGGATACGTCGGACGAAAAAGAAAAGATGCGTCAAACTTGGCAACATATCTCAGAGGAATTATGTATTGTCTTAAGACACGATCCCAAAGTTCGCCCAGACGCTTTTAACAGTCACTTTACGGTTGAAAAGTGTGCAGACGTCCTGTTCTCACTTATGCTGGCAGCTTTGCTCCGCAGAGATTATAATCCTGATCCCGTTCTGGAGATTGTCCGCAGAACTCTTTATTAAATTAAAACTTCCACAGAATTGCGGGAATTTTTTATTCCCGAAGCTAAACAACGCTCAATTAAAGGAGGCAGGTTTTGAAAATAAAACGAAACAATTTATTGCTCCTCGCCTGTCTGGTGTGGAGTCTTGCAGGGTTTAACATACTTCGCATAGGACTGGGCGTATATTCTTCTCACATGTCCGCAGTTAATTTTTTATTGTCGCTCATTGTTTTTACCATATTTCAAAAGTTCATTTTTAAAAGATTAGTAAAAAAACATACCGCCAGAATTCATTCTTATGAAGAAGAAAGACAGTTTTTTCTGAAATTTTTTGATACAAAATCATTCCTTATCATGGCGTTTATGATGACCGGTGGTATTGCTCTGCGGGCAAGCGGATTGGCGCCGGAACGATTCATCGCTTTCTTTTATACAGGACTTGGTTCTGCGCTCATGCTTGCCGGCTTATTATTCGGCCGCAGCTTCGTCAAAACTGTATCTGCTTCAAAAGTTCAAAACAATGCGGAATAAAAAAGTCATACAAGCTATGCGGATAATTACGATTCTTTATTCGTTGCAGCCTGTTTGCCCGGGCGCCCCGCACTTATAATTCACAAAGTCTGTCCCTGTATAAGTTGTTCTTATGGGCGGCTTTACAGTAAAATGATAAACAGGAGGAACAAATATGAAAAAATATATGAATACCGCTCTGCTTTATGCTGGCCTTGCAATGGCCGGCGGAGTGTTTTATCGGAAATTCACCAAATTTAACGGCTTTACCGCAAAAACAACCTTAGGAGTTATACATACACATTATTTTCTGTTAGGGATGGTATTTTTCCTTTTACTTCTGCTTTTGGAAAAGAATTTCTCTTTCACCGGGACTAAAACAAAACGTGTGCTGATCGTTTATCATATCGGTCTGAATCTCACTGCCGTTATGTTTTTAATAAGAGGAATTATCCAGGTTCTTGAAATTTCGCCTTCGAACGCCATGAATTCTGCGGTTGCTGGCATTGCCGGAGTTGGACATATTATGCTCGGAATCAGTCTTCTGCTTCTGTTATTACAGATCAAACGTAAAGTTTCAGCGGCAATAAATTGTTCCCGTTAGCCGCCGGAAAGCAACCGCCTGGATTAGCCTCAGGGATTAACCGCCGGAAAGCAACCGCCGGAATTAACCGGCATGCTTATATATCGCCATCACATGACACTTTTAAAAAATCGTCCGTTACGCCATTGGTTTCCGGACGATTTATTTACTATGCTTCTCATATTGCTCATTCCAAAATATCTCTGAATAGGCGCTGCGTTTATAAAAAGTATTTTTTAAGATCCGTCATTCGATACTTTAAAAGGGTTTGCCATAATACCGACATTTTACCGTTTTACTTGCTTTCCTTTTTTCACGCTCACATCGTCAGTATTGATTCTGCAAACTTTAAGATTGACACTTATTCTTCCGTTATAGTATCATCATATTAAATATAAGTATAAAACAATAAATCGGCGGAGGTGTTGGAGTGGAGGCATTAAGACAATACAAGGGACTTCCAAGGCAAATTTATTTTCTAGCGCTGGCCCGCGCCGTAATTTCTATGGGGCTGATGTTCGTATTTCCTTTCATGTCGCTCCTTTTGACCAGCGTTCTCGGATTTTCTTCAGTTACAGCCGGATACATAATGGTTCTGACCGCTGTCGGAAATGTCGCAGGCTCGATAATCGGCGGAAAACTGTCCGATTCTTTCAGCAGGAAAAAAGTATTTTCTTTTTTTGCAATGATGGTAGTAATCGTCATGGTAATCTCCGGCTTCATATGTACGAACCGGTCAGTCGTTCCTTTCATAATTCTGGCCTATTTCTTTTTCAGTTCAGTAACGCCGTCAGTATCTGCCATGGTTCTCGACTGGTGTGATAAAAGCAATAAGACAGAAGCTCTGTCGCTGCTATATCTGGCCAGCAACATAGGAAGTTCAATAGGCCCGGTGATATCAGGCTTGCTTTTTTATGATTACATGCCTTGGATTTTCTTTGGAATGGCTATCGCCTTCAGCGCCACTTTAATCCTGGTTCAATTTAAAGTATCAGACCATAAGGGACTTGACAGCATAAGCATTCCGGCTGACGCCTCCCTGCTATGCGAAGAAGCCGACAGTCAAAACAGTAAAAAATCTTACCTGTCCATAATATTTTCAAAGCCTTCGCTTTTAATATTCATAATCGTTCTGATAGTGCTGACGCTCTGTTACATAGCGCTTGATTACATGCTGCCGCTTCATTTCAGCGATATTTTCGGGTTAAGCCGCGGTTCCAAATACTCTTCCTTTGTCTGGACCGTCAACGGACTTACTGTAGTGCTTCTCACGCCTTGGCTCATATCTTTTACAAAAAAGCACCATCAGCTTTTCAACATGATATTTGCCTCCCTGCTATATGCGATAGGTTTCGCCGCCTACGGCCTGACGGAAACACCCGCCCTTTTGTATGCAGCAGTGCTCATATGGACCTCCGGTGAAATTCTCATATCTACGGGAGCCGGAGTCTACATATCCAACCAGTCCCCTGATACGCATAAGGGCAGGGGAATGGCTACTTATGAAATGTCCCGCGGAATCGGCCGTTGTCTCGGTCCGCTCCTGTTCGGCTACCTTCTTGTATCCCATACATATTCGCAGGTATGGCTTATAGTGGCGGCCATCTGTCTCGTCATGTCGCTGGTGATGACATCACTTTACAAGAGGCAGCAGTAATGCCGCGGTTGCGCCTGATAAGCAGCTGTAAACTGCTTGGCGGCGTTTTATAGGATTGCAGGAAAGAAAAGCACGGGGCTTCACTTTGTTCTCTGCTTGCTTTAAGCTGCATGACTTATATCCGACACGTAAAAATCAGGCATAGATTTTCACAGCCTGATTTTATATTGCTTTCATAATGTTGTTTTTAGAGCAAGGCATCGAAAACAGAGCCTATAGGCTGAGGAGGCTCTTTAAAAGCAGCTCAATGTGATTTGCCTTAAACGGGATTCATATTTCGGCTTTTAAGGAACCACGTCTTACGGTTTACATTTGTGTAAGGTATTTTCTTCCGTTTTCTTCTATTTTACAGCAAATTTCAAAAGCCTGTTCTATGTCCTTTCCACAGGCGACCATGCCATGGTTTGCCATTATTGCTCCGAAATTTTTGCCCAATGATGCAGCGGTATTTTTTGCCAAAGCATTGCTGCCGGATAAGGCATATTCGCCGACTTTCAGCTCTTCGCCTAAAGCATCACGGTATTCCGGAAGGACGGGCATGTTTTGATTTGCCGCTGCGAAAACACACGCATACTTTGAGTGAGTATGTATTATCGCTCCGACATCCTTTCTGTACCTGTAAATTTCCGCGTGAAGCTCCTTCTCAGACGTAGGCTTGTGTTTGCCCTCATGAGCGAGAGTATATATCTCCACCTTTACCATATCATCTGCCGTCAGTCTTTCGTAATCCATTCCCGAAGGAGTTACCAGCATATTTTTATCATCCAGCCTTATGGAAATATTTCCCCAGGTTCCCTGAACCAATCCGCTCTCTGCCAGCTTTTTTCCATATTCTACTATAGCCTGTCTGATATTTTCTTCCATCTATTTAACCTCCGCGAGTCTGACTTCTTCTTCCGCTTTGGAATATTTCTTTTTATATTTTTTTCTCATTACCTTTGCTTCCCACTTGGGAATAGGCTTGCTGCCGCCGATTTTTTCCGCCAGAAAAAACACTTCCGCAGATTTTTCCAGTACGGTCATCGCAACAACGGCCTCGTAAAGGGTTCTTCCCATGGTTATGGTATATCCCAAGCCTTCTCCATCTTTATTGATTCCTTTAAGTACAAAACAGCCTTCATTATTTTTAAGAGCCTTTACCAGAGATTTACCCATAGATTTATTGCTGTCTCGTCCGTCTACTATGTATGCCGTATGACCGAAAATCTGAGCCATATCGTCAAGGCACGCCCTAAATGGTTTAGCTTCTCTCAAGGCCCGCTGACAGAAAGGCGTCTGCGAATAAACCACAGCCTTAACATCGCCCTTGGGAATCGGGAGAGCTTGCAGCTCAAGCTGCGTGATATCATTTTCTTCAAGCTTCCCCATATCGGCTCCGTCTCTTGTTGCGAAAACTCCCTCAGAAGTCTGCAATATCATCTTTGCCGCTTCTCCTACAGAATACGGCTGATTCGCCATCATCTGCCCGTATTTTTTCATTACCTCATATATATCTACCATCTCATTACTCCGTTTTGAATCTATTTCCTTTATCATTTTAAATTACATCCTCCTCAATGTCCATACCTCTTGATAAATTAAAAAAATCCGGCGAATCTATATGCCGGCATAAATCAAAATTAACATGAAATTTTTCCTTCCCTGGAAACGTTAAATGTCTCGCACGGTATGGCTTTTCCGTTGTTTTCAACAGCCCTTCTTACCTCAAATTCTATTCCGCCGCAGCAGGACGCTTCCATTTCTACCACTGTAAGGCTTTTTTATCGTTTTGAGAAAGTATAGCTGTAATCTTTTCACTGTAATCGCCTTCGTCCAGCTTTGGACAGCCTATCATAGTCAACTTATTGCTCATAAAACTTTCATGAAACTTTCCATATGCGTAAGCTGTACAGTCCGCAGCAATCAGAAGAGAAACTCCCTCAAAACATTACGCGCTTGCATGAGTGTGCTTAAGCTGTACAGTCCATCGACAAAAGCGGCTTACGCTGCTGTGGCGTTTTTCGTCATAACCCACCGGCTTTGAAATATGTGCATTGCTGCCTTCTTTACGAGAAGCATGCAGCATGAGCATGCTCTAAAGCCTCTCGCTCTTCAAAGGCTGTCGCGCCAGCAGGACATGCCGGCAGACAGAATCTGAGACCGTCGCATTACAGACATAATCCGCGGCCATCGCAGTAATCTTCTCCTATCAGCTTTGCTTTCCCTGACACCATGCCTATGGCTCCTTCATGACACACATGTACACAAGCTCCGCATCCATTGCACTTTTTCATCTATTTTAATAATTTTTCTAATCATTCTTTTCAGCCTCAATTTTAGAAATATTTATAACGCCGCTGTCAGGGCCGCAAAAGCATACATCCCCCTGTCTGCTGGCAGACGGCTTTCCTCCATATCTTAAAATATCAATATACGGAAAGACAACGTGCATGGCCATGGAGCAAATAAATCCCCTTTGGGTATCGTAACCGAAGCTGTCGCCTATCTTGTGGCCCCTGTGACAGCTACATTCACCCTTTCTGTCGACTAAAGTTATCTTAATTTTCGGTTTCACGAAATTCACCTCCCTCATCTGTATAAAAACCGCTTGCGCTATCTGCGCAAACGTTCCTTACTTTTGTGAATTGATTATAGTATGATAGCAAAAATAAAGCCGTTGTTTTTACAACATAATAGGTTAGTATAAAAAAAATTTCTATAAATTCGACACTGTATACAGCGCCGGCATTTTCTGCGGGATAAAGAAGGCATAAATCGAAGCAATGCTTCAATGTCTGAACGCACAGGTGTTTTCATATGAAAAAGGAGAAGCGGCTGTTCTCGAGGTAGATCCTGCCGGTTATGTATACATAGTGCTTTCAGGTCAAGTTCATATAATAAAGGAGAACTATCACGGCAGCAGAAGCATAATGACGAAAATTATGTGCGGAGAGATTTTGGGCGAGGTTTTCGCCTGCGCCGAAGAAAAAAACTTCATGTCAGCGTTTTCGCCTCCGAAAGCTCCCGAATAATGCTTATAAATTTCAAAGAAATTCTATCGCCGTGTAAAAATTCCTGCCCCTCTCATACCATTATGATTTCTAACTTTCTTCGGACAGTATCGAAAAAATCTTTGTTTCTTAATCAAAAGATTGATTTTCTTTCCAATCGAAACACAAGGGAAAAGATTCTTACATTCCTATCATCTCATGCCAAACAGGCATGAAGAAGCGACTTCACAATTCCCTTTAATCGTTAAGAGCCGGCCGATTTTTTATGCGTTGAAAGAAGCGCCACATCGGCGGAGCTCAGCAGAATGAAGCGCGATGGCCTGCTCGAATATAACCGTAGCCGTTTTCGCCTTCTTTAGCCTTAGCATCATCTCTGATTGATATTATACAAAGACAGAGTCTGCGTCGGCAGGTCAGATTCCCGCCTTATATTTGTTCAGTATATTTTCCTAATCAATAAAAATTTCATCTTCAAAAACCTCGCCGACTGTGTTATAAATATATTATACACTTTGCGCCCATAGCTCAGGGGATAGAGTAGCACACTCCGAATGTGAAGGCCGTGGGTTCGATTCCCACTGGGCGCACCATCTTTAAAACCGCTTCAAACGGCTGTTTTCAGCCATTTATAGCGGTTTTATTTTTCATCTGAAAAATAAGTTTCTGTAAATATAAATGCTATTTTCGGGCAAAATGTCACATTTAGGTGTGACATTTTGTGTGACAATTTTTGAAAAGCAATTTTCACATTTTCATATCAATATACTCTCTCTGATTTTTAAATGCAAAAAAGCCAAAATCTGCGACGGCATTTTTCATCTGATTGAAGTTTTTTAGTATGAAGCTTAAAGTATTTTCGTACGATGATCGAAAAAGAATGACTGTTCAATTTTCTGATGATATAATGATATAATAATATGTTAAAACAGCGGTAAGACGAGTTTCGTTGCGCCGCAGGCAGTAACGCGAGGATTCTTCAAAGTCAGGACGCAAGGAGGACTTCATCATGGATACGAAAAGAAAAGACAAATTATTAAAAATATATGATGAAATATCCGATGACCGTGAACGCTATATAAAATTATATAAAAGCACAGACGAATTTCAATTTGAACTTGAAAAAATGTTCGACACACATATAAACGTTCAAGCGACGCAAGATAAGCAAATTGACGTTTGTCTTAAATTATTGCCCCTTAAAGCTCAGACTCAAATCGTTCATTTAGGTTATATGGAAGCAATAAGGTCAAATGATTATTCTTATCTTAATAAAGCTTTAAATACTTATTCTAAGCTTAAAATGATAGTTATCTTGCAAACAAGTTCAGATCATTGTTACTTTTCATTAGACCAAGTACCGTATTTGTTCGTTTTAAAAAAATTTGACCTTCTTGAAAAGATATACCCTAAAGATTGCGGATTAAGTAAGGCGAAGATTTGGGGCGGTATTGTCACGAACTTGATTATGTATCTGTATTACCGGGAAGAATCTTGGAAAGAGCAGGCGTTAAATGACGCTGATAAATATTTGAGCAGGAAAAGTCCTCTTGAATATCATACAATTGCTGAAGCGTTGGTAGCATTGGTTAATAAGGATTTCGAGCAATTCTCTTTATCCTTAAATGATATTTGTAAAGGAAGAAAAAAATCGAAAGAATTCGGCGAAAACAAATTTTCCAGGAGCGTTTCTTTCTATTCCTTAGGCTTATATAATTTTGCACAATATCTATACCCTGACGAATCGAATAAAATCACTTTGCCTGATGATGATGCCTTCTTAACGGATTATCATTTGTATCAGGAAAGTCATGATTCTTTAGACGACGGATATATCATCAACTTCAACGAAAAGCTCAGTCTGTTAAAGGCGATGTTTGAAGTGGATACTCCTTGCATTTCACTGACGAAAAACAACGGACGCCTCGCAGTCGATTATATATCATATAATGATGCGGTAATTAAAAAAATCAAAGCGTTGTTATAAAATTTATTTGAGCGATAAATTTCAATTATTTAAAAGAACGAAAAGATAAAGAAAATCAAGATGCTGATTAGACGAAAGGAGACAATTTATGAAAGAGGACACAAAGGAAACAGGATTACGCCTTTTGAAGAAAGGCAAGCAAGGTATTTTCCGAATGATTTTCAGCCGCTCCGGCTTGATTCTCGTTCTGCTTGCCATACAGGTTCTGTTTCTGTTCTCCATTTTCCATAGGTTTGAGGAATTTCTGCCGCATATTTACGGTGGGGTAGTAATTCTTACCCTTTTTATGATGATGTATTTGCTGAACAATTCCATGGATCCGACCTCCAAGATTACATGGCTGGTAGTTATAATGCTCCTGCCTGTATTCGGAGCCCTGCTGTTTCTATTTACGCAAACCGACATAGGCCACCGCGCGCTCAGAAGCCGTTATGCCCAGCTAAACAAGGAGACGGAAAATTCTCTCAGCCAGGAGCAGAAAACAGAAGAAGCTTTGCGGCAATGCGATTATGGAGCAGCAGCTCTTTCCCGCTATGTTAGACGCAGCGGCTGCTATCCGGTATACGACCGTACTGCCGTCACTTACTTCCCCCTCGGAGAAGATAAATTTAAGGAAATGTTGATTCAGCTGGAGAAAGCGGAGCGATTCATATTTTTAGAATACTTCATTGTAAACGAAGGTGAAATGTGGGGTAAGATTCTCGAAATTTTAGTCAGAAAAGCAAAGCAAGGCGTCGATGTTCGTATGCTCTACGACGGAACCTGTGAGCTTTCCACACTACCACATAACTATCCTCGCAGACTTCAAAGGCTGGGTATCAAATGCAAAATGTTCGCCCCTGTCAAGCCCTTTGTATCAACTCATTACAACTATCGCGATCACAGAAAAATTCTGGTGATTGACGGAAAGGTTGCCTTCAACGGCGGCATAAATCTTGCTGACGAATACATAAACACGTATGAAAAGTACGGTCACTGGAAGGATACAGCTGTCATGCTTCAGGGAGAAGCCGTACGCAGCTTTACAAGAATGTTTCTGCATATGTGGTTTTTAGACGAAAGAAAAACAGACTTTAACAACTTCTTAAGCGTACCGGTATCAACTCAGTCCGAAAACGGCTTCGTAATGCCGTACGGAGACTGTCCTCTCGATAAATACAAGGTAGGCGAGCAGGTGTATATAGATATGCTAAGCCGGGCAAAGAATTACATCCATATTATGACGCCTTACCTGATTTTGGACGGAGAACTGGAAAACGCATTAAAATACGCCGCAGAGAGAGGCGTCGACGTGCAGATTATCCTCCCGGGAATCCCTGATAAGTACATACCTTTCTCTCTTGCGCTTACTCACTATAAATCTTTGCTGGAATCAGGCGTTAAAATTTATGAATACACGCCCGGGTTTATCCATGCAAAGGTTGTCGTGTCTGATGACCGTGAAGCTGTCGTCGGTACAATCAATCTGGATTACCGAAGCCTTTACCATCATTTTGAATGTGCCACTTATATGTATGGCGCAGACTGCATTCCCAATATTTCAGATGACTTTGAAGCCACGAGGGAAAAATGCCGTAAGATTACCGTAGATATGATAAAAAAAGAGCCTTTTAAGCGCAAGCTTCTGGGCTTTGCCGCAAAAGTCGTGGCACCGCTACTGTAATAATATAACATTCTCACTAAACAGGAGGTTTGCCAATGCTGAAAGTTATCTTGTTGATTATATATATCGCTACTATTTTAGCGGTCATTTTTGCAGAGCGGAAAAATCCTACTGAAGCTCTCTTCTGGGTTATTGTCATGATATGTATTCCGTATTTGGGCGTTATTCTTTATCTCGTCTTCGGAAGCACCACAGCTATAAAGCTCACTTCCGTTTTACGCCGAAAAAAATTAAGCAAACGTCTTCCTTCCGCAAAAGCTCAGCAGGACATGCTTTCAGGACAGCATTTCTCCGAGGAGGATCTCCAGGTGATGCAGTTCAACGCCAACTACAACAACAGCCCCGTTACATGCTACGACGATTACCGGCTGTTTATCACCGGCGAAGCGCATTACCGCGCATTATTTAAAGACATTAAGGAAGCAAAGGAAAGTATATACGTACTTTTCTATACCATTCACCACGATGTAATGGACGAGGCTCTCGTCAAGGCTTTAACTGAAAAAGCAAAAGAAGGCGTTACCGTTATCGTCATGTGCGATTTTATAGCAAACCTCTCCACTCCCCGCAAAATGTTTGCGCCATTGCTCAAAGCCGGCGGAAAAGTAATCCGAATCAAACCATATCTGACCCATTACCGCAGCCATCGAAAAATAGTTGCCATCGACCACAAAATCGGATATATAGGCGGTATGAACATAGGCAAACAGTATGCCAATCTTGCTGAAAAGAAAAATCCCTGGCGTGATACCCAGATTCGCTTAACCGGTTCATGCGTAGCAACGCTGGACGCATATTTCATGACCGACCTGTTATGCACCATACGCCGAAAGGACTGGGAGGATATGATAAAGCATATGGAATCCATTAAGCTGCCGCAGCAGCACAGAACGCCAAATCTATGTCAGTTCGTCGTCGGAGGCGTAGATAACGACAAAGAAGCGGCAAAGATGAATTATCTTAGTATGATACGCAGCGCCAAAAATAAAATCCGAATACAGTCGCCCTATTTCATTCCCGACGCCTCCGTCCTCGACGCCCTCAAAACAGCGGCTGCGTCAGGCGTTGAAGTCGATTTGATGATTCCGGGAATTAAAGCCAGCTTCTTCCTCGATCCGGTAACAACATACTATGCCGGCCAAATAATGGAGTTCGGCGCCAAGGTTTACAAGTATCACGGCTACATTCACGCTAAAACCATGACCATCGACGATGAGCTGTGCTGCATCGGCTCCGTCAATATGGATATGCGTTCCCTGATGGTCGATGATGAAATTTGCGGTATCTTCTATGCAAATGATCTTGTTCGTGAATATATAAATATTTTTGAAAATGATATTCTTAGTTGTGATTCATATACATATGACTGTTTCCTTAATCGCGGAAAGAAAGAAAAATTTGCGGAATGTGTGTTCCTCCCCTTCACACCTTTAATGTAACGCAAAAAGAATCTATATATGATTCAAGCCTTAAACCGGGCCGGAACCAGGATTAAAATCCGGTTTCCGGCCCGGTTCATATTTGTATGAGGTGTGCTCCTCCAGCGGCATGCCGCAACTTTAAATTATAATGAATCAATGCGCCTTTTACCTACAGACCCAAGTCTTCATCTATCAAAACAACCTCTGCTTCCATTCCCGTCATTGGTCCCCAGAGGACGACCATGCCATTGCAGATCCTGTCTGCGCTCCGGCAATCATAGCATCTGTCGGCCGCCTCGGCACATGGAGTTTTTTTATTGAGCTGCCTTGCGCGTCCGGGAGCCGCCACATTTCTCGCCCGCAGGACCGCCGACTCGTAATTTTCCGTAAGCTTATTTCTGCCTATCAGAAAATATATCTTCTCATGTCCGAATAAAAGGGAGGAAATTCTGTTCCCTACTCCATCTATATTTATAATTTCACCTGTCTCAGCCAAGGCGTTGGCTGAACTTATGTAAACGTCAGCTGTCATCGCTCTCTTTCTCGCCGTATCTGCATCTTGCTTCCAATGCCATATAACTTCATTGTGAGATGCAAGCATTTCATATAAACCAAGGTCTTCTACTGTTGACGACCCGCCTATTCCCACGGTCTTTCCATCTGTTTTTCCGTTAATGTAATCGGCTGCCGCCGCTCCGGAGGAAAAAACTTTAACCTCATATCCTCTGCACTTTAAATTTTTGCTTACTTTTAAAAAATCTGTCATAAGAAATTCTCCTCACTTCTTTCTTCAAAGATTTTATTTTTAATTCATTATACCCCCGATAAAACGGAAAGGCAAAAATACTTTTCTTTTTTTGTGAACATCTGTTTACTTTTTGTTCGTTTGATGATATATTTAATTTAATAAACAAGGAGGGTTCTTTATGGCAGTATTAAAAGAACGGGAACAAAAAATACTCAACTATATGAAAGAAGAAATAAAGACCAAAGGATACCCGCCTACGGTCAGAGAGATTTGCAGTGCGCTGAACATCAAATCAACCTCCACTGCCCATAAGGATATTGAAAGCCTCGTAAAGCAAGGCTTTCTTGTAAAAGACCCTTCAAAACCGCGGGCATTGATGGTGGTGGACACTTCCGGAGACTCCGTCACCCAGGAGAACACATACTCCAACGTTTCATCATACAGCAGAAACGATATAGTCGATATACCTGTAGTGGGAAGAGTAGCCGCAGGAACGCCTATTCTTGCAGAACAAAACATAGAGGACACATTTCCCATACCGGAAAGATATGCTTCAAAGGGGAACAACTACATGCTCAGAGTCAAAGGCGAAAGTATGATAGAAGTCGGTATAATGGACGGTGATCTGATACTGGTTCAGCAGGCGGATACTGCAAATAACGGAGAAATCGTGGTTGCAATGATCGACGGTTTTGAAAGCGAAGCCACAGTCAAAACGTTCTACAGAGAAAACGGACATATACGCTTGCAGCCCGAAAATTCATCAATGAGCCCTATAATAGTCAACGACGTCAAAATCCTCGGCAAAGTTAAAGGCGTTTTCAGATACTTCAGTTAAAATAAGGTTCTGCTAAGCAATCCTCAAAAGTACGTGTAAAAAATATATTAAATAAGTGAACGCGCAGTATGCGCTATATCTCTGATATAGCGCATACTTTTATTTAAATCAAAATTATAAGGAAAGGCAGCAGCCTTTTTATCCATGACCAAAAAAGGCAAAAAGAATTTCACCGTTTTCTTCTTCACTTTTTCAACCTGTTATGTTATCATATTCAGCGACTGAAAATTAAGGAGATGTTAAAATGAGTCTATTGACGGTAGAAAACGTTACCCATGGTTTCGGAGCCAGACAAATACTCGAAGACGCGTCTTTCCGCCTGCTCAAGGGAGAGCACATAGGCCTTATAGGAGCCAACGGAGAAGGCAAATCAACTTTTTTAAATATAATCACAGGCAGGCTGATGCCGGATCAGGGAAAGATAACATGGTCACGTCACGTAAAGGCAGGATATTTGGACCAGCACAGCGTTCTGAAAGGCGGAATGACCATCAGAGACGTCCTCAGAACCGCCTTTGACGACATGTACAGCCTCGAGCAGGATATGCTGAAGCTATATGAGAATATGACTGAAGTAGAAGAAAGCAAAATGAACGATATGATGGAAGAGGCAGGAGAAATCCAGCAGATGCTTGAAACAGGAGGCTTCTATCAGCTGGACGCCAAAATAGAAGAAGTTGCGGGAGGTCTCGGTCTTAACGACATAGGCCTTGATCGGGATGTTGCTGACCTTTCCGGCGGGCAGAGGACAAAAGTTCTTCTCACGAAGCTGCTCCTTACAAATCCTTCTATACTGATTTTAGACGAACCTACCAATTATCTGGATCATCAGCATATATTGTGGCTCACCAGATATTTAAACGAATATGAAAACGCTTTCATACTGGTTTCCCACGATATGGACTTCCTCAATTCTGTCGTAAACGTAATCTATAATTTAGAGGACGGCAACCTTACCCGCTATACAGGCAACTACGAAAACTTCATGCGTATGTATGAAATTCAAAAAGAACAGGAGCTAAAGGCTTATCATAGACAGCAGGCAGAAATAGAAAAGTTGGAGGATTTCATAGCACGAAACAAAGCTCGCGTAGCTACCCGCGGCATGGCAAATTCCAGGCAGAAGCAGCTTGATAAGATGGAAGTTCTTCAAAAACCGCAGGAAAAACCAAAACCTGAATTCAATTTCCTAATGGCTAGAACGCCAAGCCGTTTTGTAGTTGAAGCTAAAGATCTCGTCATAGGCTACGATACACCTCTTACCAAACCGGTTTCCTTTATCATTGAAAGAGGAGAAAAAATCGCCGTCGTCGGAACCAACGGACTGGGTAAAACCACTCTTCTAAAAACCATACTTGGACAAATCCCTCCTGTAAGCGGAGAAGCCGCCCTTGGCGACTACCTGTTTCCGGGCTATTTTGAACAGGAGGCCGGCAGAGATTCGGAAAAAACCGCCTTGGACACCTTCTGGTCTGAATTTCCTTCCATGGAAAACAGGGAGGTAAGGCTCTGTCTCTCAAAATGCGGACTCACCAACGAACATATAACCAGTCAGATGCGCGTTCTCAGCGGAGGCGAAAATGCCAAGGTAAGGCTCGCAATCGTGATGAACCGGGAACACAATTGGCTCATACTCGACGAGCCTACCAACCATCTTGACGTAGACGCCAAAGAGGAGCTTAAGAGGGCTTTATCCGAATATCCCGGAACCGTTCTTTTGGTATCCCATGACCCGACCTTCTATGAGGGCTTTGCCACAAGAATTCTCAATATCGAAAACTGGACTACTAAAATAGTATAAAAACACATGGTTGCTGAAAACGTCAAGCGGGCAATATCAGTTAAACGGCAATTTGCCAGGCGGTCAACGCCCAGCCCCGCAGGCAGCGGCCGACTTTTGCATAAAAAATTAAGGGATACCCGATTTGATATGTGCTCTCCTTACTTACTGGTTTGTCCAGTAAAGAATGTACATGTCAATTAGCAAAACGGAGTATCCCTGTTCTTTATACACTTCAATTCACTTAAGATTATTTAGTAATGAATCATCCTATTATTATAGGTACCAAAACAGGCACGAGAACACTAAGAACAACGCCTGAAACAAAGGAATATACCGCAATCTCGCTCCTTGTAGCCTTTTCAACTATAGGAAGACATACGTCCATTGCAGCAGCTCCCGGCATGGCGGCTGTTTCAAGATAACCGATTTTTCTTGCTACAAGCGGAATAAAAATCATAGCAAAAAGTTCCCTCATAACGTTATGTAAAAATGCAACTGCGCTGGCAGTCAGATAACCTGCCTCCATTATAATTCCGGGAGCTAAGGTATACCAGCCAAAACCTCCTCCAACAGCGAGACATTCCTTAAAGCTCATTCCAATAAACGGAGTCGCCACGACAGCGCCCAGCAAAGTTCCCACTATTGTAGCGGCGGGAACGGCAAGTATCCTGAAGCCTACCCTTTTAAAATTGCTTATCACTGTGCCGTCCAGCCCAAGGTCAAGTCCGACAAACACCAAAAGCAGGCAAAGCCCCACCTTGATACCTATTCCGGCAACTGACTCAAACTCCTCCATCCTGCCGGCGAAAATATTTCTTATGGCAAAATATCCTATAAGCATTCCTATTATTACAGCTATGACTATCAATATCGTCATCATGTTTCCGCTCTTCGCCTCTTCCTCTTCTTCAAGAGTGACAGTCTGCTCAAGCTCAGTTTCAATATGATTTTCACCTCCGCTGTTTTTAAGTCTGCCATATTTATCTATTTTCAAAAACTTTCTGGTGAAAAAAACAGCTCCGACAGAAAAGCTGACCGTCAAAAGCGTCATGATTAACGCAGAGACGCCTATGCTGCTGAGATTCTGCGTGATCTCGGCATTTGAGCCCATCCTCATTCCCATGAGAAGCACAAGCACCGTAATCGCGATGGTCTGAACTTTGCCCGTCCACGAAAGCTTATCTTTATGATCTCTTATTTTGCTTCCAATTACATATCCTACAACTGTAATACCAAGATATAATAACAAATCTGCCATTTAATTTATAAACTCCTCGTTCTTTAATTACAATCACTTCTCAATTATACATCGAATATATTTAAAAAGCTACCACATATCTTACACATATCCTTAAGCAGATACCTTTGATTATATCTGTCTCAATTTTGAATCGCCTAATATCATTCTGCGGATAAAGAATTCTTTATCCGGCTCAAAATTCAAGAAAAATAAGCTTTTTTATCAGCCGCCCTTTTGGCACGTTCCTTGCATTACTATTTTATAATATAATTCAAAAGCCGGGGAGATAACTTAGTCATGTACAGCAAAAAATTCATTTTAGATATTGCTTTTCGTGACGCAATTGAAAAATGTCAAAAAAAGGGTATGGCCGAAAGTTTAAACGAAGCAGCCATAGCAGATTTCATGCGGGCTTACGCTAAGCGCGAAGGTTTTTTCTTTACTGAAGCCGAAATACATTCCACAATCATCGCCGACGTCGAAACCATGAATAACAGCGGCGAAAAACTGCACCTAAAAAACCCCGGGGACGCATAAAACCTAATCTCATTTACAAGTCATGCTTTATCTTTTTACGCGCGAGCGTCGCCTGCGGTATGCCCAGAAATTCAGCTGCCGCTCTGGTGGTTCTGCATTTTTTAAGGGCAAAGGCTATCAGATTCTTTTCCTGACGGCTCATAATGCTGTTAAAATCTATTTTTTCTTTCTCCTCTCCTTGCTTCCTCATGTCAAAAAGCGGAACATCATATAAATTCTCATTTATCAGCATATCTACGGCAATTCCGTCTATTAAGCTTTCCTTTTCAGAAATATAAAGACGGTGAACCGTATTTTCCAGCTCTCTTACATTTCCAGGCCAGTGATACTGCCTGAGTTCCTTTAGAGCATCCTTCGAAAATTCTTTTTTTATTCCGTATTTTTCACTATAGCCTTTTATGAAGGCTTCTGAAAGGCAAACTATGTCGTCTCTGCGCATTCGCAGCGGCGGCACGTTTATCATACATATATTAAGGCGATAATACAAATCTTCTCTGAACTCTCCCTCTTCAACCAGCTTTTTCAAAGGTATATTGCTGGCGCATACCACCCTTACATTAACATGCCTCGGCTGTGTTCCTCCAACTCTGTAATATGTATTTTCCTGAAGAATTCTCAAAAGCTTTGACTGCATGGCAAGTGACAGGCTCCCTATCTCGTCAAGAAACAGAGTTCCATTATTAGCCATCTCAAAGTATCCCTCCTTTCCTCCGCTGTACGCGCCTGTGAAAGCTCCTTTTTCATATCCGAAGAACTCAGATTCGGCCAGGCTTTCCTGTATCGTCGCGCAGTTTATCTTAATGCAAGGCTTGCCTCTTCTCGGGCTGTTTTGATGTATGAGATTAAAGACCTTTTCCTTTCCTACCCCTGTCTCTCCCTGAATTATCACATTGCAATCGTATTGCGCTACATTGAGAGCTTCCTCCACCATCATCTCCGTTATGTCGCTCATATATATATAATCGTCTATTTTACGCGCGGCAGTTTTAGTTCTTTCCTTTCTTCCGCTCTCTGCAAAATTCTTTTTCAAATCAGACTTTCTCACCAACTCATCCATCATGGAAAGCTCCGGCAAAATACCTTTTATAAGCGAAACGGCGAAAGCATACGCTCCTTTTTCATATCCGTCTAACGTGCGGTGATTAACCTCCTTGCCGAAACAATCGGCTATCAACAGCCCTTTGGTGTAATTGTCGTTCATACCTGTATAACACACCATGCCGTTATCTTTAACTATGCAGTTTGCAACAGTTTCCGAATCCTCTATGCTTTCCAGGTTTACAACGACGTCGGCAAGCCGCCCTTTTTCGCCCTCGAGCAATATTTCAAAAGCCTCCATCGGCATGCTCAAATCCACAAAATATATCCTTGCGGCAAGCCGCCCGAAAATTCTTTCAAGCTCTTCCTTTTCATATATCACCGCATAACTGCTGTCCATTACCAAAACGTTCTCTACGCTCCCATAACTGCTGTCGCTGACAATTTTAGCATAAAACAACGCTTCTATAGGGCTGTCCCCTATTATAAAAGCTTTGGCAGGCTTCATTTTCGAAAGCTCCCTCGAAACATTACAGAGGCTCCCCTCCGCTTCAAGAGCTCTGAGCAGATATTTGCTCTCCTTACCATTAAAGTCTTTCTGCTTAACCAGCTGAACGCTTTCGAAGCATATCGCATATCCTCTGCACTCAATCTGGCCATATCCCATATCTATGGCTATTATTTCCTCCAGAAACAGTGGAAGTCCGGCAAGAGGAGTCAGACATATCACCTCATCTCCTTCTTTCAAATCTCCAATCCCCTCGAAATCCGGTGCAATCTCCTCAATTCTACCTGAAAGAATGCCGCTGCTTTCCGTATATGGGTTGTGAAGCTTATGCCTTTCGCCCACTATCTTCATTATGCGCTTTTTTATCTGTTCCTCATCATATCCGCATATACTGCAAATCTGATTGAAGCCGGTTCTTTCAAAATCTATCCTGTCTACCGAAATTTTCAATTCCTTCGACATAAGTTTCTCTGAATTATCAAGCTTCCACGCCGTCACCGGAATGTTGCCCTTAGGTTCAATAACCCGATTAAGTCCAAAATCTTTCATCTGCCCCTCTTTTCATTTTTCGCTCCCGGCCTTTTCCCTACCTGCTCCCAAAGGCCTTTTATAAGGCTCTTTTCCAGCTTATTTCCCAAAGCCCGATTTCATTGCTTTGATTCATTTTTAAATCATTTTTCTTGTTATTGTACCATTTTCAACTCAAATTTGTCTACTGTTATCCACAAAATATACTATTTACCACATTGTTAAATATGGCACAATTCTTGCTTTAAATATATACGAAATCTTAGCAGTATATTAACGTACAACCATTAAGGAGACAAAAATGAAATTCAAGAATTTTCTAAGGGCGTTCATCAAGTTTTCTCCCGTATTCCTGCTGGCAGGTTTGATGATAGCCCGTTACGACGCACTTATCGCAGCGCCGATTGCCGCTATTTTCGCATTTATCATAGCAGGTATTGTAGATAAGATAAAATTTCAGGATTCGCTGGACGCCGCAATGAAAAGCGTCAGCAACATATTGGTAGCGCTGTTCATTTTAATGTTTGCCTACGCTATGGCAAGCTTGTTCATGAGCTCCGGGGTAGGAGCCTCCGTAGTTAATCTGGCGCTTTCTCTTGGCGTTACGGGAAAAAGCGTTGCTGTCGTCGGCGTAGTATGTACAGGCATATTGTCGGTGGCAACCGGTACTTCATGGGGAACATTTGCAGCCTGCGCACCTATCTTCATGTGGCTGAGCCATATCGTAGACGGAAATCCGTATCTGACCGTATGCGCCATCGCCGGAGGAGCCTGCTTCGGAGATAATATAGGTCTTATTTCAGATACGACCATCGTGTCTTCGGGTATACAGGGCGTACAGGTAGTGGACAGAATAAGACATCAGGGAGTATGGTCCGTCATGTGTCTCGTTCTTGCTTCGATAGCCTTTTACATTGCCGCCGTCATCATGGGTCTTCCTTCGGAATCAGTAGACGGCGCTTCCGTAGTGGCTGAAATTCCCGAAAATGTATGGGAGGTTTTAGAATTGAAAAGGCCGGCCGCCATACCGCTTCTTCAGCAAATAGCATCAGGTGTTCCATTATACATGGTTCTTCCTCTGCTGTTGGTTATAGGTCTTGCAATACTTGGCTGCAATACCTTTGCATGTATAGGTTCGGGACTTGTCTCGTCATACATACTCGGGCAGCTTGCCGGCACCACCGGTTCCCTCAATGAATTCTTATCGCAATGTATGGACGGATTCTCAGAAGCCGGTGGATGGGTTGTAGTAATGATGATGTGGGTGGCCGCTTTCGGAGGCGTTATGCAGAAGATGAATTCCTTTGATCCTCTCGCCAAATTGATTGTAAAGATGTCAAGAAAGGTAAGACATCTCATGACATGGAACGCCATACTCTCATTAGTTGGAAACGCTACTTTAGCCGATGAAATGGCCCAGATTGTAACCATAGGCCCTGTAACTAGAGGTATTTTGGATGAAAACGTAGAGGGTAGTGAAGAAGACATGTACAAGCTGAGGCTCAGAAATGCCACCTTCGGAGATGCTATGGGAGTTTTCGGCTCACAGCTTGTTCCGTGGCATGTATATCTCGCTTACTATGTAGGCATAGCTGCGGGAGTATATCCTCTTATAGAGCTTCAGCCTGTAGATTTCTTAAAATACAATTTCATGGCATATATAGCAGTATTCTCCCTGCTGATACTTACATTTACCGGCTGGGACAGATTTATTCCTCTCTTCAAGCTGCCTAAGGAACCAGCTGTAAGACTTAAGAAAAACGCTGAAAAGGAAAAGGCTTCCGTATAAGACTCTATTTCGGAAAACATAATAATTGATACACAAGCAAAAGCAGTCACGTTTTTTCGAGACTGCTTTTGCTTACTGATTTGTTTTTTATTTCGTTTTCGCTTAGTCTGCCTTACATATTCTCTGCGTCAGATATAATATATGCCGCAGAGGCAAATTAGCACTAAAGAGCCTATGGAATATAGAGAAGACGGCAAGCCATGCTACAGTAATGAAGCCACTCCGTATGTGGCTGTAGTTACGATTATACCCGCAACCACAACTCCCACAAGAATCGCAGGAAAAGCTCTTTTGAGCTGCATATCAAGCATTGCCGCTACCAGTGCTCCGGTCCATGCGCCTGTTCCTGGCAGAGGAATAGCTACAAGAATCATCAGTCCCCAAAACTCATATTTCAGAACTTTGTCTTTCTTTGAGTCAGCCTTATCCTCAAACTTTTTAACGAGTCTTGCCAGCTTTTCGCTCTTTGCCTGCATCCATTTAAAAATCTTTCTTATAAATATAATTATAAACGGAACGGGAAGCATATTGCCTATTATGGCGACTATAAGCGCAGCTCTTATATCGAGCCCGTTAATTACGCCTAAAGGGATAGCCCCTCTCAGCTCTATTACAGGAACCATGGATATAAGAAAGGTCATCAGCAGATTGCCTGCGGTAGTGCCCCAAAGTGAAAACATTTTTAAATCCTCATTTCATCATCATTAGTTAATAAGTTTAAAAGGGGCTGCCACTTAAAGGCAGCCTCTTAAATTTATTCATTTTCCCGGCTTACGGCTGCCTGTGCAGCTGCAAGTCTGGCAACAGGAACTCTGAACGGGGAACATGAGACATAGTTAAGCCCAAGCTCATTGCAAAAGGCGATGGACTTTGGATCTCCACCGTGTTCGCCGCAGATACCCAGCTTTATTTTAGGTCTCGTCTGTCTTCCCAGTTTTACAGCATTTCTGACCAATTTCCCTACTCCGTTTATATCAAGCGTCTGGAAAGGATCCTCTTCAAGCAAACCTTTCTTCACATATTCTTCTATCAGCTTGCCCGTATCATCGCGGGAAAAACCGAAGGTCATCTGAGTCAGATCGTTGGTTCCAAAGGAAAAAAACTCGGCTTCTTCAGCTATTTCGTCTGCTACGACTGCCGCTCTCGGAGTTTCAATCATAGTTCCGACCATATATGTCATATTTATGCCTGACTCTTTGATAAGCCTGTCTGCTGTCGCCACTACGGTTTCCTTGACGTTGCGCAGTTCTGCTTCAGAGCCTACAAGCGGTATCATGATTTCAGGAATTATTTCAATTTCTTCCTCCTTTATAACCTCAAGCGCCGCACCTATGATAGCCTCAGTCTGCATTACGGCGATTTCAGGAGCCGTAACGGCAAGCCGGCATCCTCTGTGTCCCAGCATAGGGTTCATTTCGTGAAGCTCCGTAACCTTGCCCTCCAGCTTTTCGTAGGAAACATTCATAACATCTGCCAGTTCTCTTATGTCTTCTTCGTCGTGAGGCAGGAATTCATGAAGAGGCGGGTCTAACAGTCTTATAGTAACCGGCCTCTCTCCCATAGCCTTGTATATCCCCTTAAAATCCTCCTGCTGATAAGGCTTTATTACGTCGAGAGCCGCTTTTCGTTCCTCCGCCGTATCTGCAAGTATCATCCTCCTTATTGCCGGAATTCTGTCCTCATCAAAGAACATGTGCTCTGTTCTGCAAAGGCCTATACCCTCTGCTCCGAATTCAACAGCTTGTCTTGCGTCTCTAGGATTGTCGGCGTTAGCTCTTATCTTAAGCTCTCTCAGGTCGTCGGCCCATTCCATAAACTTGGCAAAATCACCGGAAACCTCAGGGGCCACCGTCTTTATACTTCCGTCATAAACCTTTCCCGTGCTTCCGTCTATGGAGATAAAAGCTCCCTCAGCATAAATTTTTCCGCTTACGGTTAAAGTCTTCTGTTCTTCACTGACACGGAGTTCCGAACATCCGGCGACACAGCATTTTCCCATGCCTCTTGCAACTACGGCGGCATGAGAGGTCATTCCTCCCCTGGCCGTCAAAATTCCCTGAGCAGCCACCATGCCGGCAAGATCCTCCGGAGAAGTTTCTTCTCTCACTAAAAGTACCTGTTCGCCAGCCTGCGCAGCATTTACTGCATCTTCCGCAGTAAAGTAAATTTTTCCGCACGCTGCGCCCGGAGACGCCGGCAGCCCTCCTGCTATAACTACGGCCGCTTTGAGCTCCTCCTTATCAAACATAGGATGTAAAAGCTGATCTATCTGCTCAGGCTCCAGCCTCGTTATTGCCGTTTCTTTGTCAATCAGACCCTCGTCAACCATGTCGACTGCAATCTTTATCGCAGCCTGCGCCGTTCTCTTTCCGTTTCTTGTCTGCAGCATATAGAGTTTATTTCTTTCAATGGTAAACTCCATATCCTGAACATCTTTATAATGTTTTTCCAAAAGATCGGCTATCTTCACAAAATTCTTATGTGCTTCCGGGAAGGCTTCAGCCATTTTTTCTATGTTGAGAGGAGTTCTTACTCCCGCTACAACGTCTTCGCCCTGAGCATTTACGAGAAATTCTCCGAATATTTTTTTGGTTCCGTCAGCGGGATTTCTTGTGAAGGCTACGCCTGTTCCGGAAGTATCTCCCATATTTCCGAATACCATGGACTGAACGTTTACAGCCGTTCCCAGACTTCCGGAAATTCCGTTAAGTTTTCTGTATAGGATAGCCCTGTCGTTATTCCACGAGCGGAAAACAGCCTTTACAGCCTCAACCAGCTGTACCTTTGGATCCTGCGGGAAGTCTTTGCCTGTAGCTTCTTTTACTATCTTTTTATATTCGGCGATTACTTTTTCAAGATCTTCGGCTGTCAAATCAACATCGAACTTGACGCCTCTTTCTTCTTTGCGTCCGTCAAATACTTTGTCAAATTTTGATTTCGGAATTTCCTGCACCACGTCGCCGAACATCTGAATAAATCTTCTGTAGCTGTCCATAGCGAATCTTCTGTTTTCGGTCAAAGCGGCAAGTCCTTCCACGCTTTGATCATTGAGTCCGAGATTCAAAATAGTGTCCATCATTCCCGGCATGGATATTACTGCGCCGGAGCGAACCGATACGAGCAAAGGATTTTCGCTGCTTCCGAATTTTTTTCCGGTAACGGCTTCAAGTTCTTCAATTTTCTCGTATATGGACTGAATTATGTCCTCTGCGACAGTCTGATTTTCCCTGTAATATCTGTTACAGGCTTCTGTAGTGATAGTAAATCCAAAAGGAACCGGAAGACCTATTTTGGTCATTTCAGCAAGATTGGCGCCTTTTCCGCCAAGCAAACTCCTCATGTCTTTGGAGCCCTCGTTAAACGAGTAGATAAATTTTTCTTTCATGTCTCTCCATTTCCGTTATCAAAACGATAACTTTTCCTGAATGTAGTTGCGTACTTCTGAAACGGGTATTCTGACTTGTTCCATTGTATCTCTGTCACGCACTGTTACGCATCCGTCAGTTTCCGTATCAAAATCCACGCAAATGCAGAATGGAGTTCCTATCTCGTCTTCTCTCCTATATCTCTTTCCGATCGAACCCGCTGCATCAAAGTCGATCATGAAGTCCTTTGAAAGTTCTTCATAAATCGGCTCTGCAATTGGTGATAACTTCTTTGCTAAAGGAAGCACGGCAGCTTTAAACGGCGCAAGGGCAGGGTGCAGTTTAAGAACTACCCTTGTGTCTTCTTTACCGTTTGCGTCTGTCAGCGTCTCCTCGCTATATGCATCAATCAGGAAGGCCAGCGCTACTCTGTCCGCTCCCAAAGATGGCTCTATTACATAAGGCACATATTTTTCTCCGCTTTCAGAATCTACATAGCTCAAATCCTGATTGGAGGTATTTATATGCTGAGTCAAATCGAAGTCTGTTCTGTCCGCGATACCCCAAAGCTCGCCCCATCCGAATGGGAACAGATATTCTATATCCGTCGTCGCGTTGCTGTAATGAGACAGTTCTTCTTTCTCATGGTCCCTCATTCTGATATTATCCATAGTCATGTTGAGGTTCTTTAAGAAATTTATGCAATATTCCTTCCAGTAAGCAAACCACTCAAGGTCAGTTCCCGGTTTGCAGAAGAACTCCAGTTCCATCTGCTCGAATTCTCTAGTTCTGAAAGTAAAATTGCCAGGTGTGATTTCATTTCTGAAGGATTTTCCTATCTGGGCGATACCGAAAGGCACCTTTTTTCTCGCCGCTCTCTGTACGTTCCTGAAATTTACGAATATACCCTGAGCAGTCTCCGGTCTGAGATAGATTTCTGATTTTGAATCTTCCGTAACACCCTGGAAGGTCTTAAACATCAGGTTAAACTGGCGTATACCCGTAAAATCCGTCTTGCCGCAGTCAGGGCAAGGTATCTTGTTTTCGGCAATGTAGCTTTCCAGCCTTTCGTTGGACCAGCCGTCTACGATTACATCGTTTATATCGTGGTCGTGCATGTAGTCCTCTATCAGCTTATCTGCTCTGAATCTGGACTTACATGACTTGCAGTCTATCAGAGGGTCAGAAAAACCTCCGACATGGCCTGACGCCACCCAGGTTTTAGGATTCATAAGTATGGCTGCGTCCAGCCCCACGTTATATTTGGACTCCTGGACAAACTTTTTCCACCATGCTTTTTTTACGTTGTTTTTAAATTCAACGCCGAGAGGGCCGTAATCCCATGTGTTGGCTAAGCCTCCGTATATCTCTGAACCCGGGAATATGAATCCCCTGTTCTTTGCCAGCGCTACAATTTTTTCCATAGTTACGTCTTTTTTCATATTTGATTAAACTCCTGCATATCCGCTTTTATTTTAACTTCTGTTATTCAAGCTCTTCTCTTATATCGTCTGCTATGTCTTCCAGCTTTTCTTCGGCAGCGTCGAAAGCTTCGCCTGCTTCGTCGCATATATCGTCTTTCTTATCTTTAATGCCCTTCCACACGTCTGCCGCCGCGTTCTTTACCGTATTATAAGCTCCGGCGCTCTTTTCTTTAATATCATTCATCACCTCGGGAGCCTTCTCCTTGACGTCGCTGGCCACCGCGCTTCCTTTTGCCACAACCTCATCCACTACTGCGGAACCTTTTTCCTTGACGTCGCTGGCAAGGTTTTCTGCCCTACCTGAAACGTCCACCACGCTGCCGTCGTCCTTTGTAAGTTCTATCTGACATTTAAACCCAAAAGCTGCCACGGCCGCAGCTATTATGCCCCAGGGAGCTACGATGGTTCCCACGATTCCTACGTTGAGAGGAATATTGACTATGGTTTCGTCGTCCTTTCTGACCGAAATCTTAGTCACATTACCCTTTTTAACCAGCTCCTTAATCTTTGAAACAGTCTCGTCGGCAAAATCACTCGCCTTGTTGCCTGCCTTGATGTTTACAGTTTCTTCAATGGCAATTATAGCGTCGACTACGCTTCCTTCGGCTGCTTCCAACGCTTCCTTAGCTTCTTTGTATGACACGCCCGTTCTGTCTTTAACCAGTTCGATTTTCTCTAAAGTAATTTCCATAAAAATACCTCCGTTTTCTAAATCTGGAAAAAGCTTTCGCTCTTTAATCCCCTTATATCCATGTGATAGGATATATATTCTTTCATTATTATCTGTAACTTACTCTGCATAGATTCATCAAGGGCTATCTTTTCAAAGGCCTGCATAGGCTGCTTCTGAAAATACCTTAATATGTCTATTATACCAACGTCCTCTTTATAAATCAATGGCCGTTCCTTCTCTTTTATCATCTCTGCGGCACATTGGGCGCATATTATACCGCCCTCTTCGACGCTGATAAAAATTTTGCCGTCTTTTGAAGGCTCAGCTTCTTTACCGCAGCAGGCGCATCTCCCGAGCTCCGGCATTGTGCCCGTATAATCCAGCAGCTTTATCAGATAAGCCATAACCAAAGTCCCGTGCTTTTTTCCCCTGATTTCGAGGGATTCCATAAATTCCAGCAGAAGTGAGAAAATCTTAGGCTGAGGTATCTCTTCCGGCAAAATCTTTTCCGTAAGTTCAAGCACGTAAGACGCCGCCATATATTTGTCCAAATCTTCCCCCAGGCTGTAATAGCTCTTTATTACCTGACCGCTGTTTAAATTGTAACTTTCTCTGTTCTTAAAAAGCTCGTATCTTCCATAGCTGAAAGCTCTCACCGCAAGAGCCGACTTATTGCGCCCGCCTTCGTTAATGCCGGTTCCCACGCTTATCTTGCCGAACTTCTTTGAAAACAGCAGAATCATTCTCCTGCCTCCCAGAGCTTTCACCTGGCGCAGTACGACGCCTTCCGTATCTGTTATCATACTTCATCCTTACATCGAAAATCTGTTTTCATATATCAAATCAGTCCTTATATCCGAAATTGGACAGGGCAAAATCTGAATCCCTCCAGTTTTCCTTAACTTTTACCCAAAGCTCAAGAAAAACTCTACAGCCGAGAAGCCCTTCTATCTCGATCCTCGCGCTTTTACCTATGCCTTTGAGCTTCTTTCCTTGTTTTCCTATGATTATTCCCTTGTGGGATTTCCTTTCACAGTATATTACCGCGCCGATTCTTGTAAGATTTTCTTCCTCACTGTAGCTTTCTATCTCTACAGCTACTCCGTGAGGAACTTCGTCATTAAGATAAAGCAGCACTTTCTCCCTTATTATCTCGCTGACTATGAATCTTTCTGGGTGGTCTGTAACCATATCCGGCGGAAAATACATGGGTCCTTCTTCAAGATATTTTTCAATTTCTCCGACAAGTTTTTCTACATTAAGTCCTTCCCTGGCCGAAGTTCCGTATATGCCCTGAAATATTCCCATTTCTTCATATTCGCCGTATATCCTGCCGAACTCTTCGGGCTTCATCTTATCTATCTTGTTTATAACCAGCAGTTTGGGAGTTCTGACGTCTTTCAGCATATTGACGATATACTTGTCTCCCGGTCCTTTTGAAATATCGCTGTCAACCAGAAACAAAAGCACGTCAACCTCATTGAAGGTGCTCAGGGCTGAATCTGTCATATAGCTTCCCAGCTTGCTGTGGGGCTTGTGTATTCCCGGCGTATCTATAAATACCATCTGCACTCCGTCGTCAGCAGTATCATAATTATGCCATGCAGAACATCCGCTTTCTTTACCGTTTTCTTTTTCACATTCTGCGGCTGTTTTGGCCGTATCTGCGGCGGCTTTGTCTTCTGAAAATCTGGTATATATTCCTCTTATTATGTTTCTCGTGGTCTGCGGCTTATCTGTGGCAATAGCCACCTTTTCTCCTAAAATAGAATTCATAAGCGTTGATTTTCCAACGTTAGGTCTTCCTATAATTCCAATAAATCCTGTTTTCAAAGGTCTTTTTCCTCTCTTTTTATGTCTGCCACGGTTGCAGCTTCCCTGCTTTCAAGCTGTATTCTGAGCTTTATCTTCGGCGGTTTTCCTCTCTTAAATCCGCCGGTCTCTTCAGCGCTTAAGTCTGAAGCCTTCCGGCAAAATTTCAGCCATGGTAAATATGTGCAGCGAATCGGCGCCGCTTCCTGTAATTATCTTGAAATCATCGTCGCAGAATTCTTTCATAAACTGGCGGCATATACCGCACGGCCATACTTCTCCTTCTTCTGACACTACGGCTATTTTCTTAAAATCATATACACCCTCCGAAATTGCCTTGACGAAAGCAGTCCTTTCGGCGCATATAGTTCCCCCCAGCGATGAATTTTCAACGTTTACTCCCGTGAATACCTTTCCGTTCTCCGCAAGCAGCGCAGCCCCTACTTTAAATCCGGAAAACGGAGCGTATGCCTTTTCCGTCATGGAAAGCGCCGTTTCATAAAGTTCTCTGTCCGTCATATATTTACCTCCTGAGATTCACATGCTCCATAACATATTCTTCTTTTTCTCTCATAATTTTCTTTTCTTCTTCCTCCATATGATCGTATCCCAACAGGTGAAGAAGGCTGTGCACAAACAGATATACCAGCTCACGCTCGGCAGAATGTCCGTATTCCTCTGCCTGCTCTGCGGCTCTCTCCTTACATATAACCACGTCCCCCAAACAAATCTCGCCCGTTTCGGGAAACTCTCCGGGGCTTTCGAATTGAGGAAAAGAAAGCACGTCCGTCACGCTGTCCACTGCCCGGTACTGCGAATTAAGACTCCTTATCTCCTCCGGAAAAACAAACGTCAGGCTTATCTCTGTTCTCGCTGCGTCTGTATTCTCCTTATTCAAGAGAAATTCTCCGGCTTCCTGCATTTTTGCAAGAAGTTCCGAATCTATTGCCTGTCCCTCTTCAAGATAAATATTCATTCCTCAAGTTCCTCCGGATATTTTTTGTAAAATCTATCGTAAGCGTTAATTATCCTTTTAACCAGTTCATGGCGCACAACATCGCTGTCCTTAAGATGACAGAAATCAATGCCTTCCACGTTTTTCAGCACTTTTGCCGCCTCCACCAATCCCGATTTTTTCCCTTTCGGCAAATCTATCTGCGTTATATCTCCTGTAACGACTACTTTAGATTCAAAACCCATTCTTGTCAGAAACATTTTCATCTGCTCTCTTGTAGTATTCTGAGCTTCGTCTAAAATAATGAATGCGTTGTCAAGGGTTCTTCCTCTCATGTATGCCAGAGGCACGACCTCTATGGCTTCTTTTTCCTTGAGTCTCAAAGCCGCGTCTCTGCCCAGCACATCGTAAAGCGCGTCATACAGCGGACGCAGGTACGGGTCTACCTTGTCCTGAAGATCTCCCGGCAGGAAACCCAGCCTTTCACCGGCTTCCACGGCCGGTCTTGTCAGTATTATCTTCTGAACCTCTTTGTTCTTAAAAGCATTGACCGCCATCGCCACAGCTATATACGTCTTACCGGTTCCGGCAGGACCTATACCGAAAACGATGTCTCTCTTCCTTATGCTCTCTACGTAAAGCCTCTGCCCCAGAGTCTTCGGCTTAAGCGGCTTTCCCTTATGAGTAAAGCATATTATATCTTTTGAAATATTGCTTTTTTTATATGAAAGGCCCTCTTTTTTAAGTCCTATTACATAGGCGGCCTTCTGTTTTCCAAGACCTTCGCCTGAAGCGATAATATTCGTAAACTCTTCTATGATGCCCTGTGCGTCATCAAGAGCTTTTTTCTGTTCTTCTTCCGTCATCCCGTCTCCGGCAATCATCGTAAGTCCGTCGTCGCGCTGAAATATATCTACGCCTGTGGCTTCTTTTATCAAGTCAAGATTAGCATCGAGATTGCCGAAAAGTTCAACCCTGTCAATCTCCTGAAGTATCTGTACCTTTCTCTCCAATTAGTATCTCCTGTTCTTCTCCTATTTGTTGCCTGACCTCAAGGGTCACGCCTATTTCTATTATATTTTCTTTATAGGAAAAATTCAAATCTTTATTTATAATTTCAGCACCTTCCGGCAAATTTTCTTCAGCCCACTGCCTTATCTGCTGATTGACCTTCGCCCTGATTTCCTCTTCGCTCCTTTCCCGCTTGGAAACCACTGTGTTTTCGTCTTCCACCGAAGAATTTACCGTGTTTCCGGACGAATTCTCTGCATCCGATACACCTCTGCCTCCCGTCATGTCTCCCTCTCCCGAAGCCGCAGATGACGTTATGTATCTTTCCTGATTAAACGTCAGCCTGTACGGTACTCTTGCCCATATTTCCCCGCTGCTCCTGACGTAATACCCTTTCGGCCAGTTTTCTTCATAGACGGTGGGCTCCGTTGCAACGTATCCCGAAACCAAAACCTGACCCTTTCTTACATATTCCCCCTCCTCTACCAGAAGCATACCCCTGTAAATGCTCAGATTTTCTATATATCCCGATTGTGAAGCCGTTATATTTGTATACATGCGCTCTTTTTCTCCCCTCAAATCCCGGCTTATCACGGGATCCTCGGCTTCCGAGATGCTGAGAAAAACTTTCCGGCCGTCGTAGGCCAGCTTAAGCCACGTTATCTGCGGAAACGTCTCATAAATATGATTTTCAGCTTCTTTCCAGTTTATCTCAGGCCTGTATGCTCCTTCTTTTATTCCGGCTTCGCCTAAACATTCTCTCAGCAGAGTTTCAGGTATGGCTTTGTATCCGTTTATGTGTATAGTTTTAACAAAAAAAGACTGGCTTATAACCAACGCCAGCACAACGATGATTCCTGCAACCTTTAAGGGAGTCTTAAAAAATTTCATTATCCTGCACCCGGCGCCTCTGTGCTCCTCTTCCGTAATCTTATACAGAGCCTTAGCCATTTTCTTCAATTCTGCAAGGTCCTCCGGCGTAACCCAGCAGACAGCCTTAAGAGGCGAAAGTATTCGGATATTCCTCACATCAAGTCCCCTCTTCATCGCTTTGTCAAGCAGCCTGTCTATTCTGAAGCCCTCAATTTTTACTTTTATCCGATGAACTGAAAAATTCAACTCCCTGTATTCTGCCTTCAATGAGAAGCCTCCCCTCAAAAATTTCTTTTATGACAAAACCGCTTCCTGTAACAGTTACGTGTTTTTTTCCGCATTGTACTGTCAGGGAATCCTCTCCTATCATTACGATGGCTTTTACATTTTCAATTACAGCCAGCCTTTCGCTGATTATTATTTTCGGCTCGTTGAAGTCCAAATCATAGGACATTTCCTCGATCAGTCTCAAAATAAAATCCCCTTACGCAATATTTTTGCATCAATATTCTTTATAAAATGTATGCCGGCAAAATACTTTTAATTCTTCGGATTGATTCCGCTCCTTTGCAGCCTTGAAAATATTGATGGCTGCTTTAACGTACTGAAACGATGAATATGCCTTTTGTTAACGGCGAACCTCCCTTTTGTTAACGGCGAACCTCCCTTTTGTTAACGGCGAACATCCCATTCGTTAACGGCGAACATGATATGCGTTCATTTCGCTTTACAGCAACACGTTTTGAGCTCTGCCAAATCCTGTCGAAATTTACAGCAACACGTTTTGAACTCTGCCAACGCCTGTCGAAATTCGTCGTAACAAAAAAGGCCGCATACAAGCGGCCGGAACAAATCAATGTAAGGTTTTCTTTACCGGAACAAATCAGCGGAAAGCTTTCTTTTTTGATTTCAGATAATAAATAATGCCTGCGGTAAAGCCTATAACGCCGATAGCTATGAACGGAAGCATCGTCATGATAAGGAAATTTTCATTTCCGTCAAAAGCGCTGCCATCGCCGATATTATACAGGTCGGAGCCGCCATAGCGATTTATGGCAAAAGCTGCCAAGCCAATGACAAAGACGCTTTCTATTAAGATGACGCATATTCTGTCCTTAAAATTTTTGCCGTCATTACCCTTTCCCGTTGACTTAACTATCTTCGGCACCAGCACTCCGACTGCCATACAGACTGCGGCTGCATAGATAAACTTCAGGCATAAATTATCGTATCTCGTGAAATATTCGTCCTCCACGCTACCCACAAAGATATTGCTGTAATTTATAAGGAGAAATGCGACGGTTGCTATAATCGCTATATTTTGCACAATTATCGTCCACATCAGTCCCTTTTTATATATTTTAAGCTTATTATCCACAGCACTCTCCCCCCTTTTCACAGGTGATTATGTTAATATTATATCATAAAATACAAGAACATTCCACAGTTAAATACATGTCGTGCAGATTCAGCGATAAACACAGAGGGTTATATATCTTTCATCGTCCATGCGGCTCCGAACAACTTGACACCGGCTACGGCTGAGATGTAGAATTCAATAAGACATATCCATATACGGATTTTCGGCAAATCAAATCATATATGTCCGCTTGCTTCAGCGTGCGGCATCGTTTCAGCGTGCAACATCACTTCGGCGTGCAACATCACTTCGGCGTGCAGGAAACGCCATATCACGCAACAGCGCTTCGACATAAAATAAACGCCATATCACACAGCAGCGCTTCGAGGCGCCGCAATATGACATACAAGGAGGTTTCAATGCGAAAAGTCAATCTTCATACCCATACGATTTTATGTGACGGAAATAACACGGCTGAGGAAATGGTTCTCTCCGCAATCGAAAAAAACTTCGACGTCTTGGGATTTTCAGGTCATAGCGCATCATGCTTCGACGGCAGGGGCTGTATTCCCGACAGCGAAATTTCCGGATACAAGGCTGAAATCGCCCGGTTAAAAGAGAAATATAAAAAACAGATTCTCATTTTATGCGGCCTCGAGCTGGACTACTATGCCACGCAGCCTGCTTCAGGCTTCGATTATATAATAGGATCTGTTCATGCTTTCCACAAGGCCGGCTTCGATATGAGCCCCTCCTCCTTCGTCTTAGTGGATTACGGGCTTAAACAGCTCCATGAAGCTCTTGATAAGTTCTATGGCGGCGATGAAATGGCCCTTGCGGAAGATTATTTTGAAAGAGTTTCCCATATAACCGAAAATACAAACTGCGACATAATAGGTCACTTTGATCTTCTTACAAAGTTTAACGAACAGGAAAGGCTTTTCGATGAAAGTCATCCGAGATATGTGGCTGCGGCAGACAAGGCTCTTGAAAAGCTCTTGAAATCCAAAGCTTTCTTTGAAATAAACACAGGAGCAATGGCAAAGGAGCTCAGGTCTGTGCCTTATCCTTCGGCTTCTATTCTCAGAAAGATAAATCAAGGCGGAGGAAAAATAATAATTTCCAGCGACAGCCACAGAACTGATACGGTAGACTTTGCCTTCGAAGAGGCAAGAAAGCTGGCGAGATCCTGCGGGTTCAGAAGCGTCGTCACCGTTGACAAAGACGGAAAATTTGCAGAAGAAGCTCTATAGCCGTTCAAGCCTTCGGTTCGTTAGCCTTAAATCAGCTCCTGCCGGCATAAGGCCGACATTTTCATCTATCAATTTTAAGTTTGACATTTTCGCCTGCCAACGGCATTTTGCCTGCTGTAAGCTCCGCATGGCCATGCGCCGGTAATCAAACTGTGACAAACAAAAAGCGAAGCTCAGGCCTCACATAATGCCGGGCGGCATTGCAGATGATTCTTAAGCTTCGCTTCTATACTCTTTTTACGTACAAATCAAATTTTTCATTTTGGCGCAATCAATAAACAAAGCTCTCCGATATCGGAGAGCTTTTCGCATATGATTTATCCCAAAAAATCCATAACAACTTTCTTTACTGCGTTTCCGTCGGCTACGCCTTTTACTTTAGCCATTACCGGTCCCATCAGTTTGCCCATGTTCTGTTTGCCGCCGTCAATTCCCAACTCTGCGGCGGTGGCCTTGACAATTTCCATTATCTTTTCTTCCGAAAGCTGTTCCGGCAAATATCTGTTCAGGATTTCAATCTCGGCTTTGTAGGAATCTACCAAATCTGTTCTTCCGGCTTTTTCAAAATCAGCAAGTGCATCTTTTCTCATTTTAACTTGTTTAGATAAAACAGCGATGATGCCCTCGTCGCTAAGCTCTTCCCTGTTGTCTACCTCGTACTGCTTGATAGCAGCTCTGGCAAAGCTTATGGTATTTTTAGCGATTTCATTTTTAGTTTTCATGGCTTCCTTAAAATCAGCCATGAGCCTTTCTTTAATTGTCACTTTTTCTCACCTCTATTCTCGGAAGCTTTGAAGCTGTATTCGCTTGAATATCAGGTTAAATGACTATATATTCTTAATATTTCTTAGCCTTTTTTCTTGCAGCTTCAGATTTTTTCTTTCTCTTTACGCTTGGTTTTTCGTAATGTTCTCTCTTTCTGAGCTCTGACATAACGCCGTCTCTGGCGCATGATCTCTTGAATCTCTTAAGAGCGCTTTCTAAGCTTTCATTTTCTCTCACGATTACTTGTGCCATGTTCTGATTCACCTCCTGACTAAAATGAAATATTTAAGCCGTGAACAATTATTAAACCGATAACGGATATATTATACTATTTTTACCCATGGGGCGCAAGATGTTTTTTTCATCTCTCCCTTTGTCTTTTGCAGACTTGTTCTTTAATGTCAGCCTTTATTATTTGAGAAGCTCAAATGTTTGCTTTTTAAAAATAAGCAAAATAAAAGGATCGGCTTTTCTTGACAGCAAAGCAACGGGATACCTATAATATTGTAATATAGAACAGCTTTCTGTTTTGAACGGCCGGCTTTGCCAGAGGATAATGCCCTGTATGAGCATCTTTGTTTTGTCCGCAGCGGAATCCTGAAACTTCTCACGGAGAACTCAGTCCAAACCGTAATCTCAGACGAAACAACTCCCGCAAACCGCGCCTGCTCATTTTTAAAATTACTTAAACATAAAAACAACCGTCCTAACTACAGACAGCTTTAAGAAACGGAGTGAAACAAATGTCAGACATAAAAAAAAGAAAAATCGGTTTTATCGGATACGGCAATATGGCCGGAGCTACAGCAAGAGGTCTTATCCTTTCAGGTGCGGTGGAGCCTGAACAGATATACGTCTGCGCCAAAGACTACGAAAAGCTCTGCATTAAAGCCGAGGCCGACGGCGTCAAACCGTGCAGAAATGCAGAAGAGCTTTCAAACATCTGCGACGTGATTTTTATAGGCGTCAAGCCTTATATGGTAAAGGACGTCATGTCCCCTCTGAAAAAAATCTTAAGAGGCAAACTGGTCATTTCCCTCGCCGCAAACACATACTGCAAGGAGCTTTCGGAAATTATGCCTGAAGCGCATGTTGTAGCCACTGCGCCAAACACGCCGGTTTCCGTATGCGAAGGAATATTCATATGTGAAGAGGAGAACACTCTGAGCGAAGATGAAAAACTCTTTACAGAAGACCTTTTATCAAAGTTAGGCGCCGTCCTCTGGATGGACAAAGAGCATATGGGAATAGGCGGAGTTATAGCAGGCTGCGCCCCTGCATTTACTGCGATGTTTATGGAGGCTCTCGGCGACGCAGGCTGCAAACACGGACTCACAAGACAGTCCGCTTACAAGCTGGCGGCTCAGATGCTGGCAGGCACAGGAAAAATGGCTATGCAGTCGGGAGAACACCCGGGACAGATGAAAGACGCCGTCTGCTCGCCGTCGGGCACAACCATAGTAGGAGTGTCCGCCTTGGAGAAAAACGGTTTCAGGTTTGCCGTCATCGACGCAGTAGATCAAATACAAAACAAGGTCAACGGCAAACTTTAATCATCACGTAATATCAGCACTATAAAAACCATGCGCAGGGAAAGCATCAGCCGTCATTAAGCCTGCAATCCCCTGCATGGTTCTTTCTTTACCGTAAATTTTAGCCCGGCGGCCATGTAAGCTTTCTCTTTCCCAGTATGTGGAAGTGAAGATGCTTTACCGTCTGGAATGCGTCTTCTCCGTTATTGCTCACTACACGGTATCCGCCCTCGAGGCCAAGCTCTGCGGCAATCTTATGAACAGTAAACATTATATGCCCCATGAGCTCCTTGTCTTCCTCCTTAACATCGTCAAGAGACGATATATGTTTCTTGGGAATTACAAGAACGTGCACCGGCGCCTGCGGCTCCAGGTCATGAAAGCATATCAGCTTGTCGTCTTCATAGACGATATTTGACTGAATTTCATGCCCTGCTATCATGCAAAAAATACAATCTGACATCATATCTCTCCTTTCATTCCGTCTTTATATATTTCAAGAAGTTTTACCTCTCTGAAACGGTTTAAATTTTCATCGCCCGCAGGAACATAAACTTTAATGTAATTATCTGTGTATCCTGTAAGATACCGGCCTTCCCGCTCTTCAAAGAGCACTCTTCTTCCCTTTCCCATACATTTTTTGAAAAACTCCGAAGAAGCACTTTCTCCTGCCTTCATCAGCATCTCAATACGCCTGTTTTTTATTTCGGAGGGAATCTGCCCTCCCATACCGGCTGCTGCGGTTCCTTTTCTTTTGGAATATCTGAAACCGTGAACCTTGCAAAACCCTGCTTCATCTATAAGCTTTATGCTGTCGTTAAAGTCTTCCTCCGTTTCCTGCGGAAATCCGACTATAATATCGGTGGTTATCCCATACAGTGGATCACATTCTCTGAGAACTTTCACTATATCCATATATTCCTCCGAGGTATACGGCCGGTTCATCAGAGAAAGCACGTGATTGCTGCCGCTCTGTGCGGAAAGATGGAGATGATGGCAGAGCTTGTCGTATTTCAGCAGCCGCCGGACATAGCCGGCGTTTATTACGGCCGGTTCAAGGGAGCTGAGCCTTATCCTGAAATCGCCTTCGATACTGTCTATAGCTTTTATTACAGGCTCGATACCTCCGTCCTTTTCTTCATAAATCCATTTCGGATACAAGTCCTTAAAGCTTTCTTCCCTGCCGTAAAGAGCTGTGTTTATTCCGGTGAGTATCAGCTCCTTAAAGCCTTTTGAAATCAATCTTTTGGCTTCCTCTACGATTTCTTCCGGATTACGGCTTCTTACCTTTCCTCTGGCAAAGGGTATCAGACAGTAGGCGCAAAATCTATCGCAGCCCTCCTGAATTTTTATGTATGCCCTCGTGCGCGATTCCATAGAGCAGATTATTCCCCTGTCCTGATATTCGCAAAGCTGATCGTAGCTTTTTATATGACGCTGAGGAGCTCTTTCTTCAATAAATTCCTTTACATATTTTACTATGTTGTTCTTTTCCCCCGTCCCTGCTACTATATCTACTTCGGGAAGAGCAGATATCTCTTCCGGTTCTATCTGGGCATAACAACCCGTAACCGCTATAACAGCCTTCGGATTTACTTTCTTCATACGCCTTATATATTGGCGCGATTTTCTGTCGGCTATATTTGTAACCGTACATGTATTTATTACGTATACGTCTGCAAAGTCGCTTTCTCCGACGGTTTCAAAACCTGCGTCTTTAAACTGCTCCCGCATGGCTTCCGTCTCGTACTGATTCACCTTGCAGCCCAAAGTATGAAACGCTGCTCTCATCTTACTGTCCTGCTTTATAACTGATAAAATTTAATATATTTTATTATATCATATCTTCATGGACTGCGAAATATAATATTGCCACAGAAGAAATCTTCTTCATATGACGGCACAGGAGTTTTCAAGATGCTTAAAAAAACCGATTTTTTAATACTTATTTTGATAATGTTCATGGTCCTTGCAGGGGTCATGGCCTACATGGGATCATCTCCCAAAAACGGCGGCAAAGTAAATGACGCCTGCCCGTCGGAATTTTTAACCGGAGCTTCGTCTGCAGTTCCTGTGGTTTCAGACAGCAGAAACACAGTTTCATTACCGATACTGATGTATCACGGCATAACTGACTTATCTGCTTCGGTAAATGAATATACCATTTTAAAAGATGATTTTGAAGCGGATCTCATATGGCTCGGAAAACACGGATATACTACCGTAACGGCAAAGCAGCTTGCAGACTATGTGGAAAAAGGCAGCGCTTTGCCTGACAAACCCGTGCTCATAACCTTCGACGACGGCTATGCCAACAATTACACGCTTGCATTTCCGCTGCTTAAGAAATATCATATGAACGCCGTAATATCGGTGATAGGCGACAAGGTTGATGAAAGCTCAGGCGATATGTACAGGAACCTTGCTAATTCCAGCCTTTCGTGGGGCGAAATAGCTCTTCTCTCCTCCTCCGGCAACGTGGAAATAGGCAATCACACCTACAGTCTTCACAGCTCGGACGAGGGCCGCAAGGGTGCAAGCAGAAAGTCCGGGGAAAGTTTTTCCGAATACGAACTCCTGCTGAGAAAAGACCTGCTTTCACTTCAGGAAAAGATAACTATGGTTACAGATTCTCCCCCTATTATCTTCGCATGGCCCTACGGAGAATATCCGCCGGACGGAAGCGCAGACAAGGTTCTCAAGGAGGTCGGCTTCAAACTATCTGTAACAAGCTATCAGAAAATCAATATAATAGAAAAGGGCAAACCGGACTGCCTCTTCGGTCTTAAACGATTTCTGCGTACTCCCGATTTTGATATGAATAAAATCCTCGGATAATTTTGACATGCCCTCTGTTATCTGATAAAATAATTTTTATAGGGGGTGACAGAAATGAATTTACCTGAAAGAAAAGAAAAAACAGCTGATATAACCGTAAGCGTAGATGTTTCAAAAATTGTAAGAAACGTGAGCATTGCGGGAGTTCTGGTAGTGGGAATCATCTTCGGATGCTCTACTTACCGAAAAGTTATGCAGTGGCAGAAAGACGAATAATGATGGCGGCAGCCCTTAAGGAAATATCACAGAACTTATGACTTACGCCAGATAAACGTGAAAACAAAAATGCTATGCAAAAGGTCCTCCGATCGCGTAGCATTTTTTCTTTTTTCAAATAAGTACGAAAAGAGTTGCTATGCTGGCTAAATGACCACGATGTAAATCTCGATATATGCTCTCTCACTCTGATGCAAACTTTTTTTACGAGCGAACTGCCATTTTCAATCAATTATATTTTTTTAAACAGCTTGATGAACCGCACCGTATTGACCTGGAGGTTGCACCATATTGACCTGAAGATTCTTCGACAGACATGCGCTTCTATTGCATCATAATCAAACAATGATGCCAGACAAAAAAGTGCGTCATTCCGGAAAATGACCGCCGACTTCGTAAAACGATATACGCAAATGAATATTAACCCCTGTCTATGATACTTTTCTTGTTGGAAAACCAAGTCCGGTAAATGATGCATTTAAGACGATATACAAATATTTCTTGAATTATCCGATTTGGCATGCTAAAATAAGGTTAAATTTCTAAATCTGTTTTTATTTTGCATGAGAGGTGGGATGACATGCCAAAAGTAGCTTATTCCGATGAGGATAGAGAGCACATCAGAACTGAACTTGTTAAAGTTGGTCTTGAACTGATGGCAAAACAAGGCATACAACATACTACCGTGGAGCAAATATATAAAAAGGTTGGGATTTCACGAACCTTCTTTTATTCTTTTTTCCCAACGAAGGAAGATTTGGTCGTTGAAACACTGTACTTGCAACAGCCTAAAATAATTGAATACGTGCAAAGGCTGATGTCTAATCCCGCTTTGAACTGGCGTGATGCTGTAAAACAATTTCTCTGCACCTGTTGCTATGGAGAAAAAAATGGTATTGCTGTTTTGACGATTGAAGAACAACAGCTTCTTTTCAAACGTCTGTCAAAAGAAAATTATCAAATATTCCGCCAAAAGCAGTTCCGTCTTTTTGGAGAGATTTTAGAAAACTTTGGAATAAAGGCAGACACGGCAAAAATCAATCTATTTACAAATTTAAGCTTGACGGCAATGGTTGTACGCAGAGCGATTCCCGATACTATGCCTCTGTTTGTGCCCGAAGCTGCCGATGAAACGGTTGACTTTCAGATAAACGCTATTGTCGATGCCCTGGAAAAATTAAAAACAACACCTTCGCCTTAAACGACGAGAATAGAGAATCCGTCCGAATATTATGTTTCGGCCTTATATTCAGACGGATTTCATTTTATTAAAATAAAAACAATTTCAAAAATTTACACTTATTTTATATGATATGTACTAAAACAAAATATAAAAAAGAAACTGCGATTGCAGCACAACATTGTGAAAACTCAATTCATTTATGATACTGTGGCGCTGTCCTATCCAGTCTCATATAAAAACATTTAAAAATTTAGGAGGAAAAGATTATGGGATTTTTTGGCAAGTTATTTAAGGGTCCTGAAATTGACATGGAAAAGAGCAAAGCAAACGCAAAAAAAATGCGCTCTCTATTTAATCAAGTTGTAGAAAACGGGGACAATTACAGACTTATTTTCGGCTATACCGAAGATGTAAGCCGTTTCAATTATGGCTTTGTTCATGGGAGCAAAACAAAGATCGGCAATTTAATTGTCGGCTGGAACGAAGCTTCTCAGACGATCGTGGTCGTTCCCACTGTGCCTGACCTTTCCGGCTGCGGTGATCCTACCTACTATCGCCGTTCTGAAATTTTGAAAGCATATCGGAATAAATATCCTACTGATGCTTTCATCATTTACCCGGACAAAAAGGATTACATTGGTATCAATGCCTATGACTGGCTTGAAGATGAAAAACTGTATGTCTATGTATCGCAGGATGATGAATTGGCCGCTTTTACCGACTTCTTTATGAACCGCTTCGCGACAAAGTGAGGCGAAAGATGCCTATTGGAGAAATTGGAGTATTCCTGCTGCTTCTTATATTCATGTTTCTACTTGGCAATCTGTGGTTTCATTTTATAGAAGCAATATTGCTGAGAATCAAAAAAGTATTTACACGTCGCAAAAAACCTGCGGCATGGCATCCGCTTCCTCCGAATAAGGAGGATTGAGAAGCTGTTATATATGCGATATTAGAAAACGCACGCAACAAATATGCGAACCGGTATTCACTTCTGTTAAGAAGACCGTTGAAAAAAAACTGACCGTTGAAATCGAGGTTTCCAGCTCTGAAAAAATCGCGTTTGCATTATCTGTCTTAAAATATTATTTTTTCCAACATCTATACACAGTTATTATAAAAATACCCTACTTACCGGACAAACCGTTAGGTAGGGTGTCTATCGCATTGCAAAGACCTCTTTTATTTTACATGATTTTTAAAGCTCCAGTTCGTACATGGTCATTGCAATAGCTGCCGGTCCCGCCGTTTCCGTTCTGAGAATCGTTTTGCCCAGAGAAACCCCGTATATTCCGCAGTCCGCCAGCATTGAAGCCTCTTTGTCGCTGAAACCGCCCTCCGGCCCGATTATTATAGCAGTATTTTTTAAGCTTTCGTCAGATTTCTCCTTTATCTTTTCTATATTTTCTCTAAGAAAAGGCTTTATAGTTTTTTCTTCCTCATTTTCATAAGGAAATACAACCAACTGATACTCACCTATCTCGTCAACCATTTCAGAAAAGCTCAGCGGAGCTTCCACCTTAGGTATTATTCCCCTCCGGCACTGTTTGACGGCTTCATCGCTGATTTTCTGCCATCGTTCCAGTTTTTTCGATGAATTGCCCTTGTCTACCGCTACGGTTCTCTCCATAAATACCGGAACTATGCGGAAAACTCCCAGCTCGACAGACTTTCTGATTATGTCCTCCATCTTACTCCCTTTTGGTATCCCCTGATATAACGTTATCCTCACTTCCGGCTCCCGGGCAAATTTCTGCTTGTCCAGAATCGAAAGGACAGCCTCAAATTCATTTGTTTCTTCAATCACTGCTCTGTATTCCCAGCTCTCACCGTCGGAAATATCGACTTCATCGCCCTTCCTCAACCTCAATACTTTTTTAATATGATGTAGATCGCTTTTATCGGTTATATATATATGCCTGCCGTCTATATCCGACGGGTTTACAAAGAACCTGCTCATTATTCCTCCTCCAAGGCGGCAGCTATTGCGCACCACATTCCATCTTCCATGATTTCAATTATGCGAAAACCGCAATCCGATATTGCTTTCGCCACCTGTTCTTCTTTCTCTGTAAGTATGCCCGATGAAATATACACTCCGCCCTTTTTCATGTGATCTACGACGTGTGAGCTTAAAATCATAACAAGATCAGCCATCAGATTGGCTGCGACAACATCAGCTTTAAAATCTATTCCCTCTACGAGGTTGCCATATCTGACCTCAACCTCATCGCTGCACCCGTTAAGCGCTACATTTTCTTTTGATACTTTCACTGCCTCCGGGTCTATATCTACGGCAAGAACCTTTGAAGCCCCCAAAAGCGCTGCTCCTATTGAAAGTATCCCCGAACCGCAGCCCACATCTAAAAGAGTCTGCCCTTTTTTCATATATTTTTCAATCATCTTAAGGCATAGAGACGTGGTTTCGTGGGTGCCTGTACCAAAAGCCATACCCGGATCTATCTCGATAACTTTTTCACCGCAGCCGGCGGAATAATCATCCCATGTGGGTTTTACAATCAGGTGTTCCGTTATTGCTGCTGGTTTAAAAAACTCTTTCCACTTGTCTTTCCACTGCGAATCATCTTCGATTGTGACATTAACCTCTGCCCCGGGAAAGTTTTCTTTTATGGCTGACTCAAGCTCTTCCGCGATTTTCTCTTCCCCGTCTCCAAGATAAAAGCTTACCTTTGGCGTTTTATTTTTAAGTCCCATTATTTCAGGAGATATATAATCCCATTCATAGTCTTCTTTTTTATTGAGAAGGCTTTCCAGGTCATCTGGATCTTCTATCACAGTATCAGTTATTCCTCTTGTCAGAAGAAATCCTATCAGCGGCTCGATTGCCTCTTTATTTAACTCAATTTCTATCTGTATATACTTCATATTCTAAGCTCCCTGAAACAATTTGTTCATATAATTATATCAAATATGTCTGAAAATACAATATGCAAAGGATATGCCGTCCCGGACAAAAAAGGATATGCTGTCCTTGCAAAAATCGCAGCGTCGTATGAAAAACAAAGGGAAACAAAGAAAACCGCACAAATATGCGGTTTTCTGACTATTTAAACATTTCTTTTATCTTTTCGGCAAATCCGCCCTTTTTCTGGTAGCAATCCTCTGTGAGAACTTTTCCAAGTTCCGCAACGACTTTTTTCTGCTTATTGTTAAGCTTAGTAGGTATTTCAAGATTTACCTTGACATACAAGTCGCCCTTGGAGTCTCTCCTGAGATGTTTCACACCTTTTTCCCTAAGTCTGAACACAGTGCCAGGCTGAGTTCCGGAAGGAATCTTGTATGATACCTTACCGTCAAGAGTAGGCACTACCAATTCATCTCCTAAAGCTGCCTGATCAAAGGTAATAGGCATTTCGAGGTAAATGTCGTCCCCCTGTCTCTTAAACAGCTTGTGAGGCTTTACGGAAATCACTATATACAAATCGCCCGTAGGTCCGCCGTTGATTCCAGGCTCTCCCTGTCCTCTGATAGGGATTACACTTTCGTTATCCACGCCTGCCGGTATTTCAATGGAAAGCTTGATTGTCTTTTTGATTTTTCCGCTTCCCTTACATTCAGGGCAATGCTCTTCGATTATCTTGCCGCTTCCGCCGCACTGATCGCAGGTTGTAACGCTCTGAAACTGACCGAAAGGAGTCCTCTGAGTCTGATTAAGCTGTCCGCTTCCGCCGCACTTAGAGCAAGTCTTTTTGGAGGTTCCCGGCTTTGTACCTTCTCCCTTGCATGTAGGGCACTGAACAAATTTATTTATTTCAATCTCTTTTTTAGTACCGAAAGCAGCTTCTTCAAAGGTAATAGTGATAGCCTTCTGAAGGTCTCTTCCTTTTCTCGGCTGGTTTGCCCGTCTCTGCTGCTGTCCGCCGCCAAAACCGCCGCCGAACATTCCTCCGAACATATCGAAGATGTCTTCAAATCCGCCGAAACCGCCACTGAAGCCTCCGCCTCCAAATCCGGCGTTCGGATCTACCCCCGCATGGCCGAACCTGTCGTACTTGCTCTTCTTATCAGGATCGGACAGAACGCTGTAAGCTTCGTTTACCTCTTTGAACTTTTCCTCTGCCCCCTTGTCCCCGGGGTTCTTGTCAGGATGATATTTCATAGCCATCTTTCTGAAGGCCTTTTTGATTTCATCCTCGCTTGCCCCTTTTTTCAAGCCAAGCACTTCGTAATAATCACGTTTTTCTGCCATAATCTATAACCTCTTACAATGCAGGGTTTATATTCTGTCCTGCAAAATCTATAACACGAAAATGTCGGTGACAGAAGATTTGATTCCACCGCCACCAACAATTTTATCTGTCTCTCGCCGACCGTTTTATGATACTCCGGCGTAGCGAACCATTTCGGCAATATTATTTATCGTCGTCCACAACCTCATAATCCGCATCGACAACATTATCTCCTGCCGGTCCTCCTGTCTGAGCCCCGCCTGCCGCCTGATTAGGGTCAAATCCTGCGCCTGCTGCGCCGGCAGATGACGCATCAGCGCCTGCCGCCTGTGCCTGCTGATACAGCTTTGTGGAAATAATATGGAACTTCTCCGTCAAAGCTTCGGTCTTTTCCTTAATCTGATCAACGGTTCCGTTGTTCAGTACAGCCTGAAGCTGGTCTTTGGCGTCGTTTATCTCGGTTTTTTCCTGGTCAGAAAGTTTATCGCTCAGATCCTTTACCGATTTTTCAGTTTCATATACCAGTGATTCAGCCCTGTTTCTTACTTCGACTTCTTCCTTTCTCTTCTTATCTTCCTCCGCATATTGTTCTGCTTCTTTTACCTTCTTGCTGATTTCATCTTCGGAAAGATTTGTCGAAGAGGTTATCGTAATTCTCTGTTCCTTACCTGTTCCCATATCCTTGGCGCTTACGTTTACGATACCGTTGGCGTCAATGTCAAAGGTAACTTCTATCTGAGGAATTCCACGAGGAGCAGGAGCTATTCCTGTAAGCTGGAATCTTCCAAGCGTAGTATTTCCGGCTGCCATTTCTCTCTCACCCTGCATTACATGAATGTCAACGGCAGTCTGGTTATCCGCCGCAGTCGAGAAGATCTGGCTCTTCTTCGTAGGAATTGTTGTATTTCTTTCGATAAGCTTAGTTGCCACGCCGCCGAGAGTCTCGATGGACAACGACAACGGAGTTACATCAAGGAGCAGTACGTCGTGAACCTCTCCTGTCAATACGCCGGCCTGAATAGCAGCGCCTATAGCTACACATTCGTCAGGATTGATTCCCTTGAACGGCTCTTTGCCGGTAACCTTCTTTACTGCCTCCTGAACTGCCGGAATTCTTGTTGAGCCTCCGACAAGGATAACCTTTGCGATGTCAGAATTGGAAACTCCCGCGTCAGCCATCGCCTTCTTCATAGGCTCTATGGTTCTTTCTACCAGGTGTCCTGTCAGCTGGTCGAATTTCGCTCTTGTCAAATCTTCATTCATATGAAGAGGACCATCCGCAGTTACAGTGATAAACGGTAAGTTGATATTCGTTGTCTGTGAGCCTGAAAGCTCTTTCTTCGCCTTTTCAGCGGCCTCCTTAAGTCTCTGCAGAGCCATCTTATCAGCCCTAAGGTCAACTCCGTGTTCCTTTGCAAAATTATCGGCAAGATAATTCAAAAGAACTTCGTCGAAGTCATCGCCGCCAAGACGGGTATCGCCGTTGGTAGCCAATACTTCAAATACGCCGTCTCCCAGCTCCAGTATAGATACGTCGAAAGTACCGCCGCCCAGATCGTATACCAAAATCTTATGGGAGCCCTCTTCTTTATCGAGACCATAAGCCAAAGAAGCGGCCGTAGGCTCGTTGATTATTCTCTTAACATCAAGTCCTGCAATTCTTCCGGCGTCTTTGGTCGCCTGCTTCTGCGCGTCTGAGAAATATGCCGGAACAGTGATTACCGCCTCTGAAACCTTTTCTCCGAGATAGCTTTCAGCGTCATTTTTCAGCTTTGTAAGAATCATTGCAGAAATGTCCTGCGGAGTGTAATCCTTTCCGTCGATGGTTACTTTATAATTTTCTCCCATATGTCTCTTGATAGAGGCTATAGTTCTGTCAGGATTGGTTACAGCCTGTCTCTTGGCAGTTTCGCCTACCAGTCTTTCTCCGTCTTTCTTAAAGCCCACTACTGACGGAGTAGTTCTCATTCCTTCTGCGTTAGCTATTACTGTCGGTTCTCCGCCTTCCAGTACGGAAACACACGAGTTTGTAGTTCCTAAGTCAATACCTATTACTTTTGCCATTTTATTTCCCTCCTAATTAGTTAGCGACCTTTACCATTGAAGGTCTTATTACTCTGCTATTTAAAATGTACCCCTTTTGAAGAACTTCAGTGACCTTTCCGCTGTCGTACTCGGTTGAGTCCTCCATCATTACGGCGTTATGGAAGTTAGGGTCAAAATCCTCTCCCAAAGCCGGAATTTCACTGGCTCCCGCCTTTTCAAGAACGTTGAGGAGCTGTTTTAAAATCATTTCCATTCCTTTGTAAAAGCTGTCCTCTGCATTTCCTGCCGCAAGTGCTCTTTCAAAGTTATCTATCACATCAAGCAGTTCGCTTATGATTTTTTCATTTGCAAACGCATAAATGTCGCTTTTTTCCTTTTCGGTTCTGCGTCTGAAATTCTGAAAATCAGCCATCAGCCTCATATACTTTGTATTCAGGGCTTCCTCTTCAGGATCTGTTTCAGCCGGTTTTTCTTCGCATTTTTTATCTGCGTTTTCGCTGTTTTGTTCATGGCTTTTTTCCTTCCCGCTGTCTCCCCCGCAGTCCGGCGCTTCCTCCTTAAGGGACTCATTGCCGCATTGGCCGCAGCAGCCTTCGCCGCAGTTCTTTTCCTCCTTCAGACCGTCGTCTCTTTTATTTGTATCTTCACTCATCTTCCTCATTACCTCCGCTTTCAAGTTTGAATGTATCGCTCAAATTATCGGTCAGATACTCTATTATAGATGTGACTTCGCCGTACCTCATTCTCGTAGGGCCGATTACTCCTATCTTTCCCACCAGCTTGCCGTCTACATGATAGCTTGCCGTTATGAGAGCGCAATCATTCATAATATCGTCTGCATTTTCTTCTCCTATGGTTACGATTATGCCGTCCTCTCTTTCGACAAGCTTTTTCGTAAAATCATCCTTCTGACTGAGCATCTCTATGAAACTCTTGGCTTTCTGCAAGTCGTTATATTCAGGTATATCGAAAATGTTTGTAAGCCCTTCCATATAAAGATTGACGTTGAGCATATCCTCCAGTGTTTTCATAAAGTTCGGCATGACATCGCGTGCCAGACCGCTCATGGCGGCCATATCGCTCTCGAAATTTTCTATTATATTATTTTTGAGAGCCTCGCTTATAGTCTTTCCTTTATAGTTGTATGTCAGCGTCTTGGCAAGAAGCTGAAGATTTTCATCGGTATAAGCCGATTTTACATTCAGTGCCGTGTTGGAAATCTTACCGCTCTCTGCTGCAATCATTAAAACTATAGTCTTTTCATCCACAGGCAAAAGATTGATAAATTTCAGCGCATCCTCATCTTTTTTCGGCGTAAGAGCGAAAGAAGTGAGATTCGTTATTTCTGAGAGAACCGAAGCGGCATGCTCTATGGTCTTTTCAAACTCATGCACATTAGTCTTGAGTCTCTGGGATATGACGTTCTTCTCTTCACGGGTAAGTTCTTTCTTCTCCATCAGGGCGTTTACGTAAAGCCTGTAGGCCATATCGGAAGGAACTCTTCCGGCAGAAGTATGAGGATGAGTCAAATATCCCATTTCCTCCAGATCAGCCATCTCGTTTCTTACGGTCGCCGGGCTGACGCCCAAGTCATACTTTTTAGAAATGGTTCTGGAGCCTACCGGTTCAGCAGTCTTGACATAGTCGCTGATAATAGCCTGTAAAATTTTAAGCTTGCGTTCTGTAAGTTCCATAACCCTCTCCTTTGTTAGCACTCGTCGCTTTAGAGTGCTAATCACTATATATAAGATACTACTGCCGGCCTTGTATGTCAACATATTTTAAAAACTTTTTTGTGTATTTTTTGTGAAAATATTCTTTTGCTTCTGCCTGTCAGTCAACATCATCATTCCCTGATATAAAAAGCCGGACTCTTCAAATCCGGCTCTGATTATTTTTATCGTTTTTTTTCGCAAATTTTGCGTTTTCTCTAAAAAGAGAAATTACGGCAATTACCGTAACTGCTATCGAAATCCACTGTGAAACCGATAACGCCCCTATGAACCCCCGCTCTGCGTCCCCGCGGAAAAACTCTAAAACAAAACGGGCTATACCATACATGAGCATATATAAAAAAAATGTTTTTTGAAACAGAGGCTTTCCTCCTCCGCTGTCTTTTACGGCGCAGTTTCTGTCCTGAATATAAATTATCACGAGGAATATCGCAAGATTTAAAAAAGCCTCCACGAGTTGCAGAGGAAAGCCTCCTATGCCCCCGCAACATCCGGCGGTATAACATCCCAGCCTTCCGAAAAAATGAAAGAGAGGGAACGCAGGAGCCGCCAGCTCCATGACGCTGGAAAAGGAAAGTTTAAACTGCCTGCAATAAATATAAAATGCCAGTACAACTCCTGCAAAGCCCCCATAGAACACAAATCCGCCCTGCATCAGCGCCTTAATAAACTCTGAATTCCATTGTATCCTGTCCCAATACTCTATAAACTGAGGTATCATGCAGATAAGAGCCAAAAGCTTTGACCCCACTATTATACCGATTATCGAATATGCGGCCAGATTAACTATGTCGTCCTTTTCTACGCCGTACATTTTTCTTCTCTTTATACACAAAAGCAGAGCCGCCGCAAGACCGACAAAGCCCAATACCGAATAAAAAGAAATCATCTTTCCGAAAATTAAGACGTAATTATCCCCGATCATCATTTCCCGCCGAAATCCGTTTTAACTGCAAATATCTTAATACTGAACAAAAAAGAACCGCTTAAGACCGTATCACGGCACATAGCGGTTCTCCGTCTTTATTTAAAGACTGTTTATGACGCCTACGAAAGCGCCCACTGCGCAGATTGCGCAAAGATACATAACTCCGCCTAACGCTACGCCTACGATGGAGCAAACCAGCCCGCCTGTGGCCATACCGCTGTTGCCTTCTGCCTTTCTGGCCTGAACAGCTATGACTATGCCTACTATTCCCAAAATTATACCTACTATAGTATAAACAAAGTCAAATACTATAGAAAGTATTCCAAGAACCAAGGCAACCGTAGTCAAAGTCTTTTTTTCTTCTCCCATTTCATCCTCCCTTTCCTTCTTTATCATATATACTTTACATTATTTCGACATGTACTGCAATAAAAATTATTATTTCGCCCATTCTTTCACTCTGCTTACCGCCTTTTTCCAGCCGCTGAGAAGCTGAATACGTTTTTCTTCAGCCATAGCAGGCTCAAACACCCTGTCTACCTGCCAGTTCTCCAGTACGTCTTCCTTGCTTTCCCAGTAACCCGCTGCCAGTCCCGCAAGATATGCCGCACCCAAAGAGGTGGTTTCAATACATACTGGCCTTTTAACGACGCAGCCCAATATATCTGACTGAAACTGCATGAGGAAATTATTGCTGCATGCTCCTCCGTCTACCTTGAGGGACGTCAGCCTCATCCCCAAATCATCAGTCATAGCATCGAGCAAATCGTTAGTCTGATACGCCATGGATTCAAGCGTAGCTCTCACAAGGTGGTTTTTATTGGCTCCCCTTGTTATCCCAAGAACCGCTCCCCTTGCGTAAGGATCCCAATACGGCGCTCCAAGACCGACAAAAGCCGGTACCACATAAAGGCCGCAGGAATCTTTCACAGACATGGCCATTTTTTCAGAGTCTACAGAATTTTTCAATATATTGATTTCGTCCCTCAGCCACTGTATAGCCGCGCCGCAGACAAATACGGAGCCCTCCAAGGCATAATTCACCTTACCATCCAGCCCCCAGGCTATGGTGGTGACAAGCCCGTTTTTTGAAAATACAGGCTTGTCACCGGTATTCATGAGCAGGAAACAGCCTGTTCCGTAAGTATTCTTTCCCTCTCCGGCTTCAAAGCAGGTCTGGCCAAAAAGCGCGGCCTGCTGATCTCCGGCGGCTCCTCCTATTTTAATAGGACCTCCGAACAATGTTGCCTCCGTCTCTCCGTAAATACAGCTGGTCGGCATTGGCTTAGGGAGCATAGCCTTTGGAATATTCAAAATTTCAAGAATATCATCATCCCATTCCAATGTATTGATGTTAAACATCATTGTCCTTGAAGCATTGGAATAATCTGTCACATGGACTCTTCCCGCCGTCATCCTCCATATCAGCCACGTTTCTACCGTTCCGAAGAGGAGCTTTCCCTCTTCAGCTTTTTTCCTCGCCCCCGGAACATTATCCAAAATCCACCTGAGCTTAGTTCCGCTGAAATAGGCGTCTATCAAAAGCCCTGTCTTTTGCCTTATCATATCGCCCAGTCCGCTTTCCGAAAGCCTGTCGCAGTATTGAGCCGTTCTGCGGCACTGCCACACGATGGCGTTATATACAGGTTCCCCTGTTTCTTTATCCCAGACTACCGTAGTCTCCCTCTGATTTGTTATGCCTATCGCCTCGATGTTTTTATACGTACAGCCGATTTTAAGCAGCGCTTCCTGTGCAACCCCCATCTGAGTCGACCAGATTTCCATGGCGTCATGCTCGACCCAGCCTTCCTTCGGATATATCTGCGTAAACTCTTTCTGAGCCATGCTGACCATATTGCCTTTCTTATCATATATTATACATCTGGAGCTTGTCGTGCCCTGATCCAAAGCCATAATATATTTTTTCATTCGTTTTCCTCCCGTTCCGGTTCTGCAAAGCGTACCGAAGGCAAACCGTCAAGCGGCAGCCTCCGTTTTACAAACTTTACTGAAACTCCGGACTTAATATGCTTCATAAACGCTCCTGCTTCTTTCTAAACGAACAGCGACATTATCCTGTTTGAAATATCAATTCCCTTACGAGTAAGCGCTATATGCCTGCCGTCTGATTCAGCATAGCCTTTTTGGACAAACATCTCAAACTCCGCCCTCTGAAGCGCATATATGTCCCAGAATTCATTTTTCAGTCTCTTGCTGAAATCATCAAATACCACGCCCTCTTTCGTCCTCAGAGCCGTAAAAGTATATTCAGCCACGTTATCCATATATGTATTTACATTGCTTACGGTCACACAGTCAGCTCCAAATGCCTCCGAGCCCTCAATGCGTATGTTAGAGGCCGGATCCTGACTCCACATGACGTGAGAATATTGTATCAGGTTGTCTATGTTGGAATATCTGACGTCTTTTATAAACGAATGTGCCGACGCTCCAAGCCCCATATATTCTGAAAGATTCCAGTATTTCAGGTTGTGTGTACATTCCTTTCCCGGCAGGGCGCAGTTGGAAATTTCATAATGATTGTATCCTGCCGCTTCCGTCATATCAAGAGCCTCCTGATACATTCTGCGGTCCCTTTCAACAGAGGTTTCTTTCAAGCTGCCTTCTTTGAGCATACGGCCGAACACGGTGTCTTCAGCTATTTCAAGGCTGTAAAATGAGATATGCTCCGGCTTTAATAAAAGCGCCTTTTTCAGGCTGTTTCTCCACTTTATCATCGTTTGTCCCGGCACCGCAAACATAAGGTCGAGGCTTATATTATCGAAGCCTGCTTTTCTTGCCAGCTCCACCGTTTTTATTATGTCCTCCGCCTTATGCACTCGCCCCAGTCTTCCTAAAATTTCATCATCAAAGGACTGCGCCCCTATGCTCAGCCTGTTGACCCCAAGCCGCCTGTATTTTAACAGCTTTTCAGCCGTAAGGGTTGCCGGATTACATTCCATTGTTATTTCGCTTTCCTGAGCTATGAAAAAGTTTCTCTTCAGCGCGCGCAAGATTTTTTCTATCAGCTCCGGTTCCATCAGGCTTGGTGTTCCCCCGCCAAAAAATATGGTATCGGCGATAAACGATTTTCCGTATTTTGCCCCGTAAAACCCGATTTCCTTGAGCAAGGCTCTTGTGTACCCTTTCCTTATGTACTCGTCGTCTGCAGCTTCCGAATAAAAGTCGCAATAAAAGCATTTTTTCAGGCAGAAGGGTATGTGTATATATATTCCTGCTGTAGCCATTGTTTTTCTCCGTTGCACGGATAAGCGGCATAACGCAGCCGTATTTTCTCTACGATCTTAATCGTATTCCGCTGTCCGAGGTTCATAATCATTTGTTCTCGTCATATTTGAGGACGGCCGTAAAAGCTTCCTGCGGCACTTCCACCGTGCCGAACTGTCGCATCCTTTTCTTTCCCTCTTTTTGCTTCTCCAAAAGCTTTTTCTTTCTTGAAATATCGCCGCCGTAGCACTTGGCTATAACGTCTTTCCTATAGGCCTTTACAGTCTCCCTTGCGATTACCTTCTGTCCTATCGCCGCCTGGATAGGCACCTCGAACTGGTGCATCGGAATTATGGTCTTAAGCTTTTCACATACGAAACGGCCTCTTGCATAAGCCTTCGATTCGTGAACGATCATCGAAAAAGCGTCTACCAAATCCTTGTTAAGCAGTATATCCATCTTGACCACGTTGGAGCGTTCATATCTAAGGAACTCATAATCAAGGGAGCCGTAGCCTCTCGTCTTCGATTTCAATGCGTCGAAGAAATCATATATTACTTCGTTTAGCGGCATCTCATAGTGAAGCTGCACTCTCGTCTCCGTGATGTACTCCATGTGTATCATGCGGCCTCTTCTGTCCTGGCAGAGCTCCATTATCGAGCCGACGTACTCCTTTGGTATCATTATATCGGCTTTTACCATGGGCTCTTCTATGTAGCTTATCTCCTGAGCAGGCGGCAGATTGGTCGGATTCTGAATCATTTCCACAGTTCCGTCGGCCTTTACCACCCTGTATATAACGCTCGGCGAAGTAGTTATCACGCCGAGATCGAATTCTCTTTCAAGTCTTTCGACTATGATTTCCATATGCAAAAGTCCGAGGAATCCGCAGCGAAAACCGAATCCCAGGGCTGTCGAGGTCTCCGGCTCAAAATTAAAGGCAGCGTCATTAACCTGAAGTTTTTCAAGGGCGTCTTTGACATTTTCGTATTTTTCTCCCTCTGCCGGATAAATTCCGCAGTAAACCATAGACTGAGCCGTCTTGTATCCAGGCAGAGTTTCCTCGGTAGGGTCGTTGTCAAGAGTTATAGTATCTCCCACTCTCGCATCCGAAACCTGCTTAATGCTTCCGCATATATATCCTACCTCGCCGGCCTTGAGAAATTCTGAAGGCACAGGCCCCGGAGCGCATACGCCGACCTCCGTCACCTCGTATTTCTTGCCTGTATTCATCAGCCGTATCACGTCGCCTTTGCGCAACATTCCGTCTATTATTCTCGCATATATTATTACTCCTTTATAATTATCGTACTTTGAGTCGAATATCAGCGCCTTAAGCTTTCCGTCGGGATTGCCGGAAGGCGACGGTATTACTTTTATAATTTCTTCAAGGAGCTCTTCGATTCCTATGCCCTCCTTTGCCGAAATCAACGGCGCTTCCGACGCATCAAGGCCTATTACTTCTTCTATCTCCTGTTTTGTTTCATCGGGACGTGCCGACGCCAAATCTATCTTATTTAAGACAGGCAGTATCTCCAGGTCTTCATCAAGGGCAAGATAGACGTTGGCAAGAGTCTGAGCTTCAACTCCCTGAGTAGCGTCCACCACAAGAACGGCGCCTTCGCAGGCAGCCAGGCTTCTTGATACTTCATAATTGAAATCCACATGGCCGGGAGTGTCTATGAGATTAAATATATAATCGCCGCCGTCCCTGCTGTGATAAGACAGCCTTGTGGTCTGGAGCTTTATGGTTATCCCCCTTTCCCTTTCAAGGTCCATATTATCCAGATATTGCTCTTTCATATCTCTTTGCTCCACAAGACCTGTCTTTTCTATTATCCTGTCCGCAAGAGTGGATTTACCATGGTCTATATGAGCAATAATGCTGAAATTCCTTATATATTTCTGATAATCATTGTTTTTGTCCGTCATTTTTTCCTCACTTAAAACAATACTTACCTTTGATGAAAAAAGGTATCTATTCATATTATTTTAATGTAAATCGAGACTGTTTTCAACGAAAAGTTGTAAATATGCGCTGATTGCGCCTCCTTCTCCGTACATCATGGCGCATCTCCTGTCGACGCTTAAAAACGCCAGCGTCCCGAGAAAGAAAACAGCTGCCGTAAGGCAGCATTTTCCGAAGGTTTTCATGGCTTAATATCCTTTCTTTAACGTATCTGCCAGAATCTTGCCAAAAATCTCGGCAGAGTTCCTCGCTTCTTCTATCCGGTTCCTGTTATACCCGATCTCCAAAAGCAGTGATTTGGAAGAATATCCCTGATTATAGCTGTAGCCTCTTTCAAGAACCTTTCCCGTATAGCCATTGTAGTCTTCCGACGCTGTTTTATTAAGATTTGATATGAAAGTCTTGTTTGCCTTGTATGTTGAAGCTACCGTGCCTATCACATAAGAATATTTGGCGCATTTCCTGCCGTCCACCGATACTGTTGCGGCCGGCGCCTCTGAGGCTACGGCGTCCCTATGCAAGTCTATCACGCATTTTACCGTCGGATATTTTTTCAAAAGAGACTGTACCGTTTCGTATGATCTGTTGTAAGAATCGTTGTAAGAAGGGTCGTCGTGAAGAGTCTTGTCATGAACCACAGAAATTCCTTCCTTCTCCAGCGACGCCGCCAGCACACTGCCCACATCTCTGACTGTGTTTTCTTCACCTTTGGAATGGAAGTTGCTGCCAGAAGCGGGAAGATATGATTCTGTCGCATGGGTATGTACGATAAGAACAAGCGGATCGTCTCCCAAAACCACTTGCTCTGCAGGCTCTTTCTCTCCCTTTTCCGCTGCCTTGTCTCCTCCGCCATTCTCGCCACCTGACTGCCCGGCGCTGTTTTCGCCGCCTGCTTCATCAATATTTTCATTGTCTCTGGAATCTGCAAGCTCTATTGAAGCTGACGGATATACGGCGTTTATACACATTACTCCGAAATCCGTCGCCGTAGCTTTTTCCCCCGCAGGCATAACCGTACAAAATACTATTACACTCAACGCATATACTATTATAGCTCCGCTGGCTATGAATTTTTTCATATTATCCCTCCGCAAGGCCCTGCTGCAAGCAAGGCCAAACTATGTCACTCTAAGAATATATGCCGGGGTGCAGAGTTATATTTATTGCATTTGCTATTATTTCTGAAAAATCCTTTATTATTTCGTCGATGTCAGTCGAAGTCACTATCATCTGAAAATTTCCGGAGGAAAGATATTCCCGCGTTTTATCAGCATCCCAGGATGAAATATTTTCAGCTGCCTCCATTATCAAGGTTTTTGAATCTATGACAGTCGGTACGCCGATGGAAATCACCTTGCAGCCCAGCGTTTCCTCTGAAATCGCTTTTCTTCTGTTCCCCATACCTGCTCCCGGTTCTATCCCCGTATCGCATAGCTGTATAGTCGTACTCATTCTTTCCATATTTTTAGCTGCCAGCGAATCAATAACCACCGTAAAATCAGGTTTTACCATAGCGGCCACTTTTTGTATGAGGTCGGCGGTTTCCATTCCCGTAACTCCCGTAACTGAAGGATTGAAGCCGCTGACGTTGGCCATTTCCCAATCCCCGTCGCAGTCGAACATGGAGAAAAGATGTGCGGTTATTTTTACTTTATCTACCGTGTGAGGTCCCAGGCTGTCCGGCGTAACCTTTTCGTTTCCCAGTCCCACCACCAACACTTTAAGATAGTAGTCGAACCGAATCATTTTTTTCAGCTCATCAGCCAGAGCTGCGGCGGCTCTTTCCTTGATTCCGTCCTTCTGCTCCAAAACGCCTTCGACCTCTATCGTTATATATGTGCCCTTTGGCTTTCCAAATGCCCTTTCTCCCTCGCTGCTTACTATTTTTATTTCAGTAACCGAGATATCCTCGTCTATCTGACTTTGCTTTTTCGTATACCCTGCAACCATGGCTCCGGCTTCCTCCAGCAGCTCATGATTTTCTATGGCCAAATCCGTTCTGTATTCCATTTGACTCTCACCTCCCGTATTTCCTGCGATCAACGTCAGACATACACGTCTCGTCGGCTTCAGTTTCTCTCTGCCGCCGCTTTCCAATATAGTCCTGCCTGTAAAACTTCTCTTACTTATAAGTTTTCCTTAAGCCTGAAATATTATTCTCTTGCAATTAAAGCTTTCTTCATATATAATGTGTGTTGCGAATTTATTTACTGCCTTACGGCGGTAAAATGCTAAAATTAAGAAAAGTGGGGTAAAATTTATGGCAAACATCAAATCCGCAAAGAAAAGAATCAGAGTTATCGACAAGAAAACTGCAAGAAACAGAAGAGTTAAAAATCATCTCAAAACTGTTTTAAAGAGCTTCGATGCAGCTTTAGAAGAAGGCAACTTCGAACAAGCAGCACAGCAGCTTCGCCTTGCAGAAAAGAAACTTATGCAGGCTGCTTCAAAGAATACTATTTCAAAGAATGCCGCTTCAAGAAAAGTTTCAAGATTAACAAAAAGATTCAACGCTGCAAAAGCAGCAAAATAAGTCTCACCCGTCCCCACCCGTGCATAAGTTAAATGCACAGCAACGAGCGATGAAAGCCCATGGATGTGTCTCCCATGGGTTTTTCTTTTTGCTGTATTTCAGGGGCGTTTAAGCCTTTTCAAGTTTTCTCCCTTGCCACTGCGCCCGGCAGGTGTTAGAATATAGACAGCATTTGCAAGCTTTTATTAAGTAAAATATCGGTGAAGAGGAAGAAAAATGATCGAGATTAAAAATGCAAAAGTCTTAGAATGGGTAAAAGAATGCGCAGAGCTGACTAATCCAAAAGAAATCATGTGGATAGACGGCTCAGAAGCACAACTTGAAAAGCTTCGTGAAGAGGCATGCAAAACAGGAGAGATGATACATCTGAACGAAAAGAAGCTGCCAAACTGTTACTATTACAGAACAGACCCAAAAGACGTAGCGAGAGATGAAAAGAGAACCGTAATATGCACAACCTATCAGAAGGACGCCGGCCCGACAAATAACTGGGTGCAAAAGGACGAGATGTACAAAAAAATGCGTCCTTTATTCAAGGACTCCATGAAGGGCCGCACCATGTACGCCATCCCGTTTTCCATGGGCGTTCCGGGCACGGAATTTTCAAAGATAGGCATTGAGCTTACAGATTCGATATATGTAGTGCTGTCAATGCACATAATGACCCATGTCGGCAGCGATGCGGCAAAAGAACTCAATAACGGAGCCGACTTCGTAAAATGTCTCCATTCAAAGGCACAGGTAGACGCGGAAAACAAATACATAGCTCAATTCCCTGAGGATAACACTATCTGGAGCATCAACTCCGCCTATGGTGGCAACGTGCTTTTAGGGAAAAAATGCTTCGCTCTCAGAATAGGTTCGTGCCTCGGCAAAAGAGAAGGCTGGATGGCGGAACACATGCTGATTCTGTGTATCGAGAAGCCTGACGGAGAAAAGAAATACATAAGCGCGGCGTTTCCAAGCGCATGCGGAAAAACAAACCTCGCCATGCTCATACCGCCTGAGCATCTCCGTGAAAAAGGCTACAAAGTCTACACCATCGGCGACGACATTGCATGGCTGCGCATAGGCCGTGACGGAAGGCTCTATGCCGTAAACCCTGAGAACGGCTTCTTTGGAGTAGCTCCGGGCACTAACAGCAAAACCAACAAAAACGCGCTGCTTACCACCAAGAAAAATACGATTTTTACCAACGTTTGCAGAAATCTTGATGATAACACCGTATGGTGGGAGGGACTTGATCAGCCTGCACCCGTCAACGGAGAGGACTGGCGCGGCCGTCCGTGGAATTCGCAGACTGCGGAGGAGAAGGGCGCCCACCCTAATTCAAGATTTACGGCTCCCGCTGAAAACTGTCCTTCAATAGCCCCTGAGTTTTTCACCGGCGAGGGCGTTCCTATCAGCGCAATAATATTCGGAGGAAGACGCGCGAGCGCCGAGCCTCTCATCAGCCAGTCGTTTGACTGGAATCACGGCGTTTTCATGGGCTCTAAGATGTCCTCCGAAACTACTGCCGCAACCACCGGCGCCGTAGGCGTTGTTCGCTACGACCCTATGGCCATGCTGCCGTTCTGCGGCTATCACATGGGAGATTATTTCCAGCATTGGATAGATATGGGCGCTAAAATGACCAATCCTCCTAAAATCTTTAACGTGAACTGGTTCAGGAAGGATGAAAACGGCCGCTTCATCTGGCCGGGCTTCGGAGAAAATCTTCGCGTTCTGCTGTGGGCGCTTGACCGCTGCGATGGAAAAGCAGAGGCTGTCAAGACGCCTCTGGGATATGTTCCTGCTCCCGGCTCTTTAGATACGGAGGGAATAGAAATAACAGATTCACAGCTTGAAGAAATCACTGCCGTCGATAAGGAAACATGGAAAAAAGAGCTTGCCGGTTTAAAGGAGTGGTATGCTAAATTCGACCACATGCCTGACGAGCTGATCGCCGCACTGGCGAAACTTGAACTGGAGCTCGATTAAGTCCCATATCCGATCATAATCTGCACATCATCATAAATACAAAAGCGTTCGCTTCCATGAAAATTCATGAAATCACGAACGCTTTTATATTTGCATCGTTATTCTGTCCCTTCCTCTTTAATTTTGCTTTTTGAAAGTATATTTTCATCGCAGTCCTCAACCGCATCAAAACTCCTTGCCATCACGTAAAAATATATGCTGACGTCCTGCTCTTCAAAATATCTCGCATATAGCCTTCCCTTCATTGATACAGGCGCAAACTCTTCGCCATTCACATCATAATCCGGTTTACCGTATTGAATATAATTACGATAATTTTTGACAGGACTGTGATTAGTACCGCTGACCGTCATATCAGCATCGACACGGGTCCAGCCGTCATATCCCGCATACGAAACGTTCTCCAAAACAGCCGTCGTCTGCCACTCAAAAACAGTTTGGCTTCTTTCCATTCCCAAATCTTCAAGCACCAGCTTTTTCATATCAAATTCCGGGACTACCGCAGCTTCGTTTTCATCAAAGCTCCCATCCTGTTTGAATCCCAATCGTCCATCTGCACCGTAAGCTCCGTAAAACCCGTTGTAATACAACGATTCGTCATCATACAAACGGCTGCATCCCTTTGACAAATCAAAGGCCGGAAAATTATACATTATGGTAAGCCTTACATCTGAATCGCCGGTATATAGTCTGAAATCAGAATCAGCGTTATATGTCATCACAAAAGGATACCAGTCCGCTTTCTCAGTCGCCCCGCCTCCCGGTATGTCTATCTCTATTCCTCTTTCTTTCATGAGGCTTTCTTTCTCATTCATATAACTGTAAACCTTCATGACGGCAAGGCTGCGTACATACGGCGACAGCGGCGACATTACAAAGGCCGAAATCAGAACAATAATGAAAGCCGGTATTACAAATTTCTTTTTCATAAATATTATCTTACCACATTGACATGGTTTGCGCCAGGCCGATATAATAGCATTACTTGGAGGTAAGACATGAATATATGCGTTTATGGAGCGAGCAGCAAAAGCATAGATAAAAAATATATAGATTCTGTGGAAAGGTTAGGAGAAGAAATGGCTCGCCGCGGCCACATGCTCGTTTTCGGAGGCGGCGCGGAGGGGCTGATGGGCGCCGCCGTAAGAGGTCTTCAAAGAAGGGGCGGCAGGAGCCTGGGTATAGCTCCGAAATTTTTTGACGAGCCCGGAATTCTGCATGAGACATGTGATGAATTTATCTTCACCGAAACCATGCGTCAGCGAAAACAACTGATGGAAGAGCGTTCCGACGCTTTCATTATGACTCCGGGAGGCATAGGTACTTTTGAGGAATTTTTTGAAATACTCACCTTAAAGCAGCTCGGCCGCCACGATAAGCCGATTGCCGTATTCAACATCTGCGGCTATTACGATGAACTTGAAGCCATGATGAGAAGAGCATTCAGCGAAGGCTTCATGCGGAAAGGCTCCGAGAATCTGTATAAAAGCTTCGGCGAAGCGTCTCTGCTGCTCAATTACATAGAAAGCAAACAAAAAGACGAATAATTAACCGGGAACCGAGGCTGCTTACTTTGCTTCCTTGTCCTCAATCAAAATTCATCTTCCCTTGCTACGCTCTATTCTTTGCTGCGCTCTATTTCTTTATCAAATCTTTTATAACCTCAGAGGCTATCAAAAGACCTGCTGCTGACGGAACAAAACTGATGCTCGCCGGCGCTCTGCCGCCGGTGTTTACAGGTTCTTCTTCGGAATAAACTGCCTTTATCCCTCTTATTCCTCTCTTTCTCAATTCTTTTCGAACGATTTTAGCCAGAGGACATACCTTCGTATCTTCTATATCGGACACCTTAAAAGCCAGGGGGTCTAATTTATTTCCCGTACCCATTGAAGAAATCACCGGAACTCCGGCTTCCTTGCAGCGACATATTATATCTATCTTTGCCGTCACGTTATCAACAGCGTCTACTACATAATCATATCTGCTGAAATCAAATTCCGACGCAGATTCCGGCGTATAGAAAATTCTCCTGGCCTCTATTTCAATCTCCGGGTTTATATCTTTAAGTCTTTCTCTTTCAACGTCGACCTTAGCTCTGCCGACAGTGCTGTTCAAGGCTATCAGCTGCCTGTTTATATTTGTTCTGTCTATCGTATCCTTATCTACTATCTCGATTGCTCCGATTCCGGCTCTGACGAGAGCTTCGCATACATAGCTGCCCACGCCTCCCACGCCGAAAACCAAAACTCCGGCCTCGGACAGCTTTTGGCACGCTTCTTCTCCTATAAGCTTTGCTGTGCGCTGAAATTCTTCTTTCATCTGACTTTCATTCCACCTTTTCTCCTCTGACTTTTTACTCCGCTTTATTCTTCATTATAAAGCCTATTACGCCGTATATGGAGTCCCCGTCGTATCCCATTGATATGAGCCGTCTTCCGACCTTTGCGCAAAAAGCTTTATCCACGTCCTTTCCCAAGCTGAGCTGTTCTTTAAGCATCTTTTGCCCTATATGCATCGCTCTTTCCTTTTCCGTAAGAGTTTCTTCCATAATATATTCATAATCTGGGTTTCCCTCAGAAAGAAACTCCTCCAGACTTTCCCTTATGATGTCCCTTTTTATCTTCTTCTGCTCCAGCTCCCGTTCTATTCGCCTGCGCCCTCTACCTTTGCGGCAGCCGTACATATAGTAGTCGCAGCAGTATTTCTTATCATCGACATATCTGTATTCTCTGAGCATTTCAAGAGCTTCTTCTATTTCCGCCTCTGAAAATGACTTACGCCTTAAATAATCCTTAACCTGTCCCTCTGTCTTTTGTGCAAGAGAAACATATCTGAGAGCAGCCATCCTGCATTTTTCAGCACTCATAGCTTTTTCCCGCAGAAGCTGCAACACATCTGTCGCCTAAATTTTCCTTGAACATGATTATGGCTTCCATACCGGTACAATGCACCGGGAAAACCCACTCAACCCCCAGCCCGCATATGGCGTTGACAATTTCCCTCTGTTTCTCCCCGGAAAGGGTATAAAGATGCATTCCGGCAATAAAAGCTATGATCGGTTTCCCTGCAAACAACTCTTTAACCCGGTAAATTATCGACATAACTCCCTTATGGCTGCAACCTGATATTATATATATCCCCCGTTCTTCCTCAACCACCAGAAATTGCTCGTGGTCCATAGGGTCTGCCCTCCAGCCGTCATCGCTTCTGCGGAAAAATGTTTCTGTCATCGGATATTCGTCAAGGAGCGGAACGTTTCCCACCAACGTCATGTTATCGTTGATTTTCGTAACTCCTTCAGTCAATATGAGACGCGGGGCAACGCTCTTTTTAAATTCCCCGCTCCAGCGTATACCGTAATCAACGTCCTCAATTTCACCGTTCTTGTCGAGAGCATAGCTTTCGCCTATTGCTTCTTTATGTATATATATCGGCGCATCACAGTTTAAGCCGCAAAACCTCTCCATACCTTCGGTATGATCATAATGACCGTGACTTATCGCTGCGGCGTCAACTTTCGCAAGATCTATTCCGAGAGATTCTGCGTTATCGGCGAAAATACCGGAAGCTCCGACGTCGAAAAGCAATTTTTTCCCTTTGCTTTCAACGAGTATGGAAAGACCCCATTCTGCCATACACTTGGAATTTTCAGTCTTATTGTCCGATAAAAAAGTGATTCTCATACATTTTCTCCTCTGCTCCAGTTGCGAACAATATTGACAGTCGTATGCACGTACATGTCTTCATCTTTTCCTGCATTTTTTCCGTAAATGCCTGAATCGGCTGTCTTTTCTTTTTTCCGCACTGCACCTGTAGCTTTTTTAGGTATACATATCGCGCACTTGACGTCTTTATCGAGATTCGGGGTTTCAAAACGGATTTTTTCAAACCCCTCGGAAAGATTTCCCTCTTCCGTTATAAATTCCGGCATATCGCCGAAGAAGCCTTCTCCCGTATATTTTCCGAAAGCCTCTCTTCTAACCCATATATCGAAAAACCCCGTCAATCCGAAGCGCTCCACATATTGTTTCTCCCTTTCTGAAAAAAATCGCCCGGCAATCTTGCTAAAATTGCAGGGCTTGACGTATTGCACATCCAGTCCGCAGTTAAAAGGCCCCATGAGACATGCCCACAAGGATTCGCTGTGACTTATGCTGAAATGTATATCAAGTTTTTCAAAGAAAGGCTTCCCCAGCCGGCTTCGGCATATTTTTTCACCGTATAAGCAATCCGCCGGAACGCCGTAAAACAAGGCAGCCTGTCTGATTAAAAGTTCTTTGTCTTCATCTGTTCCTTTTTTTTCATTTTTATCCAACAGGAAAAGCTGAAAGCTATTTTTCATTTTTCTTTTCTGCCAGCCTTTCCAATACGCGCTTATATCCGTCCGCTCCGTAAACAAGACATTTGTTTATTCTGCTTATGGTAGCCGTGGAAGCAGAAGTCGCCGTCTCTATTTCTGTGTATGTTTTCTTTTCCGAAAGAAGCTTCGCAACCTGAAGCCGCTGAGAAATGGAGTGTATCTCATTTATTGTGCATATATCCTCAAAAAATCTGTAGCAGTCTTCCACATCTTTCAACGTCAAAATCGCTTCAAACAACTCGTCTATATCTTCTCTCTTAAGCTTGGAATCGTATGGCATTGCGGCTTCTCCTTTCCCTGTTTGCAAAGCTTGTTTAAAAAATTATATCATCGCACTTTTAGTTCGTCAAACTGTATTTATCCCCGCTTTCTCAACGCACATCTTCAACGATAAACTGGATCCTCTTCGTTCCCTGCCAGACCTGCAAATCCAAATTTCCTATGAGACGCACCGGTTTTTCCGTCAAGTCCAAATCCTGAGCCCTGCCAAAAAGCACACACTGTATTGCTGCTCCGCTATCAAGGCTCCGTGCTGAAAACCTGACGTGCTGCTGTCTGTCGCCCATGTATTTTACATCGAAAATTATGGTATTTTCCAGTTCTATCACCGGTTTCCTGTTCTTGCTGCCGAAAGGAGCGAGCATTTCAAACTGCCGCGCCAGGTTTAAAGTAAGCTCCCTTTCGTCCAATTTCAAATCTACGTAATGCTTTCTTTCAAATATTCCGCCGTTTTCATTGCGAATAAGGGACATCTCCTTCAAAAGACTTTCCTTCAAAACATCGAAATTTTCTTTTTTTATAAGAAAGCCGCAAGCGCTCGAATGGCCGCCGAACTTTTCAAATAAATTTTCATTGCTTTTTAAAAGCTGGTAAAGGTTCACGCCTTCAATGCTGCGGCCCGTTCCCTTGAGATAGCGGTCATCCTCCCCGGAAGGCGTTACTATTATAGCCGGCCTGTAATAAACTTCTTTTATTTTCCCGGCCACAATTCCCGTAATTCCTTCATGAGCCCCCTCCGCTTTTATGACGATTATATCCGGAAGCTTATCTTTATCTATATTCTCTGTGCACAATTTAAACGCTTCATCCTGCAAATTTTTTCTCAGACGGTTTTTTTGAAGTATTTCCTCAATAATTTCATTCTGTTCCCCGACGCTTAATTTTCCGCACAAAAGCTCCACGGCCTGCGAAGCGTCGTCTATTCTTCCCGTCGCGTTCAAATGCGGAACCACAACGTAGCTTATATTTTCCGAAGAGACCTCCCCTCTTTTCAGAGAAGCTCCCTCTATAAGCTTAAGAAGCCCCTTCCGTCTCCCGGAATTTATAACCTTCATTCCGAATTTTGTCATTGTTCTGTTCTCATCAATCAAAGGCATTATATCGCCTATGGTTCCGATCGCCACCAGATCCAGAAGTTCAGTGAGAGCAGATTTCGGGAGACCGGCTTTCTTCTGAAGACCCTGCGCCACCTTAAAGGCTACGCCGCAGCCTGATAGCTCCTTAAATGGATATTCGGATTTCGGGTGCTTTGGATTTATCAAAAGACAGTCAGCCATAACATCGGTAATGTTATGATGGTCGGTAACTAGTATCTTCATTCCCAGCTTCTCGGCATACCTCGCCTCCTCATAGGATACGCTTCCACAATCTACTGTGATGATGAAGTCTGCTCCGCTGTCTGCGATAGCCTCTACAGCCTCCTTATTAAGTCCGTATCCCTCTTCAAAGCGCGATGGGATATAATAGCTCAGCTTGTCTTCAGCAGTCAGCCTTCTTAAAATATCCATCATGAGCGCAGTGGCCGTTATGCCATCCGCGTCATAATCTCCGTATATACATATTTTAGAGCCTTTTTTAATTTCGGATAAAATCAAATCCACCCCTGCTTCCATATCGGGAAGCAGGAATGGATCGTATGTTTTCTGAGGCTTGTCGGAAAGGAATTCGATTATCTCTTCCTCTGAATCTATACCCCTGTTTTTTAAAAGTTTAATTATAACCGGACTTATTTCCATTTTCCTAACCTACGTAATTCAGCGGGTCTACCACTTGTCCGTTTTCACGCACTTCAAAATGCAGATGCGGTCCTGTGGAAACTCCGGTGCTTCCAACCAGTCCTATAACCTGACCTGCGCTTACTGTATCTCCTACCTGTACTCTCCTCGAGCCATTTAAAAGATGGCCGTAAAGGCTGCTCACTCCGCCGCCGTGATCTATTATTATACACTCTCCGTAACTGTAATTGCCATAATTGAGAGAAAGTATAACCTTTCCCGGCGCTGCAGCCAGAACATTGGTTCCTGAACCGGCCGCAATATCAATTCCCGAATGATACCGCCAGGTACCGTAAACAGGATGCATTCTCCATCCAAAGTATGACGTTAAATAGCGACTCGCCGGAGCAGGCCACACCCATTTTCCATTTCCCTGATACTCGCTTTCGGGATTGGTCATACTCTGAATCTTTGATACTAAAGCCTCCGATTCTTTGAGCAGCTCGTCCTCTCTCGCTTCCAACTCTGACTTGAGAGCATCAAGCTCCTTTTTATCCTCGTCGAGCTCAGTCTTTTTCGCAGCGAGAATATTTTTTTCTTCCTGAAGCTGCTTCTTTATTACTTCCAGCTCCTCAGCTTCTTTCTGGAGAGTTTTTAAAACCTCCATGTCGTTTCTGTATATTCTCTGAATCATCTCCAGATTACTTATAAACTCCGATATGCTGTTTGAGCCCAGCAATACGTCTATATAACCTATCGAGCCGTTCTTGTACATAACCCTCAGACGTTCGTTAAGGCCATCTTCTCTCTTTTGCATATCCTCCTGCTTCTGCTTTATATCGGCTTCCGTCCGGGAAATTTTGCTGTTTGCTTCAGCGATTTCACCGTTGAGGACGCTAACCTTCTCATTGAGCTCATCTATGCTTTTTTTAGTCTGCGCCAGCTGGTTCGTTACCTCTTCCTTTTCGCCTTTTATGTTTGACAGCTCTTCTTCAAGCTCACCTTTGGTTTCAGCCGCATATGTAGGTATCGCAAAAGAGACGATAACTGCAAGTATCAATAAAAGTGATAAAAATTTTCTTTTCATTGGCTTTTCCTCTCTTTCTGCGTAATTTATGCATCCAGGAATTTTCTCATTGAAATAATACTTCCCCAAGCGCCTATGCTTACTCCCAAGGCGATGAATATCAACAACATATTTGCGGCCATGTATCCGACAGGTATAAGCGGACATGAAACTATGGCCATTATCTGCGGCCCTACGCCTGACACTATGCTGCTGTAAATCAGCGTAACGATACCGGTGGAAACCAAAGCGGCCAAGAGACCTATTATTATCCCCTCAGAAATAAATGGCCCTCTTATAAACCAGTTGGTAGCGCCGACGTATTTCATTATGCGTATTTCTTTAGCTCTTGCAAACACCGTCAATTTTACGGTATTAGACACCACGACGACAGAAACTACTACAAGAAAAGCCATGACTATCATTGCACCTATCTGAAGGAAGTTTGTTACCTGTGTAAGCTTTTCCACAGTTTCCTGGTAAAACTGAACGTCCTCCACGCCCTCAATATTTTTGCTGTGCTCGGATATTGCCTCCGCCGATTCCGGCGACTCTACTTCAACCAGTATCGACGCGGGAAGCGGATTATCTCCCAAAGAATCCAAGAGATAGCCGCTTTCTCCCCATCTCTCTTTCATTAGTTCGAGAGCTTCCTCTTTTGTCCTGTAAGTAACTTCTGCAACACCGTCCTGTTTTTTCAGGTCGTCCATTGCATTTTGAAGCTGCTCTTCACTTGCTCCGTCCAGCATGAAAATCTCTACCTGGTCATAATCCTGCTTTACAACCTCGGTAAACAGGTTCAAGTTGACTGTAATAAGGAAAAATATTCCTAATATCAACAGCATGGCCAATATGGAAAAAATAGAGGCCAGACTCATTCCCTTATTTCTGAATATCTGCGTAAAGCCTTGCTTGATGTTGTAAAGTAAACTATTCAAGTCCCTTCACCTCCTCATCAAGCGCATAAATGCCCTCTCTGTCACGGACAATTTTGCCTTTTTCTATAGCGATTACTCTTTTTTTCATTCTGTCTACAATGTCTTTGGCGTGAGTTACCATAACTATGGTCGTTCCTCTGAGATTTATCTGATCCAGAAGATCCATTATCTCTGTAGCCGTCGCCGGGTCCAGATTTCCAGTGGGCTCGTCGGCAATTAAAACGGTAGGGTTATTGACTATAGCCCTCGCTATTGCGACTCTCTGCTGCTCTCCTGCGGAAAGCTCGTCAGGATACTTATTGGCCTTGTCCGTAATTCCTACCAAGCTCAATATCTGCGGCACCTGCTTTCTTATCTGTTTTCTGCTCTTATGCAAAACTTCCATCGCAAAGGCCACGTTTTCAAAAACTGTTTTTTTAGGCAAAAGACGGAAATCCTGAAAAACCGTTCCGACTTTTCTTCTGAGTTCAGGCACCTCTCTGTTGCTTAAGGTGGTGACATCCTTTCCGTCTACTATAATGCTGCCGCTGTCGGCATTTATTTCTTTTAGAATCAATTTGATAAAAGTCGACTTACCTGCACCGCTGGGACCCACTAAAAAAACGAAGTCCCCCTTGTTTATATGTACGCTTACATCTTCTAAACCAACGTTGGTACGATAAGTTTTGGTGACATGATCAAAATCAATCATATTTTCCCCCTTATAGTACGTCTTTCTGCAAATACATATTTATTATACTATATTTCGACGCTAAATGGAATAGAAAATCATGGCAGTAATGTGTAGTTCCTGTGATGTTAATACAGCTCGATGAGGTAGTCGGCAATCTCCATTATGATGCCTTTGTTGTCGTCTGAATCTTTGTGGATAAAAAAATCTCCGCTGTAGCCTATATACCTTTCTGCCGCTTTTAAAGCGGCCTTTGAGCTTATCATATTATATATAAGCTTAGTCTTTGATGGCCACCTTTTAAAGCACTGTCTCACTATGTCGGCTCCTGCTGCCGCATACGCTGTTTCTGTTCGGGCTACGCATAATATCAAGTTCAGCTTGTCCGCTATTTCTTCACGTATTTCATACTCTTCTTCCCTCAGGGAAGCTCTGCTGCCGCCGGCTGACAGCGGAATATCCGAAGCCGCGAACAAGGGAGGGTCATCCCATATAACATACCTTCCCGCTATGTCTTCCGGAAGCAAAAGACATTCGGGAGAATCGGGCTTCGTCACCGCCCAGTTGACGCCTTTGTAAAGGTTAACCCTGTTTAAAGTATTTTCCCCCATAAATTTCATAAAGAAGAAATCGGAAAATCTGCCGGTAAAAATCCTGTTATGCAAACCCAGCTCGTAAAAAAGCAACGGCCTGCGACTGCATTTAAAACATCTGCAAACGTGCGTCTCCAAATATGCCGTTCTCTCATTTCTCTGCGCCATCGCTATGGCAAGAGCCGAAGCGACATGAGTTGTTCCCGACTTACCGCATGCTCCTATTACACCTATAGCCTTATCATATGTCTCTCTTTTATCCTCCATTGCTCTACGCTCCTGCCTCCTCCTGCCTCCAACGTCCGTCCTCAATATCACAGCCTCTCTGTTGCCGTAGTCAACGCCCGAGGCCGACACCGTGGCTTCGCTCCTCGCACTTAACTTTTTATTTGCTCAATGTTATTACGAAAAGCTATGCAAAGCAATGATAAAATAAAAAAACTGCAAAAATAAGTATTTTATTGCCGGATTTAAGCGATATTTTGACAAATGCGTCAGTCTCTCTTAGGATAGGAAGGAATGATAAAGCAGCTTCTCCCAAAATGCAAGGGACGAGCAGAAAAACTTCACTCAAGAGCAGATGCCGAAGCCAAAAGATATTTGGGCAAAAGAAAAATCCCCAAAAGCAGCAGGCCTTATCAGGGAATAACATCGCAGTCCCAGCAATATTATCCGGTAGTTAAAAACTTGTTTCCGGCTGTTTTAAGGGGAATTTATCCTATTCCTCATATTTCACTATAAGCTCTATCGTATCAGGCAGGCGCGTCAACTCTGTTTCCGCAACGCTGTATGGATATGTAATTATCTGAGATACTGCTTCTCCCTCTTCCGGTTCTTTAAAAAGGGCATGAACCTGCATATTCGTTTTATTCTTGCTCTTCTCAATACGAATATCCTCTATCTTTACAGAATATCCCGCCGTCGGTTTTTCACCCCTCGTTACCACAACATAGACCTTACCGTCTATAAGACAGCCGAGAGCCCGTTCAAGCTCCCTGTATTCTGGAATCACTTCTGTTTCTATGGATTTAGGAATTCCATCCTTGGCAAGCTGCTGAAATCCTACTCTTTTCGTCCCCGAAAGACCGTCTAAAGCGCCTGTGCTCAAAACGCCCCAAATGACTGCTGCTGCAGCGATTACCGCGCCTGTAACCAGCAGCGTCCGTTTCGACGGCTTTCTGAATATCTTTTTCTTTGTATCCTCAGACATAAAAAATCTCCTTTCCCTCACAAAGATTCATAATATCTTATGAAGGAAAGGAGACCGATATTCACAATTATAAAAATGTATGCCGACTGAGATTTTCAAGTCGTCTATTTCTTTAATGCTGCGCTTAAATCAGCGTTTTAACAGCCTCTGCAATATCCTCTGCGGTCATCTTGTACTTTTTCTTAAGATCCTCAGGCTTACCTGATTCTCCAAAGGTATCCTGCTGTCCCACCATTGCCATCTTAACCGGATGTTTTCTGCTTAAAACCTCCGCCACAGCGCCGCCAAGACCACCTATAACCGAATGTTCCTCCGCCGTTACCACAGGTCCTATGGAGGCTGCTTCAACGAGGATTTCCTCATCTATAGGCTTTATGGTGTGCATATCTATAACGCCTATCTCAATGTCTTCCCGAGCAAGCGCTTCGGCAGCCGCCATCGCTTCACTTACCATTATTCCCGTAGCGACCACTGTAGCCTTTTCTCCTCTGCGCAGCCAGTTTCCCCTGCCCAGCTTTATATCCGCTCCTTTGCCGTAAAATACAGGTACGGTAGCTCTTCCCAGTCTCACATAGCAAGGACCCTCATAGCTTATCGCCTGTCTTAACAGTTCTGCCGCAGAAACACCGTCGCAAGGATTTATCACCGTCATTTTAGGAATGGTTCTCATCAGAGCCAAATCCTCAAAAGTCTGGTGGCTGGCTCCGTCTTCACCCACCGTTATCCCCGCATGCGTAGCGCATATCTTTACGTTGGCTCCCGTATATCCGATGGAATTTCTTATAACCTCAAAGGCTCTCCCTGCCGCGAACATAGCGAAAGTGCTGGCGCATACCACTTTTCCAGAAAGGGCGAGGCCGCAGGCAGCCGCATATAAATCCTGCTCTGCAATTCCCATATTGAAAAATCTTTCAGGATACGCTTTGGCAAACTCTGCTGTCATCGTTGATTTTGAAAGGTCTGCGTCCATGACTATTAAATTCTGATTTTCTTTTCCTATCTCTACGAGAGCTTTTCCGTAAGCCTGTCTTGTCGCCATTTTATCTGCCATTACACCGTACCTCCCAGTTCTTCTACAGCCTGTCTCGTCTGTTCATCGTCAGGCGCTTTTCCATGCCAGCCGGCCTGATCCTCCATAAAGGAAACTCCGCGGCCCTTGTGGGTCTTTGCTATTATCGCTGTCGGTTTTCCCTTGCATTCCCTTGCCTTATCGAAAGCGTCAAATATCTGGCCGAAATCATGGCCATCTATGACTATGACATTAAAGCCGAAAGCTTTAAATTTTTCATCTATGGGACTGACCTTCATCACATCGTCGTTATTTCCGTCAATCTGAAGCCCGTTCCAGTCCACTATAGCGCAAAGGTTGTCCAGTTTATAATGAGCAGAAGCCATCGCTGCTTCCCAGACAAGTCCCTCCTGTAGCTCTCCGTCTCCCAAAAGAGTGTAAATCCTTCCCGGATCCTTATCGAGCTTATTAGCCAGAGCCATTCCCACGCATACGGCAAAACCCTGTCCCAGCGAGCCTGTAGACATTTCTATGCCTGGAACCTTATGCATGTTCGGATGTCCCTGAAGGCAGCTTCCGAGCTTTCTTAGAGTAAGAAGCTCTTCCTTTGGGAAATATCCCTTTTCAGCCAAAGCCGCATACTGAACAGGGGCTGCATGTCCCTTTGATAAGACAAATTTATCTCTGCCTTCCATCTTAGGGTCTTCGGGGTTTACGTTCATTTCCCTGAAATATAGAGCGGTAACTATGTCAGCAGCTGAAAGCGAGCCTCCCGGATGACCTGAGCCGGCGCTATGTACTTCTTCAATTACGTCGGTTCTTATTCGGGACGCTATCATCTCGTATTCTTTAAAATCCATACCTTCCTCCAATGTCATCATATCGTATAATATTATCATATCTTCAAGGAAGGGCCTTTACGCCTGCGGCTCGTGGCCCTTCCCCAATTACCTTATTCTATTTTAACGGTTTTCCATCGAATTGGCAATTCCCAAACTTACGCTGAGAGCTTTTTCCACGTCGGGAAGCTGACTCTCGCTGAGGGCTCCTATTCTTTCTTTCAACCGCTGTTTGTCTATAGTTCTAAGCTGTTCCAAAAGAACTACTGAATTTTTGCTGAGTCCGCCCTGCGTTGCCTCAAGCTGGACATGAGTCGGCAACTTAGCCTTGCCTGTCTGTGATGTGACGGCAGCCACGATTATGGTCGGGCTGTATTTATTCCCTACGTCATTCTGTACTACCAGTACAGGCCTTACTCCCCCTTGTTCAGAGCCTACAACAGGACTTAGATCAGCAAAAAACAGATCTCCTTTTTTTACTATCAAGTCCGACACTCCCTTTATCTCAAATCTTTTCCCCGGTGTTGACGATTATTCTAAAATTTTCTTTAAAGCTATGGCCGTATAATAAGCCAAATCTCCGGCTGTAAGGCCATATTCCCCTATAGCCTCAGCCGCCAGGTCCCCTGCGGCTCCGTGAATAAATACTCCGCACAAGGCGGCTTCCTCGGCGGATATTCTGTCTCCGCCGGATTTTTTCTGTCCTGCAAGTCCTGCGATTACGCCTGTAAGCACATCGCCTGAACCTGCGGTAGCCATGCCGGGATTTCCTGTAGTATTAGTATATGTTTTCGGCTGCCCTGTGGCTACTAACGTTTCATATCCTTTAAGAACTACGATTGCCCCGGTCTTTTCTCTAAGCATTTCTGCGATCTTAAACCGCTGATTCTTTATGTTCTCCAGAGCTAAGACCTCTTCCCGTGTTTTTCCGGCTTTTACGTTTTTTACATTTGAAAACACAGTTTTTTCGGCCGCAGTCTTGTCTGAAAGCAATCTCGCAGTTTCTCCCATATGAGGTGTGATTACGGTAGTTCCCGGTTTTCTTTCTTTAAGAATTCCAAACAAATCGTTTTTTGCTACTGTATTAAGTCCATCTGCGTCTATCACCAGAGTTTTTTTGAATTTTTTTATTATTGCTTTAACTGCTTCGGCGCTTTCTTCGCTTTCCCCCAATCCCGGACCTATGGCCGCCGCGTCGTATCGGTCAAGGTCTATTTTTGAAAAGTCCCGCTCAAGACACGTGGCCTCCGGAACGCCCGTCTGAACTATGGGAAACAGCTTTTCGGGTACCGCGAGCTGAACAAGTCCGCCGCCGGCTCTGAGAGCTGCCTTTGCCGCAAGCACCGCTGCTCCTGCCATGCCCGTAGAGCCTGCGGCTATCAAAATCCGACCGCAGTCGCCTTTATGTATTTCCCTTTTCCGCTTTTCAATAATAGTCTTGACAAATTTTTCATCTATAATACCGATATTCATAAAATTTCTCCAGTACATTTCTGTATTATTTCATTTTCATAATTATATTTTAGCCTTTTATAATATAGATTTCAATTTGAAAGCGACAAAATATCAAAGCATAATAAAAAGCAGCGGATAATATTCTGTCCCCAAAAAAGCTGAACCTAAAATCCAACTTAAGGGAGGTCAGTATAAAACCAATGCCATTAAATTATCATTGGTTTATCCTCTGCTTTTCTTAACGCCATACATCAGCGCCCCAAACATAATTACTGAAAATCCTGCCGCCTTAAGGCCCAAAAACAGCCCCATATATATTAACCGCATTATCTACAAGCCTAAAATCAACGTCGCCATGAGAAAATAAATCAAAACGGAAACGGTATCTGTCAGAGAGCTAATAACAGGGTTAGCCATAAGAGCAGGGTCTACTCCTATCTTTTTCGCCAGCATCGGAACCATTCCTCCGAGACACTTGGCGAAAGCAACAATAAGTATCATTGAAAGACAAACAGTCAATGCTATATTCCATTGCTGTCCGTCTATCACCATGATTTTCGTAAAATTCAGCACGCTCAGGATAAGCCCTATGCAAAGACTTATTCTCAGCTCTTTCCAAAGGACCTTGAGAGCATCGTCAAAGTCTACTTCGTCAAGAGCCAAGCCTCGCACTATAAGCGTGGACGCCTGAGTTCCCGTGTTTCCGCCGGTTCCCATCAAAAGAGGCATATATGCCACCAGAGAAATCACCTGAGAAAGCATATCTTCAAAATAACTGATAATCGCTCCCGTAATCATCAGCGATACCATCAATATCATCAACCATGGGAGTCTTGCTTTCACATGCTGAAAAACGCTTTTATCCAGGTATTCCTTGTCCGACTGCTCAAAATCCAGAATACCGGCCATAAGTTCTATGTCTTCTGTATTTTCTGACTCAATTACATCAAGAATGTCGTCTACCGTAATTATTCCAACCAATCTGTGTTCCTTGTCCACTACGGGCATTGCTATAAATCCGTACTTTTTAAACATTTCCGAAACGTCTTCCTGGTCGTCGTAAACGTTGACCCAGACATAATCTGTATGCATTAAATCGTTTATTTTAGCCTGGCTGTCGGATATCACAAGAGTGCTCAGAGAAATTATTCCCGCTAACTTTCTGCCTCCGTCCTTGACGTAACATGTATAAACCGTCTCCGCATCCATTCCGACGGCTTTTATGTGGGCCAACGCCTCCTCCACGGTCATGTCCTTTTGAAGACTTATATAATCGGGGGTCATCAGACTTCCCGCACAGGTATCAGGATAATTAAGAAAAGTATTTATCAGACGTCTCTCGTCCTTTGGCGTTTTTTCAAGAATCATATCCACCAGATTGGCGGGCAGCTCTTCTAAAATATCTATTTTATCGTCAAAGTCCAACTGCTCTACTATATAACTAAGTTCTGCGTCAGTTATGCCCTCTACGATCTTAAGCTGATCGTCTGACGGCAGATATGAAAAAACCTCAACCGAAACATCCTTAGGCAACAGCCTGTATATTACTATAGTAGATTCAAGGATCTCCGTATCGTCGAGCATTTCTTCAAACATCTCGGCGATATCGGCTTCATTATATTTAAGAAGCTCATCTCTGGCCTTAAAATATTTTTTCTCGGAAATGAACCTGAAAATTTTTTCAAGCGATTCTTCAAAAGCCAAATCAGGCTGCATTTTAACCAATGGATCCATTCTTTTTCCTCCTCTTCTAAGCTTGCCGGCTCACGGAAGATGCGAAGGATCGACTGTCAATTGTTCTCATTTCCGTCTCTTCGATGTTTTATGCAAGAGCAAAGCCGGCGCGTATTCTGTCTTGATTTTATTTTTCCCGTCGGGAACACTGTCCATAAGCTTTTCTCCTCTCATAAAAATCAAATCTAATCCTTATTTTTATATTATATCCTACCGAAGCTTCATTTTGCAAGAAAATAGTTTTTATCAGCCGCTTTCCCGGCGTTTCAAAAACTTGCTGCCAAAAGCCTGCTCTCAAAGACTTTAAGAACAGGCTAAAAAAGGCTTTCGTGAACATTTAATATATTGTATACGGAACCGTGTTGACAATGGAAAATTAAAGTGTTAAATTCTAAATATACAAAGATTTTTCACTGAAATCACCATTTATCTATTGGAGAAAAGAGGAGATTGATTATGGGTAAAATTGTTGAGCAATACATCGAGATTGCAAAGAAAAAGAATCCGGGAGAGCCTGAGTTTCATCAGACTGTAGAAGAAGTTCTTAACTCTATCGAGCCTGTTTTGGAAGCTCATCCGGAATATGTCGAAAGCGGCCTTATCGAAAGACTCATCGAACCTGAAAGAGGCATAAGCTTCAGAGTGGTTTGGGTCGACGACAACGGCAAAGTTCAAGTCAACAGAGGATACAGATACGAATTCAACAGCGCCATCGGGCCTTACAAGGGCGGTCTGAGATTCGCTCCCAACGTATATCCCGGAATCATCAAATTCCTCGGCTTTGAACAAATCTTTAAAAACAGCTTAACAGGTCTGCCTATCGGCGGCGGTAAAGGCGGCGCAGACTTTGACCCTACAGGCAAATCCGACGCAGAAGTTATGAGATTCTGTCAGGCGTTTATGACAGAGCTCTACAGACATATCGGCCCTTCAACAGACGTTCCTGCCGGAGATTTAGGCGTAGGAGCAAGAGAAATAGGCTATCTCTTCGGCCAATACAAGAGAATCGTAAATAAATATGAAGGCGTGCTGACGGGCAAAGGCTTAAGCTACGGCGGTCTCGCCGGAAGAACTGAAGCCACGGGCTTCGGAATCGTATTCTTCGCAAGAGAAATGCTGAAACATTGCGGAGAGGAGCTTAAGGGCAAGAAAGTCGCCATTTCCGGCTTCGGAAATGTAACTTGGGGAACGGCTACCAAGCTGAACGAACTTGGAGCTAAAGTAATAACTATTTCCGGTCCTGACGGATACATACTTGATGAGGACGGAGTTTCCGGCGAAAAAGTGGACTACCTTCTTGAGCTCAGAGGATCCGGAAAGAATATCTGCGCTCCTTACGCAGAAAAATATCCGAACGCCAAATTCTTTGCAGGCAAAAAACCTTGGGAAGTTAAAGCCGATCTTTATATCCCTTGCGCTACCCAGAACGAAATTCGCATTGAAGACGCTGAAACCATGGTTTCCAACGGCTGCAAATATCTCTGCGAAGGTTCCAACATGCCTACAACCAATGAAGCGCTTAAATATCTGATGGATAACGGAGTAGTTGTAGGACCTTCAAAGGCTGCCAACGCAGGCGGCGTGGCATGTTCCTGCATCGAAATGGGACAAAACGCAGGCCATACAGTATTCTCCCCTGCACAAGTATATGAGCAGCTGGAAACTATTATGGTCAACATTCACAAGAATGCCGCGGAAGCAAGCGAAAGATACGGCCTCGGTTACAATCTTGTAGCTGGAGCTAACATAGCAGGCTTTGAAAAAGTTGCACAGGCCATGATGGCACAGGGTATTGTTTAATACGATGTACAAACTAAAAGAGCCGCGTCCAGGTATCTTCTGTTAAGAAGATGCTTTGGAGAGGCTCTTTTCATTATAGCCTTTCGGCTCCTTTCACCAAGCAGCTTTGCAATTCGTTCCGCTTAATGCTTTTCATGCCGGCTGTTCCGCTCCCTCTTCGGCAGTTACTGCTTACATCTTTATGATGCGACCTGTATCCGTCATGTAGAGGAATGCGTCTTTTACCTTCTTTCTTCCGGCTTTTTCCAGAGCCTGTCTGTATAAATCAATCTGCACCCTGTATTTTCCCGCGGCATTTTCGCCTCTGCCTGTCTTATAATCCACGAGCACAAGATGATCGTCCTCCTCAAAATAACAGTCTATTACGCCCTGCACTATTATATCCTTACCCTCGCTCCTTGTTATCATGTTAAAGGGTCTCTCACGATATATTTTGACGGACGAGGCGATACGGCCTCCAAGCTCTGAGTTGGCGAAAGCCGAAAGCTTTTCCAAATCTACCTCCTCCGTTTCCTCCGCAAAAAGTATCTCTTCTTCCACGAGACGCGCCATTAAATCTCTGAGGTATGCCTCCCCTTCAAGGCGGGTCCTACCAACGTCAAGGTGCTCTAAAACAGTATGATAAATATTTCCCCTTTCTGCTGCGGAATTCCGGGCAGCCGATCTGCCTCCGTGGGGCTCTCCGTAAAAAACGGGTTCTCTAAGGCGTTCCGGAAGCTGTGAATGTCCGCTGTTAAGCTCGCTTACCGAATACTTAGACTTTACCCTCAAAGCTCCGGCATAAGGATATGAAAAGCTCATCATTCTTGCTATCCTTGGGGAAACAAGATATTTTCCACGCTCAGAAGCGTCCATAAACTCGAGTATCTTGGCTGTGCTTCTTCTGCGGCCCTTGGAAATTCCGCCGAGCATGCTGTCCTCAATCACATGCGCCGCTTTAAGCTCTGTACATATCACTTTTCCTGTCATTGCAAAATAACTGCTGTCTTTTGGATTCTCCATGCAGACCTTTTCCATTTCCTTTTCAACGTTGCCGCATATTCCCAGCATTATCAGTCTGTCTCTGGCTCTCGTCAACGCAACGTAAAGAATCCTCTTTTCCTCCTCCACTTCTTCTTTTCTAAACCTGTCCTTTATCATATTCTGGAGAAGGGTCGCCTTGTACCAGCGGTTTTCAGAATCAACTATCGGAAAGCCTATCCCAAGATCTTTATGTATTACGGGAGCCTTTCCAGCAGAGCTGTAAGTCAGCCTGCGGCAAAAGCCTGCTATGAGAACCATTGGAAATTCCAGTCCTTTAGACTTGTGCACAGTCATAATTCGCACCAGATCATCCTTTTCTCCCATCAGCTTTACCTGACCCATTGAAACTCTGTTTTCCTTGACAGCCTCAACGTATCTTATAAAGCCGTACAAGCTTCCCCCTCCGGAATTGCGATATGACATCGCCTTGTCGGTGAGCGCCCTGAGATTGGCCTGCCTCTGGCTTCCGGCGGGAAGCGCGCCCATCGCGATATAAAAGTCAGTGTCTAAAAGCAGCTTCCATATCAGCTTGTCCAAAGGAAGCAAGAGGCTGAGCTCTCGCCACGAAGATATTTTTTCAAGGGCGGCTGCACATTTATTTTTCAAAGCATTGCTGCTGCCGCTGTCAGCATAAGCAGAAAAAGCGTCGTAATATGACCCCTTCCTAAATTCTATTCTTATATTTACCAGCTCTTCGACGGAAAAGCCCATCATTTCAGAGCGCAGAAGAGTGAGAAGCGGTATGTCCTGCTTTGGATTGTCAATTATATAAAGCGCAGAAAGAAAAGAATCTATCTCAATTGTATTAAAGAAGCCGTCGCTGTCGTCGATATACGCCGGTATATTATTATCAGTCAAAACCTTGTAGAACACATCTGCGTAATTCCTTACGCCCCGCATCAATATGACTATGTCACGCTTTTCAAGAGCTTTCTTTTCTCCTTGTTTACTGTCGAAAAATGGCTTCCCCAGATTTTCTCTTATTATCCTCGCCGCGCATAGAGCTTCCTTTTCGGCCTTCATTATATTCTTCAGTTCTTCATCTATATCTGAACTCTCATCCCACGGAACCTGCGCAAGATAAAGCTCGGGACTGTGGAACGACTCGTCTGCATAAAGATCTCCTGCATACAGCTTGGCTTCATCATCGTAATCTTCCATCACAGAGGCGCACAGTCCGTTTATAAAATCTATTACCGGCCTCTTGCTACGGAAATTTCTGTTTAAATCTATCTTGACAGAATTCTCTTCCGTGCCGTCTCTGTAGCTTCTGTATTTTTTCTGGAAAATTTCAGGCTCCGCCAGTCTAAATTTATATATGCTCTGCTTAACGTCGCCTACCATAAAAAGATTGTCCGGGCGCTTTATCAGGTCTATCAAGGCTTCCTGTATGACGTTGCTGTCCTGATACTCGTCTATAAATATGTATCTGAACCGGCTGCGATAAAATTCCGCCGCCTCCGAATCCTTAAGAATTTCATAGGCGTAATGTTCTATATCGCTGAAATCCGCCATGTTTTTCCTTGCCTTCTCATCCCTATATATCAGGTCATATCTTATAAGAAGCTTCTCCAAATAAACCGCCGAATCATAGGTGAGCGCCATCTCGTGCTTAAGCTCCTCAAGATTACCGGAAAAATATACTTCCTTAAGAAGCTTTATCTCTTTCTTAACAGAAGCTCTGTTCTCGCCGGCCGCCTTCTTGACTTCATCAGGATTTTCCATCTGCGCAAATATCTTGCTGCTCATCGCCGGCAACTTAAAAGCCCTTACGGCGGCTCTAAAAGTTTCATAATCTCCGTCCTCAGCGGCTTTCTCCAGCATATCCAGCTGCATATCGTCTTTTTCACACAGCTCGCGCAGAAGAGGAAGCCCAAGAGCTAAGGCCATATCCTTATTTGCCTTTACCGATTTTCTGCCTGACCGAATCTTCTCTTTTGCCACAGCAAACAGCTGCCCAGCCGCAGTCTGACGTGACACGCTACCCGGCTCGTCTTCGCTTTCCATATTAAAACCGCGTCCGTCCTTAAGCTGCTCCACGCTTTCCTTAAGCCATTCGAAAGGCTCAGGCAGGCTTCGTATCGTATCATAACACCCTGAGACTATACTGCGAAAACGGCTCTCGTCCCGGTCTCCGCTGTAGCATTTAAGAAAATGAAAAAACTCCGGCTCCTCCGCTTCAAACAGCTCGTCGAGCAGCCTGTCCATCGACTCGCTTTTTATAAGAGTCTCCTGCGTGCTGTCACATATTCTGAAATTTGGCTCTATATCGAGGATATAGAAATATCGCCTTATAACGTCGAGGGCAAAGGAATGGAAGGTGCTGATGTTGGCCGTCCCCAAAAGCTCCAGCTGTTTTTTCAGAAAAGCTTGCTTTTCTCCTTGTAAATTCGCAGCGGATGAAGAGACTCCGTTTACGCTTTCTCTTCCCATCTCCGACGAAGCCGTCTCCAGCGCCTCAGAAAGGCTTTTTCTTATCTTTTCTTTCATTTCCGCAGCAGCGGCATTGGTAAAGGTCACTATAAGCATCCTGTCTACAGGACATTTCTCATCCATAATCAGGCGCTTTATTCGTTCTACCAAAACGGCCGTTTTACCTGAACCGGCCGCCGCTGAAACGAGAATATTTTTGCCCCGCAGCTCAATCGCTTCCTGCTGCTCTTTAGTCCATTTCATTAAAACAGTCCTCCTGCTTCCACATCTATAACGGAATAATCTCCGAAATCAAGAATTTTTCGGCGTTCAAAGACAACGGGCCGCTTGAAAACCGGGCCGTCAACAGTCAAAGTATGATATTCTCCGTTCTCACCGCAAACATCTATACCATATTCTTCCATTATATTTAGCGTTTCCTCATCTAAAAACTTTCCGAGCAGCGTTTTGGGAAGCAGCGTATTGTTCACGGATTTAATAATACATTTATATCCCAGCTCTATTATTTCTCTTACATTCTCTTTCCTGTCTCTGTGCCACAGCGGAAAAACAGCTCCTATTCCTGCGCTTTCACAGCGTTCCTCGCTCCAGCGCCTGTTGCTTTCTATGTCTATGTCCCCGAAACAGGCTATTTCCGCGCCTTCGTTTTTCATGTCCTTAAGAGCCGCTTCCATGCCGAGATGATAGCTCTTTCCCTCGCAAAAAACACGTTTTACAGGAATCTTCAAGGCATCTTCGTAATCAGCCGTCAGCCTTCCGCCTGCCCCATGAAAAAAGGATCTGCCGTCTTCTTCATTTGTCATTACCATCAATCCTATGGGAATGTTCCCTAGAGAAATCATCTTATGAAGCGCCAGCGTGCTGTCTTTACCGAAGCTATATGACATTACAAATTTTTTTCCTTCTATTTTTTCAAATTCTTTCATCGCAAATCTCTTTTATAAATTTTTCTGAAATGACCTCCGTCCTTCGCTGCGCCTTAAAGCGTGTCCATACAAGCCGTGTCCCATGCAAGCCGCTTCTGTAAGACTGCTCTCTTGAAAGCTTTATCCGCAAAACTGCGCCCGTACAAGCCGGATGTTACACAATTAAAGATTCTTTTCAAGACAAACAAGTCCGACTCCCTCTATACCGTTAAAACGGCACGGCAGCACCCCGGCTTCTCTGTATCCGAGCTTTTTATACAGGCTGCGGGCAGCTCTATTGTTTTCATTGGTATCCATCCTCAGATACGGACGGCCTGACTTTCGGGAATATTCTTCATAAAACGAAACGAAAGCTTTCCCAAAGCCTCTGCCTGAATATGCGGGATCAACCACCAGCGTATGAAGAACCATCACCCGGTTGTCAGGAGCTTCGTTTTCCCAGGGACAGTCATGATATACAGGCACTTGTTCTCCGTCTATTTTTGCAGACGCCATTATTTTACCGTCCTCTTCAAGTACGAATAAAGTACCTGCCTTTAAAGCTTCCAAAGCTGTTTCCTCGGTCGGATACACGCCTCTCTCCCATCCTACGGTCATTTCACCGTTTTCCTCTTTTTCTAAAATATCCTCATATATTTTAACGATTTTATCTATGTCTTTTCTTTCGGCTTTTCTTATCATGGTGCATGCCTCTTTTCATTTTTTATCTTTTTCGCTAAAACGACGCGAAATATTTATAATAATTTATTTTACCACACAGCTTCAGCTCACCTCAATACTTTTAATAAGGGGCGTTCTGTGGTATATTTATCTTAATCATATGTCGAAACGCACAAGGGGAGGTAAATAATGAAAAAACCTTTTATGTTGATGATACTGGACGGCTTCGGAATAGCTCCGGACAGTCCCGGCAATGCTGTTTCAAAGGCCCGCAAACCCAATCTCGATAAAATATTTTCCGTATACCCGCATACGCAGATAAAGGCATGCGGCCTTGACGTAGGTCTTCCTGAAGGACAAATGGGTAATTCCGAGGTCGGTCATCTTAACATCGGCGCAGGAAGAATCGTATATCAGGAGCTGACTCGCATAAGCAAAGCCATAGATGACGGAATCTTTGTCGGAAACGCCGCTCTCAACAACGCGATAGAAAATTGTAAGAGAACAGGCGGCGCCGTTCATATAATGGGGCTTCTGTCTGACGGAGGAGTACACAGTCATATTTCACATATAAAGGCAACCGTTTCTCTGGCGGCCTCTCATGGTTTATCGCCTATTTACGTTCATTGTTTTATGGACGGCCGCGACGTTCCTCCAACTTCAGGGATAAATTATATGAAAGAAATGGAGGATTTTCTTTCAACGGTAAACGGAGCCTCCATAGGCGTTGTTGCCGGCAGATATTATGCCATGGACAGGGACAAGCGCTGGGAAAGAATTAAATTAGCCTACGACGCTCTGGTATTTGGCGCAGGACGAAGCGCTTCTTCAGGACGTCATGCAGTAAGCCTGGCATATGAAGCAGGAGAAACCGACGAATTTATTCTTCCGTCCGTCTGTTCGTCCGAAGCCCGTATAAAGAACGGCGACAGCATCATCTTCTGCAACTTCCGTCCTGACAGAGCAAGAGAACTGACACGCTGTTTCGTAGACGACAGTTTCGACGGTTTCGATCGCAAAGGCAGGCTCAAAAACCTGAAATACGTATGTATGACCCAATACGATGAAACCATGCCCAACGTTGAAACAGCCTTTCCTCCTGCAACAATTTCAAATACGCTTGGAGAATACCTTTCCTCTCTGGGACTCAGGCAGCTGCGCATAGCCGAAACAGAAAAATATGCTCATGTTACCTTCTTCTTCAACGGAGGAGTGGAAAAACCGAATCCGCTTGAAGATCGTATTTTGATTCCTTCTCCCAAAGTTGCAACTTACGACATGCAGCCCGAGATGAGCGCCTTTGAAGTTACGGAAAAGGTAATAGAAGAAATCAAATCGTCAAAATACGATTGCATAATCTTAAATTTTGCCAACCCTGATATGGTCGGACATACCGGAAATTTCGACGCTGCTGTAAAAGCCGTTGAAGCCGTAGATCAATGCGTCGGAAAAATAGTTCCCGTAATGCTGAAAGCCGGAGGGCAAATTCTGCTTACTGCCGACCACGGCAACGCCGACAACATGATTGACTCTTCGGGAAATCCTGTCACGGCTCATTCGATGAATCCGGTGCCTCTCGTTCACATCGCAGAGCACCCTGTTTCTAAACTGGCTGACGACGGTCGACTGTGCGACATAGCGCCGACAATATTAAAGCTCATGGGACTGTCTGCGCCTCCGGAAATGACTGGAATGCCTCTGATATAGCCTCTGCCGCCGTTTATTCTCATATAACCCGGAAACATTATAAAAACTCAAAGGACTATGATGATAAATCAAACATAGTCCTCTTTTTTCTGCATATCCTCTATTACTGCTTCAGCCATTTTAATTCCGTCTACCGCAGCAGAAGTTATTCCTCCGGCATAACCGGCTCCTTCTCCGCAGGGATAAAGTCCTGCCGCAGAAAGACTTTGTCCGTCTTTTCTGCGTAAAATTCTTACCGGCGACGAGCTTCTCGTCTCTACCGCATATATTTTGGCGCTTTCCGAATCGAAGCCCTTAAGCTTCTTTCCAAGTTCCGGCATTGCTTCACGAAAAGCCTCAAGAGCAAATTCAGGCAGGCAGGCTTCCACATCGGCAGCCTTTCCGTCTCTCAGCAGCCCCCAGCTTGTCGTCGGCGGCGCCGGCTTAAATCCCGCCGCTTCATAAGCCTTTCTTTCATACTGCCGCTGAAATTCGACGCCTGCAAGTATATCGTCACCGTTGAAATCTTCTGTCCGCACATCGCAAAGCAATGCGCTGTTGGCTATACCGCTGTCCCTCGCATGAAAACTCATGCCGTTGACTACCACCCCACCGTTTTCCGATGAGGCGTTTATCACCTGACCTCCCGGACACATACAAAAGGTATAAACTCCGCGGCCTGCGGCTTTACCCTCCGAAGCCGCACATTCAATAGTCTCATTTTCGCATTTTTCTCTGCACCTGTAACTGAGCTTGTATTCTGCCGGAGGAAGACCAAGTTCGCCGTGAGGTTTTCCGTATTGTGAAATGTCGATCATTTCCTGAGGATGTTCAATCCTAACCCCGATGGAAAAAGGTTTTCGTTCCATGGCGATTTTTCTTTCCCTTAGCATGGAAAAGGTATCTCTGGCGCTGTGCCCCGGCGCTAAAATCAGGTGACGGCACATGATACGTCTCCGTTCGCCTTTTCTGTTTTCACATATTATACCGTCAAGCTTTTCCTCTGACAAAATCAAATCCGTTAATTTCGTTTCAAAGAAAATTTCTGCCCCGAGCCGCAATATCTCCTCCCTCATATTCTTCACCGTCATCCGTAAAACATCCGTTCCGATATGAGGTTTCTGCTTATATGAGATTTCGGCAGGCGCGCCGAAGTTTATCAGCTCCCCGAAAACTTTTTCTATTCTTATGTCTTTTATCCCTGTGGTTAGCTTTCCGTCGGAAAATGCGCCTGCGCCGCCTTCGCCGAACTGAACGTTGGATTCCGTATCAAGCGGGCCTCCCTGCCAAAAGCTTTCCACATCGTAAGCACGGCGTTCAACATCCCTTCCCCGTTCAAGAATTATAGGTCTCAGCCCTGCCTGCGCCAGTATCAGCGACGCAAAAATTCCCGCCGGACCAAAGCCTGCGACTACCGGCCTAAGCAGCTTTCTTTCCTCTGATAAAGGTTTTTCTGAGGATATGGCCTCTGATATTTCCGGCGCAACTTTCGGTATTTCATATTTCCTCTGCGGAGATTCTTCAAGTTTAAGCTTCCTGTCAGTTTCAAAATCGACGGAATATACCAGCTTTATATTTGCTTTGTTGCGAGCGTCGATGGATTCTTTAACTATCCTCCACTTTTTTATAGGCAAATCTCTGACGCCGATTTTTTTTGAAATCTTTTCAGGCAGCTTTTCTTTCGATTCTCCTAAATCAAGTTTTATCTGATGAATTCTGTACATCCTTATACTTTTTTAACCTTTCCGCCATCGCTTTTCCCGCCTTTATTCCAGTAAGCCACGCATTATGCAAGTTATATCCTCCGCACGGCCCGTCGTAGTCCAAAACTTCACCTGCAAAGTACAAGTTTGAAGCAATTGCCGATTCCATCGTCTCCGCATTTATCTCTTCCATGGCTACTCCGCCCTTGGTAACTTGCGCTTCTTTCCAACCCTTTCGTCCGCACGGCGTCAGAGAAAAGTTCCTCAGAGCATTGGCGATTTTTAAAATATCCTCCGCAGTCATAAGCCCGGACGGTTTTTCCTGCGGAATCTCCGCCCGTTTTAATATTTCCTGTATCAACTGCTTCTTGGCTATAGTCTTAAGCATGTCAAACGCCGTTGTCCCGTCTCCTTGCCGGCGCGCCCTGATAAAATCCGTCAAGCCGGCGGCGTCGAAATCCGGTACAAAGTTTACGGCAAGTCTGAGATTTTCAAAGGAAGACCTTTTTTCAACGGAAATGGCAACAGGAAGCTTTGATGACAAATTCATAACGCAGATTCCCGAAACAGAATCTTCTCTGAACTGAATTTCTCCGGCTTCTCTGAAAACCATATCGCCCTTATCGAAAAGACTGACGACAGCTTTTGACCTGACTCCCTTAAGCGCTCTTATATCTTCTTTCACTTCCACCGCAGTCAACCCCGGAATCAACACCGTCACCCTGTGTCCCAAAGATTTGGCAAACTTATATCCATCTCCCGTCGAGCCGTACATGGCAAATGACTTTCCTCCGGCAGCTATCAAAAGCGCTCCGCACCGTAAATCTTGTTTTCCTGTTTCTCCTGAAATAAAAACATGGAAGCCGCCGCCAGAGCCGGCTTCCACACTTTCTGCATTACTATCTGTGAGAATTTGCACGCCAAGCGATTCAGCCTTTTGCACGAGCGTCTCGGCAACGGCTGCCGCTTCCTCCGAGTAAGGATATATACGTCCCTCTTCATCAACCCTTACAGCCACGCCTGAACTAGAAAAAAACCCTAAAACTTCATCAAGCGACTCACATCTTTCATTGGATAAGTTTCCTCTTCCGTTACCCGAAGCGCTGAGTTTTTTTGCTGCCTTTTCTTTTTTTTCAAGAATGACAACAGCAAGCTCAGGCTCGGCTGATTTAACGGTTATAGCCGCCGCAAGACCGGCCGGGCCGGCTCCGACTATAGCTATATCATAATACTTTTCCATAATCCTGTCCTATTTTATTCTTCATCCTCTACGACTATATTGGTTATTTCTATTTCCTCACCCGGTTTAGGAGCAAGCGCCGCATCAAGAAGTTCCTCCGGCGTCTTTTCTATTTCCTTTACTATCGCCTTTGCCTCTTCAACGGCGCTTATGGCTTCCTTGGCCGCTTCCTGAGCTTTTTCGGCGTCTTCGACAGCTTTAGCCAGCATTTCTTCCTTTGTCTTCAGAAAATCCGATTTAAATACTATAATAGTAGCGCCGACCATAAAAGCGTTGACTCCCTGCGCCAGTATGCACAGGCCTACCTGAACGATTACCGACATCATAAGCAGGTCATTGTTGAAGAACATATAGGCACCAACTATCACATTCAGAATTCCTATTACTAAATAACCGTAAAAGTATGCGTCTTTTGTTTCACGCTTTGCCAGCGCCCTGACCATATTTCCTATACCCGAAGTGAGCACCCAAAAGCCAAGCACAAGCGGAACGGTAACGTCTGCGGCCAACTTATTAAGGATTATCAAAACTCCTATGGCAAGCATTATCAGGCCATCTATCAAAACCCATGCCTTATCGTCTTCATCTCCTCTGTAGCTGTTGCATGAAAGCACCTCCACGATACCGGCGATTATAAAAAGCAATCCGACCACAAAGGCCACGGAAATAAATGTAATCCCTTCGTTTGCGATCATGAATATTCCAGCGATTACAAGTAAAACGCCCATAAGCATATTTAAAGTTCTCACGATATTACCTCCAAAGTATTTTTTATCATACTGTAAGTTCGACGTCCTTCTCATCTTTCGTTTTCCAAAACCCGCTCTTGTTTTCAGGGATTTATGTCTTCTCCCTGCGCAGGAAATAAATAAGTTGAAGATGATTCAGGCTTTTCGCCAATGGTTCCAATCAATTAAAAATTCCTCTGTTTTCGTTTTTCAATCAGAATTTTTATCATCGGTCGTAAAAAGACCTTCATACGAAAATTTATCTTTTTATTTTTTTAAATCTGCTAATAAAAGTAATTGACATTTTTAATCGAAAATTTCCGTTCTTACGGTTACAACGCGTTTATTATAACGCCCTCAGTTCGGCAAGCGGCGTTTCAATGAACGCTTCCTCTTGGACCAAAGTACAGTTTATAATATAATCAATGCGTTTATTATAACGCCCTACAGTCAATCACACGGCGTTTCAATGAACGCTTCCTCTTGGACCAAAGTACAGTTTATAATATAATCAATGCGTTTATTATAACGCCCTACAGTCAATCACACGGCGTTTCAATGAACGCTTCCTCTTGGACCAAAGTACAGTTTATAATATAATCAATGCGTTTATTATAACTTGAAATATCGCCGCAAGTCAAGGAAAGGGCTTTTCCTTCACAAAAAACACATATAAAAAAATTACATTCCGACATATTTCTGACTGTATCGCCCGGCTTTAAATTATGGTATACTTAAAATATATAAAACCGAAAGTCATCAGTCCGCAGCCTGTATTTTTCATCTACTAGTTTGAATTTTCACGGTAAGCAAACTTTTAAGCTGCTTGACTTTGGCAGCCTGACAAATATTCCTACTCCCGGTAGTGTAAAGGAGTATATTTTCATGACAGAAAAAAAAGAGCGAGTCATACTTCACTGTGACATGAACGGTTTTTATGCAGCCGTTGAACTTTTGGAACATCCCGAATTAAAGGACAAACCCATGGCGGTAAGCGGAGATCCCGACAACCGCCACGGTATTATATTGGCTAAAAATCAGCTTGCTAAAGAATTCGGAGTAGTTACCGCCGAGACCATATGGAAAGCAAAGAAAAAGTGTCCAGAGCTTCAGCTGGTGCGCCCCCATATGGACAAATACCGATACTACTGCAACCTTATAAACGAAATTTATCTGCGTTTCACCGATATGGTAGAGCCTTTCAGTATAGACGAATCGTGGCTTGACGTTACAGCCAGCCAGGGTCTTTTCGGCGACGGCGTTAAAATAGCCGATACCATAAGGCGCACTGTTAAAGCAGAGCTTGGCATGACCCTTTCATCCGGCGTTTCTTTTAACAAAACTTTTGCTAAAATGGGTAGTGAATATAAAAAGCCGGACGCTACGACAGAAATTACGAAAGAAAATTTCAAAGAGCTCCTCTGGCCGCTTCCGGCAGGAGAGCTTTTCGGCGTTGGAAAAGCCACTGATGAAAAGCTGCGCCAGGTTGATATAAAGACAATAGGCGACATAGCTAATTGCAGAAAAGACTTGCTTGTATCGCTGTTCGGCAAACAGGGGACATTGATGTGGGAGCACGCTAACGGCATAGATGACGATCCCGTATCTCATTACAATGAAAGAGAACCTGTAAAGTCAGTCGGAAACGGTATAACCTTCAGGCGCGATCTGACAACCCGCAATGACATTGCCGTCGCTGTAAAAGGACTTTCCGACACAGTTGCCGGACGTTTGCGAAAATACGGCCTCAAAGCCTGCGGAATCAAGGTAGATATAAAAGATCCCCACTTTAAAGTTATTTCAAGGCAGAAGCAACTTGTCTCACCTACGTGGCTGGCAGAAGAAATATCCTCTGCGGCCTCTGAAATCATATCCCAATTCTGGCGCAAGGGTTCGCCTATACGCATGCTCACAATAACGGGAATCAATCTGACTACAGAAATCTCTCAGGAACAGCTCTCACTCTTCGGTTCCGACATCAAAACGAAAGAGCGGATGGAGAAAATGGAGCTTACCATGGACGAGGTAAGAAAAAAATACGGAAAGCACGCCATAGGCTTTGCCTCCGTAATGTCAAATGACCTCGGTATAGAAATAAAAGATACCGGCGACGGTCCTGCCGGCAAAAAATAAGATACTGTATTATCTGAATTCATCTGTTATCGGTTCTATGTACTTCCTGTCAACCATATCAGCTCCGTTTTTTACTGCGTCAAGGAGCTTTTCATCGTCAGGTGTTTTTTCGCTGTCTTTCTTTCCCTCCAAAATGTTGACCATCATCTTCATTATCCCTGCGTCCAGCCCCTTTACACTGTTCGGATCATACGCTCCCGGACAGTAGTAGCAAGTAAGGCCTTTAACTTTTCTCTTGCTGAAATTTATATCTCTGAGCTGCATTCTTGCTTCGCTGTTCATTATGTTTAATCCTACGGCAAATATGACCACCTTTTTTTCTCTCAGCCTTCTCACGTTCTTCTTTATCAGGTCGAAGCCCACTATGCCGCCGGCATGAACCCAGCCTCCGTAGATAATGTTATCGTATTTTTCAAAATCTCCTTTGGAAAAATCCTCGGCCTTTACCACATCACAATTCAATTCTTCTGCAATCCAGCCGGCATATTTTTCCGTAGAACCGTTTTTACTTTTATATATAACCACCGTTTTTTCCATACTTATCACCCTATTTGCTGAGCACGTCTATCAAGTCGTAAAGCTCTTCGTTAAACTCTCTCGGTATTTTAAGCGCCTCTCTCAAGTCGTATGCTGTTATATGTCCGTCGCATATTCCTATGGCCTTGCTTTCCGCGCCGGAAACAAGCAACTCTACCGCTTTTGAGCCGCACAGCGTTGCAAGCATGCGATCGTTCATTGTTGGGCTTCCGCCTCGCTGCAAATACGAAAGAACCACTAACTTAGTCTCTTTACCCGTTCTTTCCTCTATAATCCTTACAAGCTCGTCGCTTGAAGTAGGCGTTCCCTCTGCCTTAATTATTATGCTGTGAAGCTTTCCTCTGTTGCTTCCTTCTATTATCTTGCGGCATACCTTGTTAACATCTTCCTTTTCCTCAGGTATCAGCGCACATTCAGCTCCTCCGGCAAGCGCGGCATAGAGGGCTATATCGCCGCATTTTCTTCCCATAACCTCTATAACTGTAGTTCTGTCGTGAGCGGATGAAGTGTCTCTTATCTTTCCCACGGCGTCAAGAACAGTAGTTACGGCAGTATCAAATCCTATAGTAAAATCCGTATAATTGAGATCGTTATCTATCGTTCCCGGAAGACCCATGACCTTGATTCCTCTCTCGTCGAGCTCTATACTTCCCTTGAGGGAGCCGTTTCCGCCTATAACGACAACTCCTTCGATTCCGAAGGTGTCCAGCATTTCAACAGCCTTATCTATCCATTTAGCCTCCATGAAACGCTCGCTTCTGGCAGTTTTAAGAACAGTTCCTCCCCTGTGAAGAATATCTCCGACGGAACTTCTGTCCATCTGTCTGAGTTCACCGTCAAGCATTCCTTCATAGCCTCGCTCTATTCCCCAAACTTCAAACCCGGCGTCAATCCCGCATCTTACCACAGATCTTATAGCTGCATTCATTCCGGGAGCGTCTCCTCCGCTGGTAAGCACGCCTATTTTTCTCATGATATATTCCTCCGATTCTACGATTATTCAGATTGCTGCTCAAATCAGCTGTCTTAAAGAACTATGTATTTCTGCGTCATATGCGAAGCACCCATCGCCTAATCAACCGCAGTTGCCGTATATCGTCATGCTCCGGCGCCATTTTCCGTATTCATTTTAACGTTTTCCCGCCCTAGTATAGCCTCCAGCTGATTTTTCAGAGCTGCTGTCGCCTCTCCCCACAAATCGCTTGAAGTTCTCAGTATCTTTCCATCCGGCAGATATATCAAAACCTGTACGCCTCCGTGGTGTCTCTGAAGAGTTGATTTTATCTGCTCCAAAACGATATTCACATTTTCCTCAGCCGGTATCTTGAGCTTTATCAGATTATTCACATCAGCCACAGCGCGGCGATTCGGCGAAGAAGCGCCTGGCGTTCCCTGGGGACCTGCTGCCGAAGATTTATCCGTCGATAACGATATGTCATCTATCAGCATTATGCTGTCTGCTAAAATTTTCGGCGCTTCATCCTCCTTAAAATTCACCGTACCCTTTACGACTATTACAGAGTCGCTGTTAATGCAATGAGCCGCCCGCTCATAAACATTGGGGAATACTACAACTTCAGCCACGCCGTAAAGATCCTCCAACGCCAGAAAGGCCATCATCTTGTTGCTCTTGGTAATCAGCGTCCGCTTGGAAGAAACCATACCTGTCATAACGGCTTTCATACCATCCTTTATATGGCTTCCCACGCCGGTTCCGCTCTGACTGAAACTTTCCTGCGCTTGATTTTTTTCATCAAGCTCTTGATTCTCTGCCGCATGGTTGAGCTCCTCCGACGTTATCGTAGCTACGGCTTTCATCCTTTCCTCATAATCCTTAAGCGGGTGATCGGTTATATAAACGCCGAGCATTTCTTTTTCCATCGCTAAAGATACATCCTTGGAAAACGGAAGCACGTCCGGAAGCTTAGGAGAAAGAGTTTCTGCCGCCGCTTCGCCTCCTATATCAAACAGAGTCATCTGTCCGGCCAAATTCTTGCGGCTGGCATTTTGAGCCGACTCCACCAATCCTTCATATATATTTAAAAGAGCTGCCTTGTTTTCCGAAAAGCAATTGCAGGCGCCTGCCTTTATCAGACTTTCTATGGCTTTCTTGTTTATCTGACTTATATCAAGCTGTTCTATGAAAGTAAATATATCGGACGGAACACCTTTTTCTTCCCTCGCATTTAGGATAGCATCTATAGCGTTTTCACCGACATTTTTTACGCCCATAAGTCCAAAACGGATTTTGCCGTCCTCCACGCTGAATTTTTTTACGCTCTTATTGACGCTCGGAGGAAGAACTTCTATATCCATCTCATTGCAATTTCTTATGTATTTGGGAATCTGATTGGCGTCGCCCATTACGCTGGTCATCAGCGCCGCCATAAACTCCACCGGATAATGATATTTTAGATAACCGGTTTCGTAGGCCACCACCGCATAAGCTGCCGCATGACTCTTGTTGAAGGCATACTGAGCAAAGCTTACCATATCGTTGAAGATCGCCTCTGCCGCTTCTTCCGGGATTCCGTTACGTACGCAGCCCTTTATCTCTATATTTCCGTTATCATCGGTTTTTCCGTGGATAAAGTATTCCTTTTCCTCCAGCATCACGCTCATCTTTTTCTTTGACATTGCGCGGCGCACCAAATCCGAACGTCCATAGCTATAGCCGCCCAAATCTCTTACTATCTGCATTACCTGCTCCTGATATACGAGGCAGCCGTAGGTTACGTCAAGAATAGGGGCAAGGGACGGATGAATATATTTTATCTTTCCCGGATTTTTCTTGTTCTCTATATATTTAGGTATAGAGTCCATGGGACCCGGTCTGTAAAGGGAAATTCCTGCGACTACGTCCTCAAAGCAGCTCGGCTTAAGGTTCTTCATGAACTGAGTCATCCCCTGGCTTTCAAGCTGAAAAACACCCTGAGTATTGCCTTGGGAAATCATTTCATACACCTTTGCATCATCGTAGCCCAGCTTTGCAAAATCTATTGTGATTCCATGCTCTTTTTCTATGAGCTCAAGAGCGTCCCTTATTACCGTCAGGTTCCTGAGCCCCAGAAAATCCATCTTCAGAAGGCCCAGTTCTTCTATGGTCGTCATCGTGAACTGTGTAGCAGGCCCTTTATCGGAAAGATACAGCGGTACGTACTCATCTATGGGTTTTTTTGAAATAACCACTCCGGCCGCATGGGTTGAGGCATGGCGCGGCATTCCTTCGAGAGCCCTGGCCATATCAAGGACTTGTTTGGCCTTCGGATTTTCCGCATACATGTCGGCCAGCTCCGGATTTGTTTCAAGAGCCTTGGAGATGGTCATATGCAGATCAAAGGGGATGGCCTTTGCTATCATGTCGGTCTCAGCATAGCTTACGTCCAGCGCTCTTCCCACATCTCTTACAGCCTGCTTTGCCTTCATTGTACCGAATGTTATTATCTGACATACCTTGTCTTCGCCATATTTTCTCGTAACATAATCTATAACTTCCTGTCTTCTTTCATAGCAGAAGTCTATATCTATATCCGGCATACTTACACGTTCCGGATTTAAAAACCGTTCAAATATGAGATTATATCTTATAGGATCTATATCTGTTATTTTCAGGCAGTATGCTACCAGCGAACCTGCGGCCGAGCCTCTTCCGGGTCCCACCATTATGCCGTTTTCCTTGGCGTAATTGATGAAATCCCATACGATCAGAAAATATTCCACATATCCCATGGAAACTATGGTTCCTATTTCATATTCCAGTCTTTCAGTCAGGCTGTCGTCGCGTCTTGTCCCATACCTTTCTTCAAGCCCCTTATAACAAAGCTCCCTCAAATATTCCTCGTTGCTCTTACCTTCCGGAGATACAAATTCAGGCAGATGATACTGGCCGAACTGAAATTCCACATTACAGGCATCGGCTACCAACTGTGTGTTGTCTATGGCTTCAGGAACATTTGCGAAAATTCTCCGCATCTCATCTTCGCTTTTCAGATAAAATTCATCATTGGGAAATCTCATGCGGTTTTCATCGTTTATACTGGTGGCTGTCTGTATGGCCAGCAATACGTCATGAGCTTCCGCATCTTCCCTGCGCACATAATGAACGTCGTTGGTCGCAACGACAGGCACATCTAACTCTCCGCCAAGCTTAATGAGCAATGGGTTTATTTCAGCCTCTTCCTCAAGACCCTGATCCTGAAGTTCAAGGAAAAAATTTCCCCGGCCGAAAATTTCGAGAAGTTCAGAGGCTTCTTTCTTTGCTCCTTCATAATCGCCCCGAAGCAGTCTGTTCTGTACGTTTCCCGCAAGGCATGCTGAAAGAGCTATTATTCCTCCGCTGTGTTCTCTCAAAACGTCTTTATCTATACGAGGCTTATAATAGTATCCTTTTATGTATCCTATGGAAACAATTTTTATGAGGTTTCTGTAACCCTCTTCATTTTTGGCAAGCAGCACCAGATGCCCCTGATGCTTGTCCTTATCCGCTTCCTTGTCGGTCAGTTTTCTCGCCGCCGTATAAACCTCGCAGCCTATAATAGGTTTGATTCCCTGCTTCTTACATTCTTTATAGAAATCTATCACGCCAAACATAGCACCGTGATCGGTGATCGCAAGGCTTTCCATCCCAAGCTCCCTTGCCCGGCTTACAAGATCTCCTATCCTGGCGGCGCCGTCCAGCAGGCTGTATTCGGTATGAACATGTAAATGTGTGAATGCCATGATTTTTTCTCCTTTTTAACATTTTACCACAGCAGTATATGTTTGAAAAGCGGCGTTTAAAACGTTTGCTCCGGCGTTGATTACAGCGCTGTGAGTTAAAAGGTTTGTTCCGGCTTCTGCCTACTAAAAAACAGACTCACGGGAGCCATTTGTATTTGTAAACACCCTATAAAATAAAGTATATACAAACGGTTCCGAATGAGTCTGCCATTTCTGAATCAAAGGCTACCCGCAGGCTTCCCTTGTACGCTCGCGTTTTTCCTCGATGGATTCCTTCAGAATCATGTCCTTAACCTTCATAAGTCTTGTCTGATTGCCTCGCTCATTTTCATCAAGCTTCATGACTATATATTTTATTGTCATTTCAAGCTGAGGTATCTTGACGTATTCAAGAGCGTTTACACGGCGGCGCGTTTTTTCCAGCTCAGCTGCCAGCATCGCAACCTCCTTTTCCTTGGCCGCCAGTTCCAGCATTGCAGGAAGTATCTGTGCAAGGCCGTCTATAGCGGCGTCCAGCTCTCCCGATGTGCTGGCGAAGCCGTATGAATATATGTCCGAAGCATCTGACGCAGTAGTTTCATAACTGAATTGAGGAACGTCCACGCTCATCACGTTCTTGCCTTCTACGTTCAGCTTTACTCCCTGCTTTGGAAACATCAGGGCTTCTTCAAGAACTTCCCGGCTCATAACGGCGCTGGCAACCGAAAAACTTTCATACACCTTGGAAAGAGCCGTCTCCACTTCTTCACGGAGCCTCTTGTTTTCGCGGGCCAAATCAAGAAAGCCCTTCATCAGCTGGTCTCGCTTATCCTTCATGAGCTTGTGTCCCCGCCTGGCTGTAATCAGTCTCTTTTTCAAGGTTGTAAGCATCATTCTGGTAGGATTTACATTCAATCTTTCCATAATATCACCAAAATTTCCCTTAAAATTACTGTTCTTTGCCCAGATACTTTTCTATATACTCGTCCTTGATACGTTTAAGCTCGCTCTTAGGCAGCAGCTCCAGCAGCTTCCAGCCTGTGTTAAGAGTCTCTTCTATGGTTCTGTCCGTATTATATCCCTGAGAAACGTATTCTTTTTCAAAAGCCTGTGAAAACTGCGCATATTTGAGGTCGGTCTCAGTCAGAGCCGCTTCTCCCAAAATTGTAACGAGCTCTAAGGCCTCTTTTCCTTTAGCATACGCAGCGAAAAGCTGGTTCATCGTATCGGCATGATCCTCTCTCGTCTTTCCTTTTCCGATTCCCTTATCCTTAAGACGCGAAAGGGAAGGAAGCACGTCTATAGGAGGCTGAATACCTTTCCTGTAAAGCTCTCTTGATAAAATTATCTGTCCCTCGGTGATATATCCGGTCAGATCCGGAATAGGATGCGTCTTATCTTCTTCCGGCATGGTAAGAATAGGTATCATGGTGATTGAACCGTCATAGCCTTTCTTACGTCCTGCTCTCTCATACATCGTCGCAAGGTCCGTATACAGGTATCCCGGATATCCTCTTCTTCCAGGAACCTCTTTTCTGGCCGCCGAAACCTCTCGCAAAGCTTCCGCATAATTAGTAATATCAGTCAATATTACAAGCACATGCATACCCAGATCAAAAGCCAGATACTCAGCGGCGGTAAGAGCCATACGAGGAGTTGCAATACGCTCTACGGCAGGGTCATTGGCCAGATTCATGAAAAGAACCGTCCTGTCGATAGCTCCTGTTTTCCTAAAATCTGACGCAAAGAACTCCGCTTCCTCATGGGTTATACCTATGGCGGCAAAGACTACTGCAAAGTTTCCCTCGCTTCCCCTCACCTTAGCCTGACGGGCAATCTGAGCCGCCAGATTTGCATGAGGAAGTCCCGAAGCCGAGAATATAGGCAGCTTCTGTCCTCTTACCAACGTATTCAGACCGTCTATCGCCGATACTCCCGTCTGTATGAATTCAGACGGATAGTCCCTGGCTGCCGGATTCATAGGCAAGCCATTTATATCCATTCTCTTTTCTGCGATAATTTCAGGGCCTCCGTCCTTAGGACGTCCCATTCCGTCGAAAACTCTTCCCAGTATATCCGGCGAAACTGCAAGCTCCGTTCCTCTTCCCAGGAACTTAACCGTGCTTTCCTTAAGATTTATTCCAGTCGAGCTTTCAAAAAGCTGCACCATGGCGTCAGACCCGTTGACTTCCAATACTTTGCAAAGTCTCTTTTCTCCGCTTGGAAGTATAATTTCGCCAAGCTCATCGTAGGTAACGTTTTCAACGTTCTTTACCAGCATAAGAGGTCCGACTACTTCACTTATGGTTTTATATTCTTTAATCATCGTCTTCAGCCTCCTTCGCCGTCAGTGCGGAGATACTCTCCTTCATTTCAGCCATAACACTGTCAAAAGCTGCGTCTACATCTTTTTCTTCTACGTATTTAAAACGTCCAATGGTCTCTCTCACAGGGAGCTCCAGCAGCTTTCCGAAAGCCGCTCCCTTAGCTACGGCCTCCCTTGCCAGCCTGTGGAAGGACAAAATCAGCTTAAGCATCTTGTACTGTTTGTTGAGGGAGGTATAGGTGTCCACTTCATGGAAAGCGTTCTGATGCAGATAATCTTCACGTATCGACTTTGCAACCTCCAGCTTCAGTCTGTCTTCCGGTGAAAGTCCGTCAACGCCTACAAGCTGTACCACTTCGTTGAGTTCGGATTCCTCTTGAAGCAGATGTATCGCTCTGGCTCTCAGTTTAGGGAATTCCTTGCTTACATTTTCCGCATACCATTCTTCTAATCTGTCTACATATAGAGAATAGCTCTGCAGCCAGTTTATAGCCGGAAAATGTCTCTTATATGCAAGAGAGGAATCAAGGCACCAGAACACCTTAACTATTCTTAAAGTTGCCTGAGATACAGGCTCTGAAATGTCTCCTCCCGGAGGAGATACCGCTCCTATAGCCGACAAGGCTCCCAGTCTTCCCTCTTTACCTAGAGAAACGGTTCTTCCCGCTCTCTCATAGAACTGAGCAAGACGTGACGCCAGATATGCAGGGTATCCTTCTTCACCCGGCATTTCTTCAAGACGTCCTGACATTTCACGAAGAGCCTCCGCCCATCTTGAAGTCGAATCTGCCATTATGGCTACCGAATATCCCATATCCCTGAAATACTCAGCTATGGTTATTCCTGTATAGATAGAAGCTTCACGAGCCGCTACCGGCATGTCTGAGGTGTTGGCTATAAGCACAGTCCTCTTCATTATAGATTCACCGGTATTAGGGTCCTTAAGTTCAGGAAATTCCATCAATACGTCGGTCATCTCATTTCCACGTTCTCCGCAGCCGATATATACTACAATTTCAGCGTCCGCCCACTTGGCCAGCTGATGCTGTACAACTGTTTTTCCGGATCCGAATGGTCCCGGAACTGCGGCCACTCCGCCCTTAGCTATGGGAAACAGCGTGTCGATAACTCTCTGCCCTGTGATGAGAGGCATTTCCGGAACAAGCTTTTCCTTGTAAGGTCTCCCCTTTCTTACAGGCCATTTCTGCATCATAGTCAGCTCTTTTACTTGTCCGTCTGCCGTACGCACCCTGCATACCGGCTGATCCACGGTAAATTCGCCTTCTTCTACGGATTCCACAGTTCCGGCGATGCCGTAAGGAACCATTATCCTCTGCTCGACTAAAACGGTCTCCTGTACGGTTCCGATTATATCTCCGGGCTCCACCTCATCTCCGGCCTTTACCGCAGGAACGAAATTCCATTTCTTTTCTCTTGAGAGAGACGGAACCTTTACACCTCTTGTAATGTTGGCGCCTGCTACCTTATACATCTCCTCAAGCGGTCTCTGGATCCCGTCGTACATGGTTTCGATAAGTCCAGGCCCCAGCTCTACGGAAAGCGGAGCTCCCGTCGTAACTACCGGAACCCCCGGTCCTATGCCTGCCGTTTCTTCATATACCTGAATAGACGCCTTGTCGCCTCTCATTTCTATTATTTCACCTATCAGACCCTGTTCTCCGACATGCACCACGTCGTACATGTTGGCCTCTTCCATTCCCGAGGCTATAACCAGAGGGCCTGATACTTTTACTACTTTTCCCTGACTCATTGCTATTTGTCACCTCCAAACAGGATGTCTGCGCCTACGGCGCGTTCCACAGCCTTTTTAACGCTTTTAGTACCGATTCCCAAAGAGCCGTCCTTGTCCGGTATCGGTATGACAGCAGGGAGTCTTTTGTCTGTGTATTCGGCGACCTCCGCAGACATCTCCTTATATAAAGGCTCAGTCATATAGATAATCGCAAAATCCTTTTCGGCTATATCTTTAAATGCCTTGTGCGCTTCTTTTACGCCGTCGCACGGGAAAACTTCCAGTCCGATAGCTTTGAAGCCAAGAACGCTTTCCCTGTCTCCGATAACTCCTATCCTATACATAAGTTTTCCTCAATCTTTCTAAAATAACTGCCTTAGGCGTTCCTGCAATCTTGCCCGAAAGAATCATTCTCAGGTTCTTACATTCACTTTCCTTTGCTATTATAAAAGCTGCCGCCGGTGCAAGGCCAAAAGGAACGAACTTGGCGTCTCTTATATATTCGATTCTCTTATTATCGCAAAGCTTTTCCAGCAGAGAATAGGTCCCGTCAGTTTTAACCTTTACAGCCCCCTTTTCGACAATTTCCCTGAAACCGTACGGAGCGAATTTATCGGCCAGCTGATGATAGCTTTCTTCATATCCGCCTATAAACAGGTTTTCAGGTATGCTGCCTCCATCAAGAAACACCTTTCGGAAAAATGACCACGGTTTTTTAATCTGCCTAAGCCTTACAAATGTGACGACGTTCAGTATGTCTATAAGCAAACGCACGTAACCTATAAGAAACCCGTCTCCTACTGCCTCCGCCGTTCTCAGCATTTCCCTGTAGCATGCCTTATCAAGAATTATATCTATCTCCTGAGGGTCTCTGCCTTTGCCAAAGAGTTCGGACGCTTCGGCAACAGCCTCTTTCATCTCTGTCGAAAACCACATGAAATCTCTTTCTCTTATCATGGCCTCCATCGCTTCCGGCTCAAATCTGCCTCCGCCGACCATATATTTTAAAGGAGAAATTTCCAGAAATTCAGCTTTCAAAGCTGCTTTGGCATTATGATAATCCTTAGGGCATCTGAGCATTTCCAATTCCGTTTTGTCAGGCAGTGCTGAAAGCACAAGGTCAAAAGCCTTCCGCTCTTCGTCGGCCAAAAGGCCTGCAAAATCTCTCGGGTTTTCAAAGGTTCTTCCGTCCCCGTAATTATACTCGTTCAGCACTGCCACGGAGGCATTGAAATTTTCAGCCTCGGCAGCCCTTAAAAGCTTTGCTTTCGTAAGCAGGGACCTTTCGCTGGCCCTTATCAGGGAATCGCAGAATATATATGAGTCTTCTCTGTTTTTACTCATAAAACCCTCTCCTTACTTTTCCGGCGGAAACAATATATTCACCACGTCTTTGGTAAGCTCCCGGCTTTTATCCTCCACCATGGCCTCCACCGAATTGTTGATGTAAACCTGCCCCTGCTGAAGCATGTATCCGCCTCTCAAATCTCTCGTTTCTTCAGAAAGCGTAAACTTTCCGCCATCAATTTCTCTGTTCAGAGCGTCCACGACTCTTTGTCCTATAGAGCTTCTTTCCTCTTTATTAAAGATGAGCGCTCCGTCTTTAAACCCGGAAACCTTTCCTGCGGCCGCAAGGAAGCTTACATACCTGTCTCTGTCCATAGAAATAATATAATCTATAGCCTGAGTGAAGCACTCTGCTATAAGCTCCTGTTTTTTTCTAAGAATTATTTTCTTGCCGTCTATATCGGCTACCGATCTGCGGCGGCTGATAATCCTGTCGCGCTCTTCTTCAGCATCCTTTACCGCTGCGTCGGTCTCTATGGCTATTCTCTTTTTCAGGGTCTTTATAGAACTGAGGCTCTTGGCCTTGGCGGCGTTCATTATCTGTTCGCATTCGGCCTGCGCCTCATCTATAATAGCCGATGTAATCTTTTCTATACTCATACGTCATCCGCCTTTCGCAAGCCCTCTATATTGCAATTCTAAGCCAAATAAGAACAGATACCAGCAGGGCGAAGATGGCGTATGTTTCTACCATTGCAGTGTAGATTATACCTTTTACCATCTGATCGGGTCTTTTGGCGGTAAGCTGAAGAGCCGCTGCCGCTGCTTTTCCCTGAGCTATACCGGACCATATTCCAACCAGTCCTATAGGAATTCCGGCGGCTAAAAAGTATGCTCCCTGAGCCATTGTCAAATCAACCATAGAGCCGCCCAAAAGACCTATCTTCTGCATTATGAGGAAGGAAATGATCAATCCGTAGATACCCTGCGTGCCGGGCAAAGCCTGTAAAATAAGTGTTTTACCGAATTTCTTGGGATCCTCTGCCAAAACAGCAGAGGCTGCCTGACCTGCTATGCCTACGCCCATAGCGCTTCCTATGCCTGCCAGAGCCGCAACGGCGGCTCCTATAAGAGCTAATGTGTTGCCATCTATCATATTCATTTTTATTCCTCCTCTTGCTCTATCTTTATATATTTTGTTTTCCTGCGGAAAGGATCAAAGGGTTCTCCGCCGTCTTCGTAAAACTTTCCGAAGAATTCAACATACTGAAGTCTGCTGGAATGTATGAACGCTCCCAGCGCATTTATCGCCAGATTCAGCGTATGTCCCAATACGAACATCACAAGCAGTATGATAAGCCCCAATACGCCGCCTCCAAAAAGCGAACCCATGGTGTTTACCACCTGCGCTATTACGCCTGTGGCAAGACCTAAGGCCAGAAGTCTGGCATAGGAAAGAATATCTGACATATAGCTTGTAATATTGTATATGTTGCTCAATCCGCCTGTTATTTTTCCGATGCCTTTGTTGTGCCTGCCTCCTGTAAGCAGCAGTCCCGCCGCTCCGATAACCGCAAGCCACATTCCTGTCTTAGCAAGCGCAGGCGATACGGAGCCGCCTCCGAGCCATGCGATGATGCCTGTTATTGTGAAATACCAGAAGCCTTCGTCGCAAACGGCGTCAATCCAATGCCCCTCTTTTATCTGCATGTAAGCCTTGATTCCCATTCCTATGAACAGGTGTATTATTCCAAGCGCCAGCGAAAAGATGAGAAGCTTCATCGGGTCATCCAGCGGATTAAACCACAATGCGTCGATAACCACTTCTTTTCCCAGTATGGTTCTTGAAAACACCTGTATGAAGTCTCCGAACCAGCCTCCGAACAGAGCTCCCCATATTATGGTTGAAATTCCGCAATAGAAGAACAGACGTATCATCTTATAGGTGGCTCCCTCCAAATCGAACTTGCGAAGAACGATGAAGCAGGCGGCCGTCATTATTATGCCGTATCCGGCATCGCTGAGCATCATGCCGAAGAACATCGCATAGAACAGCGCATATATGCTGGTCGGGTCAAATCCTTTATAGTCCGGCAGTGAATACATCTCGGTAATGGCTTCAAAAGGTACAAAGAAGTTCTTGTTTTCAAGGAGCACAGGTACGTCTTCACCCTCTTTGGGAGACGTAAACCTGTAATAGCAGTCGCTCTTCTCCAGAAGTCTTGAAGCTTTCCCGACAAGACGTTCAGGAATCCAGCCCTCCAGATAAAAGGTCGTCTTCGTCTTGAGCAGCTTATTTCTTACCTTTTCCTTGTCAGAAGCTATAGCTATCACATCTCTGTAATTCTCTATATGCTTTCTCAGAGAAGCTTTTTCCTCTGCCTCTTTTTCTATGGATTTTATCACGGCGGCAAGAGCTTCTTTCTCTTTTCCTATCCTCTTGAGGTTTTCTGCGGCAGTCCCTTTCAATCCTTTGAAATAAACTTCCGTAAAGCCTTTTTGTTTCAGTAGGGCCAAAATTTCTTCTTCCTGACTTATGAGGCATATGAAAGCCAAGTAATTGAGGTCTTTATCAGAATTTATCAGTTTTGCCACTATTCCGCCAAAATTCTCAAGTTCTTTCATAAGTCCGGCAATATCCGTCGAAGCGGGTACTACGCCTTCGTGAATTATAGCTTTAGGCGTTTTTATCAATTCCAAAGGCGTCGCATATTTGTTCCACGGTTTTATAAGAATCTCATCCTGTTCCAGCTTGTTAATTCGTTCGTTGGTCTCTCTCAGCCTGTCTTCAAGCTCCAAAACGCTTTTTATATCTTCTTCCGCTTTTTCAATGTCAAAATTTCTTACATCGGAAGCTTTCATCAAACGTCTCGTCTTGAAAAGGGGCGTCCCGGAGGTATCGTACTTTTCAAGAAACCTCAGAACTGCTTCGGCCTGATTAAGCTTGGCGTCAAGCTCCGCAGCTTTCGTATGGCTGTCGTCTAAAGTCACCATGCTGCTCAGCGTATCATCCGTGAGCTTATCCTTCTGTTCTATAAGCTCAACGGCTCCGAAGTCCATCAGCCTTCCCATTATGGATTCCTTATGTTTGTCAAGGCCTATTACCGCAACTTTTTGCATCTTAACAATCGACACTTGAATCCACAATCCTTTCTGCAATAAATTTTACGGCTTCATCTTGATTTTCACAAGCCTGTGAAATCATCTTCTCACAGAGGACTTGGGAGTCTTTGATTGCGTCGTCGTAAAGTCTTTGGGCAATCTCTCTGCCATCGTTGAGAAGGGCGTCGCACTGTTCCTTTTCGGCGGCAAAAGCGTCGTCTACCATCTTGCTGACCTTTGCGTCCGTCTCTTCAATAAGCTTCTTTGCCGAAAGCTTTGCGCTGCTGCGCATCTCGTCTGCCCGTTCCTCTGCCTCCTTAATAAGTTTTAATTCTTCTGTAAACAATTTATCCCCTCCTTATTCTATTTTATCCAAATAAAAATTTACCCCTATTATAAAGATACCACAAATAATTCCATAATAACTGTACTTTAATCAAATACACTGTATACATGAGCGATATTGAATAATTATTATCCGTTTAAGTCACATACATGATAGTCTGCTCAATTTTCTCAAGTATAATTTCAAATTTATAAAATTTATCATTAGGCGTATTAAAGCTTGTCAGCCAGCTCTTCAATCTTTTTTAATCTTCCGTTTATTCCCGATTTTTTCAACGGCGGACTGCACATCTCTCCAAGAACCGCTATAGAAACGTCAGGATTTTCAAGCCTAAGCTCTGCCGTTTCTCTCAGTTTGTCGGGCAGCCACTTGAGTCCTTTTATTTTTTTAATCTTCTCTATAGCCGCCACCTGCTTCATCGCAGCTTCCACTATCTTATCCACATTGGCGTTGTCACAGTTGGCAAGTCTGTTGACCTTGTTTCTCATCGACTTGTCTACCCATGTATTTTCAATTTTCAGAGAATGGCTGTCTGCTCCCATTATTCCCAAGGTGTCTCCGATATAATCTGCTTTCTTCATATATACGATATAATGCTTTCCTCGCTTATACTGCTTTGCCTCCAGATCTCTGAATGAATTTATCAATCTCCTCAGGTCTGAAGCAAGCGCCTCGGTATGACAGACAAACTCTAAGTGATAAGATTTTTCAGGATTGCTCATCGTGCCTGCGCCCATGAAAACGCCTCTCAGATAAACTCTTTTGCAGCACTTGTTTTTTACTATGCCATCATAAATTCCGTCAGAAATATAGTTATTCCCCTCTCTGACAAGAAGAATTCCGGTCTCTCTCAAAATCTGCTCGCTTCTGTTCTCTGCGTCTATATTGATATTATAGGCCCTGGTTTTCCCTGCAAAATCACTCTCTCCCACGTCGAAAGTAGTTTCAATTCCAAAATAATCTTGTATGAGTTTTTTGTAATGTCTCGCTATCGCTGGGTTTTCCGTAGTAACCACAAGTCTGAACTTTCCTCCGCCGGCAAGACCTATACTTCCGGCTACTCTTAAAAAGCCGGCTATTTCAGCAAGCATACAACATTTTTTCTCAGGCTCTGTTCTGGCCAGTTCATTTTTTACTTCAGTTGCAAAAGACATACACGGCTCCTTGCGTTTTCTCATATATTTTATATCTCATTGTACACTAACCGTTGTGAAATTAAAAGCACATTTGTATGAAGAAATTGTGTCGATTCACGTGAAAGGACGAAAAAAGCCGGCTCTATCGAGCCGGCAATAAAAATTTTCACATTATGTATTTTCTTATTTAAGAGGTGCAAGACCCAGAATTTCTCTTGCTTCAGCAGGGGTAGCCACTTCTCTTCCGAGCATCTTAGCAAGCTCTACTACCTTAGCTACCATCTGTCCGTTGGACTCTGCCAAAACGCCCTTTTCCATATAAAGGTTGTCTTCAAAACCTACTCTTACATGTCCGCCCAAGCTGATGGTAGCGGCTGCAATGTGCCATGCGTTCTTTCCAAGGCCTGTTGCAGTCCATGTTGAACCTTCAGGAATGGATTCTACCATGTAAACCAGATCTCTTATTGTAGCTGTCATCTGTACGCCAAGTACGAAATCCCAGTGGATAGGCTTGGTCAGATAACCTTTTTTGTAAGCGGTTTTCATTGCGGTGTCAATCATTCCCTTGTCGAATACTTCACATTCAGGTTTTATGCCTCTTTCCTGCATAATCTTTGCGAAATTAACGATTGTGTTGTCAGTATTTATAAAAATTTCATCTCCGCCGAAGTTGCATGTTCCACAGTCAAGAGTCGCCATTTCAGGGGTCGGAACTACTTCTGTCGACTGCAATCTCTCAAGGTCGGTCATTCCTACTGCTCCGCCTGTCGAAGGCTGAATGATGGCGTCAGGACATTCCTTTCTGATAGCGTCGATGCACTCCTGGAATCTTCCCTTGTCCTGAGTAGGAGTACCGTCGTCCCATCTTACGTGAAGGTGAATCAGAGCTGCGCCTGCATCATAAGCAGATTTTGCTTCTCTTACGATTTCTTCCACTGTATAAGGTACGTTCGGATTCTGTTCCTTTGTTACTTCTGCGCCGCAAATACATGCGCTGATAATTAATTTTTCCATGTCTATCTCCTTTATTCACAATGAATTCATTAACCTTTTAGATTATATCATTAAATTGCCGAATATTCAAGTGGTGAAAGCTTTGCCAGGCTACAGCTCCAGTAGTCTGCGGTTCCGTTCGTATACAGTCCTTCATTCACAGCCGCTGCGGCACCTAAAGCTCTCTGTGCTCAAGGGTTGTCCGCCAGCCCTCCTCCGTCATTCTCCTATAAAATTCGTTGGCTAAAGTCACAGATCTGTGCTGACCTCCGGTACAGCCGAAGGCTATGGTCAAGCTGTACTTTCCCTCCTTGGCATAGCGCGGAGCCAGCTTTATTATTATCTCGTAAAGTCTGTTAACAAACTCCTTCGTTATATCCTGTCTCATCACATACTGAGCTACCTTTTTATTGTTTCCGGTAAGCTTTTTCAAGCTGGATACGTAATATGGGTTCGGTATGAAACGAACGTCTATAACCCAGTCGGCCTCCGTCGGAATCCCGTGCTTATACCCAAATGACATGAAATTTATGACGAAGGAGTCGTTTTTAGTCTTCGATTCAAACAACTTATCCAGCTCCGAATTAAGCTCGGCAACCTTTAAGGTTGAAGTGTCTATCACAAAATCGGCCATTCCTCTGAGCTCTTCCAATTCTCTTCTTTCTTCCTGTATGGCGTCTCTCGTAACAGCATACGCCGAAAGAGGATGGCTTCGTCTTACTTCGTTAAATCTGCGTATCAGCGCTTCATCAGACGCTTCTATAAACAGTATTTTAAGGTCCACGTTCATATCGTCTCTGAGCGATATGATCAGCTCCTTCAAATCTCCGAAAAACTGGCCGCCCCTTATGTCTACTACAAAAGCCGCTTTTTTAATCTTACGCTTTCCCGTTGCGGCAAGCTCTATGAAATTTCCGATAAGAGACGGCGGCATATTGTCTATGCAATAATAGCCCTTATCCTCAAACCAGTCGGAGGTTTTTGTTTTACCTGCGCCCGACAAGCCTGTTATTATTACGACTTCCATCTTCAATCAATTTTCCTTTCAATGTTGACAATCCTCTCAGGATCAAGTCCAGCGCGTAAAGCCCTCGAAAGCTGTTCCCTGAATTCTCCTACCTTTTCCGGAACATGAGCGTCGCTTCCGATTATGAACTTCACATCAAAACGCGCCGCAATTTTTATCTCTTCTACCGTCAGATGAGTATGCTTTCCGTTAATTTCTATCATAGTTCCTGTATCGGCGCACGCTTTTGATATATCTTCAATATCAAAGGGGCCCTTGTCTCCCGGATGGGTCAGTACATCTATCTTATTCTCGTATAGAGCTTTCAATATCATATCCGTATTCTTCACAAGGAGGCCGGAGGAGCTTCCTCCGAAAAATCCCGTGTGGTCGCTTATATAATTGGAAACCATTCCTGCCTTGGGGATTCCATAGTGATACCCCGCCAGAATTATGTCAAACAAGCCCTTATCTTCTTCGCACAGGTCTATATACGGCTCAACTCTTATGGTATTGGCCTCTACGCCAAGTAAAATATCTATTTGCGGATATTTTATTTTCAGACTGTCTATTTCCGACCGCATCCTGCCGACATCGCTCATCTTAATGCCATAAGTCAGATGACCGGGGCCATGGTCCGTTATCGCCACCGATTTCAGTCCTTTGGCCAAGGCGACCCTCACGTTGTCCTCAATCCGACCCTTTCCGTGAGAATAGACGGTATGAGTGTGATGGTCATAAGTCATCTTATATTTATTCAGCTCTTTTTCAAAATTATCCAATGATTTTCACCTCCGGCTGAAGCATAATGCCGAATTCGTCATAAACTCTGTTTTGAACCAGTGTTATGAGCCGAATTATATCGGTTGCCGTCGCGCCTCCCTTGTTGATAATGAACCCGCTGTGGAGAACGGAAACCTGAGCCCCTCCTACGGCAACGCCCTTAAGACCCGCGTCCTCTATCAGCTTTCCTGCAAAATATCCCTCCGGTCTTTTAAATGTGCTGCCTGCCGAGGGATATTGAACGGGCTGCTTGCTGCTTCGTTTTATGGCAAGCTCCTTCATCTTTTCGGCGATATGCTCTTTATCTCCGGCTAAAAGCTCCATTTCAGCCTCCACCGCTATATATCCATTTTCTTCGAGCGCGCTGTGTCTGTAACTGAAGTTCATCTCCTCTGCGGAAAATAATTTTTCATGACTTCCATCCGGAGCAACGGCTTTCACCGAGCGCACTATATCTTTCATTTCTCCACCGTAAGCGCCTGCGTTCATGAACAAGGCTCCGCCCAGACTTCCCGGTATCCCTCCTGCAAATTCAAAGCCGCTGAGGCTGTGACTCATAAGAGCTTTTGCCAAAGAAGAAAGCAGGATTCCTGCACCGGCTCTGACGAGAATTTTATTTGAAGCTTTAGCGTTATCCGTGCCGTTCTTATCCGCAACCCTTACCTCAGACGTCTCTTCCCCCTCTATTTCCACAGCTGAGAAGCTCTCCTGAGAAAGCCTTATCACCACGCCCTCATATCCGCTGTCTTTAAACAGCGTATTCGATCCGTTTCCCAAAATCATATGAAAAACTCCCGCTGCGGAAACAATCTTAAGCGCGTTTTTTAAAGATTCAACGCTTCCGACCTCCGCCAGAAGAGCTGCTTTTCCTCCCGCTCTGAAGGAAGTCAATCCGCTCATATCAACATTTTCTCTGACCTCAGTATCATTATTTAGCTTTAGCTTGTTTTTCACTTCCGTCAAAAGAGACGCACGAATCTTTTCCAAATATATCCTCCTTATTTATGTTATATTTTGTGAAATCCTCATAGTTTTCCGTCTTCATCGGCAGATTCTTTTTGCTCAGTCTGCCGTTTACAAGCCTCTTTATATATACGTAAATCACCGCCATTGTTGGCACTCCTAAAATCATGCCTGCAAAGCCGAACATTCCCCCTCCTACTATTATCGCGAACATTACCCAAAAGCTTGCCAGCTTAGTTGTCTTTCCCAGAATTTTAGGCCCGATTATATTGCCGTCCAGCTGCTGAAGAACGAGCACCATTATACCGAACTTAAGTGCCGCCCACGGATCTATACAAAGAAGCAGTATTATTGAAGGAATGGCTCCTATAAACGGCCCGAAAAACGGGATTATATTGGTAACTCCCACTACCACGCTTATGAGCATCGTAAGAGGCAGTTTCATCACAGTCATAGCTATAAAGCATAGTATGCCTATTATTATTGAATCTATAATTTTTCCATTGATAAATCCACCGAAAGTATCATTGCATATTCGGCCGAATTCGAAAATATCCCCTGCCCTCTTTCTCGAAAAGGCCGCAAGGACGAATTTCTTCGCCTGCGCCTGAAAGATTTCTTTGCTGTTCAATATGTATACGCATATCACTAAGGCCACGAGGATGTCTATCACGCCTCCGATAGTCCCCATAACTCCGGCAGAAACTCCGGCCAAAATGGATTCAGCTCCCGGCAGCACATTGGTCTGCGCCCATTTAAAGAAGGTTTCTGAAATACTTTCTATCCTCACCTGCAAAAGATCCGCCAGTTCAGGATTTTGCTCTATATTATCCTGTATCCACGTCGAAATTCTGTCAACAGTTGCCGGAAGATTTCTTATCAAGCCTGCCACGCTTTCTATCAGTTCCGGTATTACCATAATAAACAATCCACTGAGTATGAATATCAAGAAGAAAAGGGCGATAATCGTTGCAAAAAATCTCGAAAAAGTATAGGCTTTCACTGTATTTCTGAAACGCCCCTTGTTGACTCTGTATATCATCCTCAAGGCTCCGTTATAAATAGGGCACAAAAGATATGCCATTATTATTCCTAAGTAAAAAGGCGTCAGAATTCCGTTGATTTTACTGAGAGAATTCATAACACCGTCTATGTTGTTCAGCAGGAAGAAGCATAAAACCAAGGCTCCGCCTGATATAAACACAGTCAGGCCAAGCTTGGCGTATTTGCTGTTGAAGCTGAACTTTTTATTTTCCATATATTTTCTTCCTCCCAAATTTATGATACCCCGGTTTTAATATGCGGTCAACTTAATCATCAGGTCTGTTCTTTCGAGAACAGCCTTCATCAGGGAATCCCGAAAAGTCTCGCATTCCCCTGTTTTTATACTCTGCTCCGCTGCTTCGCCATACTCTCTTTCCGTCATATCGCAGACCACCGCCGGATAGCCTTTAGTCATAAGAAAATATGCCGCCGCTATCCTGGCTAAAATCTTATCTTCGTCCCCATAAGGGACTACAGACAAAATTCTGTTATGTATTTCCGCCGCTGCCGCAAAACAGTCGCTGCTGCTTCCCGCAATCTCACTTTTTTCGTCTATAATAAGCTGAAGGCTTCGCATTTCTTCCGGTATTTCTGAAGGCAGCGCAGGCACATAGTCGTACTCTGTTATCACAACGCTGCGCTTTCTGTAGCCTTTTCCCGTATCGAACCCTGTTCCTGCGATAATGTTGTGAAAAGTATTTATAAGCTTCAAATCCATATCGACGCCGCGTGAAACAGAGTCGTACATTTTACCGAGAACCTTTATAAGCCTTTCTGCCGTAATGTGCTCCCAAACCGACGCTCCCAACACGTAATCGCCCCTTACAAGCCCATCCGCTTCCTCCTCGCTCAGCCTTGAACCGTTCAGCCTTAGATTTCTGAAAACCCAGTCCTTTCTTTCTTTCTGCTCTGCTAAAGCTTTAACCTCAGGCGAAAAAGGCAGCCTGCCTGATAATATGACCATCTTTTTTCTTATATCTCTTATCATGACATACTCCTTTTACTTAGGATTCTTATGTTATTTTATCATACAATATTTCTTTTTTCTATGGTATAATTACGTTATTAGTCATTATCTGTTTCGTATATTTACGTTTCTCACTGCAAAAAGGCAAAGAGATGGAAAGCGAGACATATCGCCGTTTATCAAGACTATTTTAAGGTCAGCTTAAAATCAGCTCAAAGGTAACTAAAAGAAAGGATTAAACATGCGTATTCTTGTTATCAGCGATACCCACGGCCGGCTTTCACGGTTTTGGGACGTATTTGAAAAAATAAAAAAAGAGTTTCCGCCAAATGCCATAGTACACTGCGGAGATTACTGTAAGGACGCAGATAACATAAGAAGGCGAACGGGAATTCCCGTATTTGCCGTTAAAGGCAACTGCGACGGCGATTTTTCAGATGACGGACATATGATACTCGAAACTGAAGCAGGTAATTTTTTTATAACTCACGGACATATGCTCAACGTAAAATACAGCTTGCAGACTCTGTACTACAAAACGCTGGAGTCCGGCTGTACAGGCGCTTTCTTCGGCCACACCCACAGAAAAGCATATTTAAACATGGACGGAATATACCTTATAAATCCTGGGAGTTTATCTCAGCCGCGAGACGGTTCCGGCGGAACCTTCTGTATAGTTGAAACGTCGGAAGCCGGCGTATGGACAAAGATTTATTATTACGAGGATTTTATGGCCCGCAGAAGCGGCATGGGCTCTGTTTCAGAGGATAAACATCCTGAAAACACCGTAAGCGCAGAGGAAAACGGCGGCGAACGCAATGATTCCCGCAAAAAGTCCAGGGTCACGGGCGGAAAGCTCAGAGATATTTTCAATTACAGCGACAGATTCTAAAATAAAAATACTTTTAAAAACATAAAAGAAGGAATAACGAAAGAATAAAAATAACGGGGGGGGAATAAAAATGGATGCAAATAAAATAAAGGATATGAATCCCATAATTTCCGATATGGCAAGATACAAAGAAGTTTTCTGGCTCAATCCCAATGCCGGTCAAGAAGCTTCCACACCTTTCACCATGAGAGATATAGAAGACGCAGAAGCACGGCTTGCTCGCTTTGCTCCATACATCGCAAAGGCTTTTCCTGAAACGTCAAAGCTGGGAGGAATCATTGAGTCAAAGCTCATAGAAATTCCTAAAATGAAAACGGCGCTTTGCTCCATGTGCGGCATTGTAAAGGGTTCTCTTTTTCTAAAATGCGACAGTCACCTGCCTATTTCCGGCTCCATAAAAGCAAGAGGCGGCATATACGAGGTTTTGAAATTTGCTGAAGCCATCGCCGTTGAAAAAGGAATGCTTACCGAAGATGACGATTACTCCGTTCTTGCCAGAGAAGAGTTCCGAAAGCTGTTTTCCGGTTATTCCGTAGCCGTAGGCTCCACAGGCAACCTTGGTCTTTCTATAGGTATAATAAGCGCCAAACTGGGATTTAAAGTTACCGTTCACATGTCTTCCGATGCAAGGGGTTGGAAAAAGGAGCTTCTCCGTTCAAGGGGAGTTACGGTAATAGAATATCCCGACGATTACCAAAAGGCTGTTTCCGAAGGCAGAAAAGCAGCTGCAAACGACCCGACATGCCACTTTGTCGATGACGAGGGCTCAGCCGATCTGTTTTTAGGTTATTCCGTAGCCGCCAAGAGGCTTGCTTCACAGCTTGAAAGACGCAGCATAAAGGTCGATAGCGAGCATCCCCTTTTCGTATATATACCGTGCGGCGTCGGCGGAGCTCCAGGAGGAGTAACCTTCGGCCTGAAAGAAATATTTAAAGACAACGTTCACATATTTTTTGCAGAACCCACCCATGCGCCTTGTATGACGCTGGGACTGGTAACAGGCCTCCACGATGAAATTTCCGTTTCGGACATAGGCCTCGACGGCATGACAGAAGCTGACGGCCTCGCCGTAGGCCGTCCCTCCGGATTAGTCGGTTCCATAATGGAAACTCTGCTGGACGGCTGCTACACCATATCGGACGAAGCTTTATATCCGTTTTTGACTCAGCTTGCCGACAAAGAAAAAATATACATAGAACCTTCGTCATGCGCATCTTTCCCGGGTCCTTCTAAGGTTACGGCCGCAACAGATTATCTGAAAAGCAAAGGCATATCCGATAAAATCGACAACGCCTGTCACATTCTCTGGGCCACCGGCGGAAGCATGGTTCCCGATGAAGAGATGAAGTTGTACTATGAAAGAGGAAAATAATTATGAACAGTATACATAAAGAGCTTATACCGAAGGCTGCGGCGTTTTTCAAGGTAGTCGGAGATGAGTCCAGAATGAAGATAATATGTACAATTTCGGATGGAGAAACATGTGTAAACGATATAGCAGGTATCATAGGCATGACTAAATCCGCCGTTTCTCATCAACTAAAACTGCTAAAAAACGAGGGGCTGGTCAAGGCCCGCAGAGAAGGTAAAAACATCTTTTACAGTCTTGACGATCATCACGTGGAGGACATAATAAGCATCGCTTTTACCCACATAGCGCACAAAAGCCACGGTGAAGCCTGCCACTGCAAGCAATGCAAAGAAAAATCCGAAACCGCTGAAAACAATGACAGACAATGACTAAAGAGACCGCCTGCATTAGCAGCTTAAAAAAGCTAATGCAGACGGTCTCAATTTATAAGCTGTTATTCTACAATATTTATAACGCTTACTTTTTTCGGGTTTTCACAGACTGCACCGTCGGCTGCATATCCTAAAGCAGCCGCTCCGTAAACAGTGTGCCCGTCCGGGATTCCCCACTCTCTCAGCAGCGACCTCACTTCCTCATCGTCACAGACTTCCCTGAGCTGATTTATCCATACTGAGCCTATGCCCAGCGAATGAGCTGCAAGAAACATGTTTTCCATGGCGCAGGCATTGTCCTCCATTCCCCAGCGGCTTTCCCTTTCGTTGGTTGGAATAACCAACACGTCCGGCTTGTAAAAATCATAATCGCAGCGACCGAGCTTTCGGCCTGTAATTTCGGCAAGCCTCTGTATCTTCTCTCTGTCTGTGACCGCAGTGAGACGCATAGTCTGCATATTCATTCCGGAGGGCGCATATATCCCTGCCTTTAATATTGCAGCCAAAGCTTCCCTGCTTATCCTTTGAGCTGTAAATTTTCTGACGCTTCTTCTCGTAAGTAAATTTTCCATAACCGGATTCATAAAGCTTCCTCCCTCTCTTTTTCAGTCTTATACCCGCTTTTATCTGTTTTACACGCTCTTACATGCTTCTACGCCCTTTTCAGCATCTTTATTATATCCTTCGGCTTAGGCACGTCGCCTTTGTAAAATATCATAGTCCTGTAAATTTTACCTGCCCCCGCAACAGCCAGAAGAGTTACCGCCAGAGTTACGGCAAAGCTCGCAAACGTTTTCCACAGCGGCATGGTTCCCATAAGAGCTTTACCCGGAGTTATCATGACGGAAGTAAACGGTATCCAGTCAAGAATTTCGCTGGCTTCTTCACCCGAGGTCAGACCTCCTCCAAACATTACTCCAAAAAAGCTGACGACAAGTATCAAAGAGAAAATCGCATTGGACGAAGACAAATCCTCCGTCTTGCTAGCCAAAGCCCCGCCAATCGCCGCCAAGGCGCAATAAAGCAGCATTCCCGAAACGACCATCAGTATAGCCAGTATGCAGTTTACAGGTGAAAACATTCCGTCAAGGAGCGTTCCCAGCGTCTCAAATACATTAATTATCATCATATCTGTTTCTGGATTTATGCTCTTTACTATTGCCGTTCCTGCAATAAAGCTGACTGCAAGGGAAAGAAGCCATGAAAGCAGCTGCAATATGCCCGCCGAAGTTATCGCCAGCAGCTTACCGAGCACCATTGCGCCCGGCTTCACCGATACGAGAAAGCTTTCTACAAGCTTGGAGCTCTTTTCTATCACCACGCTGTTGGCAACCCCCTGGCCATAGACGAGGACGAAGAAATATAGAAGCATCATATTGATATATCCGGCAAACATTACGACAACATCCGCCATCTCCATAGGGCTGTCGCCTTCCTCCGTCTGCTCGGGCTGTACGTTTTGACCTTGTAAAGCAATTATCTGCACATACTGGTCAAAGACGGCTCCGAAGCTTTCCGCAGCTTCTTGCGGAATGCTGCTGCCGTCAGGTATAACAATACTTGTTGTATATGAAGTTCCCTCTTGCTCGGTTACCAATATCAGGGAATCGTTTCTCGACGCCGTCAGGCTTTTAGCAGAAGCAAAGTCATCGCCCATGTCCACTACCTGTATATCCGCTCCCGTAAGCTCCGATATCGCAGCCGAAAGCAGCGATATATCAAGCAGTTTATCTTCACTCAAGTCAACAGCCGCCACATATCGCACGTCTTCTATCCCTGCAAAAGCCGCCTCCTCGGAACTTCCTCCCAAAACCGCAGTTTCAGACTCGCTGCTTCCTAATTTTTCCACTCCGACCATTATAAGCGCCGGGAGAAGCAGGCACAAAACAGCGATAACGATAGTTGCGTTTTTATACCCTTTACTCTTGACATGCTGGTTAAAGGTAAAGGAAAACACCTTGGAAAATCCCGTGAAATGATTCTTCATTTACTTTGCCTCCTTTCTTCCTTCCCCTGCCATGCCGAGAATCTGACTCATTTTCAGCCTGTCTCCTTTGTACATTATCAGGCTGTCGTACACTCTGCCGGACACTTTATTTATCAGGACAATGAACGCAAGCTGAATCAGCCATGAAGCGATGAGAATTCCCAAACCAATGTCTCCGAGCACAAAATATATGGGTGCGGAAAATGCCGACACGACAGGACAAAGAGACAGGAATACGGCCGGACCGCTGCCGAAGCCCGTTCCCATAGTCGATACCATATATCCAAGGAGGATTATTATCATGGCCGCCATATTACTTGCTTCGATATCCTCCATGCTGGAGCAGCCTGCTCCGTTTAAAGCCGCCAGCTGAGAAAACGTCATATATGCCAGAAGCAGGGAAATTATAACCACTGCGACAAATCCCGGCCCTATGTTGAACATATCCGATGTTATTCCCATTGCAGCAAGCTTTTCTCCTATCACCGAGGTATCCATGAACATCCCAGTGACAAAATAGGAGGAGCCGAAGGCAGCAAATATAACTGCCGTCATTGCAAAGATGAAAGTCATAACCGCCAGTATTTTGCCGAGAATCAATGCGCCGGATTTTACGCTGACCATAAGAGTTTCCACCAGCTTTGAAGATTTTTCTTCTACTATTGAGCGCACTATGTATGAGCACGAGAATATACATACAATCATCACGAGGATAGAATAGCTGTACTGAATTGCGTATCTTGCGTCAAAGCCTACGTCATCCCTCGAAGAAAATTCCTCCATGTTCATTATCCGGGAAGTAAACTCGACGGTTATTTCCTCGGAGCCCGAGTCCATAAACAGGCACATTACCGGAACAGAAGCTATTACAACTGCTATGATTACGGCAAAGGAGGCTATATTGGCTCTGCTCTTAAACAGCTGCCGCAGTGAAAAACTGTATACCTTGCCGATTCCGTCAAGCGACCCTTTTTTATTCATGTCCTTCACCTACTTTTTCTACGAATATCTCGTGAAGAGACGGCTCTCTCAAATCAAAGGTTATTATCGTAACGCCTTTCTGTATCAGCGCAGCCAAAAGTCCGTTCGCCTGTTCTTCTCCCGAGACCTTTATCTGATATTCTCTCTCTTTTTCAGTCACTATAACGGCGCCGCTCTCTTCAATAAGCTCTCTCACATCCTCCTCTGTCTTGAGATGGAGATTTACTCTGCCATAGCTTTTTTTAATGTCATTGAGATTTCCTTGCAGCACCGTTTTTGATTTATTCAAGATAGTTATATCTGTGCAGAATTCTTCAACGGTCGCCATCTGATGGCTGGACATTATAAGATATTTTCCGGCTGCTATCTGTTCCCTTATTATTCCTTTAAACAGGTCTGTATTTACAGGGTCCAGTCCCGAAAGAGGTTCGTCTAAAATAATCAGCTCAGGGTCTGATATGAGCGCTATCATAAACTGTATTTTCTGCTGGTTTCCCTTTGAAAGCTGATCTGCAAGCTTGGCTTTTGTCCTTTTTTTCTGTATCTGCTTATGCTTTTTCTTTTCGCCCAAAGGCGCCGCCTCTGCATTCGGATACAGATATTCCTCAGCCTCCAGCTTCTTTGCCCAATACCTTATTATCTCCTTGGCCTCCGCCTTGGGAACGCCCCTCAGCCCCGCAAAATAAATCAGCTGGTCCATCAGAGAATACTTGGGATAAAGACCTCTTTCCTCCGCCAGATAACCTACGTTGCAGATGTCCGTGGTCAGCGGCTGTCCGTTCCACAAAACTTCTCCTCCGTCTCTGGACAGCATATTCAGCATCATCCTTATAGATGTGGTCTTACCTGCCCCGTTGGTTCCGAGAAGTGCATAAACTCCCGGTTCTTTCATCTCAAAGCTGAGATTTTCCACAACAACTTTGTCTCCATAAGATTTTCTCAGGTTTTTTACTACTAAACTCATTTTCGTTCCCCTTTACAAATTTATTTTATCTTTTCCAAGTCTCATTGCTTCTCTGTAATACGCTATAACTATGCTGAGCCAGATTATGCCTACCGCCGTCGCAGGCACTGGTCCGTAATCGAAAATAAAGCTGCACAGCATCAATGCTACGAACACTGTCCCGCAGGCTGTCATAGCAGTTTTATAGGCGTTATAAGCCGATTTATATATTACCATCTTTTCCATTTCGTCACAGCTTTCCTCCCATTTTTTCCGGAAGTTCAAATCAAATACGCTGCCTCTCTTTTCCGGATTCATCATTTTTTGAAAGTCAACCATAATCTGCTGAACTTTCAGCCTGACAAAATTCCCGACAATGAATACGACCATAGCCGACGTATATAAGAAGGCGTTGTTTTTAATATAGGCTTCAATATAAGCCACCATAATCGAAAAAAACAGCAACGAAAGTATTTCGCTCACTCCTATGATCATAATTCCCCTTGAAACATTTTCGTCTGCCTTTATGTAAAGCTCGTACTGCATGTCTTCGTCCTTTTCCTTATCGCTGTCCCTTATAGCTGCGGACGCTGACCTGTAATATATAAATCCGGCGGCGAGTCCTGATATTATAACGATCATTACCGTATAAGGAGCCGCTGCATACATAACTCTTTCGCAAATGTCGTTTATTTTTACGGCAAGCTCTCTTGCCGTCTCCGTAGAGGAAAATCCTCCTATAAGCGCACCTGCCAAAGCGCATGCGATTATCACCGGTATGAATACTTTCAAAGCCTTTCTGTTTTCCTTTTTATTTCTGTCACTGTTCATATATCGTCCTCCTCATAGGAAAAAATTTCTTCCACCTGCACATTCAGCACTTTGGCAATTTTCAAGGCCAGCGTTACCGACGGTGAATAGTCGCCTCTTTCAATCTGACTTATGGTCTGCCTCGACACGCCGACCATTTTCCCGAAGTCAGATTGATTTGTATTTATTCTTGCCCTGTATTCCTTGAGTCTGTTTCTCAGCGGCATGTCATCTGCTCCTCTCTATGGCGGAAAGGTATTACCCCCCCCCGCAGCATTTTTTACTGTTCTCAGTACGTATATCAATTCACATTTATTTTGTTTGCTTGTCTGCATATCACTTGATTCACGACGAATACATATACAACAAAGCATAATTTATATTTTCGGCTGCTCCTCCCGAAGTTTTGACAATTTTACTTGATGTTTTGACAACTTTATTTGATATTTTGACAACTTTACTTGTCACGCGTTCAGTATAGCATCTCAGACTCCCGGGTGTCAATATAAAATTTCTTTTTTAGTACATTTCTTTAATGTCATTAAATGCATCTGAGGGTTATTGAATGTCATTGAGCGTCAAATCCGGATGTCAGCGAGACATTTCAAACATGCCCTCGATGCAAATCTGCGCCTGATGTCCATCCGGCGGCCAAAGCAGCCCTCCGTAAAAGTCCTGCTGTCTGCCCGGCGCACTATAAAAAGCCGGCTCATGCTAAGAGCCGGCTTCAGTGAATATCGCAAAGGCTGCGATTAAATTACGATAAAACGGGGATTTATTTGTTTTCCTGTGCGTCCAGGGCTTCCCTTGCCAAACGGCTGATCTCAAGAGCAGGTCCTATCGCTACGCCCGGTTTTGTCTTCATATAGCAGATTAAATCCTCAAGCATCTTTACCCTGCTTATTCTTCCTATGCACTGCGGATGAAGGACGAAGTTGAGAAGTCCGCCCTCTTCATAAAGTCCGTCGAACTCGCTCTGCCATATATCTCTTACATACTGCGGCGAGCATATTCTTCTTCTCTCAGGCTGCTGAAGAGTAAAGAAAAAATGTGACGTATCGTCATACAGCCATGAAAACGGCAGCTCGATAAGCTTCTGTCCGTTTTCGCCCTCGTGGTAATAAGGCCAGTCGCAGTCCATCGTATTTGAAGAATATTCAAAACCGCTGGCCATCACGTTGGCGATGGTGGCCTCAGTAAGATTTGCTTCCGGAGCCCTGTAGCCCAAAGGCTCAACTCCGAGCAGGTCCTTCATAATCTTTTTGCTCTTTTCCACAAGCTCTCTGTCCTGCTCGGGGAACCATGCCTTTTCATGCAGATAGCCGTGATAACCTATTTCATGGCCGCGTCTTACGATTTCTCTGCATGTTTCCGTATGATGTTCAATAACCCAGCCGGGGATAAAGAACGTAGCCTTGAGCTGCTGTCTGTCCAGCATATCTAAAATTCTCGGAACACCTACCTTAGGACCATAAGCGCCTTCAGCCATCAGATTCGGGCTGTACATGCTGTCCATGGTTCTCGAAAACCAGAAGGTTTCCGCATCTAAATCAAAAGTAAGGGCTACGCCCATCTTGACACCGTCAGGCCAATTTTTTCTCATACTAATTTTCCTCCTCATAACTATACTTACAATCAGCGTCAATGTAAGTATTCAAAACTTTTATATTTTTTATTTCGTCCTCAGGCGATGTGAAAACGTCTCCCGAAAGCACTACGAAATTAGCTCTCTTTCCTACCTCCAGGGAGCCGATTGAGTCCTCGTCCTTGGAAACGTAAGCTCCGTATATGGTATGCAGCTTGACGGCCTCCAGTCTTGAAAGCTTTTCGTCCGGATACCATCCGCCCTCAGGCTGACCGTTTAAGTCTTTTCTCGTTATATTAACCTGCATTCCCTCGAGAGGATTTACGGATTCTATAGGCAAATCAGAGCCGGCAGCCAGTCTTATCCCGTCTTTCAGCATGCTTCCGAAACAGTAGCTTGTTTTCATTCTGTCGCCCACTCTCGAATCGGCTATGCTCCAGTCTGAATGGATATACATAGGCTGAACAAGACCGATTGCGTCTACCTCCTTGTATTTTTCAAATATACGTTCATTCATAATCTGGCTGTGGATTACGGACGGGCGCAAGCCCTTTGCTTTTATCTCGTCTTTTACGGAAATACACCCATCAAGGAAGTTTTCCACCGCCGCATCGCCTATCGCATGGATAGTCAAATCAAAATCATGGTCTACGATTTCTTTTGCGATGCTGCTCAGCTCCTCCTTATTCCAGTAAATACAGCCGCATGTATCAGGCTTATCACTGTAAGGCTCATTCAAGCCGGCGGACCATGCTCCCAATGAGCCGTCGCCCAGGAACTTTATAGGACCTATCTTAATTTTGCCGAAGCGCTGCCAGGAACGGAAACCGAAGTCAAAGAACTCCTGAAGCTGGTCCGGCCTGTGAATACGAAGCTGAAGCACCAAATCTACAGGCATTCTGCCTTCAAGGCAAAGCTCCATATAAGCCTCCCACAGCGCGCGCTTGTCTCCTACCGAATAAAAGTCCTCGGTATGAGCCACTGTAACTCCGTTTTTAACCATTTCATGGAAAGAAAACTCAAGCAGCTCCTTAAGCTGAAGCTTATCGGCAATCTTAGGTACGCAATCTCCTATAAGACTCATTGCGCTTTCCAACATTACGCCCGTGGGACTGCCGTCCTCAAAACGAACCAATTCGCCTCCCTGCGGATCCGGAGTATTCTTGTCGACGCCGGCGATTTTCATAGCCAGAGAGTTAGCTGCGCATATCGTGCCGCAGCGTCTTGAAAGCATTATAGGATGAGTGTCTGAAATCTTGTCCAAATCTTTTACGGTAGGAAATTCTCCGCCCGGAAAAACTTCCTGATCCCAGCCGAAGCCTGTAACCCACTCGCCGTCAGGTATATTGTTGTCCTCTATGTATTTTCTTGTTATTTCAACCATTTCATCGGCTGAACAGGCCCCGCCCAGCAGCGCCGTCTTTTTTTCAAAGATGGCATGGTCCAGCAAATGGATGTGAGCGTCTATGAAGCCTGGTAAAACGTCTTTGCCATTCAAATCGACAACGTCTCCGCCGCATTCCGCCATTTTTTTAATTTCTTCGTCGCTTCCGAGCGCGGTGATTATTCCGTCCTCGCAAGCCATAGCCTCGTAAAGGCTGTTGTCACCGTCTATAGTACGGATTCTTCCGTTTACGAAAAACTTCTTCATTTTTTGTCCTTTCTCGGGGAAATCCCTTTTTCAAAGAAGCGCTATCCTCTCTTCAGGAAGGCGGTGCAGCAGTGTATCGCTCCAAAGCCTTTCATTATTTCGTCGAACTCTACCGGAATTACTTTTATTCCGTTATTTTCAAGCAATTCCTGACTGCGAGGATTGCCTGCCGGCATAACGATGAGGCCCGGCTTTATTGCCACAAAATTTATTGCAAAGCTTTCCTTTGCCTCATTGCGGGACGGACATTCCAGCAACTTATAGCCCTTTTTCTTCAGCATATCGCAAATGTCGTAAGGCACCTGCGGGGCATGAATCATAGCTACGTCGTGGCTGGCAAGGTTCAGGTTGCCGTCTATATGCGCGTGGCCGTAAGGAATCTGCATAGGATAAACATCGACGCCCATTCTCTTAAGCTCGCTTTCCACCATTTCATATCCCGACCTGTTGGTTCTGACTCCGCAGGCAAGAATTGCGGTATGTCTGTCAACCCACATAACCATAGCGCCTTCAAAAGTAGCGTCGCCGCAAATTGTTCTGATAATAGGGACTCCCAGCTCAGCCAGCTTCTGAGCTGCATATCTTTCTTCGCCTCTTCTTGCTTCCATCGCAGGTCTTGTAACTATAGCTCCCTCGGGGGTCATCAGAATCAGGTCTCTGCAAAACAAAGCGTTAGGCTTATCCTCTCTCTGTTCTTCGATGTAATGCACGGTTACGCCGTTATCTCTGTAAATCTGCGCGAGAGCGTCGTGCTGAGCGCGGAATCTTTCCACGTCGATAGGAGCCTTGAAGCGTGCGGCCTGCCAGTCAAAATTTTCTATTTCTTTTCCCGGACGGCGCATGATTACAGCCTTCAGGTCGTCTACTTCCGAGCATACGCCCCAATCTCCCCAAAGCTCTTTCATATCGTCTATTATAGTCGATTCTTTAGGAAACCATCTTTCACCGGCTAAAGCGTCGATGTCTCTTCTTACTTCTGTCATAAAATCCTCCTTTTAATCCGTCGAGCCGAAGTATCGGCCGGCGGTCAGCTCATATATGTTATTTCTCCGCCCACTATCGTCATCGCAACCTTGATGTCTTTGATTTCTTCAGCAGGAACGGCATAAATATCTCTGTCAAGAACAGTCATATCGGCAAGGTATCCTTTTTTAATCATTCCCTTCCTGTCCTCGTCTCCGGCTGCATAGGCCGAGGCCTTTGTATAGAAGTCTATCGCCTCGTCCAAGGTGAGCGCCTCTTCAGGGTGCCAGGCAGGAAGCTCCGGATTGGAGATACTCTTTCTTGTCACAGCAGAATAGATATTGGCGATAGGATCCATATCCTCTACAGGGCTGTCAGTTCCCATAGACTGATGAATTCCCATGTCTGCCAGAGTTCTCCAGTTATAACTGTGTTTTATCCTGCCGCCCAGCCTGTCTTCTGCCATATACATATCGGACTGTATAAATACAGGCTGTATGTAGGCCTGAATGTTGAGCTCTTTCATTCTTCTTTCCAAGTCTTCGTTTAAAATCTGAGCATGCACAATTCCATGGCGAAGCTTTATGCCAGGATATTTTCCTGCGGCGTTTTCAACGGCGTCTACAACTTGCTTAGACGCTGCGTCTCCTATGCAGTGAACCGCTACCGGCATATTGTGCGCATGAGCGCATTCCACCATATCAAACAGTTCTTTTTCATCTTTATAAATCTGAAGGCCTCTCTGACCCGCTTCGTCGGAGTAATCGTCTAAAAGCCAGGCCGTTCTTCCTCCCAGAGAGCCGTCGGCAACTATCTTAATGCAGCCCAGCCTGTAGTAGTCGTTGCCATATCCCTTACAAAAGCCTCTTTCGTAGAATTTTTCCAGTTTTGCCAAATCAGGCATGTAGCATTGCTCGTTGACTCTGACAGTCATCTTTTTTTCTCCCGAAAGCTCCATGAAGGCCTGAATAACATCGGCAGTATCTTTAACGGGGATAACCTCCAGGTCGTCGGACTGGACTCTCGTCAGCCCCTTGCGGCTCGCTTCCTCCTGAACCAGCAGAATCATCTGTTTTATATCTTCAACGGAAGGCGACGGAATATATTCCATTACCAGATGGAACAGCTCATGCAGAACTCCGTTAGGCTCACCGTCCTCTCCAAGATCAAAACGGCTGCCGTCGTCAGGCTGCGGAGTATCCTTTGTCAATCCCATTATTTCCAAAGCCTTGCTGTTTACCACCACTATATGTCCGCATACGCGGGAAGCTACGATGGGAATCTCCGTGCTTATCTTATCCAAATCGTGTTTTGTAGGCAGTCGTTTTTCTGTCCAGCCTTCCTGATTCCAGTTGTTCGCTTCCAGCCATCCGCCTTCTGAAAACTTTCTTTCAGCCAGATACGCTTTGCCCATTTCAATCACGTCATCTACGGATTTCGCAGGCCTCAGGTCCAGCTTTCTGAAAGAATATCCTATATCGAGGAAGTGCATATGACTGTCGTCGAAGCCCGGAAGAACTCTCTTTCCGGCCAAATCCACAACCTTAGTCTGTTCCGTCCTGAGGGCAAGAATTTCTTCATCGCTTCCAATAGCTTCAAAGACGCCGTCTTTGCAGAATACTGCCGATACGTCCCCTGTCTCAGCCTTTATTTTTCCGTTATGCAAAATAAGTTCCACGTCTAATCCTCCCTTTCATTCAATCTGTTTCTTATTTTATTATTCTATTATTTATACACGCAATTACCGTGCCAATTAAAAAAGGACCGGCGTTTACGGCACAAGTCCCTTTCTTCTTTTATTTTATGTTGAGTTTTCAATGCACGCGCCTCTGCAAAGGCCTTTGTGCATAAAATACCAGAACGTTTGCGGAAAAGCTTATAGCTAAAATTTTTTATCCATGTAAAATTTATTTTCAAGATGGTATTGCTTCAGCTTATGGTTTAGATTCTGTCTCGTTATGTCAAGAGATTTAGCCACCTCTCTTAAATCTTCCGTTTTCTCCAGCTCCTTCGATATTAGCTTGTATTCATATTCCTTCATCATCGTCTTCAAAGTTTTTCCCTCTTCAAAGGTGAAGTCTGCGCATGCTTCCTTTTCACGGTCGGTCCCGCTGCCGTTTTCCTTAAACCACGGTATGTCGTTAAGAGTCAGCTGCGGCCCCTCGGCAAAATTAAAAGCACATTCTATAGTGTTTTCCAGTTCTCTGATATTGCCTCTCCATTGTCTCTCCGACAGCATTTTCATCATTTTCTCGTCAACTCCGACGATGTTTCTGCGCATTATGCGATTATATTTCTTTATGAAGTATTCGGTAAGCAGCGGAATATCTCCTTTTCTCTCTGCCAGCGACGGCAGATTTATCTGTACCACCCTGAGTCTGTAATACAGGTCTTCTCTGAATGTCGACTTTTTCACCAGTTTCAGCAAATCCTCATTGGCTGCGGCAAGAATCCTTACGTTTACCTCTCTCGGCTGATAATCGCCTACTCGCATAACCTTCTGTTCTTCTATTGCCTTGAGGATCTTCGCCTGGAGGGCCGTATCCATATTATTTATCTCGTCCAAAAATAACGTTCCGCCATCAGCCTTTTCAAGCAGTCCCGGCCTGTCCTCCGCATCGGTAAAGCTGCCTCTTACAGTACCGAACAGCATGCTTTCCAGCAGATTAGCCGGTATCGCCGCACAGTTCTGCGAAATGAACGGCTTGTCTCTGCGTTTTCCGCCTGTATGTATGGCTTCGGCAACCATCTCCTTGCCTGTTCCTGTCCTTCCGTAAATAAGAACCGGGGAATCGGTTTTGGAAACCTTGAAAATTTTTTCTTTCACAGCCTCCATTGCATCACATCCGGAAATTATATCCTCCGTCCGATAAAGGCCTTTATTCTTTCTTCCGAACTCCGGCGTTATATATATATTTCTTCTGGCGTTAAACGAAGTGTTCATTGAAACCTCAACTGCGCCCGTTATATCTCCGCCTTCAAAGATAGGAAGCACCGTAATCATATGGCTGATTTCTCTGCCGTCATATAATTTTACGCTTTCCTGTAAATTGTATGTAGAAACCCCGTCTCGTATGGCCTTCAGCACCACGCTCCGTTCCTCGTCCAGGTCGGGATAAATCTGCGAAATATGTTTTCCGAGTATCACCTCTTCATGAAGGCTCCCTCCGAAGCTGCTGTTTTCATAATATATGGCGACGGCATTTTCATCAAATATTATGGCGTCGTCAAAGTAATTATGCAGATTCAAAAGCTCGATTGCGTTTTCTCTGAGTTTATGCATAAAATTTATCCCCTGCCTTTGATATTACTTCTCTTTTCCTGCTTTATTCCCCGTTTTCAAATCCGGTGATATTCAGCGTTTTCATTTTATTGTTAAGCGTCTGCCGGCTAACCCCCAGCATTTCGGCTGCCTTAAGCTGGCTGCCGTACCGCTTCACGGCTTCTTTTATTATATATCGTTCATAACGGTTAAGCCTGTCCTTAAGGCTGTTTTCCTCAAAGTCTGCCGGAGCTTTGCTCATATCCCGCGAAAGAAGCGTTTCGCTGTCTATATCCTCAATGCCTATATATTCTTCATCGCATAAATTAAAGCCGCTTTCTATCATATTCCTCAGCTCTCTGATGTTGCCCGGCCAGCTGTAGTTTAAAAAGGCCTCCCTCAGCTCCGGAGTTATGCCTTTTATATCTCTCTCCATATTTCTGTTGAAGAACCTTATGTAATAGTCGGTGAGGACTCCTATATCCTCTCTTCGCTCCCTGAGAGGAGGAATGTCAAGCTGCACCACCTTGAGCCTATAGTAGAGGTCTTCCCGGAGCCTTCCCTCTTCCACGCTCTTCATAGGCTCAACATTGGTTGCCGCTATTATCCTGACATCTACCGGAATCTGCTCAGTTCCGCCTATCCTGGTAATCCTCTGCTCCTCTATTGCTTTTAAAAGCTTCGCCTGCACGGACGTTTCCATCGAATTTATCTCATCTAAAAAAGAGTTCCTCCGTTGGCAGCCTCAAACAGTCCCATACGATTTTCAGCTCCCGTAAATCCGCCTCTTACAGTACCGAACAGGATGCTCTCCAGTAAATTTTCAGGTATAGCCGAGCAGTTCTGCGATATGAACCTGAGATTTCCTCTGCGGCTCATATCATGTATGGCCTGCGCCGCCAGCTCCTTGCCCGTGCCTGTCTCTCCGAACAGCAGAACGTTGGAATCCGTCATCGACGCTTTCGATACCCGTTTCTTAAAAAGCTCCATGGATTCCGAAGCTGAAACTATGTTTCTCATAAGCTTGGAGGATTTGGCTTTCATCATCTCCGAATTCATGGCAAAAATATTCAGATGAGCATCTCTGTTATACATGTAAAGGAAAATCTCCACAGCGCCTATAATGCGGTTTTGGTCCCATATCGGAAACGTGCTGAAAATGCCCTCATAGGTTTCGCCTTTATAATTAACAAGATTTTGAACACTGTTTATAAGGGGCTTGCCGGTGCGCACCACCTCCATCATGGTGCTGTTCTTTTCATTGACTTGGGGGTATATCTCAAACAGGCTCTTTCCTAAAATTTCTTTGCCGTTCAGCGTGTTTATGTCCTTACGGCTGTTGTAGTAATATTCTATGATACCCTTGCGGTCGGCTACTATCACACCGTCGAAATAATTATATATATTGAGAATTTGTTCAGCATATTTTGTCAGTCCCATAGCTTTTCCCTCATTAAAAATTATCTTTATTTTAACATGTATCGCCCTATTACGTCAAATTTCAAAGCTTTCTGAAAATTCCGGCTTTAATAGGTACTCGTCCATTCAATTTGCTGCGGGCTCCGGTAAAATTGTATAAAAAAGCCTCATAAGCACAAACATCCATGAGCCCTCCCGCAGACTTTAAAAATCACTTTAACAAAAATTATGACGGCTCCAAGGTTTAAATCCCGCAAGAAATAAGGCGAAGCAGTATCTTATGTATCCGGCTGCCAAGAGACGCATTTCCGGCATGTCTTGCCGCAACGCAAAATCCCCTTCCTCCAAATCGGCGAAAGGGGATTTTATTATACAATACATTTACATTCAAGTTAATGAAGGCTTATTTTCAGCCGCTGCTTTTCAGGGGATATTCCTATTTTTCAGCTGCTGCTTTTTCAGCTTTTTCTTTTTTGCCGTAGTAGATGTAAATTCCGGCACCGATAGCCGGTACTATGATCAGTCCGAGAATGGACATAACAGGGTCCTCGATAAAGTTGTTGATCATGAGGGCTATGAAAATCAAAGTAGTTATGATGACTACTACAGGGCCGCCCGGAACCTTATAAGGTTTTTCAAGTTCAGGGAATCTGTATCTGTTAACCAATACGCCGGCCACTCCCAGCACAGTACCTATCATTCCGAGGAATACTACCAGCGTCGTCAGCTGATCCAGGCTTCTCATCATGATGAGTATGCAGGAAAGAACGCACTGAGTAATAAGTGATATTGCAGGCACGCCTCTCTTTGAAAGCTTACCCTGGCTCTTGAAGAAGTGTCCCTCCGCTGCCATAGCATAACCGATTCTTGCAAATGCGAGAACCTGTCCGTTGAGTGAACCGAGCATAGCTATGAGCATGGTTGCAACAACCAGAATGCTTCCTGCATTTCCGAACAGTCTTTCAGCAACTTCCGTTCCCAGATATATCTGCTCGTTTTCAATCATGGTCTTTGCTTCTTCGATAGGAATAACTCTGTAAATAGCGAAGTTGAACAAGAAATATAAGAGCGCTACGGCCGCAACTCCGATAATCAGTGCAAGCGGCAGGTCTCTCTTAGGATTTCTCATTTCCTCTCCTATATTAGCTACATTGGACCATCCTTCGTAAGCCCAGAGCGTAGCCAGTACGGCAAAGCTTACGACTCCGATTCCGCCTCCGATGCTTAAAGTATTTCCAGCTTCGTCTACAGGAACAAGGCTTAAGTCAGGCATATGATCTCCGATGAAGATGGCTGCTACCAGAATCAGTACCATAGGTATTATCTTTGCGATAAGAGCTACGTTAGCCATCATTGAAGCTTCTTTTACGCCAAGAATGTTATAAAGCGTAAACAAAATAACCAATACTATAGCGATTGCCTTTACTTTTCCATCTGTAAGTCCAGGGAAGAAATCTATAAGAGCTGTAGGTATGGCAATAGCTATGGCTGCAATGGAGCCCGGGCTGGCAATGAGCCACTGGCTGAAGCCGTACATATATCCTATAATAGGATGATAAACCTCATTCAGATAAACTGTAAGACCTCCTGCTTTTGGTCTTGAGGAACCAAGTTCCGATACGCAAAGCGCTCCGAGCAAGCTTATAACACCGCCGATAATCCAGCACATCAGAGCTGTACCCGTATCGTAGTTGGCTCTCTGCAATACGTATGAACCAAGATAGAATATGCCTGAACCAACCATAATGCCGGCTACGATACTTACTCCGCCGAAGACGGTTATCGCTTTTTTAAATTCGCCGCCTTCGAGAGCGCCGTTTTTCTTGCTTGACATTTTTTCTCCTCCTCTTTCAAATTTTGTCAATAAGTATAAACACAAATATAATTTTGCAAGAAGTATGCCAAAGTGCTACACAAACAATTACAACGTTTTCGGCGGTCGATTTGTGTAGTATTTGTGTTTTTCCAGAAAATTTTCTTTACATGTCAAAAGGGTCACATGTCAAACAACATCGTTCAAAGCCTCTCTCATTCAGCTTCGCAACGCTTTCTCTTTCCGTCTTCTCCCTTCCTCCTGCAGCATTGCCGCCTGTAACGGCTCTATCCCTGTAAATTTTCATTTCCTGCTTAGCTGTAGTTTCATCCTATTCAAAAAAGTAAATTCGGAACCGCAGCAGGTGCTGCGGTTCCGAAAGCTTCTTTCCACTCAAGCTTTTATTCCGGCTCAAACTCTTATTTCATCTCAAAAGCTTTATTCCAGCTCAAAAGCTCCTGTGTAAAGCTGATAATAACGTCCCTTTTCCTCAAGAAGATGCTCGTGATTTCCCCTCTCTATTATTCTTCCGTGATCCATTACCATTATAACATCCGCATTCTGAATCGTGGATAAACGATGAGCTATTACAAAGACAGTCCTGCCGTGCATGAGATTATCCATACCTTTTTGAACTATAGCCTCGGTTCTCGTGTCGATAGAGGAAGTAGCCTCGTCCAGTATCATTACCGGAGGATCGGCCACTGCTGCTCTGGCTATTGAGATTAACTGGCGCTGACCCTGAGATAATCCGCTTCCGTCGCCCTCAAGAACCGTATTATATCCTTCCGGCAACATTCTTATGAAGCCGTCTGCATTAGCCAGCTTTGCGGCCGCTATACATTCTTCATCGGTGGCGTCCAGTTTACCATAACGTATGTTGTCCATCACGGTTCCCGTAAATAAATTGACTTCCTGAAGTACAACTCCCAGAGAACGTCGCAGGTCGAATTTCTTTATCCTGTTTATATTGATTCCGTCGTATTGGATCTTGCCGTCATCTATATCGTAAAACCTGTTTATCAAATTTGTTATCGTGGTTTTTCCGGCTCCTGTAGCGCCTACGAGCGCAACTTTCTGGCCGGGCTCAGCGTAAATGGTTATATCGTGAAGAACAAGCTCTTCTTCGTTATATCCGAAATCAACCTCTTTAAGATTTATCTTTCCCTTCATAGGAATCAGCTTGTCTCCGTCTTTCCACGCCCATGTACCGGTTCGTTCTTCGCATTCGTCAAGCCTTCCGTCCTTGTCTTTACAAGCGTTTACGAGAGTAACCGTTCCGTGGTCTTCTTCATGAGGCTGGTCGAGAAGCTCAAATATTCTCGACGCGCCTGCCATGGCCATTATAACTGAGTTGAGCTGCTGAGAAATCTGCGCTATAGGATTTACGAAGTTTCTGGAAAGCGTCAGAAAAGAAGCTATCGTACCGAGGGTAAGCACCGATTCTCCCCCTATGGAAAAATTAGCTGCTCCGCCTATGGCCATTGCGCCTCCGACCACTGCTATTATGACATAGAGTACATAGCCCATCCCGCCTGTCACCGGCATGAGGACATTGGCAAGAGTGTTAGCCATTGCTGTATTTTCTCTAAGATTTTCATTCTTTTCTCTGAACCTTTCCTTAGCCTTTTCTTCATAGCAAAAAACCTTTACAACCTTCTGACCATTGATCATCTCCTCTATATATCCGTTCACATCAGCAATGCTTCTCTGCTGTTTCATAAAATACGTTCCGCTCTTGGCCGCTATGCTTTTTATTACCAAAAGAGCCAGCACTGTAAACGCTATGACGATAGCTGTCAACCAAACGCTGAGATACAACATAGAGCAGAAAACCGCTATCATTGAAACCACAGAAGAAAACAGGTTCGGCAAGCTCTGGGATATCATCTGCCTCAGGGTATCTGCATCATTTGTATAGTAACTCATAATGTCCCCATGCGTTCTGGTATCAAAGTATTTAATCGGCAAACCCTGCATAGTGGTAAACATTTCGTCACGTATATCTTTAAGTGTTCTCTGCGCGATAACGGCCATAGTTCTGGAATAGAACAATGACGCCAAAATGCCCGCCATAAAAACTGCCGCCATCGACAATATCGACTTAAGAAGTCCGACGAAATCAGGCGCAGCCGCAAGCAGAAGCGGACTGATATAATCGTCTATAAGAGTCTGGAGAAAAAGCGATGAAGCAACGCTGGCTCCGGCGCTGAGCAATATGCATATCATCACGACAATAAGCCTTATCTTATATTTTCCCAGATATGAAAGGAGTCTTTTTACAGTCCCCGGTTTAAACTTCATTCCCTTAGCCGCAAAAGCCTGCTTTCTGTTCTGTCCTCCGTGCATTCCGTGCATTTGGTTACTGCTCACCGATACCACCTCCTTTGTTCTGCGACTCATATACCTCTCTGTAAATATCGCTTGTATTCATCAATTCTTCGTGAGTTCCGACAGCAGTTATCCGTCCGTCATCCATCACTATTATCTGATCTGCATCCTGTACCGAAGCGATTCGCTGTGCGATTATGATTTTAGTCGTATCAGGTATTTCAGTGCGGAAGGCCTGACGAATCATCGCATCGGTTCTTGTATCGACTGCACTGGTCGAATCGTCTAAAATTAGAATCTTAGGCTTTTTAAGCAAGGCTCTGGCTATGCAAAGCCTCTGTTTCTGTCCGCCGGAAACGTTGGAACCGCCTTGTTCTATATATGTGTCATATCCGTCTTCAAAGCTTTCAACAAACTCATCCGCACATGCCAGCTTACAGGCATGGCGCAGCTCCTCGTCTGTAGCGTTTTCATTTCCCCATCTGAGATTTTCAGCGATGGTTCCGGAAAACAGCGTATTCTTCTGGAGCACTACGGCTACTTGATTTCTGAGACTTTCCACATGATAATTCCTCACGTCTGTGCCGCCAACCTTAACAGCGCCCTCCTGAACGTCGTAAAGTCTTGGTATAAGCTGAACCAGACTGGATTTTGCAGAGCCGGTTGCCCCGATTATTCCAACCGTCAGGCCGCTCTCGATATGCAAGTTTATGTCGTTAAGAACGTCCTTGTTATTGCTCTTTCCATATCTGAAATGTACTCCTTCAAAATCCACCGAGCCGTCCTTCACTTCAAATATCGGATGCTCAGGGTCATGAAGAGTGCTCTCCTCCTTTAATATTTCGACGATACGCTCTCCCGAAGCCCTTGCCATGGTAAACATTACGAAGATCATGGAAATCATCATCAGGCTGACGAGTATCTGCATCGCATATGTTATGAGACTTATCAGTTCTCCTGTTGAAAGGCCCATATCCGCGTCGTTTCCGCACGCTACAATAGCTCTGGCTCCAAACCACGATATTAACAGCATCGAGGCATACATGCACAGCTGCATAAGCGGCATGTTGAAGGCCATTGTTTTTTCTGCTTTGGAAAAATCCCTATATATTTCACTCGAGGTTCTTTTAAATTTTTCTATCTCGTGTTCCTGACGATTAAAAGATTTAACGACTCTTATTCCGTAAAGATTTTCCTGAACCACATTGTTGAGCTTATCGTACGTCTTAAAAACCCGATTGAATATGGGGTATACTATTTTTATAAGTATAAACAGTCCTATTCCGAGAATCGGCAGAATCCCTACGTATACCAGTGAAAGCTGCGCATCTATGCGAAAAGCCGCTATCAATGCAAATATCAACATTGCCGGCGCTCTTGTCGCAATTCTCGTGCACATCTGAAACGCCATCTGGACGTTGGAAACGTCCGTAGTAAGGCGCGTAACTATGCTGGCTGTCGAAAACTTATCAATGTTGGCAAATGAAAAATCCTGGACGTGGTCGTACATCGCACCCCTCAAGTTCCCTGCAAAACCTGCCGAAGCAACGGAAGCAGTTCTTCCCGCCGCCACGCCGAAGCCCAAAGCCAGCAGAGCAAAGGCTAAAAGCGCTATTCCGTATTTGATGATGTCAGGCATTGAACCTCCGTCTATCCCTTTATCTATGAGCTCAGCCATAACGAGAGGAATCATAATTTCCATCACCACTTCCATGAGCACCAGCACAGGCGTTATTATCGCCGTCTTCTTATACTCTTTTACATGCTTCAATAATGTCTTAATCATTTATACACATTCCCCCTCTTTCCAAGTCTACCTCTTCATATTTACTTTCATACGCCGAAGATAATCGCGAAGAGCAATCAACTCCTCCTCGGAAAATCCATCGGTCAGCTTGTATTCAATCTGCATTTTTTTATGCGAAAGCTCCTCAAGCATTTTTTCTCCTTCACGGGTAATGACAATTTTTTTAAGTCGTGCATCCCCTGCGACGCTCTCCCTCTTTATAAGGCCCTTCGCTTCCATAAGAGAAAGAACCTTAGAGGCCGTCGAGCGTGTTATATTGAAATATTCCTCCAAATCTCTTTGAAAAATCTCCTTGTCTTCATTTTCATACAAGAATTCCAGTATATATCCATTAGCCGCAGATATTCTCATTATCTCACAAGAAAATTCATTCTGAAGACTTCTCTTGATTAAAAGATTCAAAGAAACAAGCAGCTGTCCCACGTCTTTATTTTTCACATCGTCACCCTTACTTAATATTTTCCATACCTTCATTACAGCAATAGTCGCACGTCGAACTGTTTGACATGAAACATATTATAGAATCAAAACCCCTCTCGGTCAAGAGGGGTTTTGTGTTATTTTTATGAAAGGTCTTTACCTATATTGAGACATCTGAGAGCGTTTACTATGGCTATCATGGATACGCCTACGTCGGCGAATACCGCAGCCCACATTCCTACCAGACCGAATACACTCAATATAAGTACGGCTGCTTTTACGCCCAAAGCGAATATAATATTTTCTTTAACTATAATCATAGTCTTCTTCGATATACCAATCATCTGCGCCAGCTTTGACGGCCGATCATTCATTATCACCATGTCTGCGGCTTCTATTGCTGCGTCAGATCCCAAAGCTCCCATCGCCACGCCTACGTCGGCTCTTGCCAGAACGGGCGCGTCATTGATACCATCTCCCACAAATACCAGCTTCCCTTTTGAGGATTTTTTTTCTATGAGCCTCTCTACTATATCAACTTTATCTGCCGGCATGAGCTCAGTATAGACCTTATCTATCCCAAGTTTCGCAGCTACATTTTCTCCTATCTCTTTACTGTCTCCCGTAAGCATTACGGTCTTGACTCCCGCTTCTTTAAGGCTTGAAACCGCAGCAGCAGAATCCTCCTTTATCTTATCGGAAAGAAGTATACAGCCGCCGTATGCACCGTCGACAGCTATCATGACATGAGTTCCGCTTTTATATTCTTTAAACGGTTCTCCGGAACTTGTTTCATCAGCCATAAGTTTAGCATTGCCTGCGGCTATCCTATGCCCCATTACAGTAGCCACTACGCCCTTTCCGGCTATTTCTGAAACTTCCCTGATTGCACTTTGCTCTATCTTTCTTCCATAAGCATTCTTAAGAGATTGAGAAATAGGGTGATTTGAATAATTTTCGGCCATTGCCGCATATTCTAAAAGCTGTTCTTTGCAAAAACCCTCCTCAGCGACAACCTCCTCTACGCTGAATCTGCCCTCAGTAAGAGTTCCCGTTTTATCCATAACAACATATTCGGCGCGGGACATGGCCTCAAGATAATTGCTGCCTTTTACCAGAACTCCGGTTTTAGACGCACCTCCTATTCCACCGAAGAAACTCAGCGGTACCGATATTACCAGTGCGCAAGGGCAGGAAACCACTAAAAAATTCAAAGGTCTCTTTATCCATTCGCTCCACACCAAGCCGTCTATAAAAAGCGGCGGCAAAACGGCCAGCAATACGGCAGCACCTACTACAAGCGGCGTGTAAACTGCCGCAAAGCGGCTTATAAAGCTCTCGGTTTTCGACTTTTTATTAGCCGCGTTTTCTACCAAGTCCAAAATCCTGCTAACTGTGGACTCTTCGAATATTTTTGTAACCTCCACGGACAAAACGCCTCTCATATTTACGCAGCCGCTGAGGATTTCATCTCCCTCACAAACGTCCTTTGGCAGCGACTCACCTGTAAGAGCCGCAGTATTAAGCGATGATTTCCCTTCTCTGACTATTCCGTCAAGAGGAACCTTTTCACCGGGTCTTACAAGAATAAAATCTCCCGGCTTTACCTCTCCCGGATCAACTTCCTTTATTCCATCCGCTGTCTTTAAGTTTACCGTGTCAGGTTTTATATCCATCAGCTGCGTAATGGATTTTCTCGACTTTCCTACGGCATAATCCTCAAAAAATTCACCAATCTGGTAAAACAGCATTACGGCCACGGCCTCGGGATATTCTCCGATAAAGAATGCGCCTATAGAAGCGATCGACATAAGAAAATTCTCATCCAGCATCTGTCCTCTTAATATTCCTCTGACTGCCTTCCATACGACTTTATATCCTATTACAACATAAGCAGCTATGAAAATACTCAGATTAAGGGCTTCGTATTCCTCGGGAATTAAGATGGCCACAAGAAAAAATATCGCGCCTATTATAATTCTGATCAAACGTTTCTTCATTTTATACCACTCTTTACCCTTTCGCCTTATTTGCTATTACAGCTCCTTTATTTCAACATCAGGCTCAATTTTTTTCACTATCTTTTTAGCCTTCTTGATTATCTCATCCATCCTGCTGTCATCTCCGTTGAAAGACATCTTTGTAGTAAGAAAATTAACGCTGACTTCAGTAACTCCGTCTATATCCGCCACTCCTCTTTCTATTTTTGCAGCACAGTTGGCACAGCACAGTCCTTCTAACAAATAAGTCTTTTTCATTTCATTACCTCCCTATAATATCATCTGCATTGCCTGTAAGGCGAAGAGTCGATTTATTATCGTTCCTTCCTCTTTTAGCCACATCTCACCATTGCAAAACAGTTGAGCATTTCTTCAACTGTTTATAGTATAGTTGAATATGCGTTCAATTGTCAATAGTTTTTTAAAGTTTTTTGAAAATTTTACGCTTCTTAAAGTTTTCACGTGGAAAATCATACAAACGACAGTCCGTCTAACATCTTGCAATGAGCAAAAATAAAAAGGCACGGCCGCCGTTATGGCTGTCGCGCTTAAAAAATGCCTGCCTTTAATCAGAGCTTATTTATATCTTTTTCGTCTTCGTTTATTCCAATAAATTTTTAATCATTTCAAGATTTTTAATTCCTGCTTCATATCCCTTTTGATAAGCATAATCCATTTCCCGCATATTATAAAGCGTCATATTTTCTATCTCAGGACATACGATTAAGTCGGGAGACTGTTTTCTTATTTTTTCTTCCGCTCCGTCGCTGCTCATTATTTCATACATCTGCCAGAGAACTCCAACGAAATTTTTAAAAGCTTTCTTTTCATTTCTTATGCAACCTGTATCCACAGCAACTACAACTTCAGGTTCAAATCTCCTAATTGCATCTATCGGAAGTCTGGAAAGCAGGCCTCCGTCCACATACTGCACCCCATCTATTATTTCCGGCTTAAATACAGCCGGTATACAACACGAGGCCATAACCGCCGAGACAGCTTCCGTATCCTTATCGAAAACCTTAAGTTTTCCCTCCTGCAAGTCAGTTGCCACACAGCAAAAGGGTATATCAAGTTCTTCAATGGTTTTCTTGCCCAAATATCTTTCAAGCCTCCTGCGTATTTTTTTGCAAGAAAATATCCCTGCTCCCAGAAAATTTGGGAAAGAAGTCAATATATTATAAAATTTCAGCTTTCTCAGTTCCTCAAAGATACACTTAGGTTCCATACCGGTCGCTGCGGCAGCCCCTATAAGCGCTCCTGAGGACGCTCCCGAAATGCAATCAGGCTTTATTCCGTTTTCATAAAGAGCTTGTAAAAAGCCCGTCTGCGCAACGCCTCTCATTCCGCCTGCGCCAAGCACTATTCCAAGTTTTTTCATCTTTTTGGCCCCCTCCCCTATAAGCTTTTAACGTTTTAAAAGACAACACATATATATTAAAACCATGCTGCTTCCCAGTCAATCCAAAATCTTACCAGGCGATTTCGCCCCAGCTGCAAAAATCCAAGCATACGATTTCACCAAATACCGGCTATGAAGCTGCGGGCAAAATCTCCGAAAATACTGGCTGCGAGGCTGCGGCTAAAAACCGCAAACCTCGCTTTTCCATTTTTTAAGGCAAGAGCAGTAGTGCAAAAGCAATAATGCCTGCATAATTATTCCGACCACTGGGCGAAAAGGGTCAGTTCTCTATCCAAAACCGTCTCTGAACCCGGCGCATAGGAAATACCTGTTCCACCGGCTTCTGTATTCCAACTTGTTATGGTTTTTCCTCCATTGGTAACTCCCGTTTGAGCCTGTGTCTTTATAATATACCTGCTTCCGGACGGAACATCAGGATCGTTATATTGACCGGTTCCTCCGTTAGCTTCATAATTCACATCAAAAGAAGCAGGATCCCACTGGGCATAAAGAGTGACGTTCTCCGAAATATTGATGGTTTCACCCGGCTGGTATTCCGTGCCGCCTCCGCCGGCCTCCGTATTCCAGCCTGTAAAAGTATATCCCGGTCTCAATACGCCGACCTCTCCGTTTAATTTTACAACATACCGCGTCCCTAAAGCCAAATTGCTTTCGGTAGTTCCTCCCGCTCCACCGTTGGGAGCGTAGGTCACGCTGAAAGTCTGCGGCGATGCACCTCCTCTGCAACAGCATATCACATATGTCGGGCAACAGCACGGCCTGCATGCCATAGGCTGAATCCGGCAAGAATATTGTTCGCAGCTTTGCTTGCCAAACCTGCAAGAATCTTTTCCTGTGCCCGAAAAGCTACTGCTCCGGCAGTCATTTCCCTGCATAGAATTATTTACGTTGAATCTATACATAAACAAAATCCTTTCTTAAAATTCTTATACACTACCATATTATTATTTTCAATTCATGTTTGTTCTGTCTGAACACCTTGAAAGTTTCGGGTTATGCGCAATCTGAATCAGAATTTTCCAAATCGCAAATAAGTTCATCTTTTTTAAGCCTTTTGCTCTGCCTTAATTATCTTCCCTTTACTCACCGCAGTTTTACTATCATAATAGTATAAAATCAGAGCCCTGACCGTCTGAACAGTCAGGGCTCTTTATTATAAACAGTCTCAGCATCTGTTTTTGTTAAAGTTCCTCTTATATTCTTGTTACCATACCCAACGTTTTTTCTTAATCATTTAACTTATATCTCTAATGCTGCTTCCAATCTGCATTAGCGCTTTTGTTTCTGTAAAAATGCTTAATCGAGCTACTGCGTCCACTGGGCGTAAAGCGTAACGTCCTCAGATATATTGATCGTCTCTCCCGGCTGATACTCCGTGCCGCCTCCGCCGGCCTCCGTATTCCAGCCGTCGAAAGTGAAACCGCTTCTCGTTACGTTTGCTTCAGTATTCGTTTTCACCGAATACTGAGTACCGGCGGCGATGTCGCTGTCGGTAGTTCCTCCCGTTCCGCCGTTGGGAGCGTAGGTCACGCTGAAAGTCTGCGGAGGCGCCGC
>CALCEY010000010.1 GCA_937900415.1 uncultured Clostridia bacterium
GGAAGGGTTCATTGAATCACCGCCGGCAGACTTGTTTTGTGTTATAATGAACCCAAAATTATATTGTTCGGCGTTGCCGCAGGGAAGGGTTCATTGAATCACCGCCGGCAGACTTGTTTTGTGTTATAATGAACCCAGAATTATATTGTCCGGCGTTGCCGCAGGGAAGCAGTATCGTAACGGTGTAAGACTTTGAGCATTTTCGTAACGGAGAAGATTACGAAGACAGGAAAGATAGGGCAAGCTTGCCATAAAGTATAATATGGATAATAAATGCGTAGGAATAATAGCTGAATATAATCCTTTTCACAATGGACACCTGCATCATCTGAAACAGTCGCTTTCCATGACCGGAGCTGAAATATCGGTGGCGGCTATGAGCGGTAATTTCGTTCAAAGAGGAGAGCCGGCCGTTTCTGATAAGTGGTCGAGAGCAGAGGCTGCCGTTAAAAGCGGAATTGATTTAGTAGTGGAAATACCGACGGTTTTTGCGTGTAATTCTGCTCCTGTCTTCGCTTCGGCCGCAGTGCAGATATTGGAAAATTTAGGCGCAGATTGGATTTCTTTCGGCAGCGAATTGGGAAATATAGAGAATTTAACTGAAATTTCCCGGGAAATTAAAGAAAAAGAAGCATATTTTGAAACCTTTATCAGAGAAAAAGTAAAAGAAGGTTTTTCTTATCCCCGTGCCATAAAAGAAGCGATGGCAGAAGTCATAGGGGATGAGAAAGCGCAGATATTGGACATGCCCAACAATATTCTTGCAGTCGAATACCTTAAAAATATTAAAACCGCAAAAGCTGTTGCTGTTAAAAGAATCGGAACAGGATATAACGATATGGAGCCAAGCGGAGCTTTCGCTTCAGCGTCCGCTATACGATCCAGACTGTACAAGGGGGATAGTATAAAAGAACTTGTCCCAGAGCCGTCTTTTGATATGCTTGGGAAAAAATGCCGCATTTCCGATGAAACGATATTTACGATGATATGTCAAAAAGCTTTGTATTCATCGGCGATACAGTTAGACTCGGTTTTTGCAGGCGGAGAGGGGCTTGGAAACAAGCTTAAAAAAATTATAAGAAAAGCATCTTCTCTTGAGGAACTGGCGGAAGGGCTTAAGTCCAAGCGTTATACGAGAACAAGGATAAACAGATTTCTGATACATGTATTACTGGACATAGCTTCGCCTGAATATTACGGAAATTATATAAGAGTTCTTTCTTTCAGCAAAGCAGGAGCTTCATATTTAAAAGAAGTTAAAAACAGGGGCTTGTCTGAGATTCCGATTATCACAAACATAAATAAGGAACGGCAAAATGACGGTAAGATTTCAGCAGCTTTGGAAAAGGACATATTGGCGGCTGATTTGTATAATCTGGCGTCAGACAGAGATATGTATGAAAATTCCGATTATGTGAGAATGCCGGTCAGAGCAAGATAGACAGGAACATATGTATCGGATATAGCTGTTTATCTGTTGCAGTTTTCTATTACTTTTATATAATTTAAACTTCCTTAAAAATTCTCTTGACGAGTGAAGTTTAAAGTGGTATCCTGTCACAGGAAATAAATTTTGACAACATAAAGAGAGCTTTATTTCATAAGACTGACAAGGAGGAATTCATGAAAACCGGAGAGCTGAAAAGTGCGAACATAAACATAAAAGAGCGCGATGGTTTAGTTTATCAGTTGAATAAAAATATTATTGTTATCCCCACTTTCGCAGATGTACACGTTCATCTTCGAGAGCCGGGATTTTTTTTTAAGGAAACCATCAAAACGGGCACGAAAGCTGCGGCAAAGAGCGGATACGGCTGTCTGCTGGCAATGCCCAACCTCAATCCCGTTCCAGACTGTCTGGAAAACTTGAAAAAGGAGCTGGAGATAATAAAAGCCGACGCTCAAATAACAGTTATACCATATGGTTCGTTAACTGAGGGGGAAAAGGGAGAAAAGCTTTCAAAAATGGAAGAAATGGCTCCTTATATAGCCGCTTTCAGCGATGACGGAGTAGGTCTGAATGATGAATCATTGATGGAAAAGGCTATGATTACGGCAAAAAAGCTCGGCAAAATAGTGGCTGCACACTGCGAGGATATGAAACTGAGAGACGGGGGCTACATACATGCAGGAGATTATGCTCTTGCTAACGGACACAAGGGCATTTGCTCTGAAAGCGAGTGGAAGCCTATAGAAAGAGATTTGAAAATAGCATCGAAGACGGGAGCAAGCTATCATGTATGCCATATTTCCGCCAAAGAAAGCGTTCAGCTTATAAGGGAAGCAAAAAAAGCAGGTATAGACGTTACCTGCGAAACAGCTCCTCATTACCTTACGCTGTCAGATAAGATGCTGAAAGAAGACGGCCGCTTTAAAATGAATCCTCCGATAAGGAGCGAGGCCGACAGAGAAGCTTTGATAGAGGGAATTTCAGACGGAACGATAGATATGATAGCCACAGATCATGCGCCGCATACCGCCGAAGAAAAATCAAGGGGGCTAAAGGACAGCGCAATGGGAATAACAGGACTTGAGACAGCTTTTCCTGTTATATATACAAGCCTTGTAAGGACAGGCATCTTGACTCTTGAAAAGCTGGTGGAGCTCATGTGCATAAATCCGAGGAAACGGTTCGGCCTTTCTGCTGTAGATATTGATAAGGATTATGCCGTGTGGGAAGTGGGCGAAGAATATGAAATAGATTCCGAAAAATTCATCTCTATGGGAAAAGCAACTCCTTTCGACGATTGGAAAGTATACGGAAGATGTCTTAAAACTGTTTCAGGCGGCAATGTCGTATGGGAAGACGGGAGCAGAATATGAAACAAAGTATTTTTAAAATAGAAGAAAACACAACGATAGCGAAAAATACAGTGAAGATGGTTTTGACCGGAGATACGAGCCATATAGAAAAAGCAGGGCAGTTTGTAAATATTAAAATAGAAGGATTATTTCTGAGACGCCCTATTTCTGTCTGCGAGGTTTCTGATGATAAGCTTACTCTGATATATAAGACGGTAGGCAGGGGCACAGAACTCATGGCGTCTATGAAGAAGGGTGAAAGTCTCGATTTGCTGACAGGTCTTGGCAACGGTTACGATATATCAAAAAGCGGCTCAAATCCTGTTTTAGTAGGGGGAGGCGCAGGAATTCCTCCTATGTATGAGCTGGCTAAACGTTTATTGGCCGAAGGCAAAGACGTGCAGGTGATTCTCGGATTCAACAGCAGCGAAGAAATGTTCCTTAAAGATGAATTTGAAGCGCTGGGTGCCGAGATATACGTGACTACAGCTGACGGTTCGGCAGGAACAAAAGGTTTTGTTACGGATGTCATGAAGAACCTCGATTACACGTACTTTTATACATGCGGTCCTGAAGTTATGTTCAGAGCTATAGAAAAAATTGCGAAGACCTCAGGGCAGTACAGCTTTGAAGAGCGTATGGGCTGCGGTTTCGGAGCGTGCATGGGCTGCTCGTGCGAGACTAAATACGGCAGCAAGAGAATATGCAAGGACGGTCCCGTTCTTGAAAGAGAGGAGATAATATGGTAAAAGAGCTTTCACACGGCATTGATCTTACAACCGAGCTTTGCGGGATAACTCTTGAAAATCCGGTGATACCTGCCTCCGGTACTTTCGGTTACGGATATGAATATGCAAATCTTTACGACATAAACTGCCTCGGTACATTTTCCTTTAAAGGTACTACGCTTGATGCGAGATTCGGCAATCCGACGCCGAGGATAGCCGAAACACCGGAGGGGATGATAAATGCCGTTGGTCTGCAAAATCCCGGCGTTGACAGCGTGATAGAAAGAGAATTGCCAAAACTCAAAGAGGTTTACGATAAAAAAGTTATTGCAAATGTTAGCGGCTTCAGCACAGAAGAGTATGCGGAAGTTGTTCGTCGTCTGGACAGTCAGGAGCAGATAGGTTGGTTTGAAGTGAATATAAGCTGCCCCAACGTTCACGGAGGCGGAATGGCTTTCGGTACTACTGCAAAAGGCGCCTGCGAAGTGACTAAGGCTGTGAGGAAAGTTACCGGGAAGCCTGTTATCATGAAGCTTTCACCGAATGTTACAGATATAACCGAAATAGCGAAAGCATGCGCTTGCGAAGGCGCAGACGGAATAAGTCTGATAAATACTTTGCTTGGAATGAGGATAGATTTAAAAAGCAGGAAGCCTGTGATCGCCAACAAGATGGGTGGTTTTTCGGGCCATGCTGTACTGCCGGTCGCCCTGAGGATGGTTTATCAGGTTTATGAAGCCGTGGATATTCCGGTAATAGGAATGGGCGGAGTTTCCACTGCGGAAGAAGTCATAGAAATGATGCTGGCTGGAGCTTGCGCAGTTCAGATAGGAGCAGCCAACCTTGTAAATCCTTATGTATGCAAAGACATAATTGAAAAACTTCCGGAAACGATGAAAAGATATAAGATAAATTCTTTAAAAGATATTATAGGAGGTGCCCACTGATGGCTAAAGATGTGATAGTAGCATGTGATTTTGCTTCGGCGGAGGAAACTTTAAAATTTCTCGACAAATTCGAAGATAAAAAGCCGTATGTGAAAATAGGAATGGAATTATTTTATTCAAACGGCCCTGAAATAGTGAGGGAAATAAAGGCAAGAGGTCATAAAATCTTTCTGGATCTTAAGCTTCACGACATTCCCAATACCGTCAGACAGGCCATGGCCGCCTTGTCTAAGATTGATATAGATATGGTCAATCTTCATGCGGCCGGAACGATAAATATGATGAAAGCCGCATTGGAGGGACTTACAAGGGCGGATGGTTCAAGACCTCTTCTGATAGCGGTAACGCAGCTCACTTCAACGACGGAGGAAGACATGAAAAAAGATCTGCTCATAGACAGGCCGCTCAAAGAAGTAGTCATGGAATATGCGTTCAATGCCGCAAAAGCAGGTCTTGACGGAGTTGTATGTTCACCTATGGAATCAAGAGCCGTTCATGAAAAGTGCGGCATGGATTTTCTTACAGTCACTCCGGGAGTGAGATTTCAGGGAAGCGATACACAGGATCAGAGGAGGGTCATGACACCCAAAGCCGCAGCAGAAGAAGGCTCGGATTACATAGTAGTAGGAAGACCTATAACAAAAGCGGACGACCCTGTTGCAGCTTATGAAAAATGTATAAGAGAATTTTTAGGTTGATATAAGCCTTGCGGAGCCGGCAGACAAGCGTCTCCGCCTGTAAAAGAAGGATAAATAGGAGGAAAAAATGGTAAGTAAGAGAGAAATCGCAGAAGGACTTTTGTCCATAGGCGCAGTTTTTTTAAGACCGGAGGAACCGTTTACTTGGGCAAGCGGAATAAAAAGTCCGATATATTGTGATAACAGACTGACGCTGACCGCTCCAAAGGTCAGAGATAAAGTGGAAGAGGGGCTTGCTCAGATTGTAAGAGAAAATTATCCTCAGTGTCAGGTTCTTATGGGAACAAGCACGGCAGGAATAGCTCATGCCGCAATAGTAGGATATAAATTAAACCTGCCTATGGGATATGTAAGAGGCTCTGCCAAAGATCACGGCAGAACCAATAGGATAGAGGGTAAACTTTTACCGGGGCAGAAAGTCGTGGTCATAGAAGATTTGATTTCTACAGCAGGCTCTGCGGTAGATACGGTTATCGCCCTGAGAGAAGCCGGAGCTGAGGTTTTGGGAGTAGCAAGCATATTTACTTACGGCATGAAAAAAGGAATTGAAAGACTCAAAGAGAACGAGGTGAAGAACGTAAGTCTCTGCAACCTTGACGAACTTGTTAAAGTTGCCGCAGAAAGCGGTTATATAAAAGATACAGCAAAAGACGGAATTCTCAAATTCAGAGACAATCCGTCAGATGAAAGTTGGATGGGAGGAGTAAAGTAAATGAAAGAAATCAGAAATCTAATCAACATCACAGACCTTTCCGTAGAGGAAATAGACAGCCTAATTGAAGTGGCGGACGATATAGTCGAAAATCACAAAGATTATGAAAACATCTGCGCCCATAAAAAACTGGCTACCCTGTTCTTCGAACCCAGCACGAGAACGAGACTGAGCTTTGAAGCGGCCATGCTGGAACTGGGCGGAAGCGTACTTGGGTTTTCGGAAGCCAATTCCAGCTCAGCAGCTAAGGGAGAAAGCGTTTCCGATACGATAAGAACAGTGGGCTGTTATGTAGACGTAATCGCTATGAGGCATCCGAAAGAGGGCGCTCCTATAGTAGGGGCTCAGAGAACTACCGTTCCTATCATAAATGCAGGCGACGGCGGCCATTTTCATCCTACTCAGACTCTGACAGATCTTTTGACCATCAAGAGAAAAAAAGGAAGACTGGACAATCTTACAGTAGGACTTTGCGGAGATCTTAAATTCGGAAGAACCGTACACTCCCTTATAGAAGCCATGCTTCGCTATGAAAACGTGAATTTTGTCCTGATTTCACCTACCGAACTTCAGGTTCCCGAATACATAAAAGAAAAGATGGACGCAAAGGGCGCTCGTTGGAAAGAGGTGGAGACTCTTGAGGAAGCAATGCCTGAGCTGGATATTCTCTACATGACGAGAGTTCAGAAGGAAAGATTTTTCAACGAAGAAGATTATATAAGACTTAAGGACAGCTATATTCTCGATCTTGAAAAACTGAAGCCTGCAAAAGAGGATCTTACAATAATGCATCCGCTGCCTAGAGTAAACGAAATTTCAACGGAAGTAGACGATGACCCGAGAGCATGCTACTTCTTCCAGGCTCTTTGCGGAAAACATATAAGAATGGCATTGATACTTTTCCTTTTGGGAATCGAAAAAGAAGCATAATGTAAGGAGGTTGAAATATGAATATTGACGGAGTAAAAAACGGAATAGTGATAGATCACATAAAAGCAGGAAAGAGTATGATGGTGTATGAGCTTTTAGGCCTTGACAAGATAGACAACTGCGTAGCTATAATTCAGAACGCCGCCAGCACCAAATACAGCAAAAAGGACATCGTAAAGATAGACGAGCTTATAGACCTGGATTACGATCTTCTTGGATATGTGGACAGCAATATAACCGTAAATATAGTAAAGAACGGAAAGCTTGACAAAAAGCTTCATATGGAGCTGCCAGAGACGTTAAAAAACGTAGTGAAGTGTAAAAACCCTAGATGTATTACGTCTGTGGAGCAGGAGATAGTTCATACCTTTAAGCTGGTAGACAAGGAGAAAAAAATCTACAGATGTGCTTACTGCGATGCAGAACACAGAATCAAATAACAAAATATAAGATAAGTTAAATAATTGACATTTGATTTCAAGTAAATATTAGTAAAATCCCTTGCAATTTCAAGGGATTTTATTTATAATATATAAGGTTGAATCGTTCAGAATTTTGTATGGAGGATAGATATGAAAGTTTTAGTAATCAATTGCGGCAGCTCATCGCTGAAATATCAGATTCTTGACATGACCAACGAATCATTGCTCTGCAAGGGTCTCGTTGAGAGAATCGGAATGGATGGCTCAGTTATAACTCATGAAAAGATCGGAATGGACAAGGTTAAAAAGGAAGTTCCTATGAAAGACCATAAGGACGCCATAGAGCAAGTTCTGGCGGCCGTACAGGATAAGGAACACGGCGTCGTTAAATCCATGGACGAGATAGGCGCAGTAGGACACAGAGTTGTTCACGCCGGAGAAAAATTTGCCAAGTCAGTTCTGCTTACAGACGATGTCAAAAAGGCTCTGGAAGAGTGTATCGACCTTGCACCTCTTCACAATCCGCCTAACTTACTTGGCATTGAAGCGTGCAGGGAGCTCATGCCGAAAACTCCGATGGTATGCGTATTTGATACGGCTTTCCATCAGACTATGCCGCCTGAATCATATATATACGCCATTCCTTATGAATATTATGAAAAGCATGGAATCAGGAGATACGGCTTCCACGGTACTTCTCACAAATATGTAGCTGAGAGAGCTTCCAAAATGCTGAATACCAGCCTCGATGATTTGAAGCTGATAACATGCCATCTCGGAAACGGAGCTTCAGTATCGGCTATAAAGAGAGGAAAGTGCATAGATACTTCCATGGGATTTACGCCGCTTGAAGGTCTCGTAATGGGTACGAGAAGCGGAGACATCGACCCTGCTATAGTTACTTATATAAGAGAAAAGGAAAATCTGCCTCAGGGCAAGGCCAACGAGATTCTCAACAAGAAATCGGGCGTACTGGGCATTTCCGGAGTTTCCAGCGATTTCAGAGATCTGGAAGAAGCTGTTGCAGAAGGCAATGAAAGAGCCGCTCTCGCTCTTAAGGTTTTCGCGCATAAGGTAAGATTCTATATCGGAGCCTATATAGCTGAAATGAACGGCGTTGACGCCATAATATTTACCGCAGGCGTAGGCGAAAATGATGTAAGCATGAGAGAAATCATCTGCGATAACTTGGGCAATCTGGGAATCAAGCTTGACCCTGTAAAGAATAAAGTGAGAGGAAAAGAAACTATAATTTCAGCTGACGACGCAAGAGTTAAGCTTCTTCTCATTCCTACAAACGAAGAGCTTATGATTGCAAGAGATACGTTCAATATCGTAACCGGAAAAGCAATCTAAAAAAAACTGTTGACAAGATACGTTATTTAAGTATATACTTAAGCAGTTGACGACACAAAGGAGGTGTAAAACATGGCAGTACCTAAGAGAAAAACGTCAAAAGCCAGAAGAGATAAAAGAAAATCTGCTAACATGAAGATGACTGCACCTGGACTTTCAGTTTGTCCACAATGTCATGAACCTAAGCTCCCTCATAGAGTTTGCCCTAATTGCAACTACTATGACGGTAAGGAAGTTGTAAAAGCAGAGGCTTAAGATGAACTACCGGACGGCAGACAGATGTCTGCCGTTTTTGTGTGGTTCAAATAAAAGAACGGCTGAAAAGCCATGCAACAATCCCGATTCAGACAAGCCATATCCGGCATGTATGAATCGGGATTTTTTTAATTTCCCATGATTACGAAGGAGGGAAAATAAAAGCAAAAAACATATTTACAACAGACACAACAAAATATATATTATACAAAACAAAAATAAAACAGTAATTTTAAAAAGCGTTGTATACACAACGAAAATTAATTTCAGATATTTGAACATTGATTTTTATAATGTTTTAAATAAGGAGTTTATCATGAATGAACAGCTCGATAAGAGAATTAAAAATGCAAAACTTACGCCGACGGAACAAAAGGTTGCCGAATATATTTCCATAAATCACAGCAACATTTTCTCCCTTTCGGCGCTGAAGCTGGGAGAAATAGTGGGAACCAGCGATACATCGGTAATACGAACCGCAAGGAAACTGGGATTTGGCGGATATGCACAGCTGCAGAAATTCCTTACCGACTATATTTCCGATGAAATAGAAAGAAATAACGGCATAAATTTCATGCCGCCGGGAGCGCAGGTGAAAGAGAAGATGCCAAAGCTTCGCCAGGATGATCTTTATGAACTGATGCTGGAAAAAATAAAAGGTAATATAAATGATATTTTCAATAAGAATTCCGTTGAAGCCTTTGAAAAGGCCAGCGAAATAATAATTTCTTCAAAGAGAAAATTTGTAATGGGATACCACGGATGCGCCGGAGTGGCGCAGCTTTTGGGAGGCAGCATAGGCGATATATTCAGCGATGTGAGGACGGTTACGACAGCTGATTCAAGAAGTATCGAAGCAATCCTCGATATAACGGAAAAGGATTGCCTGATAGTCGTAAGCTTTCCAAGGTATTCGGAAATGGCTCAGATAGTAATTGAGCACTCGAAAAAACAGAATGCTAAGGTTATTGCCTTAACAGATAGAATAACTTCTCCGATAGCGAGAGAGGCAGACGTGCCTCTGCTTTCGGGTGTTGACAGCGTCACTATCAACAATTCCTATGTGGCGCCGACTGTAGTGGCGGAAATGCTTCTTGCCTCCGTTTATAGGAACATAGGAAAGCAAGAGAAGGTGAGACTCAACGATCTGGAAAAATATATTTCCAAATATGGCCTGTATTGATTTGAAAAGGAGGGATCTGTATGAATTGTGAAGAAAAAGAAAATGTTTTCGATGAAAAATTATTGTCCGAAATAAGAGAAAAATTCTGGCGTATAGATACAGACAGCGAAGGAAAGAAACGGCTGTTTTTTGAAAATGCGGGAGGTTCTCTGAGACTTAAATCGGTTACTGAGATTTCAGATGAGCTCAATAAATTTCCTGACTGTTATGCGAGAGAGCATAAGGATTCAAAAATACTGCAAAGATATGAAACGCAAGGCAAAGAAGATCTGAGAATTCTGTTAAATGCGAAAGACGGCGCTATCGTGACCGACTTGACCGCTTCATCGCTGATGTTTAAAATTACGGGTCCGATGGTGGAATTCGGAAAAGGCAGCAATATAGTTACTTCAGTGCTTGAACATCCTTCCGCATACGATTCATGCAGATACTATGCGTCCAAATACGGAAAAGAGCTCAGAGTAGCGCCTTCCAACAGAAAAACGGGGGGAATAGACGCAGAGGAAATTCTTAGGCTGGTTGATAAGGATACCTTGATGATAAATGTTACGGCTGCTTCAAATATGACGGGAGCGATGACAGACCTTGAAAAAATTTCACAAGAAGCAAGGAAGATAAATCCCGACGTATTTATAGTAACCGACGCCGTGCAGCATGCTCCTCACGGTCTTATTGATGTAGAAAAGCTCAAACTTGACGGTATAAATATAGCGCCGTATAAATTTTTCGGGAACAGAGGAATTTCCTTCGGTTACGTTTCAGACAGAGTAAAGGAACTTGCACATCCGAGAATTATCGACGATCCTGCCGACATATGGGAGCTTGGCAGCATAGTTCCGGCTCATTATGCGGCGCTGAGTGAAATCGTCGACTACATAGCATGGATAGGAAGCAAATTTATCGAAACGGAAGAAACTTCAGTGGGAAAGAGAGCTTTGGTTGAAGAAGGGATGAGAAGAATTCACATGCAGGAGAAAAGCTTGCTTTCGGGAATGCTCTACGGAGGAAAAAATGCGGAGGGTCTTTTGCATATGAAAGGAATTGATACCTTCTTTGATTATTCCGATCTTGAAAACAGGGATTTAATTCTTGCCATGAAATTTGATAACATCGGATATTACGAAGCTGTGAGAGAATATGAAAAACGCGGAATAATCGTATTTGAAAGAGTGGCGGAAAGTGCGTTTTCAAAGAGAATGGTTGAGTCCTTCGGACTTGACGGTATTATAAGAGTTTCACCGCTTCACTGCAATACTGCGGAGGAAATTGACGAATTTTTAAATGTAACGAAAGAAATTTCTACTCTTTAATTCAGGAGGAAGATATTATGGAAAATAACAAAAAGATTGATTTTTACGGAGGAAATATAGGGCAATGGGTTCCGCTTTCACTTTTAATCATAGGAATGATTACAGTGGTAATTTTCAATAAGACTGACTTTTACGTATACACATTACTCACTTTAGGGGCAGTTTTGCTTACTTTCTTTATGGTAAAGAATAAAAAGACGTTCGGAGACGTTTGCATAGGAGGTCTTAAAGATGATATGCTTGCGATCCTCATAATAGCGTTCATTTTAGCGGGAATCCTTTCGAAATTGCTCAGAGGCAGCGGTCTGGTAGAAGCTTTAGTTCATCTCGCTTCTCTGTTTGACATGCCTCCCGGCATAATACCGGTAATGGCGTTTCTTATCTGCTGCCTGATTTCCACGTCGTGCGGAACGTCCTCCGGCGCCATAGTGGCTGTTTTCCCTGTTATGATGCCGATAGGAGTTGATTTGGGCTGCGACGCTTCCTTATTGGCAGGAGCTATAATAAGCGGCGCGCTTTTCGGAGATAATTTGGCGCCTATATCCGATACTACTATTGCTTCTGCCGTAACTCAGGAGCAGGAGATAGGAGATGTGGTCAGGACAAGGCTCCCTTATTCTCTGATAGCAGGCGGAATTTCCATGGTTCTGTTTGTAATTTTCGGATTCGTAACGGCGGATTCAGGGGTGACTAATATCGAAACCGACGGCTCTACAATGCCTGCGCTGGCGCTTCTTATCGTTCCTGTTGTGATGATAATAATGATGAAAAAAGGCTGGGATCTTGCGGGAACGTTGATTGTCTGCGATGTACTGGCCATAATAATTAACATCGCGCTCGGACTGATTTCACCGGCTGCCATGGTAAGTGCGGAGGGGCCTGTAATAGGCGGCATCAACGGGATGATAGATATGATAATCTTCTGCATGTTTTTCTTTATACTGATAGAATCTATGAGACAGAGCGGAGCATTGGACAGCTTAGCCGAAACTCTGATGAAATATTGCAGAGGAATTCGTTCCGTGCAGTTCATCATCATGCTTTCATCGGTATTGGGAACCATTGCTACGGCAGGTTCTTCTACAGGCATTACCTTTGCAGGACCTATGGCAAACAAGATAGCCAAGAAATTCAATTTGAAGGGAACAAGAGTTGCAAATCTTTTGGATTCCACCGCATGCAGCACCTGCGGATTCGTACCTTTCTGCACACCGTACCTTCTGTCTTTAAGTCTGGCAGAAGATGTTGCGGGAATACCTGACGATTATTCATACCTCAGCATTATAAAATACGTGTTCCATCCGATATTCCTCATGATACTGTTTGCAGGAAGCATATTCGTTAAGAAGATCAATGTGGTAAATGAAACGGCGGCATAGTAACGGACAGCAAATAAATATCCGAGGTGAATTATGAAAAAACAGTTTATTTCAAGACGCTACCGTGAAATCAAGAAGACTGCAATGGGTCAGTCATGCACAATGGCAAATACATCGAATGAAGTGATAAATTTAAGTCTTGGCGATCCGGATATAAATACCCATGAAGACATAATAAAGGCGGCATATGAAGACGCTATGAAGGGATATACCAGATATTCGGATTTTCAAGGTGATCCTGAGCTTAGAAAAGCCATATGCAAATACTATGATGAAGAGTACGGGCTCAAAGTTGATGATAATGAAGTGTTCATATGCTCTTCGGCCACAGCAGGGATGTATCTGGCTCTTGAAGCTGTATTGGACGACGGAGATGAGGTTATACTGCAAGCTCCGTTTTTCACACCTTATCCCGATCAGGTGAAACTGACGAGAGGAATTCCGATCGAACTTCCCACTTATGAAGAAGAGAATTTTCAGATAAATCTTTTGCGGCTTGAGAGCCTGATAACAGAGAAAACGAAGGTTATCGTGATAAATTCACCAAGCAATCCTGTGGGAAGCTGCCTTTCAATCGGTACCATGGAAGGAATCGCACGCATAGCGGAAAAGTATGATCTGATTGTGATAGCGGACGATATATATACTGATTTCAGCTATGAAGAAAATTTCATTCCTTTTATGAGTATAGACGGAATAAGAAAGAGATGTATAACGCTTAACACCTTTTCCAAAAGCTATAATATGACGGGATGGAGAGTGGGAAATATAATTGCTCCGCCATCTGTAACAGAGGTTATTCAGCATATAAACGAAAATGTGGTTTTTACCACTCCGACCATATCCCAAAGAGCCGGCATATATGCCTTGGAGCACAGAAAGGAAATCCAGCCGGATTATATCGAAGAGATTAAAAGAAGGGTGTTTTTCGCTGCGGAAAGAATAAACCGTATACATAATATGAGCACTGCCTATCCGCCGAAAGGGACCTTTTATCTGTTTGTAAATATTAAGAAGACGGGATTTTCTTCCAATGAGGTTGCAGAAGCCATGTTAAGAGAGGCGGGAGTATTGGTCTTGCCGGGCACCGATTTCGGCAAATGCGGCGAGGGTTATATAAGGATAGCATGTACAAAAAACATAGAGACGCTTGGAGAAGCACTGAACCGTATTGAGAGGATGAAGATGTTCGGCTCTTCATGTTAAAACGATAAGATAAATTAAAGGCTGCCGGTTATGAGACTCAGTGATTGTTATTGTAAATAGCGTAAACAGTGCAGGATTTTCAAAGGTGAAAATCCTGCATTTTTGTAAATAACCGTAATACCTTTTATATTTACGGCATATCTGATATTTTAGGCTTTACTCCACTAATCCGAATTCTCTCAGAGTGTCGTAGAGAAGATACTGGGTTTTATTGCTCGGCGGACACATTGGAAGCCGGTATTCGGCTGAGCACCATCCCATCATTGATAGAGCGGCTTTTACCGGCACAGGATTTACCTCAGCAAAGATGGCGTCGATTAAAGGCTTGAGCGTCACTTGCTCCCGGCCCGCTTTATGCCTGTCTCCGCTGAGATATTCTTTTATCATGGAGGAAAATCTGGCCGGTATTATATTCGATACCGTCGATATACAGCCGCTTCCACCGAGGGAGAGTATAGGCACGGTCTGATCGTCGTTGCCTGAATAGAGGCTGAAGCTGTCGTTTACACAGGCTGCAATTTCACATATCTGTGAAATATTGCCGGAAGCCTCTTTTATTCCAGCTATATTAGGATGGTCGGAGAGGATTTTGACGATGCGCGGCGATATGTTTACTCCTGTTCTTTGGGGCACCGAATACATTATTACAGGCAGAGATATTTTATCTGCAATGGTTTCATAATGGGCTATCAGGCCTGAATCTGTACATTTATTGTAATAAGGAGTGACGATTAAGAGACCGTCTGCTCCGGCATTTTCCATTTCTTTAGCCAGCTCAACGGTTGTATTTGTTGAGTTGGTACCGGCTCCGGCGATCACAGGAACTCTTTTATCCGTCAAATCCACTGCGAATTTGACCAGCTGAACTTTTTCCGAAGAGGAAAGAGTAGAAGCTTCTCCCGTTGTTCCGCAGATTACAAGAGCATCTATACCTTGGCTTATTTGCCATTCGATGAGCTTTCCCATGGAAACATAATCTGCTTTTCCATTCTTGAACGGTGTTATGAGGGCAGTAGCAGCCCCTGTAAATAATGGCAAATCAACACTTCCTTTCATCATATATTGATTATAAATTATTATATTCATATAGCCTTATTTTGTTGAAAACACTGTGAAAAAGTGATACAATAAATAGTCATGAATATTGATTTTTAATATGTAAGTTCAAATAGAGAGGTGTTTTATGAGTGAAAAACTTAAAGTAGGAATTTTAGGCGGTACGGGAATGGTAGGACAGCGCTTCATTTCACTGCTTGAAGATCATCCGTGGTTTGAGGTGGCGACTGTTGCGGCCAGTGAGAGAAGCCAGGGGCTTCGTTATGAAGACGCGGTTAAAGGCCGTTGGAAGATGGATAAAGATATTCCGGAAGCGGTTAAAGACATTAAAATTATGAATGTAAAAGATGTAAAAGCCGTAGCGGAAACCGTCGATTTTGTGTTCAGCGCCGTAGATATGACGAAGGAAGAAATCAAGGCCATAGAGGAAGAATATGCGAAAACCGAGACGCCTGTCGTATCAAATAACAGCGCTCACAGGTGGACGCCTGACGTTCCTATGGTTATACCTGAAATAAACTGTGATCATTTTGAAATAATAAAAGCTCAGAAAAAACGTCTCGGCACTGAAAAAGGCTTCATTGCAGTTAAACCGAACTGTTCGATACAGAGTTATGTTCCTGCTTTAAACGCATGGAAAGAATTTGAACCGTATGAATGTATAATTACAACGTATCAGGCCATTTCCGGAGCGGGAAAAGATTTTAAGGCCTGGCCTGAAATGGTTGAAAATATAATTCCGTATATAGGAGGCGAAGAAGCCAAGAGTGAAGACGAGCCGCTGAGAATATGGGGACGGGCGGACCTGGAAAAAGGTGAAATCGTAACAGCCGGTGAGCCCAAGATTTCTTGCCAGTGCCTGAGAGTTCCTGTTTTGAATGGCCACACTGCTGCGGTATTCGTTAAGTTCAGAAAGAAGCCGACAAAAAAGCAGCTTATAGAAAAGCTGGAAAGCTACAGAGGCTTTCCGCAGGAAAGAGAGCTTCCGATGGCGCCTGCTCAGTTTATAAAGTATTTTGACGAGGATGACAGACCTCAGGTAAAAGCCGACGTGGAAAGAGATAAGGGAATGGGAATTTCCATTGGAAGACTCAGAGAGGATAATATTTACGATTATAAGTTCGTAGGTCTTTCTCATAACACCATAAGGGGAGCTGCGGGAGGAGCCATACTCTGTGCGGAAGCGCTTGCAGCAAAGGGATATATAGAGAAAAAATAAGGGAGAGAGATTATGTCGTATTTAGAATCAGTGGTTTTAGGATTGGTGCAGGGACTGGCGGAATTTCTGCCTATAAGCAGCTCGGGACATCTGGCTCTGCTTCAGCAGTGGTTCGGAATAGAAGAGGATAAGGTGCTGCTTTTTGCAGTCATGCTTCATGTCGGAACTCTTATTTCGGTCTTTATAGTTTACTGGAGAGACATATGGGAGCTGATAGTCGAGCTTGGGATTACCATCAAAGATATTTTTACGGGTAAAGGACTCAGGCTTAAAGAAAGGCCGGTAAGAAAGCTGGGAGTTATGATAATCGTAGCAACCATTCCTACCGGAATAATAGGTGTTTTGTTCAATGATTTCTTTAACGGACTTTATAATTCCGTAATTCCGATAGGAATAGGACTTATAATAACCGGTTTCCTGCTGGTGATAGCTGAAAGGATGGGGGATTCGAGCCGAGGAATAAAACAGATGAATTACCGTAATGCTCTGTTTGTAGGCGTCGTACAGGGCATAGCCATATGTCCGGGTATTTCCAGGTCAGGCTCGACTTTATTCGGAAGTCTGCTCTGCAACCTTGACAGAAAATTCGCAGTAAAATTTGTGTTTCTCATTTCGATACCTTCCATATTGGGCTCAGCGGTGATGGAAGCTCCGGCTGCTATAAAAGCCGGGTTGGAAATGTCGGAGCTGGGTCCTATACTGGCAGGCATGGCGGTTGCGGCCGTGTCCGGCCTTATCGCCATAAAAACCATGATTAAGATAGTGTCGAATAAAAAGTTAAGTTATTTTTCATATTATGTATGGGCCTTAGGCCTGTTTGTAGTGCTTTACGGAATATTTGCGTAAGCCTTGCAGGCGAATTGCTCTTCACCGGATGCAGCGGGCCTTTGCGGCAGCGGCATACAGAAGAGCAAATTACATCTGAGTTTTTGAGCAGCTCCGAGAAAGGATTTTTATATGGCGGAAAAGAAAAAAAAGCCGGGAAGACCTCCCGGCTCGAAAAATAAAAAAACTGCCTCCAAAGAAGAGTCCAAAGCAAGAGAAAAGGCTAAAGCGATACAAGCCAAAAGAAAGGCGGACAGAAGGGTAGTGGACGAGATTTGGTCCATAATCACCATCGCTTTGGGTATATTTCTCATAATAGCGATTTTTACCGGAGGAGCCGGACAGTTTGGAGAACTAGTGGGAAATTTTTTCAAGGGAATTCTCGGCTTCGTTGCCTATGTGCTGCCCTTTTACCTCATACTGTTCGGAGCCTTGCTGTTTGCCAGACAGACGGCCTCCATCTCTGTAAAAACGATACTGTTGGCTTTTCTTGTGCTTTGGATGCTGGCGACTATCAATTCCGTCAGGTTTATCGACGCAGAAAAAGCAAGCGTATCCTTTGCAGCGCTTAAGGGCTTTTATGAAACGGGAGTGATGCTTAAGAGCGGAGGCGTGCTGGGCATGCTTTTGGCGTCTCTCCTGGTCAAATGGCTGGGCGTATCCGGCTGCCTGATATTTACTATAGTAGTAACGCTGATAAGCCTTCTTCTTATAATAAATACTCCTGTATCAAGGTTCCTGCGCAAGATAAGCGAAAGGCGCGAGGAAAAGAGGCTTATAAAAGAAAACTCGTATCTTGACAGGGAAGAAGTCTCAGAAAGAAGAGAAAATCAAGAAACAGATATAGACAAGTCTGCTGCCGCCGGAGAGAAGTCTTCGCTACTGAAGAGAAGAAATATAAAGATTGTAGATGGAAATTCAAGCTCTTCATACAGGGAAGACGCCGACTGCCTGGGAACGGGAATATCTCCCAAAGCTAAAGGCATGAAGGACAAGAACAATCTCCTCTACTATATGACTGATGATTCTCTTTTTGGCGAAACTCAGCGGTCAGGTACATACGGCCTTGAAGAAAAAGAAGATTACGGTCACGGCTTTGGAATTACAGGTGAGACGAGCAGTGAAGGCGCAGGTGTGGGAACAGGACTGGGAAATGGTTTCGGTTCACATTTCAATTCAAAAACGGATCTTGGAGGCTGTACAGATTTGTTTTCATCTTCGGAAAAGCATGCAGGCGCCGAAAACGGCGCAGGCGTAGCTTTTGACGAAGAAAAAGCCTTTACGGCGCAAAAGACGATAACAAAGAAAGAGGCCAGAGCGGCTATGCTTTCAAAGGAAGAGATCAACAGTGCCCCGGCCTCAAAGGAATATAAGCTTCCGCCTGTAAATCTGCTGGAGAAAAGTAAAGCGGGAGCCAGAACCAATGACAGGCTGCTTACTGATAAAGCCCGCAAGCTGGAAGAAACTCTGAAAAATTTCCACGTTGACGCAAGGGTCGTTCAGGTTACGCAGGGACCTACGGTAACGAGATATGAAATCCAGCCGTCAGTGGGAGTAAAAGTAAACAGCATAGTCAGGCTTGCAGACGATATAGCTTTGAATTTGGAAGCCAAGAGCATAAGAATAGAAGCGCCGATCCCGGGAAAGGCAGCTGTGGGAATAGAAGTAGAAAATGATTCTGTGACCATGGTTCACATGAGAGATATCATAGATTCCCAGGAATTCAAGAGCAGCAAGTCAAAGATAACCTTTGCCGTAGGAAAAGATATAAGCGGAAGAGCGATAGTGGCAGACCTTAAAGCCATGCCCCATCTGCTCATAGCAGGTTCTACAGGCTCCGGAAAATCAGTTTGCATAAACGGTATAATTACCAGCCTGCTTTATAAGGCAAGACCGGAGGAAGTGAAGCTCATCCTTGTAGACCCGAAGGTCGTAGAGCTGGGAAATTATAACGGTATTCCGCACCTGATGATACCTGTAGTCACAGATCCGAGCAAGGCCGCAGCCGCCCTCAACTGGGCCGTGGCGGAGATGACAGACAGATATAAGAAATTCGCGGAAGAAGGCGTAAGAGACCTGGAGTCCTATAACGAATCTGTAAGAGCCAATGATGAAACAGACAAGGTAATGCCTCAGGTGGTGATAATAATTGACGAGCTGGCAGATCTGATGATGGCGGCGCCTTCGCAGATAGAAGAGTCGATATGCAGGCTGGCTCAGATGGCAAGGGCCGCCGGAATGCACCTGATAGTTGCAACGCAGAGGCCGTCGGTAGATGTAATAACCGGTGTGATAAAAGCCAACATACCGTCAAGAATAGCTTTTGCAGTTTCATCGCAGGTGGATTCAAGAACTATACTGGACATGCAGGGCGCCGAAAAATTGGTGGGAAAGGGCGATATGCTCTTCAATCCTATGGGAATGGGCAAGCCGATAAGAGTACAGGGGGCCTTTATTTCCGACAGCGAAGTAAGCAAGGTTATCGACTTCGTAAAAGGTCAGGTTAAGGACGTGGATTATAATCAGGACGTTTTGACAAGAATAGAGAGAACAGATCAGACGGCCGCCGAGGAAGATACTGATGAACTTTTGCCTGATGCCATTGAACTTGTAGTGAGAAGCGGGCAGGCTTCGGTTTCAATGCTTCAGAGAAGATTCAGGATAGGCTATAACAGAGCTGCCAGAATAGTGGATATGATGGAAGCAAGGGGCATAGTAAGTCCTCAGGACGGTTCGAGACCAAGACAGGTTCTCATAAGCGAGGAAGAATATGACCTTATGAATAGTGAAACAGAGGAAACGTAGTTTATGAAAGTATATATGGAAACATTGGGCTGTCCGAAAAATTTCAACGACACCCAGACCGCAAAGGGTATCATGAGGGAGGCCGGTATTGAATTTACCGATGATCCCGGAAATTCTGATGTAATGATACTCAATACATGCGGCTTCATCAACGACGCCAAAAAAGAATCCATAGAAAGAATATTTGAACTGGCGCAATATAAAGACTGCGGCAGAAAGCTGATGGTTTCCGGATGCCTTTCTCAAAGATACGCTGAGGATCTTACCGAAGAAATGCCGGAGGTGGATTGCTTCATCGGTGTGAACGAATACGAACGCCTTCCCGAAATACTGTGCTCCTTAGAAGCAGCCGGCGAAGGCGGAATATCGCCCAATCAGGTGAAAACGTGTCCCGAAAAGATACTTAAGCTTATGCCGAGAGCGTTAGAGGATAATCCGTACACGGCTACTCTTAAAATCGCCGAGGGATGCGATAATCGCTGCGCTTACTGCGTGATTCCGGACATAAGAGGACATTTTCGCAGCAAGAAGAGAGAGGACATAATAAAAGAAGCTGAGTTTTTGGCGGAAAGCGGTTGCAGGGAACTTATCCTGATAGCTCAGGACGTCACTCTTTACGGAACAGATCTTTACGGAAGACAGGAGCTTCCGTCTCTTTTGAAAGATTTGTGCAGAATTGACAAAATCAAATGGATAAGGCTCATGTATTGCTATGAGGACAGAATAACCGAAGAGCTTATAGAGGTTATGGCTGCCGAAGAAAAAATATGCAACTATATAGATATACCTATCCAACATTCTTCAGACAACGTGCTTAAAGCTATGCGCCGCCGTTCTACAGAGAGTTCCATCAGGGAGACGATGACAAGGCTGAGAAAAGCGATCCCGGATATACATATAAGGACTACGCTGATAACGGGCTTTCCGGGAGAAACAGAAGAAGATTTTGAAAAGCTTCTTGCTTTCGTCGGTGAGATGAAATTTGCAAGGCTGGGCGTTTTCGCCTATTCTCAGGAGGAAAATACTCCTGCGGGAGAGATGGAAGAGCAGGTTCCTCAAGAGATAAAGGAGCAGAGAGCGGAAACAATAATGAGGAGACAGCTTGATATTTCCCTTGAAAGCAACAGGGCAAAGACAGGGAAAATAATGGAGGTTTTAGTTGAAGAAAAGGACGAGGACGGAAGCTACATAGGAAGAACAAGGTATGATGCGCCGGAGATAGATAATTCCGTTATATTTTCATCGCAACGGGAGCTTAAAGCCGGAATGATGGTGAACGTTCTGATTGAAGACGCTTTTGACTACGATCTGACAGGTAAGGAGGTACAGTAATGAATTTACCTAATAAATTGACTATCGCAAGAGTAATCGCCGTGCCGTTTTTTATAGCGGCCTTCTATCTGGGCTGGTATGCCGCCGCCTTCGTAATATTCGTGGCTGCGTCTTTTACGGATATGCTGGACGGACAGATAGCGAGAAAGAATAATCTGGTAACCAATTTCGGAAAGATTATGGATCCTCTGGCAGATAAGGTTCTGGTATATTCGGCTCTGTGCCTTATGATACCTTATCTTGTTCCGGCGTGGATGCTGATAATAATACTGGCAAGGGAATTTACCGTTGCAGGCATGAGAACAGTGGCCGCTTCAGAGGGAATAGTGATAGCGGCCGGGATGAGCGGAAAGGTTAAGACGGTTCTTCAAATGATAGCCGTATGCCTGCTGCTTTTAGTTCCTGCATTTCCGTTTTTTATGCCGCTCTGGTACGCTTCACAGGCGTTTCTGTGGGCTTCTCTCATAATGACGGTTTATTCGGGAGCAGAGTATGTTTGGAAAAACAAGCAGGTTTTTTCAATTAAATAGAATTTGACATGACGGAGGAATGACATATGAAGACAGCGCTGCTTACGGTGGGAACAGAGATACTTTTCGGACAGATCGTCAATACTAACGCAGCATGGCTTTCAAGACAGCTTAACGATTTGGGCATAGACGTGATGTATCATTACAGTGTCGGAGACAATCCGAAACGGCTGGAGGAGCTGATACATTTCGCTTTCCGTGACTGCGACATGATAATAACCACCGGAGGACTTGGACCTACTCAGGACGACCTGACTAAGGAGATTATAGCAAAAGCCCTGGGCGACAGGATAATTACCAATGAACAGTGTCTTGAGGACTTGAAGGGCTATTACGATAAAATGGGACGTCATATGACGGAAAACAATCTCAAACAGGCGGATATGCCCTCCATGGCGGTTCCACTGCCCAACGAACAGGGAACAGCTCCCGGATTTTGGCTTGAAAAGGACGGTAAAATAATAACCGCAATGCCCGGTCCGCCGAGAGAGATGACGGACATGTTCAATAAACAGATAAGGCCGAGGCTGGAAAAACTTCAGGACAGCGTCATATACTATAAAATTCTCAGAGCCTTTGCTTTGGGGGAATCCAAGATGGAGACTATGCTGCTGCCTCTGATAGACAATCAGACCGATCCGACTATAGCCACATATGCAAAGGAGGGCGAATGCAGCTTGCGTATCGCTTCCAAAAGACCTACTCTCAAAGAGGCAAAAAAGGCCGTGGCAGATATGGAAGCAAAGGTTCTCGATATAATAGGAGATTTCGTATACAGCTGCGACGACGAGGAACTAATCGAAGTCGTAGGAAAGATGCTCATTGAAAAAAATATTTCCGTTTCCTGTGCAGAATCCTGCACAGGAGGGCTGTTTTCAGGAGCACTGACGAATATACCGGGAATTTCAGCCGTGTTCGAGAGAGGAATCGTAACCTACAGCAACAGGGCAAAGATGGAAGAGCTGGGTGTTTCTGCCGGCACCCTTGAAAAATTCGGAGCCGTAAGTCCTGAAACTGCTGTGGAAATGGCGGACGGGCTTCATAAAAAGACAGGCTCGGATTTATGCGTTTCCGTTACGGGAATAGCAGGTCCGGGCGGGGGGACTGAAGACAAACCCGTAGGTCTTGCATATATCGGCATAGCTTATAAAGGCAGGACTGAGGCCGTAAAATCGCAGTACCGCAATGTGAGCAGAAGCTGGAACAGGAATTATGCCGTTCTCAACATGCTGTGGCAGATATACAAAAAAATAAGATAGTTAAAGCTAACTTTTTTGATGTTGCTGCTTGACAAAGAATTGCAGAAGTAATATAATCAAGATACCCCACAGGGGTATCTTTTGCTTAACAGAAGCTGTTTTCGGCTTTGCCGGCGGTATCTTCTGTCTTTTATGAAATTAAGAGGTGAATTAAATGGAAAATAAAGAGAAAGATATATGTTGTAAGAAAACTACTAAGAGAAATGATGAAGAAAGAAAAAAACTGATAAACAGGCTTAACAGGATAGAAGGCCAGGTGAGAGGTATTAAGGGCATGATAGAGAAAGACGAATACTGTACTGATATTCTAATCCAGTCGGCAGCTGTAAGCGCCGCCGTCAACAGCTTTAACAGAGAGCTTCTTTCAAGCCACATAAAGGGCTGCGTAGCCAGAGACATAAGAGAAGGTAAGGATGAAGTCATAGACGAGCTGCTCCTTACGCTGAAAAAACTGATGAAATAATGCCGAGTAAAAGGAGATGATAAAGTGAAGCAATATAACATAACAGGTATGAGCTGCGCCGCATGCAGCGCCCGGGTAGAAAAAGCCGTTGCAAAAATTCCCGGAGTAGACTCATGCTCGGTAAGCCTTTTGACTAATTCGATGGGTGTCGAAGGTTCTGCCTCATCAGATGAAATAATCGACGCTGTCGAAGCAGCAGGATACGGAGCTTCTCTTAAGGGGGGCGGCTCTTGTTCAGAAGCGTTTTCTCAGGCCGCACCGGAAGGCTCTTCGCCGGTTTCCGGTGATTTGGGAGGAGCTTCGGGAGAAGACGCACTCAGAGACAGAGAGACTCCAGTGTTAAAGCGCCGGCTTTTAAGTTCGCTGATTTTTCTGGCGGCGCTGATGTACTTTTCGATGGGAGTTATGATGTGGAACTGGCCTGCGCCTGCTTTCCTTGCAGAAAATCACGTTGCCATGGGACTTTTGCAGCTGCTGCTTTCGGCCATAATCATGGTAATAAATCAAAAATTTTTCATAAGCGGCTTTAAGAGCCTTTGGCACAGAGCTCCGAATATGGATACGCTTGTAGCGATTGGCTCGGCGGCGGCTTTCGGATACAGCACGGTTGCGCTTTTTGCAATGACAGAAGCTCAGCTTAATGGAGATCATAATGCGGTGATGGAATATATGCACGAGTTTTACTTTGAATCAGCCGCAATGATTCTTGCTCTGATTACCGTAGGAAAAATGCTGGAAGCCCGCTCAAAGGGAAAAACTACGGATGCGCTTAAAAGTTTGATGAATCTTGCTCCAAAGACGGCCGTTATATTAAAAGACGGGTCTGAGCTCACCGTTTCCATATCGCAGGTTAAAAAAGGCGACATATTCGTAGTAAGGCCGGGGGAAAATATTCCCGTTGACGGAGTAGTGCTGGAAGGAGCAAGCGCAGTAAACGAGTCTGCACTTACAGGAGAGAGCATACCTCTTGACAAAGCGCCGGGAGATATTGTGTCGGCGGCTACCATAAACCAGTCTGGATTTATAAAATGTGAAGCGACCAGAGTAGGAGAGGACACTACTCTTTCACAGATAATACAGATGGTGAGCGATGCGGCTGCTACCAAGGCTCCTATAGCAAAGGTCGCTGATAAAGTTTCGGGAGTATTCGTCCCTGTAGTGATAGGAATTTCTCTGGTTACAATGGCTATATGGCTTATCTTGGGACAGACGGCAGGTTTCGCCCTTGCAAGGGGTATATCCGTCCTGGTGATAAGCTGTCCATGTGCCTTGGGACTTGCCACCCCTGTGGCTATAATGGTAGGAAACGGAATGGGAGCAAAGAACGGCATACTGTTTAAAAATGCCGTTTCTCTTGAAGAGACGGGTAAGACAGAAATAGTGGTTTTAGACAAGACAGGAACCATTACTTCAGGCGAGCCGGTGGTGACGGATATTCTTCCCTCGGAGGAATTTTCAGAAGAAGAACTGCTTGAAATGGCGTATTCTCTTGAGATAAAAAGCGAGCATCCTCTTGCCAAGGCAATACTGGAAAAGGGAAAAGAAAGGAACGTACATCTCAGAGAGATCTCTGACTTTAAAGCTTTACCCGGCAACGGATTAAGCGGCAGGACAGATGAAAAAGCTCTGTACGGAGGAAATTTGAATTTTATAAGAGAAAAGGTTCAAGTCCCGGAAGATATAAGGCAGACTGCCGAAAAGCTTGCAGAACTGGGGAAAACGCCGCTTTTCTTTGCCACAGATGAAAAACTGATGGGAATAATTGCAGTGGCTGATGTGCTCAAATCTGACAGCCGTCAGGCGGTCAAAGAGATGCAGAACATGGGAATACGCGTTGTAATGCTTACCGGAGACAATGAGAAAACAGCTAAAGCCATAGGCAGAGAGGCAGGAGTAGATGAAGTGATTGCAGGCGTTTTGCCGGATGGAAAGGAAAGCGTTATAAGAAGCCTTAAAACGAAGGCAAAGGTCGCCATGGTAGGAGACGGAATAAACGACGCGCCGGCGTTGACGAGAGCAGATATAGGAATAGCGATAGGAGCCGGTACGGATGTAGCCATCGACGCCGCAGATATAGTGCTGATGAAGAGCAGCCTTTCAGACGTCCCGGCCGCAATAAGGCTGAGCAGAGCAACTCTTCGCAACATACATGAAAACTTGTTTTGGGCGTTTATATATAATATTATAGGAATCCCGCTGGCTGCCGGAGTTTTCATTTCCGTTTTAGGCTGGCAGCTGAATCCGATGTTCGGAGCCGCAGCTATGAGCTTATCCAGTTTTTGTGTGGTTTCCAACGCTTTAAGATTGAATTTGTTTAAAATATATGATTCTCATAAGGATCATAAAGCTAAAAATAAATTAAATGAAGAAAAGGAGAGTAAACTTATGAACAAGACGATGAAGATTGAAGGAATGATGTGCAGCCATTGCGAGTCTGCCGTAAAGAAAGCTCTGGAATCTCTGGAACAGGTGGAAACCGCAGAAGTAAGCCACAGCGAGGGAACAGCCGTGGTTGAATTGAAATCGGAAGTGGCCGACGAGGTTTTGAAGAAAGCTGTTGAAGATAAGGACTATAAGGTTTTAGACATACAGTAAGCCTTTAACCGAAGAAACGACAAGTAAAGAAATTCTCCCGTCATGCAAACTGCTCAATTTGAAGAAAGTATAATGTCTGGCGGGGATTTTTGTGTTTTTTATAATTACACCATGTAAAATGCAGTTTTACCATATAAATACAGCGTTTTCCGCTTAGCAGTGTATATTGTCTCTTGTTTTTTCTGCTCCCCTTGTTAGATAACGGGGTCTTGATATTCGCTCGCAAGCTAGCTCAACTGCCGAAGTGAACCAGCCACTTGAAAACGGTGAAAAAATCTAAGAGATTTTCCCACCGTTATGTCTGGAACACTCCGTCAGAATGAGATATTTTCGTTATATCAAATGTACATAAAAAGAATTAAGGTTTATCTAAATATTATTCTGTTAGAAATTCATTTAACGGATGTTTTGCATAAAATCCTTTAATTGTCATACTAGTAGTTCGCATTTTAATATGTATTGTTAATCCATGTTCAAACAATAATGAAAAAATTCTTTCTAAATCACTTCTAAAATCATTTGTTATTTTTCTTTTTTCTGTATATTGTTTTGTATTTGGATTATATAAAGGTATAATTTGTTGTGCTTGCATGACAGCTCTTTCTAATGATGTATTTCCTTTGCTATCCAGCCAATTTCCAATTTATCGTTCTCTTTAAAATAAATTATATCATGATAGAAATGAGCAGTCATTCTTTTTTGATATTGCCCGAAGATATTTACAGAAATAGATATTGCTATAAGTCGTTGTATAAGGTTCTTTCATTTGTTGTAATATCGTTGTAAATTTTTTTGAATTAAATACTTAAAAATCCATAGAACATAGTAATTATGACCAATTTCAACTAAAGGTATCTTTTTATGACGCAAAACCAGCCCTGCTCTAAATGGCAAATATTGACAATTGCCCGCAGCCGATATATAATCTTGGAGAAAGAAGAAAAAAACCTTGACCTTGAAGAGAATATAATGTATTATATTCTTAAGAACAAACGTTCGGCTTGGAGGAGAAAGATGGCTGTAAATAAAAGCGAAGTTAAAAGCAAAGGCGAGCTTACAAGCAAAAGTGAAAAGGATAAAGCTCTTGAAGACGCTATGGCGCAGATACAAAAGCATTTCGGCAAGGGTTCCATTATGAAGCTTGGAGAAAAGGGCGCTCAGATGAATGTTGAGGCTATATCAACAGGTTCGATAAGCCTCGATCTGGCAACGGGAATAGGCGGAGTGCCAAAGGGAAGAATCGTTGAGATATTCGGTCCCGAATCATCAGGTAAGACTACACTCACTTTACATATAGTAGCTGAAGCTCAGAAAACTGGAGGAAGGGCGGCATTTATAGACGCAGAGCATGCTCTCGACCCCATATATGCCAGAAACCTTGGCGTAGACATTGAAAACCTTTTGGTCTCTCAGCCGGATACGGGAGAACAGGCGCTGGAGATATGCGATATGCTTGTAAGAAGCGGTGCCCTTGATATAATAGTTATCGACTCTGTGGCGGCGCTCGTTCCGAGAGCAGAAATACAAGGAGACATGGGTGACGCTCATGTGGGACTTCAGGCAAGACTCATGTCTCAGGCTTTGAGGAAGATAACCGGCAATATCAACAAATCCAATACATGCGTTATATTCATCAACCAGCTTAGAGAAAAAGTGGGAGTGGTTTACGGAAGTCCTGAGGTTACGACCGGAGGACGAGCTCTCAAATTCTATTCGTCGATGAGACTTGATGTAAGAAAAACGGAAACCATTAAGACCGGAGACAATATAATGGGCAACAGAACCAAAGTTAAAGTGGTTAAAAACAAGGTGGCGCCGCCATTCAAACAGGCTGAGTTTGATATAATGTACGGAGAAGGCATATCCAAAGAGGGAGATATTTTAGATTCGGCAGTAGAGGCAAAGCTTTTAAACAAGGCCGGCTCATGGTACAGTTATAAGGGAGAACGGATAGGACAGGGAAGAGAAAATATAAAGGCTTATTTGAAGGAACATCCTGAAGTTGTAGAGGAGCTTGAAGGACAGCTGCTTGATATGATGAAAAATGATACTGAGGTAAAAAAGGAGCCGGAGGTATCAGAAGAGGACTTCTCCGAAATTATGGATATGATAATTGATGAAGATGGAGTCGTAATAGAAGAATAGATTACTAAAAGCCCCTTTTCATCGGGGCTCTATTTGCATTTTTAAAAGAATTTTCCGTCTAAATCCTTGACATTTAGCCATTTTAATGTTATTATAACTGAGTTGAGCCGCGCAAAACGGGTATTAAGCAATACAAGAGGTATTCGCCCGCAATGGCGAGACTGGATAGAGGAGGAAAAAAATTTATGTACGCAGTAATCGAAACAGGCGGAAAGCAGTACAGAGTACAGGAAGGCGACGTTATAACCGTTGAAAAGTTAAACGTGGAAGCCGGAGAAACAGTTACATTTGACAAGGTGCTGCTCATGAACGACGGTAAGGAAGTAAAAGTAGGAACTCCTTACTTATCGGAAGCCGTTACAGGCAGTGTTGTTGAAAACGGCAAAGGAAAAAAGGTTATAATCTTCAAGTATAAGGCTAAAAAGGACTACAGAAAGAAACAGGGTCACAGACAGCCGTATACAATGGTTAAAATCGAATCTTTAGGCGGAGTTAAGGCTTCAGCTCCTAAAAAGGCAGCCGCGCCAAAGGCTGAAGAAGCGCCTAAAAAAGAAGCAAACGAAGTTAAAGAAGAGAAACCTGCAGTAAAAAAGGTTTCAGCTTCGATGAAAAAGGACGAGTTGATTGCTTTTGCTAAAGAAAACAATATAGCTATTGATGAAAAGGCTACTAAAGCAGTTATCATTGAAGCTATAGAAGCAGCTTTAAAGTAATCTGACAATACATGTAGGAGGTGTCGAAATGGCAAGTAAAAAAGGTGTAGGTAGCTCCAAAAACGGTCGTGATTCCGAGTCCAAACGTCTTGGACTTAAAGCAGGAGACGGACAGTTTGTAAGCGCTGGAAGCATTCTTGTAAGACAGAGAGGAACTAAGTTCCATCCGGGCAACAACGTTGGTATAGGCGGAGACGATACTCTGTTTGCTAAGATAGACGGAGCTGTTAAATTTGAAAGAAAAGGCAAGACCAGAAAACAGGTAAGCGTTTATTCCAAAGAAGCTTAATCGTAAAATCGGGACCCTGTAATGAAATAAGTTACAGGGTCTTTTTGTAATACTGGACTGAAAGGAGGAGATTACTATGTTTGTTGATCGAGCGAGGATAACGATCAGATCAGGCAGAGGCGGGGATGGAGCCGTAACTTTCAGAAGAGAACCATTCGTACCGGAAGGCGGTCCTGACGGCGGAGACGGAGGCCGCGGCGGCGACGTGGTTTTTCAGGCTGACAGAAATTTGAGGACTCTGATGGATTTTAGATATAAAAGAAAATATGAGGCTGAAAATGGCCAGAACGGTATGAAGCGCAATCGTTTTGGAAAATCAGGAGAAGATTTGATAATAAAAATCCCTATGGGCACCGTTATAATAGATGAAGATACGGGATTGATAATGAAAGATCTCACCGAAGATGGGGAAAAATTTATAGCAGCCAAGGGAGGCAGAGGCGGCAGAGGAAACGTTAATTTTAAGAATTCTGTTCGTCAGGCCCCTAATTTTGCCGAAGCTGGCGGAGAAGCCAGAGAAAGGAAAATAATCCTTGAAATGAAGCTAATAGCCGATGTAGGATTGGTAGGATTTCCGAATGTAGGAAAATCCTCGCTGCTCTCTGTGGCTACCAGCGCTCAGCCTAAGATTGCCAACTATCATTTTACTACGATAGATCCCAATTTAGGAGTAGTTAAAATTTATGACGACAGCTTTGTAATGGCAGACATAGCGGGAATAATAGAAGGCGCCAGCGAAGGCTTGGGACTCGGATTTAGATTTTTAAAGCATATCGAGAGGACTAAAGTCCTAATCCATGTCGTTGATGTTTCCGGAAGCGAAGGGCGGAATCCGAAAGATGACTTTGATAAAATAAATAAAGAGCTGGAAGCTTACAGCCCCAAAATCCTGAAGAAGCCTCAGCTGATAGCGGCCAATAAGATAGATATGGTTGATGAGGATTCCGAAGAATACAAAGACTTTAAGGAATACGTCGAAGGAAAAGGATATAAGGTATTTCCCATGTCAGCTCCGCTTAATATGGGAGTCAAGGAACTCCTCACGGCTGCTTTGCACGAATTGAAAGAGATAGAGGCGGTGGGAGAAGCCGGTGATGAAGAATACGAATATTTTGATTTCGAAGCCGAGGAGAGAGATCCTGAGTACAGGAAGATAAACGTTAGCTATGATGAGGAAAACGATGTATATCTTCTTGAGGGAAAGCAGCTGAGCAAAATATTCCGTTCAACAAACTTCAACGATATGGGTTCGCTGAGATACTTGTATAAATATATAGAAAGCAAGGGGGCTGTTGAAAAGCTAAAGGAGCTGGGTCTTGAAGAAGGCGATCTCATAAAAATTGAAGATTATGAGATGGAATATTGGGACGAGTAGTTATCAGTGAAAGTATGAAACTCTAAGCCGGCGGAATTTTTCCGTTGGCTTTTTTCTGAATGAATTTAAAAAATGATTTGACGGCAGTATAATCATTATCCGGACAGATAGTTCATAAAATCATAATAAAGCTCAGGAGGTATTTTATGAATTATCGTGATAAATTTCTTGTACAAATGATGGTATGCCTTGCAATATTCGCCCTTATAAGAGGAGCTGCAATGATAGACAATGAAGGCTTTTCAAAGGTAAAGAGCAAGGCAGAGGAGTATCTTGGAAAAAATTATTCCGCCGAAGAGATCAAAGAAGCCGGCGCAGAGTTTGTCGATAAGATAATAAACGCTCCGGCGGCGCTTACCGGCGTTGTATTGGAGGCAAACGAAATAAATGAATTCGGCGCTCCGATAGATGAAAAGGATACCGACGAGGTGCGGGCCGTTCACGCCGTAGCCGGAGGAAAAATTATCTATTCGGGAATAGATAAGAAGCTGGGGCTCTGCATAAGAATAAAACACGAAGATAAGGTGTCAACATACGGTAATCTCTCAGACATAAGCGCAGTAACAGGCGAGAGAGTGAAAAAAGGAGAGATAATAGGTACTTTTGACGGGAGCAGTGAAAAAGAATTTTATTATAAATTATCGGAGGATTTTTCAAATTCGCATGCAGATGCCGCAGACGCAGAAAATTAGATTTGATATAAACGTACTACATACGGGCAAGATTACAGACAGATTTTGATTCCTCTGCTGAAATGTAGTATAATATCAGCAAGGAGCCGTAAAGGAAAAAAATCATAAAGACAGAAAGGTACAAACCTTGAATAAGAGAATCACAAGAGAAGAAATAGAAAGATTATATGAAGAGTGGAATACTCCCAAGCACGTAAGAGCTCACTGCAAGGCAGTCGCAGATGTGGCGGAAACGCTTGGAAGCCAGTTGAATAAGCATGGTTATGAATTGGATTTAAAACTGATATCGGGAACCGGGCTCATTCATGATGTGGCCAGAGTTTACGATGATCATGCGCGGCTTGGCGCTGAAATTCTGGAAAGGCTCGGGTATGCTGACGAAGCTGCGATAGTTAAGGTTCACATGACGTATCCGCAGTTCAATTCAGTGGAAAATATAAACGAGTGCGATTTGGTATGTCTCGCCGATCGTCTCGTAAAAGAAGACAGATATGTAGGCCTTGATGAAAGGATAGAGTATATAATAAATAAAGCGCCGGAAGACGAGGAAGTGAGACGGCATATTTTGAAAAGTAAAGAGGAAACCGAAACGTTTATAGGAAAAATAGAAAAAGTGATAGGAAAAGATATGAATGAGCTGTTTAAATCGCATAAAGACAAGCTTGACGAGATATTAAAGCAAGTTGAAAAGCCCGGCAGATATATCGGAGGAGAAGTAAATTCAATAAAAAAGGAGAAAGACGAGGTTAAAGTCAGAATGGCTTTTGCTTTTCCCGATGTATACGAGATAGGAATGTCTTATCTCGGTATGCAGATTCTTTATAACTCCGTCAATAAAGAAGAAGCTTTGTGCTGCGAAAGGGTTTTTGCGCCTTCCCCTGATATGGAAGAATTGATGAAAAAAGAAAATGTACCGTTATTTACATTGGAAACAAAAACTCCCGTTTGCGATATGGATATGGTTGGATTTACTTTGCAGTATGAAATGTCCTTTACCACAATACTTAATATGCTTGAATTAGCGGAAATACCTCTTTTGTCCGAAGAAAGAAAGACAGGCGACAGCTGGCGGTGGCCGGTGATTGCGGCGGGAGGTTCTTGTGCTTTTAATCCTGAACCGCTGGCTGATTTCATAGATGTTTTTCTTATAGGAGACGGAGAAATGCTGCTGCCTCAAATCCTTAAGCTTCAGGGGGAATGTAAGGAAGCGGGCCTTTCAAAAAAGGAGTTTCTTGAAAGGGCATGCAGTCTTGAGGGCGTATATATTCCAAGTTTTTATGAAGCTGAATATAACGACAATGGGACAATAAGAGAATTACGTAAACTTAATGACAAGGCTCCCGATATGGTTAAAAAGAATATAATCGAGAGCATAGAAACGGTTGATTTTCCTGTAAAGCCTGTAATTCCGATGGTGGAAGCAGTCCATGACAGAGCCGTTACCGAGACTTTCAGAGGCTGCACAAGAGGCTGCCGCTTCTGCCAGGCGGGAATGATATACAGACCGGTACGCGAAAGAAGTAAAGAAAAGATATTGGAGCTGTCAAAGGCACAGATAGAAGCTACGGGAAACGACGAGCTTTCGCTGCTTTCCCTTTCGACCAGCGATCATTCCAGGTTTCAGGAGCTGACATTGGAGCTTTTGGAATATTGCAGGAAAAACAATGTTTCGCTTTCGCTGCCTTCTCTCAGGATAGACAAATTTGCTTTCGACGTTTTAAACAAGATTCAGGAATATAAAAAATCAGGACTCACTTATGCGCCGGAGGCCGGAACTCAGAGACTGAGAGACGTCATAAACAAAGGAATTACTGAAGAAGATATATTTACATCAATTGAACAGGCAATATCATTAGGCTGGAGACATATAAAGCTTTATTTCATGATAGGACTTCCTACAGAGACCTACGAGGATTTGGACGGTATAGCTGATATAGCAGAAAGGATAATAGATATAAATCATAAATATAACGGTCCTAAGGGCGGCGGATTTCGTCTGACGGTCAGCGTATCAAACTTTGTGCCGAAAGCCGATACGCCTTTTCAATGGGAAGGACAGAATACTCCTGAGGAATTTGAAAAGAAACATCGTTATCTTGAAGAAAAATTAAAGATTAAGGGAGTCACCTTTAACTATCACGACAGCTTTACCAGTGTTTGCGAGGCGGTGTTCGCAAGAGGCGACAGGAGGTGCGGCAAAGCCTTGCTTGCAGCGCATGACTTAGGCTGTAGATTAGACGGGTGGTCGGAGCATTTTAAGCCTGAAAAATGGAAGAAGGCTTTTGAGATGAGCAGTATATCGCCTGAATTTTATGCTTTCAGAGAAAGAACGCTTGATGAAAGACTTCCATGGGAGCATATAAGCTGCGGCGTCAGCAGAGAATTTTTCCTTAGAGAAAGAAAAAAAGCATATGAAGAAATTACGACGGCAGACTGCCGTCACGGCTGTGCCGGCTGCGGGATAAATAAAAGAGTAAAATGCGAAATGGAGGGAATCTATGGCTAACAGATATGTGCTTAAGTTTACTAAAAACGAGTATGCTAAATATACTTCCCATCTGGACATGCTGAGATTTTTTAAACGAGCTTTCAGAAAGAACGGTATTTCTCTCAGATATTCCCAAGGCTTTAATCCTCACCCTAAAATGAGCTTTGCCCAGCCGCTGTCTCTTGGATATTCCAGCAGCTTTGAACTTTTGGAATTTGAGACTGAAACAAAGTATGAAGCCGGTCAAATATATGAAATGCTTTGCGGAGAAATGCCTGAGGGATTGAAAATAGAGTGGGTTATAGAGTTTGAAGGCAATGTCAAATCGCTGGCAGCCGCAGCAGATAGTGCAGAATACGAGGTAAGACTCCCTTTCAAGTGCGAAGAGACTGTCCTTGGAGATATGGCGGCGAGGGATTTGGCACAGAATGAAATTATCACTTTAAAACGCAGAAAGAAAGATAAAAAGATGGTTTCCGCTGATATAAAAAATATGATAAGACGTTTCGAAGCAAAATCTGACGCAGAAATGACGATTCTTGATATGGAGCTTGACTGCGGCAGCATTTCAAATTGCAGCCCGGAGCTTGTGATAAGCTCATTTATTGAATTTTCAGGACTCGATATTCCAAGATATCGGATTGATGTCGAAAGAAAAAAGATAAAATTTGTAAATAATTTACAGTTTTAACTTGACGCACCTGGACGCCTGATGTAAAATAATGTAAAAAGGGGGCGGGTGAATTGAATAAATTAAAGGATATGAGAACAGTTGAAGATGTAAAGGAATTCATTTATCTTCACAAAGATTTAATAAAGAAAGCAGCCCTGCCGTTTACTGTAGTGGCTGCTGTTTTAATTTTCTGGATATTCAGCATGAGTAACGGAAGTTCTGTCAAAGAGGGACATACTGGGAGCAGCGCTTCTGAATACGGTGAAAGCAGAATGGAAAGCGAATCCGCAGAAGCAGGTAAAAGCGGAGAAAGATACGGTGACTTAGAAAATTCTTCTCACTTTCCTGGCTATAATAGTACCGAAAACTCAAAAGGTGCAGTTTCCTGCATTTATGTGGATATAAGCGGCTGCGTTGAAAATCCCGGGGTTTATGAAGTAAACGAGGGCACTCGGCTTTTTCAGCTGATAGAAAAAGCAGGAGGCCTTACGCCAGGGGCTGATACAGAGGGAATCAACAGAGCCGAAAAAGTCAGCGACGGTCAGAAAATAGTAATATATGAAGAGGGAGAAAATCCTCAAAACCATGATATGGTGAAAAACGGTACAGCCTCTTCAGAGATAGGCTCTAAGATAAATATAAACACTGCCGACGAAAGCCTTCTGCAGGATATTCCGGGAATCGGTCCTGTGACGGCAGACAGCATTATAAAATACAGAGAAGAAAACGGAAGCTTTTCTTCCATAGAGGATATAAAAAATGTAAGCGGAATCGGCGACAAAACTTTTGAAAAACTTAAAGACCGTATAACGGTATAAGTAAGCGTATAATTTTTTGCGGTCCGGTAAACAATACCTGTGAGGTGATTTATATGTTTACTAGGCAAAGAAGAAATTACAGAATATTTGTATACGTTGCCCTTATAGCTGCGCTGTGTATTCTCGTAGCTGCTCTGATGTGGCCTAAGGATTCAGCTCCGGCAGCCGGAGAGGAAGTAAAGGCTGAGAGCGAAGATGAAGCAGGCGGACAGGCGAACAAGGATGAAAATAACGAAAATGGACAAAGCCGTCCGGATTCAAAAGCTGATGAGAATTACGGCGGTAATATCAAGGACAGAGATGACAAAGCTGCCGCAGAGGATGATAAACCTGTGGTATCTGAGAGAAAAGACGCATATTATGTAGTAAGAAGAAACGGCGACATTATCTCGGTATTCTTTTCTGATGAAAAGGGACAGGAAATAGAGCTTGAAACCACGGGTATCGTATATGAACTCTTAACGCCTGAGGATCAGAAACGTTTCGACGAGGGAATAAAGGCTGAAAGCCAGGAACAACTGTCATCGCTTCTACAGGATTTTGAGAGTTAGGTGGTATTCGATGGTAAAAAATATCAAAAAAGTCTTTTTGCTTTTTTTTATTACCATAGGGATAATAATAATAGGGGGCCTTTGGATAAATTATTTCAATCAGTCAGAAGAAGCAATGCATGTAGTAAGCGAAAAGGTACTTGTTCCGGGAGGACAGTCCGTGGGAATTAAAATGGATGTAAAAGGCGTTCTTGTCGTAGGACTTGAGGAAATAGAAACCGAAGATTCTGTAGTAAGTCCCGGCTATGACGCGGGTATTCAAATAGGAGATATGATACTTTCCATAGACGGCAAAGACGTATATTATGCGGAAGAGGTAATCAGCCTTATAGAAGGAGCGAGAGGACCGGTTTCAATGGAAATTTTAAGGAAAGAGCAGAATCTTGAATTAAAAGTAACGCCCGTAAGAGAATATAAAAGCGGCCGGTATAAAATGGGAATATGGGTAAAGGAAAAGATTGCCGGCATAGGAACGCTTTCTTTCTATGATCCGGAAACCAATATGTTCGCTGCATTAGGTCACGGAATATATGAGAGCAAGACGAATACCCTGCTTTCCTCAGGCCGGGGAGAGCTTCTGCCTACCAAAGTAAAATCAATAAAAGAAGGCTTGGCTGGAATCCCCGGAGAGATAAGAGGAATATTTTATGCAGACGAGTCGCCGATAGGAGAGGTTGAGGAAAACTGCGAGTTTGGAATTTATTCTAAGGGCACTGAAATCGCGGGAATCAAGCTTGGAGAGCCGATGGTCATGGCTTATCAGGATCAGGTGGAAGAGGGGCCGGCTTATATATTGACGACTATCGACGGCGATAAGGTTGAAAAATTTGAAATAGAGATAACAGGAATAAGCAAGCAGCGTGAGGCTGACAGCAAGGGAATAGAGATAGAAGTTACCGATAAGAGACTGCTGTCATATTGCGGAGGCATTGTTCAGGGCATGAGCGGCAGCCCCATAGTACAAAACGACAGACTCGTAGGCGCAGTTACTCACGTTTTTATAAACAATCCTACAAAAGGTTACGGAATTTTTGCAGAATGGATGGTAGAAAAGTGCCATAATATAGCAGGTTGACATACTATATATAGATTTTGGTCGAAAAAGGTAACAAAAAGTACGAAAAAAGTTTCCCGCAAGAATCTTCAATATATTACAATTTCCTTGTAGATAAATTTCCAAATTTATCTAATTAAGCGATTAAAAGTTTATCGGGAGGAAAAAATGAAGAAAATTAAAGTTGGTATAGTTGATGACAACAAAGACTTTTGCGACGTTGTTTCTGATTATCTTAAAAAACAGGGTAATATTGAATTGCTGTTTGTAGCAAACGACGGAGTCAAAGCGACAGAATATTTAGGTTCAGGAGCCGAAATCCCTGATGTGCTGGTATTAGACCTTATAATGCCGCATTTGGATGGATTCGGAGTGCTTGAAGCTCTTAATACTATTCAGCTTAATAAATATCCGAGAGTTATAATGACATCTGCAGTTGGACAAGATTCCATAATTCAAAAAGCCATGGGAATGGGCGCTCAATATTATCTTGTCAAGCCAGTCAATCTCGGACTTCTTACGAAGAGGATAAATCAGATAAGTGAAAGCGTTGAAAAGCTGATGAACGAAAGGGAAAGCGGAGAATCAAACTTGAAAAAATCCCTTGTCCTTAAGGATTCGGTTGTGAATAACGACCTTGAAATAGATATAACTAATCTGATACATGAAGTAGGCGTGCCTGCTCACATAAAAGGATATAAATATTTAAGAGACGCTATCGGACTGGTAGTTAAAAATATGGATCTTCTGGGAGCTGTTACAAAAGAACTGTATCCTACAATAGCTGCTATGAATAATACTACTGCAAGCCGTGTCGAGAGAGCCATAAGACATGCCATAGAGCTGGCATGGAACAGAGGAAAGCTGGAAACTCTTGATTCCCTTTTCGGATATACAGTTAAGACAGACAAGGGAAAGCCTACCAATTCAGAGTTTATAGCCATAATCGCGGACAAGCTGAGACTTGAAAGAAAGGTGGGCTGAAAACAAATCCGGCTTTCGCTGAAATTACCATAAAAAGAGTACATATAAGGTTATATGGGTTTGCAGCGACGGTCAAGAAATGTTATAATATCCGCAAGGGATCATATCGTTCTGCGTTGCCGCAGGGAAGCGGACGTTGAATTGCTGTTTACATATTTGTTTTGCGGTATATTTAAAAAAGTTGATACATACTTAAAAAAGGAAGAAAAATTGATGATAACACAGGAAAAAATAGACAGAATAAACCATCTCGCCCATAAGAAGAAAACCATAGGTCTTACGGAAGAAGAGCTGGCGGAGCAGAAGATACTTTACAAAGATTACATAGCTGCTTTCAGAGATAATTTGAAGGCTCAGCTTGATATGATAGAAATAGCGGAAGAAGTCGCAGAGGAAGAAAACTTATGTGAGAGAGAAGAAAAAGCCTGCGACAGGAACGATTATAAAGCTCGTTGATAAAGTTACTCCTTTAGAGTGATTTATTATTTTATACAGTTAATAAATTTACCGAATAAATTTATTTTCAGTGAACCGAAATTCTGACAAGTTTTTCGGTTCTTTTGTTTTAGAATGATAAAAAAGGGAAGCTTACACCTGAAAGACAGGTTTAAGGACTAAGGGGGACAAAATGAAGAAGAAACATATTGCTGTAACAGCGGTTATGATTGCGGCCGTTTTGGCTGCTACAGCTTTTGCAATGGCAGGGAGCGATGAAAAAATTGTAAAGGATTTGATAAACGAGAGAACCGTTACACTGAACGGATATTACGACGGAAGTATGCAGCGTGAAGAGGCAGGAGAAAGGATAAGAAAGATAGAGACAGGCAACCTTATGGAACAGGATTTAGAGAATATAGATTTATACTTTCAGACAGATATAGACAGAATAAATGAATTTGAGCTTATGAACGTTGATATAACTGAATCATCTGAAGATATGATATGCGCCGAAGTATATATAAGATGGGATGTGGATACAGTGACTGGGAAGGATTCATTCATGTGCGATTACGAGGTAATATGCGTAAAAGAAGGGAACGATTATAAACTGGCACAATTTTTTTAAAGAACTGTTTAAAAATTCCGGAATTTTGGTATAATAAATAGGATTACTAAAGGAGAGTGGTAGCAGTATGAGAAATGTATATTTAGACTATTCAGCAACAACTCCTGTTAAAGACGAAGTCTTAAGGGAAATGATACCATATTTTACGGAAAAGTTCGGAAACCCTTCAAGTTTGTACGATAAAGGTCTTGAATCCAAAGATGCAATCGCCCATGCAAGAATGCAGGTGGCAAAGCTTATAAATGCCAAGCCGGAAGAAATATTTTTTACTGCCGGAGGCACAGAGTCGGACAACTGGACGGTTTTCGGAGCGGCAGAAAAATTAAAAGCAAAGGGAAATCACATAATAACCACGAAGATTGAGCATCACGCAATGCTTCATTCCTGCGCGGCTCTCGAAAAGGAAGGCTTTGACGTTACTTATCTCGATATAGATGAAGAGGGATTTGCAGATCTTAAACAGCTTGAAGAATCCATCACTGATAAAACCATACTTATCAGCATTATGCTTGTCAACAATGAGATAGGCACAGTGCAGCCTGTCAAGGCCGCAGCAGATATAGCTAAAAAGCATAACATTCTTTTCCATACAGATGCGGTACAGGCGCTGGGCAACGTTCCTATTGACGTTAAAGATATGGGAATAGATTTGATGTCGGTGTCTTCTCATAAGATATACGGACCTAAAGGCATCGGAGCTTTATATATAAGAAAAGGCGTATCCATAGCAAATTATATGTACGGCGGAGCACAGGAAAACCGCAGAAGAGCCGGAACGGAAAACCTGCCGGCAATCGTGGGCTTTGGAAAAGCCGCAGAGCTGGCCGGTGAAAATTTTGAAAATCATGTAAAACATTGTTCAGAGCTCAGAGATTATCTCAGAGACAGGATATTGAACGAAATTCCGAATACAAGAATAAACGGAAGCCTGGAACACAGACACCCCGGAAATCTCAATGTTACTTTTGAATATATAGAGGGCGAATCCATACTGCTTCTTTTAAATCAATTCGGAATAAGTGTATCCACAGGCTCAGCCTGTTCATCGGCTTCATTGGAGCCGTCCCATGTGCTTTCTGCTCTCGGCGTTCCAGTTGAAATGATTCACGGAACGGTGAGGTTTACAGTGGGAGATTTTACGACAAAAGAAGATATAGATTATGTAGTTGATAATTTAAAAACGATAGTAGAAAAACTCAGAGAGATTTCTTCAGTAAACTCAGAGAAAGGTTGGTAAGATTATGGCTTTATATAACGATATAGTAATGGATCATTTTTTAAATCCCAAGAACGTAGGAGAACTGGAAAATCCGGACGGAACGGGAGTATACGGCAGCCCTGTGTGCGGAGATATGATGCAGATTCAGATAAAGGTAGACGATGAAAAGATTACTGACGCCAAATTTAAAACCTTTGGCTGCGGAAGCGCGATTGCTTCCTCCAGTATGGCTACTTCAATGATAATAGGAAGGACTGTAGAAGAAGCTTTGGAGCTGACAAATAAGCAGATTATAAACGAGCTTGGAGGTCTGCCGCCTGTAAAGGTTCACTGCTCGGTCCTTGCAGACAAGGCTATCAAGAACGCCATATATGATTACGCTAAGAAAAACGGCAAGCATTATGCTGCGCTTGAAGGCTATGACCCAAACGCAGACGAGGATGACGATCATGAAATTGGAGAAGAATAATAAAAATAAAGTATTGCTTGGATTAAGCGGCGGAGTGGACAGCACTGCCGCTGCTTTGTTATTAAAAGAAAAAGGCTTTGAGGTTACGGGATATTATTTCGACGTAATGGGAGATAATATAAATGGAAGAGAAGAAACTGAAAAGCTTGCTTTTCAGCTTGGAATAAAGCTCATATGCGAAGATGTTTCAGAAGAATTTGAAGAGCTTGTTATAAACGATTTCTGCAAAGAATACATGAGCGGGAGAACTCCCAATCCATGCGTGATCTGCAATCCCGGAATAAAATTTAAAAAGCTTTTGGAAAAGGCCGATGATATAGGAGCGTATTACATTGCTACAGGCCACTACTGCCGTATATCGTTCGATACGGAAGAAAATAAATATTACCTTCGTAAGGCCGCCAATGAAAAAAAAGATCAGTCCTACATGTTGTACAGACTTGGACAAGACGTTCTGAGCCGTTTAATTTTCCCTCTGGGCGACTTTGATGATAAGTCTGATATAAGAGAGCTGGCAAAAGAAAAAAACATGTCAAATGCCGAAAAAAAAGACAGTCAGGAGATTTGCTTTATTGAGCCTCCGAAAAATTACGTTGATTATATTAAAGAAAAAGGATTTTCTTCACCTGAAGGAAATTTTGTGGATAAAGACGGCAAAATCATAGGCAGTCACAGAGGCATAGTCAATTATACCGTAGGACAGAGAAAGGGGCTGGGCGTTGCGCTGGGAAAACCTGCGTTTATAGTTAAAATAGATAAAGAAAAGAACGATATAGTTTTGGGAGATAATGTGGATTTATTTACTATAAAAGTTTTATGTGAAAACGTTGTGTTTCCGGCATGTAACGGGGAAAGGTATCATAATACCGAAGTCCTTGCAAAAGTAAGATATTCCGCAAAGGCGGCCAAGGCGGTTTTAAGCGTTGACGGTAATTCTGCATCTGTGGAATTTGAAATGCCTCAGAGAGCCCCGGCTCCGGGGCAGTCCATTGTTTTTTACGACGGAGACCGTGTCGTTGGAGGAGGTTTTATAAAATAACGAATAATATACAATATATTTATCCTTACATACTTGACTTTAGGTTAAATTTAATCTAAACTTGTTCTTGTTATTTTTGTTTTTTTAAACTAATAAAAATAACTCTTTATTGGTTTAAAAAACAAAAAGTTGCATAAGCGTCTAAGAAAAATAGATTTAGCAGTTTAGGAGGGCAAATATGACGTATGTTGAAGAAGTTATGGAACGGGTCAGAGAATTGAATCCGGGAGAACCGGAATTTCATCTGGCGGTTAAAGAAGTTTTAAGATCTGTGGAACCTGTGGTTAAGGCTCATGAAGATGAGTACAGAAAAGGGCAGCTTCTTGAAAGGCTGACTGAACCTGAAAGAAGCATATCCTTCAGAGTTCCGTGGGTAGACGATAAAGGAGATTTACACGTAAACAGAGGCTACAGAGTTCAGTTTAACAGCGCACTGGGACCGTATAAGGGAGGGCTTCGTTTTCACCCGGGAGTGAACCGCAGCATACTTAACTTTCTGGCATTTGAACAGACTTTTAAAAATGCACTGACGGGACAGGCGATAGGCGGCGGCAAGGGGGGAGCGAATTTCAACCCAAAGGGAAAATCCGACAGAGATATAATGTCTTTCTGCCAGAGCTTTATGAGCGAGTTTTATAAATATATCGGCCCCAACGAAGACGTTCCTGCCGGTGACGTAGGAGTGGGAGGAAGAGAAATCGGCTATCTTTTCGGTCAGTATAAAAAGCTTACCAACCAATACGAAGGAACCATTACGGGAAAAGGACTCAGATACGGGGGCTCTCTCATGCGCAATGAAGCGACGGGATATGGGCTTGTCTACATTACTGAAGAGATGTTGAATCATGTGGGAAAAACCGTCAAAGGTTCGGTAGTAGCCGTTTCAGGCTCCGGCAATGTGGCGATTCATGCTGCGGAGAAAGCTGCCCTCATGGGAGCAAGAGTCGTTACTTTAAGCGATTCGGACGGATATGTTTTCGATGCCGGCGGAATAGATATTGAAACAATTAAAGAAATAAAAGAAGTAAATAGAGGCAGAATAAGTGAATATGCAGAAAAAATTCCTTCCGCTGAATACCATCCCGGTAAAAAGGTATGGGAGGTAGGCTGCGATATAGCTCTTCCTTGTGCCATTCAATATGAATTGGATCTGTCGGATGCAAAAAAATTAGTGTCAAACGGCTGTTTTGCCGTAACTGAAGGCGCTAATATGCCTGCTACAGAGGAGGCGGTTTCGTATTTGCAGAGCATGGGAGTTTTGTTTATGCCGGGAAAGGCATCGAATGCTGGAGGCGTTGCGGTATCTGCCCTTGAGATGTCACAGAACAGCATGAGAATAAAGAAAAGCTTTGAAGAAGTCGATGAAAACCTTCAAGAAATAATGAAAGACATCTGGTCGCAGGTTTCGTCTGCCGCCTCAGATTACAACAGAACGGGAGACTATGTTTCCGGAGCCAATATAGCCGGATTCAGACGCGTTGTCAAATCCATGAGAGACCAGGGATGGGTATAAAGCGTTAAATTTGGCTAATTGTTACAGCATAAACATCCCCCTTCTTTCAGATAATAACGTTGAAAGGGAGTGATTTTATGTATAAGACGGCCACGACTGCGATAGTGGCTTTAGCAGCGGCAGGAGCCGCCTGCGCGATAGCCTATGGCTGTATGAAGCCTGCTGCCAGACAACAACTCAAAAAAGACGTAAAGAACACTTTTGAAGACATGAATGGTATAAAAGAAGAGATGCTTAACGTAGGGCAGGATGTTTCAGAAATGGCACGCAATCTGAAAAACCAGATGTAAAATAATAATATGAAAGTTAGGCGGTGATATGCGCCGCTTAACTGAGACGGAGGAGCCCTTCTCAAGCATGTTCCGTAAGGTTCATCTTGGGAGGGGACTTTTTCGTTTTTTTACAGAGGGCATTTTTCCTCTTAGCATTTTATAGACTTTTTTATGTTCATATGGTAAAATATATTGTTGTTTAGGAGGAACTTTACCAATGGAAAAATTAGGTTTAAACGAGATTAGAAAGAGATTCAGAGACTTTTACGTAAGCAAGGAACATTACGCCGCTAAAAGCGCTTCACTGATTCCTAAGGATGATAATAGTCTTTTAATAATAAATTCGGGAATGGCTCCGTTGAAAAAGTATTTTGCAGGTGTTGAAACTCCGCCGGCAAAGAGGATGACCACATGTCAGAAGTGTATAAGAACAGGAGATATAGATAACGTCGGAATAACGGCAAGACACGGTACTTTTTTTGAAATGCTGGGAAACTTCTCTTTCGGAGATTATTTCAAGAAAGAGTCCCTTACATGGGGTCTTGAATTCATGACAAAAAGTCTCGACATGCCGTTTGAAAAGATATGGGCCACCGTATATCAAGACGATGATGAAGCCGTGGAAATATGGAAAAGTCTCGGTATGCCCGAAGAAAGAATAGTGCGTCTCGGTAAGGATGATAACTTTTGGGAAATAGGCTTAGGTCCATGCGGACCTTGTTCAGAGCTGTATTTTGACAGAGGTTCGGAATACGGCTGCGGCAAAGAGGATTGCAAGCCGGGCTGCGACTGTGACAGATACCTTGAATTCTGGAATCATGTATTCACACAATTTTCAAAAGAAGAGGATGGAAGCTATGTACCTCTTGAGCATCCTAATATAGATACAGGAATGGGACTTGAAAGAATGGCCTGCATTATGCAGGGCGTAGATTCAATTTTTGACATAGATACCATTCGTTACGTCCTCGACGGCGTAGTTGAAAAAAGCGGCGTCGCATATAAGGACGGACAGGCGCCGGAAGACGTTTCGATACGAATAATAACAGATCACTTGCGTTCAATTACATTTATGATAGCCGACGGCATTATGCCTGGAAATGAAGGCAGAGGATATGTATTAAGAAGACTTCTGAGAAGAGCAGCAAGACACGGACGTATTTTAGGTATAAAAGGCGGCTTTCTTTCAGAGCTTTCCAACAGAGTAATCAGCGTATCAGGAGAGGCATATCCGGAGCTTATTGAGAAAAAGGATTATATTCAAAAGATAATAACCGTAGAAGAAGAAAAATTTGCTTCTACCATAGATCAGGGAGAAGCGATAATCGCCGAATACGTAAAAGAACTGAAAGAAGCTGAAAAGACCGTTTTAGACGGAGAAAAAGCCTTCAAGCTATATGATACTTACGGCTTCCCATTGGAGCTCACCGAAGAAATTCTGTCAGAAAATGGAATGACAGCAGATACAGCCGGCTTTGAAGCCAATATGAGACGTCAGAAAGAGCAGGGAAGACGTTGCCGCAAAAACACAGAGTGCGAAGCATGGAAAGAAAATAAAAACCTTGTTAATGTACCGCAAACCATCTTTACAGGTTATGAAACATTGAACGATAATGCAAAGGTTCTTTCTATCATAGATGATACGGGAAGCTTACAGGAGGCGTCAGCAGAACAGAGTGTAAGAATTTTTCTCGATAAGACGCCTTTTTATCCGGAGGGCGGAGGACAAGTTTCTGATAATGGTATTCTGTCAACTTCAATGGGAACGGCTCGTGTATTTTCTGCGGAAAAGAGCGATGGTGTGATAGCTCATTGCTGTGAAGTTATGGACGGAACAATCAGAGTGGGAGAAGAGGTGGAATGCAGAGTCGACCCTATAAAGAGAAACTCTGCCGCAAGAAATCATACTGCTACCCATCTTCTGCAAAAAGCCCTCAGAGAAGTTTTGGGAACTCATGTTCAGCAGGCTGGTTCAAGCGTCAATGAATCAGTTCTTCGTTTTGATTTCAGCCATTTTGAGGCCATGACCAGGGAGCAGACAGAAGACGTAGAAAAAAGAGTCAACGATAAGATAAATGAATTTCTGCCGGTGACCGTTTCGGAAATGTCGATAGAAGAGGCTCAAAAATCAGGGGCTATGGCACTGTTCGGAGAAAAATATGATGAAAAGGTAAGAGTTGTAAATGCCGGAGACTGGTCAATAGAGCTTTGCGGAGGAACTCACGTAAGCAATACGGGAGAAATAGGAGCCTTTAAAATACTTTCAGAAAGCGGAATAGCTTCAGGAGTCAGAAGAATAGAAGCCGTAACTGTAGCCGGAATTTTAGATGAGGCAAGAAAGAGCGAAGAAACTATTGAGGCGCTTACTTCAATTTTTAAATGTAATAAGAATTCGGTGGCGGACAGGGCCAAAGCTATTACAGAAGAATTAAAGACCCTGAAAAAAGAGTTGGAGGATATTAAAAAGGCGGCTATGGGAGGCGAGGCCGACAAATTGATTGCAGGAGCTGTTGAAATTAACGGATATAAACTTATAACAAGTGAATTCAGCGATTACAGTGTCGATGATTTGAGAAGGCTTTCAGACGATATAAAAGCTTCGGCAAAAAATACTTGTATGGTATTTGCAAACGTTAGCGGCTGTAAAGTTACTTTCCTTGTAGCTCTTACTGACGATTTGGTTGAAAAAGGCTTGCATGCAGGAAGGATGATAAAGGAGATTGCCGCAGCGGCAGGCGGCGGTGGTGGCGGAAAAGCAAATATGGCTCAAGCCGGAGCTAAGGACTCTTCAAAAATAAAAGAAGCCTTTACTGTTGCAGAAAAACTTTTGTCATAGTATAATCGAAGACGAGGGCAGCGGAAGACTTGATAGAAAACAGGAGGATCGTAATGGATAAAAGCACTAAAATGTTTGACTCATTCAAAACTCAAAAGACTAATAAGCAAATCTTGAAGGAAGTTTATGATGCTTTGGAAGAAAAAGACTACAATCCTGTTGATCAGCTGGTCGGATATATTATTTCCGGAGACCCGTCCTATATCACCAGCTTTAACAATGCGAGAACATTAATTAAGGGCGTTGATCGTGATGAGCTGGTCGCAGAGATGTTGAGAGAGTACATCAATGTAGAATAGAAAAACGGATGTTTTAATCGTCCGTTTTTGTAATGTATAAAATCATATAATTGAAAGCAGAAGAGCAGGGAAGCAGCCTTGTCTCCGTTGTTTTTTAGCTAAATCAAAGTAGTCAAACTCCATTACCCTCTTGATTTAACGGGGCTTGATTACTATGGGCTATAAACTTCTGTTGTTCACATGTTTTTTCCTCGAAAAAGATATGAATAGTTGCATGATAAAATTTAGGAATAAATTTACAAAAAAGGAATAACCAAACAAATATACTTAACTAATAAATATCATAAATAGATTCTATGGTCAAGCGTTAATAGTATTAATGCGAGGAAAGAAAAAGACGAAAGGGAAAGTGAAAAATAAAAAATGAGAAAAATAGGACTTGACGTCGGTGATAAAACTGTAGGAATAGCCGTATCGGATCCTCTCGGCTATACTGCGCAGGGAATAACCACCCTGGAAAGAGTCGGCATAAGAAAGGATACCGGTAAAATCATTGATATTATTAAGGAATATAACTGCGATACGGTGGTAATAGGCTTACCGAAGAAGCTTGACGGTACAGACAGCCCTCAGACCGAAAAGGTCTATGAGTTTAAAGAAATGCTGGAAAATAAAATGCGCAGCACCGGAATGAAAGGTATAAAAGTAGTGTGGCAGGACGAAAGGCTTACTACAGTAATGGCTGAAAAAGTGCTGATTGAGGCGGACGTTTCCAGAGCTAAAAGAAAACAGGTCATAGATAAGCAGGCCGCTGTTATCATTCTTCAAAGTTATCTTGATTCAAATAAATAGAAGATAGCAGTGTTAAGCAATAAATAATAAGTATTGCTTAACACTGCTGCTTTTTTATATCCGGGCTTTTTAAAATGTAATATACATATTTATTGAAAGAAAGAGATAAGACCATATTAGAATTGAAGAGAAAGGTTAAAAGACACAACTATTCCTAAAATCTTAATTTTCGGAATAGTTATCGCGGGATAAATAAAAAACGCAAAATTCGTTAGTTTTACTTTAATGTACTGACTTAAAATTTCCACTTTTCTTGCGTTTTTTATTTATATTTTCGTATTATTGATTTGTTTTTAATCAGCCGCCTATCAGAAAATCAATAATATCCATTCCGTTGTCGCTGCTTCCTTTGTACAGCTCCGTAAAGCCGCATCTTGTACAAGTTACAGTAATAAACCTTTTATTCTGAACGTCAAACAGTTTTGCAAAATTACCGCCTGTAGCCTGAAATTGATCTGATTCATAATTCATATTTCCACATTTTGGACAAACGTATTGAATTCTATCCATTTTAGATTCTCCTTTTTACAATATGTATAACGCTTGTAAACGTTTATATTGTATCATAAAAACGGTCGAAAAACGAGGCTTTATTTTGCGTTTTAAGCGATTTTTTTATTGTTTTTGATATGCAGTACCTGTTGCTTAAGTTGCGTTTATTGATTCAAACGGCACATTTTACGGTGTGACTTTTTTAATATTTAAAATGTGTTTTTTTATGACATTGACATTTACATTTACATATACATATCAACTTAAGGACTTTAAACCTATATTATAAGTCTATAGGAACCGAAATAGTCATACCTGCATATAATTCGGAAGCATCTATATCGTTTATGATACAGAGTTCATGTACGGCTTTTCTTATATCTCCGGAGTTTGACATATAAGTATCGGCTATAGACCAAAGCGTATCGCCCGAAGAAACTTCGACCTTTATATATTCACGTGTTGTGGAGCTGTCAGCCGTACCTAAGCCTAACATTAAATTTATTGTAGTTGTAATTAAAATTATGGCTATAACTATAAAAAGTGTAAATCTTGTTCTGTTGTTTATCCTGTATTTTAACATTTGCCGGTACCTCCCTACTATGTTATGAACGTTTGTTCTCGTATGTATCTTCAATATATCAGAATATATGTTCTTTGTCAAGCGAAGGGAACAAATGTTTTTGATAATGTTAAATATTTTTCTAAATATAATTTTTATTTTATGATAATATATTGACAATTCAGAAATTTGATGTTAATACAGTATTGAGAACTAATTTCTGAATTCATATTGATTTAAAGGAGGTGTATTGTTTATGAAAGGCTTAAAACAAAGAATTATTTGGATTGCCGGACTTGTAATGCTCATTGTGGCGTGCACTCCGTTTATGGCCTTCGCAGCTGAAGAAGCAGCACCGCAGGCAGCTTTGTACGGAACTTTCTGGTCCCTTGCTCCACCGGTTATAGCCATAGGCCTGGCTTTAATAACTAAGGAAGTATACAGTTCCCTGTTCATAGGAATCGTAATAGGCGGTATACTTTATTCAATCGGCGGAACAGAATTCAATCTGTTTGAAGGAACCTTCAGACACGTATTGTACGACGGAATTATAGCTAATCTTTCTACCAGTGGAAACGTTGGAATACTTGTATTCCTGGTAGTACTCGGAATAATAGTATGTCTTATGAATAAAACCGGAGGTTCGGCTGCTTTCGGAAGATGGGCTCAGGAGCATATACATACGAGAACAGGCGCTCAGCTTGCTACCGTAGCTCTCGGCGTTCTCATTTTCGTAGACGACTACTTCAACTGTCTGACAGTAGGAAGCGTAATGAGACCTATTACCGAAAGCCACCACGTATCAAAGGCTAAGCTTGCATACTTAATCGACGCTACTGCTGCTCCGGTATGTATTATTGCACCGGTATCCTCATGGGCTGCCGCAGTAAGCGGATTTGTAGGCGAAGGTCAAGGCTTCACCGTATTTATTCAGGCAATACCTTATAACTTCTATGCTCTTCTGACAATATTCTTCATGGTAGCAACTACTATTATGAGAATAGACTTTGGTCCGATGAAGAAGCATGAAGAAAATGCTATATTGAATAATGACCTTTACACTACCCCTGAGAGACCGTTCTCAGATGCAGAAGATGACACTGATATAAATCCTAACGGAAAAGTTATCGACCTGGTAGTTCCTGTAATCATACTGATTATATGCTCTATCCTCGGTATTATATACTCCGGCGGATTCTTCAGCGGAACAGGCTTTATCGACTCCTTCGCCAACAGCGTAGCTGCCGACGGTCTGTCACTGGGAAGCATGTTCTCATTGATATTCATAGTAATCTTCTATATGTTCAGAAGAGTTATCACTTTCAGAAAAGCTATGGATAATATACCTGAGGGCTTCAAAGCAATGATTGCACCTATACTTATCCTGACCCTGGCCTGGACAATCAAGACTATGACAGATTCGCTGGGCGCAGCTGATTTCGTAGCAGGTCTTGTAAGATCCGGTGCAGAAGGATTCATGAACTTCCTGCCGGCAGTTGTATTCCTGGTAGGATGCGGACTCGCATTTGCAACAGGAACTTCATGGGGAACCTTCGGTGTATTGATTCCTATCGTAATGGCTGTATTTGAAGGACTTGACCCTACAATGGAAATCATCTCCATTTCAGCTTGCATGGGCGGAGCTGTAATGGGCGACCACTGCTCACCTATTTCCGATACCACTATCATGGCGTCAGCCGGTGCACAGTGTTACCACATTAACCACGTAAATACTCAAATCCCTTATGCAGTTACGGTTGCTCTCGTATCCGTAGTAAGCTATATAATAGCAGGCTTCGTGAAGAGCGCAGTTATTTCTATCATCGCAGCCTTCGCATTGATGTTCGTAGTGCTTCTGGTTCTCAGAAAAAAATTCGGTGTAGAAAAGGCTGTATAGTTAAAAAGATAGAAATTTAAAATTATTGTTTAACACACATAAATCAATGCAATTTAGTTCTCGTCGCAGGGCTGCCCTATCAAAAGCTAAAACTTTTAGAGGGCAGCCCTCTATTTATACGGCATATGAGAGTTATTTGTTTTTATTGATTTTCATATCCTTTTAATATATACTTTTATTTAGTAAAATACGAGGTGCGCAGATTGAGAAGAGATGTAAAAAAGAAAAATAAGAATGGCATTGGATTGGCTTTAGTATTAGCTGTAATGCTGTTTTTCGCAACTGCGGTTTTATATTTTATAATTAACGGCGGCAAAAGCAGTCATATTTATAAGACAGCGGATTACATTGCTGAAACGAGCTGCAATGAAATTTCCGAAATCAGAAATATGGGAATGTTGATTCTGACAGGCAAATATACAAAGGAAGAAGGAATAAATTACAGCAGAGTGTTTGAAAAAAGCGTGATTTTAGGAGATTCGATAACCGAGGGGCTTAAGGTTTACGGATTCTTAGGGGAAGAACAGGTTTATTGCGAGATAGGAGGCTCCGTAATGAATAGTAAAGAGATGGTAAAAAAGGCTGCGGTGAAGAAGCCTGAAATCGCCTTTTTCTCTTACGGAACCAATGATATGGGAATGTTCAGCGGCAATGCGGAAGCTTTCATAGAAAAATACAGTTCAGTTATAGAAGAGTTTATGGATATTTCGCCTGATACTAAAATATATGTAAATTCAATTTCCAAACCTTCGGATTCAAAAATTGCTTCAGGCGGACACTTCCACAAATGGGAGGAGTTTAACGAAGCCATAGAGAATATGTGCAGCTCCATAGGTGCAGAATACATAGACAATACTGAAATATTGGAGAAGCATCCCGAGCTGTACGCCGGAGACGGAATACACGTATCCAGCGCCTACTACCCTTACTGGATGGATAATATGATTAAAAAAGCTAAATTATTAAGCAGCTGATTATATGTTTCAGCTGCTTAATTTATCGTAAGCTTTATCTAATACTGCATTTATTTTTTTTCTGAAAACTATACATAATATAAAGGCCAGAATTGCGATCACGCATAATACTATCATACCGAAGTATTCCTGCTTGTTCCACATGCTTCCTATCATAATGCTGCCCATCATTCCCGGAAGACGTCCTGTAAGGGAAAGGAGAATGAAAGGTTTAAACTTCATTTCAGAAACTCCGGCAGCGTAGCTGACCACATCCTTTGGGATGCCGGGTATGAGATATATCAGAAATACTATCATATATGCCCTCTTTGAATTGAGCTTTTGAACGTAATCGTGAGTTTTTTCCTTTCCAAAGAACATATGGACGAAGTCTCTTCCGAGGAGCTTGGCGAGATAAAATGAAATCGCAGTGCCTAAAAACGCTCCTATAAGAGCCAGTAACAGCGCAGGGAAAAAGGTATACAAATATCCTGCCGCAAGCTGGAAAACTTGTCCCGGTATTACGCTTATTACTATCTGTATTATTTGCAGAACTATATATATAGGAGCGGATTCCCATTTATAGCTTTGAAGATAAGCGACTATATCTTCAAAATTTTCAAACTGGGAAAGCCATTCTTTTTGGAAAAAGAATATATAAAGAGGTATGCCTGCTATTATAGCTGCCAGCAATAGTATTTTAAGTACAGATATTATAACCTTTCTCTTATTCTCTTGATTTTTTAAATTTTTCACACCCATATCAATTTCCCCAAAACATCTTAATTTCCAAATACCTCGTATGCTACATATTGATTAAGCCTTTTTTTAAAAGTGCATCTACAGATTTTACAACTCCGAATCTTGAATGTTCATAAGTCAGACCTCCCTGAAAATATACGCAATAAGGTTCGCGCATAGGTGCGTCTGCGCTCAGCTCTATTGAAGAGCCTTGGACAAAAGCTCCTGCGGCCATGACTACCTGAGATTCGTATCCGGGCATATCCCAAGGAACAGGTACGACGTGGGAATCGACAGGAGCAGCTGATTGTATAGCCTGACAGAAAATTTCAAGAGCCTCGGGAGTATTAAGCTTGACTGCCTGTATTATATCGCTTCTTACATCCTCTGCTCTCGGACATACTTCAAAGCCGAGCTTTTCATAGACCTTTCCACACAGCACAGCCCCCTTAACTGCGCCGTTTACCACCTTGGGAGCTTGAAAGAGCCCTTGCAGCATAGTTCTCGTCTGACCGAAAGTAAGGCCGCATTCCCCTCCTATTCCGGGGCAAGTCATCCTGTATTGTATCTTGTCTATCAAATCTTCGCTTCCAGCCACATAGCCGCCGGTAAGGGCAAGTCCTCCTCCCGGATTTTTAATGAGCGAGCCGGCTATCACATCTGCTCCTACATCTGTAGGCTCTTTTATACCGAGAAATTCTCCGTAACAGTTATCGACCATTTTCACTATATTTGGATTGAGTTTTGTCACAAAATCAGCCCATTCTTCTATCTGTTCTATGGTAATTGCTTTACGCCAGCCATATCCGGTAGCTCTTTGAACCGTCACCATTCTGGTTTTTTCAGATACGGCATTTCGTATCCCATCAAGGTCTATGGAGCCGTCCGGCAGGAGTTCTACCTGCTTGTACGAGATTCCGTAGTCTTTCAGCGATCCATTGCCTGCACCTCTGATGCCTATTACCTCCTCTAAAGTATCGTATGGCCGTCCCGTGCAGTATATGAGTTCGTCTCCTGGCCTTAACACGCCCAAAAGCGTTATTGCAAGGGCATGGGTGCCATTGACGATGGTAGGTCTTACCAAAGCGCTGTCTGTATGAAATATGTCGGCATAGATTTTTTCTATTGCAGCTCTTCCCGGGTCGTCGTAGCCGTAACCCGTATTCCAGCCGAAGTGCATATCGCTGAGTCTGTTTTCCTGGAGGGCTGAAAGAATTTTGTACTGATTATAAGTCATTATGTCATCCAGCTCTTTGAATTGAGGCTGTATTTCCGATTCTGCTTCAGAAATCAGTTCTAAAACGTTAATATCTATGCCGAATTTTTTTTGTAAAAGTTCTTCTGAGTAATTCATCTATTTTTTCCTTTCTTCCTCCCATTCCATTTCTTTTACCAGGTCTCTCTTTACGTTAGCCTTATGCCGGGCATAAAGCTGCGTCGTAGTGACCTGTTCATGGTCTAAAAGAGCGGCTACATCGTAAATAGAATTTCCCCTGCCTATAAGGCTTGTGGCTGCGGTGGCTCTGAGCTTATGAGGGCTGTAGCCTGCTTTTCGCGACGTTTTCAGAGCTATGGAGGTGTATTTTTTAACCAGCTCCCTTATCTGCCTTTCTGTCATTCTCTTTCCCTGAAGAGACAGAAAGAGCGCATCTCTGTCTTCTTCACGTATTTTCTCTTCTGAGGGCCGCTCGTTTTGAGTGTAGTCCATAATTACTGACGAGGCAGATTTGTTGAGAGGCATTACAGATTCCTTTCCCCTCTTTCTGTATATTTTAAACTCTCCTCTTCTGAAATTGAAGGAGGAAAGATTGAGCTGCTGAAGCTCTGAAAGCCTGAGTCCGTAGGTGAGAAAAATTACCAGAATAGCCTTGTCTCTGAGTCTGGTCTTTTCCCAGTAGGACCTTTCATGAGCCGTAAGCCCATTTCCTGAAGAAACGGCGTCCAGCATTATCATGACCTCATCGTCCTGTAATGCCTTTATTTCTCTTTCTCCCGGTTTTGGAACTCTTATGGGGTCAAACCCATCGGTGATGTTTTTTTCAAGGAGCCCGTCTCTGTAGAGATATTTAAAAAATACGGAAACCGACGATTTTTTACGCGCCAATGTCTTGTTGGTATTTTCATAAAGGTATACCGCATTTTCTGTCGTGACTTTATATTTACGGCAGTAGTCTATGAACATGTTTACATCTGACGACTGAATCTTCTGCAAGTCGGAAATTTTTATCTTCTTTGTATTTTCTGCCTGAGTCAGTTCAGTTTCCGATATAAGATATTGCAGAAAGAAACGAATATCGTGGAGATATGCCAGTCTGCTCATAGGCAGAACATTTCCTTTTAAATACGCGAAAAAACCTCTCAAATATCCTGGAAGCTCTTTTTCTATATCTTCGCATTGCAGATAAATGTCATTTTCCTTCTTTATTATGTTGTCCGGTTTGTCACTTTTGTTGTGTATTCTAATTTGCTTTTCAGCCATGACAGCATTTCCTCTATAGCAGGCGCGTCGCCTTCGTAGTCGCTGATATTTATCCAGTGAATATCGCTGTATCGTTTGAACCAAGTTATCTGCCTCTTTGCCAGATGACGCGTATTCTTTTTAATCATTTCTATGGCATCTTCTTCGGTACACAGGCCGTCGAAAAAAGAGATAATCTCTTTATAGCCAATTCCCTTCATTGATATATCTTCTTCGCTTAGACCTCTTTCAAGAAGCTCTTCAACCTCACGGAAAAGCCCTTCTTCAACTAAAAGATCTACTCTCCTGTTTATTCTATCATAAAGCTCGTCTCTGTTTCTTGTTAGTCCTATTAAGATTCTGTCATATTCTTTACATTTTTCTGTACAATTCTTAAAATCTTTTATTTTATTGCCTGAACTAGCTGCTTCAAGGGCTCTTATGACCTTTTTTACATTGTTTGGGTGTATTCTTGCGGCGGCCTCTCTGTCTTCCTTTTTTAACTTTTCATAGATATATTCAGCTCCGAAGACTTCTGCTTCCTTTTCAAGATTCAGCCGAAATTCCTCGTCTTTAGGTGCGCCGCTGAAATCCATATCGTATAAGATGGAATTGAGATAAAGCCCGGTACCGCCGGCAATTACGGGCAGTTTCCCTCTGCGGAAGATATCTCTTATAGCTTCCTTTGCCAGCTTTTGATACATGGAAACGGAAAAAGGCTCCGCCGGATCTGCAAAATCTATAAGATGATGCTTTGCCATGGCTAATTCCTCAGGCGAAGGCTTTGCGCTGCCTATGTCCATATACTTATAAAGCTGCATGGAGTCGCAGGAAACGATTTCCCCGTCGAAGCGCCTGGCTGTTTCTATTGCGTATTTAGTTTTCCCTACTGCCGTAGGTCCGGCGATTACTATTATTTTCTTCATGCTCTCTTAAAAAGCCTTTCTATTTCATATCCGGAAAGCTTGATGAATGTAGGCCTGCCATGGGGACAGCTGAACGGGTTCACGCAATTTTTAAGATCTGCCATCAGGCTGTCTATTTCTTCCTGTTTAAGATGATCGTGAGCCTTAACGGCAGATTTGCAAGATTTCATTATCAGCTTATCTATTACGACAGTATTTTTCAAATCATGTCTGACGTCGATGCTTTCCGTAAAATCCCTTGCGAAGTCCTCTGCCTCCTGAAGTCCCATAAATGTCGGGATTTCAGTTATCCTGTAGCTGCCCGAACCGAAGTTTTCAATTACAAAGCCCATTTCGGAAAGTGGCTTAAGCCATTTTTCCTCCTCATTTTCGAGGGCAGCGGAAACATTTATTAGAATAGGTATTAAAATCGGCTGCGTAAGCTTTTCATCCCGGTCATATTCGGAAATCAGTTTTTCATAGAAGATTCTCTCATGGGCTGCATGCTGATCGAAAAGATAGAAATTATCTTCATCGACAGCCGTAATATATGTATTGAAAATCACCCCTGTTACGATAAGATTGTCAAAATCAAATGGTTTTATCGGAGGTTTCATGAGAACTATCGGCTTCTTATGAGGGATGTCCGGCGTAGATACGCAATCTTCTGCGAAAGATTCGTCTATGATAAAGCCATCTTTTAAAAAGCCGTCTGAGAGCGGAGTTTCTATGGGCTCGTCCATGAAGACCTTTTTTAATGAAGTATTTTCATCAAGAGTTGTTGACATAATATTTTTAATGTCAATTTGAACCTCCGATGCTTTTCTGGATTCTTCAGCTTTTTCAGCTTCCATTACTGAAGAAGCTTCGGAAAATGTTGCAAATGAGCCTTTAAATATATTGGCGGCGCGAACTACGGCTTCCTTTGTACCGAGTGATTCTTTGACAGCTTTAGCTATGAATTCCTCAACCGCCTTTTCTTTGTCGAATCTTACGGCCCGCTTATTTGGATGAATATTTACATCAAGCTCCGACGAGTCTACGTCAAGGAAAAGAAAGACTATAGGATACCTGCCTTCAAACAGCCGTTCCTTATATCCTTCGGTGATTCCCCTCTCCATTACCTTGCTGTTTACCACACGGCCGTTGACGAAAAATATCTGGCCGTTTCTGCCGCTTCTGCTTATTGCGGGCGTGGATATGTAGCCCTCGAGGGAAAGCCCCTCCTCCGTATGATTTACAGGAACCAGATTTTTAATATCTATATTCGGAAAAATTCTCGATATCGTATTCAGTCTGTCTCCGTCTCCTGCCGTAGCAAAGAGAACGTTGCCGTTGTTTATCAGCCGAAAAGAAATGTCTTTATAGGCAAGCGCCATCTGGGATACGAGGTCTATTATCAGACTGCTTTCCGCAGAATCGCTTTTCATGAACTTCAATCTGGCCGGAGTATTGTAAAACAAATCTGTTATTATAAGCGTAGTTCCGTCGGGGCAGCCTACAGGGAGAGCGGATATAATTTCGCCGCCGTGAATTATCAGGTTTGTACCGATTTTATCTTCTTTTCTTTTAGTCAACAGCTCGGTTCTTGTTACAGCACAGACGGAAGCTAAAGCCTCGCCTCTGAAACCGAGAGTTTCTATGGCGTTTAAATCTGATACCGTTGAAATCTTGCTTGTTGCGTGACGAAGAAAGGCCTTTTCCGCATCTTCCTTTGACATACCGCAGCCGTTGTCGCTGATCCTTATATAGGACTTCCCGCCCTTTTTAATTTCTACCGATATAGAATCGGCTCCGGCGTCTATGGAATTTTCAATGAGCTCTTTTATTATAGATACGGGTCTTTCTATGACTTCTCCCGCGGCTATCTTATCCGCTGTCTGTTTATCTAAAATGTTAATCATCTATTATTGATTCCTTTAATTCCTCTAAAATCTTTATCGCCTGAGACGGAGTGATTTCCATAAGATTGAGAGCTTTCAGCTTGGCAAGGACGGGCGCTGCTCTGTCAGAGGCTGCTTCACAAGCTTTTTCAGGCTGAAAATCACATGCTTCAAGGAAGGAAATCTGACTTTCCTCTGATGAGGAATATCCAAGCTCCTCTTTTAGAGCAGGTCTGTTGTTTTCCAGCTCTCTCAGCTTTTCGGTGGCTCTTTCCAGAAGAGAGGCGGGTATCCCGGCTAATTTGGCAACATGTATGCCGTAGCTTTTGCTTGCGGATCCTTCCACTATTTTGTGAAGAAATACTATGCTTCCTCCTGCTTCAGACACGTCTACGTTGAGGTTTTTTACTCCGCGTATCCGTTCTTCTAAAACCGTAAGTTCATGGTAGTGGGTGGCAAACAGCGTTCTTATGCAGTTCCCTTCCCTTGCAAGATACTCGACGGCAGCCCAGGCTATGGAAAGACCGTCGTAAGTGCTTGTGCCCCGGCCGATCTCATCTAAAATTACAAGACTTCTTTGACTTGCTGAATTTATGATATAGGAAAGCTCGCTCATTTCTACATAGAAAGTGGATTGTCCCTGCGCCAGGTTGTCGGAAGCGCCTATTCTGGTAAATATCCTGTCTACGACGCCGATGCGCGCTCTTTCACAAGGTATAAAACAGCCGGCCTGAGCCATGAGCACAAGAAGGGCTGTCTGTCTCATATAAGTAGATTTTCCGGCCATATTCGGCCCTGTTATCAATAGCAGGCTTGAGTCGGTATCGTTTACGTACGTATCGTTTGGTATGAACATACCGCCGGATATTGTCTGTTCTATCACAGGATGACGCCCCTTTATGATTTGTATTTCCATGGAGTCGTCTACGACTGGTCTTACGTATCCGAGCTTTTCGCTTACATGGGCGAAGGAACAAAGCACATCCAGCTGCGCGACGGCGGCGGAAGTCTTTTGAATTTCTTTTATGTATTTTTCTATGCTGCTTCTAACTCCTGAAAATATTTCATACTCCATTTGATTTATCTTGGCCTCGGCGTTCAGCACCAGACTTTCCATTTCCTTAAGCTCCGGAGTTATGAATCTTTCGGCGTTGGCTAAAGTTTGCTTTCTTATATAATTTTCCGGTATCAATTCAAAGTATGATTTCGTAACCTCGAGATAATACCCGAAAACTCTGTTATATCCTACTTTAAGATTTTTTATTCCCGTTCTTTCCCTTTCGGAATTTTCCAGTCCCGAAATCCAGGCTTTTCCGCCTTTTATAGAGTCCTTAAGTTCGTCAAGTTCCCGGGAATATCCTTCTTTTATGAGACCTCCTTCTTTTACTGTGAAAGGAGGCTCGTCCACTATGGCGTTTTTTATTATACTGTGAACCTCGGTGAGAGGATTGATTTCATCGTTGAGCTTTTTAAGCAGTCCGGAAGTCGCATAAGATATATATTCTTTTATCTCAGGCAGCAGTGACAGAGAATTTCTGAGGGCAGTCAGATCCTTTCCGTTGGCATTGCCGCAGGCTATTCGGCCTGCCAGCCTTTCAAAATCGTATATGCCTTTTAAGGCTTCCTTGATGTTGTTTCTGATAAGTATTTGATTGTAGAGCTCCGCTACTGCGTCAAGGCGTGAATTTATTTCCTCAGCGTCGTTGAGCGGTTCCCTGAGCCACTGCTTCATCCTCCTGCTTCCCATGGCTGTATGAGTTTTATCTAAAACGCCGAGAAGGGAGCCCGAAACCTTCTTATCGTGAAGAGCTTCCGTAAGCTCTAAATTTCTGAGTGTGGCTTTGTCAAGAGCCATGTGCTTGCCCATTTCATAGAGATTAAAACCGGTGATATGCTTGAGGCTGTGTTTTTGAGTTTCAAGGAGATAGCTTATAAGCGCTCCCAGCGCCAGCACTGCCGTACCGTCCTGCTCGAGTCCTACGGCTTCAGATGAAATACAGCCGAATTGAGCTTTTATCGCTTCGAGACAAGCTTTGCGGGAAAAAAAGTCGTCCCCGACTACGTTTATGTAAGCTTCTGTTATCAGGGCAATTTCTTCCGTACGGTATTTCTCTGAAAAGGATTTTGTAAGAATGATTTCACGAGCTTTTATTTTTACCAGTTCATTGATAAGCGTTTCGTAACTGTCCTCGCCTGTATATTCGGTAACATTGGTTTCTCCCGTTGACACATCGCTGTAGGCTATGGACATTGTGCGCTCCTTTTCATCGAAATAGACGGAGGCAAGATAATTGTTTTCCTTTTCTGCAAGCATGGATTGAGCCGTCACCGTACCGGGGGTCACTATCTGGATTACTTCTCTCTTGACTATGCCTTTTGCCGTGGCAGGGTCTTCAATCTGCTCGCATATAGCCACCTTATGACCGTTTTCCACAAGCTTGGCTATATAGCTTTCCGCGGAATGGAAAGGGACTCCGCACATGGGAGCCCTTTCTTCCTGACCGCAGTTTTTACCCGTAAGGGTTAATTCCAATTCCTTTGACGCCAGCTTGGCGTCGTCAAAAAACATTTCATAGAAGTCACCCAGTCTGAAAAACAAGATACAGTCCTCATAATCGGCTTTTATTTCCATATATTGTTCCATCATTGGGGATAGCTTCATGCTTCATACTCCTTTTATCTGTTGTTGTAGGCTTTGATACCCTCTTTTATTATGTTGATACCGGCTTTCATGTCTTCTGCGTTTAGGACGTAAGCTATACGTATATCTGACTGTCCTACTCCCGGGGTTCCGAAAAATCCGCCGGCAGGAGCGAACATGCAGGTTTCTCCGTCTATGTCGAAGTCGTTAAGCAGGAACATAAGGAAATCCTCAGCGTTGTCTACAGGCAGCTGACATGTTATGTAGAACGCTCCCTCAGGGACGCCGTACTTGATGCCTTCGATTTCGTTGAGAGCTTCCACGGAGACATTTCTTCTGTGCTCGTATTCTTTCTTTATATCGTTGAAATATGAAGGGTCAAGCTTGTAGAGCTCGGCGGCTCCCACCTGGTCTATGGTAGGACAGCAAAGTCTTGCCTGAGCAAGCTTCATGAGATTGTTCATCAGCTCTTCGTTCTTTGACGCCACGGAACCGATTCTTGCTCCGCAAGCGGAGAATCTCTTGGACACAGAATCTACGATTATTACATTTTGTTCTGCTTCCTTGAAGGAACCGAAGGTTGACATTTCCTTGCCGTCGTATACGAATTCTCTGTAAACCTCGTCTGCGATAATGAAAAGATCATGCTCCAAAGCAATATCCACTATCAGCTTCATTTCGTCCTTTGTAAGAACTTTTCCCGTAGGGTTGCCCGGGTTGATTATACACATGGCCTTAGTCTTAGGTGTGATGATTTTTTCTATCTTTTCTCTTACGGCGTATCTGTATCCGTCCTCTGCGGTGGTAGGTATGGCCACGACCTTACCGCCTGCTTGGCCTACGAAGGTCTTATAGTTTGTATAAAAAGGCTCGGCCATTATTACTTCATCACCCTCGTCCAATATGGCTGTCATAAGCATATTGATGGCTTCTGAACCACCGTTTGTGATGAGAAGATCTTTCTTTTCAAAGTTCAGTCCCAGTCTTTTGTAGTAGCCTACAAGAGCGTCCAGCAGTTCAGCCACGCCATGGGAATTGGCATAAGCCAGAACTTCTTCGTTATATGTTTTGACTGCGTTGAAAAAAGCTTCCGGCGTCTTGATGTCAGGCTGTCCTATATTGAGTCCGTAGACCTTTTTTCCGGCAGCTCTGGCTGCGTCTGCGTATGGAACGAATTTTCTTATCGGTGAAAGTTCCATAGCCTGAATTTTCTTTGATAGTTTCATCTCTTTCTCTCCTTCTTAAAACTATACTGTAATGTGCTTTTTATGCAAGCTCCCTGTGGGAGTCATTGACCGTAGCTTCTATCTGCAAGTCCGCGAAGGCTTTTGCAACTGTCTCGTCGAAATCTTCTTTTGACGTCTTGCCGTCTATGTACAGCAGATATTCTATATTGCCCTTCGCTCCTTTGACGGGACTGTAGGTCAGCCCTGACGGAACGAGACCATTTTCTATTGTATATTTTACCACATTTTCGATAACCTGTATATGCGCCTTTTTATCGCGGACGATACCTTTTTTGCCCACCTGCTCCCTGCCGGCTTCAAATTGCGGTTTTATCAGGCATACCAGTTTGCCTGATTCTTTGAGCAGCTCTGCCGCTACGGGAAAGACAAGTCTAAGGGATATAAAGGATACGTCTATGCTGATAAAATCAAGGGGAACTATGGATTTGCCGTCTATATATCTTATGTTGCATTTTTCCATATTTATTACGCGAGGATCCTGTCTGAGCTTATAATCCAGTTGTCCGTAGCCAACGTCTACGGCGTATACCTTTGAGGCGCCCCCTCGCAGCATGCAGTCTGTAAAGCCTCCCGTAGAAGCTCCTATATCCATGCAAACACAGTCCTTAAGATTTATGCCCCAGATCTTCATGGATTTTTCCAGCTTAAGTCCTCCCCTGCTGACATACGGGCAGAGCTTTTCTTTTACTGCTATTTCAGAATCCACATCTATCATAGTTCCGGCCTTATCGCTTATCTGTCCGTCTACGGTGATTATTCCGGCCATTATAGAAGCTTTGGCTTTTTCTCTCGACGGGAAAAGTCCTCTCTCTACAAGAAGTATATCAAGCCTTTCTTTCAAGTTCTTCACATATCCTTTCGGTTATTTTTTCAGGCGTAAGGCCGTATCTGCCGGCCAGCTGCTCAAAGGTACCCTGTGGTATGAACTGATCCGGCCAGCCAAAAGGAAGCACCTTCGCCCGGTATTCGGAAAGCGCGGCGGCCAGATGACAGCCCATTCCGCAAGAGACGGAATGATCCTCTATAGTAATTATAAGCTCCGGTTTTTCGGAAATCGCTTCAAAAGGCGTTATATCCAGAGGCTTTACGCTCATAACGTCTACAAGTCCGGCGCTTATTCCTGTTTCTTTCAGCATATTTGCCACTTTTAAGCCGCAGTCAAACATTTTTCCGCAGGCCCATATATCAACTTTTCCGGCAGGCAAAATGCGTTTGTTTTTTCCGTCGAATACAGACGTAATATCTTTGTTGTAGCAGGTGTTGCCGCGGGGATACCTGATGGCTGCGGGGGCGTTTAACGTGAAGGCGTATTCCAGCATAGCTTTAAGCTGATTTCCGTCCTTAGGCGTAAGCACTGTCATATTGGGCATGGACGAGAGATATGACAGATCGAACATGCCGTTGTGAGTTTCACCGTCCGCGCCTACGCAGCCGGCTCTGTCGATGGCGAAAACTACAGGAAGGTTTTGCATACATACGTCCTGCATCATCTGATCAAAGCCACGTTGCAGAAATGACGAGTATATGGCTACAAGCGGCTTCATTCCCTCCTTTGCCATTCCCGCAGCAAAAGTGACCGCATGCTCCTCCGCGATTCCCACATCGAAGAATCTGTCGGGAAAGTTCTTTGTAAATTCACCCAAGCCGGTGGCTTCTCCCATAGCTGCGGTTACGGCGGTTACGGTTGGATCTTTTCGCGCCGCTTCAACGGCGAATTGTCCTAAAAGCGCAGAATAGGACTGCCCTTCGCTTTTCTCAAGAAGAACTCCCGTCGTGGTGTCAAACGGCCCTATTCCATGAAATCTGCCGGGGTCCTTTTCGGCGTTTTTATATCCCTTGCCCTTTTTCGTTATGGCGTGGATTATGACCGGCTCGTTGAGACTTTTTGCCTTGCCCATGACGTTTATAAGGTCTGTTATATTATGTCCATCTACAGGGCCAAAGTATGTAAAGCCCAGTTCCTCAAAGAGTACGCCGCCGTAATCCATTATTGTATATTTTATGTCGTTTTTTATGTCGGCCAGGCCGGAAGCTAAAGAGCCTCCGAAGTTGGATCCGGAGCTGAGATGACGCTTTACGAATTTTTTCAGTCCCAAATACCCTTTGGAGGTTCTCAGGTTGCCCAGATGCTTGGAAATTCCTCCTGTATTGGGAGCGATGGACATCCCGTTATCATTCAGAATGACTATGACCTTTGATTTCATCTCTCCGATATTGTTCAGCCCCTCATAAGCTTCGCCTCCGGTCAGGGAACCGTCGCCTATCACGGCTATGACCTCATTTTTTTCTCCTTTAATGTCTCTGGCGGCAGCCATCCCCGCAGCTGCTGAAATCGATACGCTGCTGTGTCCCGTATCGAAGCAGTCATGCGGGCTTTCATTGCTCTTAGGAAATCCGCTCAGCCCGTCCAGCCTTCTTAAGGTATCGAACCTGCCGGCTCTTCCGGTAAGTATTTTATGTACGTATGCCTGATGGCCTACATCCCAGATTATTTTATCCTCCGGCGTGTTGAAAACCTTGTGAAGAGCTAAGGTTATTTCAACTATTCCCAGATTTGATGCCAGATGACCGCCTGTAGCAGAAACGTTTTCTATGAGAAAATCTCTTATGGAATAAGATAAAAGCTCAAGCTGCTTTACGGACATATCCTTTAAGGCTTCGGGAAATTTGTAATCTGTAATATTTGAACTCATACTGTTTTGCCTTCAATCTTCAATCTTCAATATTTAATATTTAATATTCATGCATAATACTTAATATCAAGTCTTAGGCTAAGCATCGTTTTTTAATTCTAATGCTTTCTTTCAGCCAGCCGGAGAACCAGTTCTCTGAAAAATTCGGCGTTGTCGTAGTAGTCCGCGATGGCCTCTACGGCGCTGTCGGTCAGCTCTTTAAGTCTTTTCTTGGCATTGTCAAGTCCACTTAAAGAAGTATAGGTATTTTTATGCTTTTTCTCATCAGAGCCTGTTTTTTTACCCAGTTCCTCTGCGTTTCCGATAACGTCAAGAATATCGTCTGCTATCTGATAAGCCAACCCCAGATTATCTGCGTATTTGCTCATGTCTGTTATCATCTTATCATCGTAATTACCCAGATAAAGTCCGGCCTTGATGGCTGCTTTAAACAGCGCGGCCGTTTTATTCAGGTGGATATATTCCAGCATTTCATTGGAGGCTATGGCGTTTTCCGCTTCTATATCGGAAACCTGGCCTGCCACCATTCCCCTGCATCCGGCGCCGCTTGCTATCTGATAGGCGGCGTTTACCCTCTTCGTTATCTTTTCGGGTGAATCGAAATACAGCATCATATCCTTGCTGATAACTTCAAAGGCTGTAGTAAGCAGACCGTCTCCTGCCAATATCGCTATAGCGTCGCCGTAGACCTTGTGATTGGTAGGGATTCCTCTTCTCAGGTCGTCATTGTCCATGGCGGGAAGATCGTCGTGAATGAGGGAATAGGTATGAATATATTCAATTGCGCAGGCATAGGGAATAGCTTCTTTTATATTGCCGCCGGCAAATTCGCACGAAGCCAGCAAAAGCACGGGGCGAAGCCTTTTTCCTCCTGCCAGAAGGCTGTATTTCATGGATTCGTACAGAGAAAGGCTCTTGTTGTCTATATTAGGTATAAAATCCATCAAATGAGCGTCGACTATTTCCTTATATTCTTCGTAGCTTCTGTCCATAGCTTAGTCCTCCGATTCCTGTCCGTATATTTCTATTTTTTGCTGTGCATTTTTAAGGATTTCGCTGCATCTGCGATAACATTCCATCCCCTCTTCGTAGCATTTTACAGCTTCTTCTAAGGTTGTGCCGTCTGCCTTTATCTTTTCCGACATTTCCTCCAGTTTTTTCATGGATTCTTCAAAAGTCATTTTTCTCACCATTCCTTCGCTCTCATTTTAATCTGCCGCCCGCTAATGTAAAAAGCTGCTGCATGCTTTGCCAAGCTCAGCTTTGGCGTTTGATTGAAGAGGCCGTAACCTCTGCGCTTCCGTCCTTGAAAATTAGCTTGTATCGCTGTCCTTCTTCAATTCCGCAAAAAGACGATATGCATGAGCCGTCCGGGGCTTTTATTATAGAATATCCCTTTTCCAATATTCTTGCGGGATTATTTTCCGACAGAGTTACCGCCGCTTTTTCTGCGGCATGTTTAAGGCTGTCTGTTTTCCTCGTCAGCGTGGCCTTCATATCGTCTGCACAGCTCTCCGCAAGAAGAGAATAATAGCTGAGCTTGTTTTCAAGGCAAGAGAAAAGCTGCTGCTTAAGCTGTTCTATTCTGCTCTGCATGAGGCTGTCGTCGGGAACGGCGATTTCGGCCGCCGCTGTAGGCGTTTCAGCTCGCAGGTCGGCTGCGAAGTCGCATATGGAAAAATCTATTTCATGTCCGACCGCCGAGATTACAGGCACCGTGCAGCGATAGACCGCCCTGGCGAGAACTTCTTCATTGAAAGCCCAAAGGTCCTCTGCAGAGCCTCCGCCCCTGCCTAATATCAGTACGTCCAAATCACTGAAATCATCGTTTATCATGTCGAGAGTGCGCGCCATATCATACGCTGCTCCGTCCCCCTGTACAATAACTGGAAAAACGATTATATCCGCCATTTTCGTTTTGGAGGTTATTATCTTTATTATATCCTTTACTGCCGCGCCTGTTGCGGAGGTTACTATTCCTATCCTTTTGGGAAATTCAGGTATGCTTTTTTTATGAGCCGGGTCAAAGAGCCCTTCCTTGTTCAGCTTGTTTTTCACCATTTCAAAGGCAATAGACAGGTTTCCTTCTCCGGAAACCTCTGCCGACCGTATATGAAGCGTATAAGCGCCTCCCTTTTTATAAACGCTGATGTAACCGTGAACGGTTATTTCGAGGCCGTCAGTCAATTGACAGCCTATATTTCTTACATAGGAAGCAGGCAAAAAGCAATTTACTTTGCTGCTTTCATCCACCATTGAAAAATATACATGTCCGGAGCTGTGATATTTTAAATTAGACACCTCTCCCTTTACCGATATATTGCCTAAAAGCGGATCAGTGGCGATGATTCTGCTTATATATTCGTTTAACTGTGAAACTGTCACCGGTTTTAATGCCATATCTCATTTCCTCCCAGCAGAGCTGTTCCGACGGCATTATCCTGTGAAAGCCCTGCCTCACCAAATACAAAGCTTACTTTTCCCGCCAAACGTTCTTCTATATGGTTTCTGATATATTCGCTTGAAGAAACTCCTCCGGCGAATATGAATTTTTTAATATCGTATTTTTCTGCCAGCTGCATGGTCATTCCCTCAACGGAATCGGCGATGCAGCACAGCAGCTCGCGGGCAACGTCCTTCTTGATTTGCATTTCATCCGCTTTGTTATGATTTTTTAAGGATTCGAGCAAGCGCTGTCCCTGAGTCTCTATGCCGGAAAGGTTGACGAAACCGTCCTTTACTTTTATGGGGGTGAATAATCTGCGGCCACTATACGGTCCTGTTTTCATTTCACAGCCGCCGGAGAAGCAAGCGACGGCAAGCTCGTCCATCTCTTTTCCGCAGGGAAAGTTAAAACCCATAGCAACTCCTATTCGGTCAAGCACCTGTCCGTATGATATGTCTTTAGAGCCTCCCACAATGCGAAAGAAACCTCTTTCCTTATCAATAGCCAGAGCCTCGGTGGTTCCTCCGCTGAAATGAAAGCATATGAAAGAAGTCTCTTCTTTCATTTCGGAATAATATTTTACAGCTTCAACATGGCCCTCCTGATGGGAAAACCTATATATTGGAACTGCTAAAGAAGCGCTTAAAATTTCTGCTGCGGATACTCCGGCATTGAATACAGGCATATATGAGCCCGCCTCAGGCCTCGGTCTGTCCGAAACGGCTATACAGCCTATGTTTTCTCTTATCTCTCTGTCAGAGAGCGCAGACGCAATAGCCCCGGGAAGCTTGTTTACGTGCTGAAACAAGGCTTCCGATTGTCTCAGGCCTCTCTCTCCTTTTTTTACCTCAAGAAATTCCTGTCTGCTGAACAGTATTTCGCCGCCTTCTGCTACGACTGCTACGGAAGTCTTATAATTGCTTGTATCGACACCTAAAGAAAGCTTTGTCTTTTTCATCACTGTCATTAGCCCTTATCCCACGTTCTTGAGAACGGCGTTTACAAAGCCGGCTGATTTATCGTCTCCGTACGTTTTGGCCAGTTCCACCGCCTCGTTGATTGATACGGACTTAGGTATCCGCGTGTCGTAAAGGATTTCTGCAACTGCAAGCCGCAAAATTGCCAAATCTGCCTTTGCCATTCTGGGAACCGTCCAGCCTGAACTGTTCTTGCCGATAACATCATCTATTTCATCTAAATTTTTACATACTGAATTTATGATTGACGTTATATATTCCATTTGATTTCCCGGCTTTTTATCGGAAATAAAATCGGAAAGTTCCTCAGTTATAAAATTATTCTGCGCTTCCATCTGAAAAACATACTGCATTGCTAAAATTCTTGCTTCTCTTCTGTTCATTGATACTCCTGAAATCTATTCGGCAGCGATACTCCCTGAACGTGAATATTCACCGCGTTTAATATGTGCTCTGTGACCTCGCTGACGCTTTTTTTGACTTCGTTTTGTATATCCCATGCCAGCTGAGGTATTTTAACGCCGTAGTCGGCTATAAGAAAAATATCTATCGAGATAAGCTCCTTGTCTTTTGAAAGCTTTATTCCGTTGTAAGGCACGTCCTTGCCTGCGATTTTTTTAGCGATATTGTCGGCAAAGCTGTCGCACAGGCGATTGACGCCGGGAACGCTTAAAGCTGCTCGCATGGCCGTCATACATATTATTTCTTCTGAAATTTTGTTCAGCGTCTGTTTGTCTGACATCTTGTTCACCTCGCTAAAATTATAACAGAAATGCATGTTTTATTCAATGGTATTTGCGTTTTATCCGTCATACAATAAAACACCTCTCACTTTGCCTGTTAAGGTAAAAGTAAGAGGAATTATGCTTTAATATTTACTTTGAATTACGATTTTATCTGCAGATTCTCCTGTTTCACGCATGACTATGTCGCATATCTTAGCAACCGTGCTTGTGTCAAGGTCCTGCTGATCTACAGTTACGCTTATGCTGCTTTCTGTAATCAATACGAAAGAATCGGGAAGATTTTTCTGCTCTATTATACTTTCGATGGCCAGTTCAGTTTCCATATAGCCTAAAATTCTCTGTTTTTCTTCGGAAGCATTTTTCTTTTCATTATCGTTTTTGCTGTCGTTGATTGTCGAATCAAGCGTTGAAATCAGCTTGTTGCGTTCAAGTTCCATCTGCGCTCTCATTTCGTCGAAATCGCCGCTTGCGGCGCTTGCTTCGGAATTTTCTTCTTCAACAGTCAGGCTATCCACTAAAACCTCTCCGTCATGAGCCGGAACCTCCTCCTTTTTATCTAATCCCGACGTTACGATAATACCTGTACCGAATACGACTACCAAGCCTAAAACGGCTACTCTCTTGCTCTTATACAAGACGTCCTTATAGCTGAACTTCTTTTTCAAAGTCACTCCTCCTGTTCTTTTTCAAAAACTATTACATTTGAAACCGGAATATCGAACAAGGTTGAAACTCCCTGCGTAAGGTTATTGGCAATTACGGGATTAGAACCGCCTTCTGCTATGACTATAACGCCGGATACATTTTCATCGGAGTCATATTTTACCATGACCTCCACATCTCCTACGCCTTTGATACCGGAAAGCACGCTGCACAGTTGCTCTTCAGAACCTCCGTCAAGGTCGGTTATCTGTTTCCGCCCGTCAGACGAACCTGTGAATATGCTTAAAGCCAGTATTCCAACGGAAGCTATCAGAAGGACTGTTATAAGCTTTATGAAGTTTTCCTTGCCTGCAATTTTTTCAAACATAATCTCACTCCTATTTATATGAAAACCTTCGAAGATTATTACTGTTATTGATAATTATCAATCGCTTAAGTAAGGCGGCTTTTCTTTTCTCTTTTTTACTTTTACCTCTTTTTTCTTTCACTTATGCGATGAGACCGCCTATGGGATTAAGGATGACAGCCAGTATTATAAGAGAAAATATAAACTTCAAGTATTTAGTCATATTTGAATCCGGTATAAGTATTCGGAAAAAAGCAAGGGAAATTATTATAAAAAATACTTCTTTAATCCATGTAAATAAATTTTCCATCATCCGCCTCCTATCTTCATTACTGTAGTTATAAACATAATAAACAGCAAGGCGTTGAAAAACATTATAGATCCTATTGAAATGAGGCAGCTTCCCATGTCGTTTAAACCGTCTGAAATTTTGTTGTCGGTTACCGGGTCGCACAGTGCCGCCGTAATCTTATAAACTACAGCAATTATCACTATTTTAATCAGAGGAATAATAATAAGAAGCAAAATTATGATTATGCCAAAAACGCCTATCACGCTTTTTATAGAGGACATGCACCTCAGAAAAAGCTCCACCGTATCAGACGTAAATCCTCCAACTATAGGTATGAACGAGCTCAGGGAATACTTCGCCGTATTTATAAGAAGGCCGTCCGACGTATCCGTAAGAAGTCCCTGTATGGAAATTATACCAGTCAGTATTACCATCAAAAGACCCATCACCGCTACCGAAGCATTTCTAAGCAATTTAGCCATTTTGTTTACATAATCTTTTTCTGTTATACAGTTTATTAAAGAAAGAACGGTTGCTGCAAAAAGCGCCGGCAGTATAAAAGTTTTCACTATAAAGGAAATTCCCGTAATCGACCCTATTATCATTGGGCTTAATACAGTACCCGACGTTATGGCTCCCGTGGAAACCATGATACCAAGCAGTATGGGAGCAAGCATAGTCATCGTATCAGCCATGGTTCCTACGGTATCTATTGCCAGATCATATGAAATTCGGAAGTTATTCATAGACATCCCTATGATGACCATAGTGCATACCATCATGCTTATATCTGAAACGGATTTGCTTCCGAAGGACGATGATAGATTCTTTAAAAGCCCTATTATTATGCAGACTCCCAATATTTCAACAGCTAAGACAAGTGCGCTTTTGATTTCATAAAAAAACAGGTCCTTCAGACTGTCTATTATTTCGGGACTGTCAAAGATGCTTTCTCCTTTTATCGTTGCGTTGAAAATGTTTTCGAGGGAAAACTGTTCTGAAATGCCGTATGTAATGTCACTCGCCCGGCTTGCGATATTCTCAGTGACTTTCTCATCTATAACGTTGTTAAACTGTTCCTCAAGTATTTTTTCGTAATCCATTAAAATAACCGTTAAAGCAAGGCGGTTAAAGCAAACCGTCGAGCAATTCCAATAACGACACGAATACAGGCATGGCTGCGAAGAATATGGCCACTTTGCCGGCCAGTTCAATTTTACCTCCTATACCCTTTTCACCGGCGTCGCTGCACAGCGCAACGGCAAATTCAGTAATGTAAGCTATTCCCAAAACCTTCAATATTACGGGAAGATATTCTTTTCCATAGGAAAGTCTGCCGTATATTTCCGATATTAAACCGAAGCCTTCTTTTAGACTTCCTATTATGAAGGACAGCATGATTACGGAGGCGCAGACGGAAACTCCCACAGCCATCTCCGGCTTGCACTGCTTTACGAGGGCAATTATTATTACAGCGCCCATGCCTACGGCGCATATCTTTAGTAAAACAACCATATTAAAATTCCAAAAGCGCTTGTATTTCCCGGAAAAATTCTCCTACCATCTTTACGACCACGGTGAGAACTATTATGACTCCTACCAGAGTTATTACCATGGCTTCCTCGTCTCTTCCGGCCTTGGAAAGTATCTGATTCAAAAGTGCAATGGCGATGCCTATCGCCGCTATTTTAAACAAAACGTCTACTCCAAAACTCATGTTTTCTCCTTAAATATCATTGATTTTCAATTGAGCTTATATAAATAATATTGCAAATACAGCCCCTATAAAAAAACCTATTTCCCTGTACATCGGTCCCTTAATCTTGAAATTTGCCTTGCTTTCAGATATTTGACAGGCAAGCTTTTCTTCAAGATAGGAAAAATGAAAAAGGTGATTTTCATAATTTGTCTGCCCTATAAAATTGCCCATATATTTGATTGCCTCTATGTCCTCCGGAGTGAGCGGCGCATCACGGTATATGTGATTTACCTCCTCTTCCCATATTTCTCTGATGCCGCCGTCCGTATCTGAAATGCGCTCTTCAACTGCACTGAGAAGCTCCGATGCTTTTGAAGCGTCTCTTTTATCAACCTTGCCGAATACGGACGGAAGCGGCTCTTTGAAATAGCTAATCCTCCCTTTAAGTTCTAATGTCGTCTGCATAAAATCTTCTAAAAGGATTATTCTCAGTTTTAGCTGCTGTGCCTTCAAGATACCTGAAAGGCCAAAAGCAATTACTATACCCGTCAATCCTGTCAGTTTGAGCACATTACTTCTCCTTTCAAGCCTGAGCGCTTTCTATTTTGCTTACAGAGCCGGGACCGTTTTCTCCGGACAGATATATTATGCTGCTGAAAAATTTTTTGCCAAGCAGTGAACTAATATCGGAATTTTCTATATCTTTCCTGCAGCTTCCATGTATAGAGGTTATGAGTGAAATTCCTGCGTTCATACACTGCTCTGCCGCAGCTGCGTCGCCTGATTTTCCGATTTCATCGGTGACTATGACCTGAGGAGCCATTGAGCGTATCAACATAGGAATCCCGTATATCTTATCGCAGCCGTCCAGCACGTCGGTTCTCGGTCCTAAATCGAAGCTTGGCAGGGAGTTGTACATGCCGGCTATTTCCGACCTTTCATCGCATACGGCCGTTTGTATGCTGCGCATGCTCATGCAGCGGGTTATATCACGCAGAAGAGTTGTTTTACCGCAGCCTGGGGGTGAAACTATCAGTATGTTTTCAGGCCGGCCGCTTTTTATAATTGTTGGAATCAATGAATTGGCGCAGCCCTTTATCTCCCTTGCAAAACGTATATTCATGGAACTTACCTCTTTTATAAGGGACGGTTGTCCGTTTTTTACCACCGTTTTTCCGCATATGCCCACTCTGTGTCCGCCTTCGATGGTTACGAAGCCTTTTGCCAGATCCTCCTCATAGGCGTAATATGAATGTTTTATCAGATTGTTCAACGTTTTCTGAAGATCTTCTCTGCTGATTATTCTTATAAGGCTTTTTTCTCTTCCATCGTACCTTAGAGCTATTCTCATGCCGCACCTTAAGCGTATTTCACGAAGCTCCTGCAAATCAGCGTCGGGCAGCCTTTCGAGCTCCTGATATACAGAAGCCGGCATTTTGCTTAAAATTTCTCTGAAAGCGTTCATTTACATGTCCTCTTTTCTTTTGATTGTTACATTCTATGAACAGGAGGAGTGTTTTATGATAAAATATTTTGTATGAAGAAAAAGAAAATCAAATAAAAAACTTCAATATTTATGTTGAAAAATATTAGATATCATCCTGCGCTTTTGCCGCACGAAAAAGCCACCGCAAAATGCGGTGGCTTTAATATGTTTTTCTTGTTCAGTTTTCAGGAACTGCTTATTTTACTTCCTTAAGCTATGCAGTAGGATTAGCCGGTTTAGGCAGTCTCATGGAGATAACCTGCATCAGGCTGTCTGTACAAGGAAGCTCTTCAAAGGCAGAACCGTCCTCTACAGCGACAAGCGCCGCGCCTTCGGCCGGAGCAAGAACTCCTCCTAAAACTTCGCCTATTTCAGCGTATTTATATGCTTCGACGGTATCGGACATTTCATCTGAAATATCATCTGTTCCGTCCCAGTCTAAATCCACTTCAAATATGTGAGCTATTTCTGCCGCTACTTCCCAGTTGTTGAAGATAACATCTTCGTCAATTGCCGCCTGAACCAGCTGCATTCTTCTTTCTGTGTTGGTGAAAGTACCGTCAACAGAAGCAAATCCGGTTCCCGGAATAACGACGTCGGCCTTAGCTCCGAGCTCAGTCATATGAGTATCGCATACGGCCAGGAATTCCAGAGCGTCGGTATCAATCTTCGCATTTTCTCCGAATACTACCAGAGCTTTAACTCCTTCGAGAGCTTCTTTTCCTGCAGTTATTCCCATGTCGATGAGACCCTGAGAATTATTCTTGGCCTTAACCTGAAGGATACCGTCGCGAGGAGCTCCTATATGACCGGAAAGCATTGCTATATCTGCTACGAGAGCAGCTCCGTCTGTTGTCAGGAAATTCTGCTGATAAACTATCATTGCCTTTTTAGCTGACATATATGCGTCGGCCATGGCTTTGGCTTCATCGCTTACTGTTACGGAAGACAGAGAAGCGGCGAACTCATCATAGCCTGCCGGCTTCATTGCCTTACCGCTGTCTATGATGGCCTTTGCGATTTCTTTGAGCATGCTCAGGCTGTTTTCTCCGTTACAGATAGTCATTACTTTGGCTCCCGCTTCCTCAGCCTGCTTTATTTTAAGAGAAATAACTCTTGAATCTTCATCCTTAAAGCCAACCTTAAGAATGAGATTGGTTGAGAGCAGCTCGTCTATCGTATTAGGAGAAGCGTTTAATCCCGTCACTTTCTCAAGACCGCTTTCTCTGTTATTCATACAGAGGATCTTAGCTCCCATGGCTTCGGCCATTCTCTTCATAGCATAAGCTTCTTCATTGGTATATCTGTCGGAAACTGCTACAGCAACTGCATCTTTGCCGTATTTTGCGCCTATTGACTGACATCTCTTGGCAACGAGTACAAAAGCTTCGTGATAGTCTGATTCTCTGAAACGTCCATCTTCTTTTACGAACGGTTCTTCCAGCTTATCCTCGAGCATAGAGCAGTCGAAGCCCCATTTTCCCTTGCCGCATACAAGTCCCTTATTTACGATGCCGTCTTTGTCAGGATTGGCTTTTATAAGCATATCTCCGCACGATTCGAGATTGAGACTGCATCCAACGGAACAGTAAGAACATGTAGTATTTGTAACTTCCGTTTCCACAGGAGTCTCTTTGATCATCGTCGTTCTCTCCTGAAGAGCGCCCGTAGGACATACGCTTACGCATTGTCCGCAGGAAATACAGCCGGACTCAATCAAAGGTTTTTCCATATTCGGTTTAACGACAGTATCAAAACCTCTGTGTACGAGACCAAGAGCGCCTACGCCCATAACCTCGTCGCAAACTCTGACGCAGAGTCCGCAGAGGATACATTTGTTAGGATCGCGTACTATAAACGGATGATCGTCTTCAAATTCTATCGTATTCTTTTCTCCTTCAAATCTTTCAGGATGAACGTCATATTGGTTGGCAAAGTCAATGAGTTTACATTCAAAATAGTCGTGACAGCCACATTCAAGACATCTTGAAGCTTCTGCAACTGCCTGTTCTTCCGTGAAACCACAAGGAATAACTTCGCTGAAATTGTTTTTTCTTTCTTCAGGAGAAAGCTGAGGAATCTCAGGTCTGCACATTCTTTCCCTGTCTTCGAAAGTCTTTTCCGTTATATCGTCTCTTTCTACCACGTAAGGCTTCTCATATTTGAGCACTTCGCCGTACAGATAAGCGTCTATGCTGTCGGAGGCTTTTCTTGCATCTGCGATTGCTTCGATTGCTATGGAAATCTTATCATTTCCGCAGTCTCCTCCTGCAAACACTCCCGGAATACTGGTCATGAAAGTTTCAGGGTCGTATGCTACGGCATTCTTTCTCGTCTTATCACAGTCAAACAGCTCTGCGTCTACAGCCTGACCTATTGCCAGTATCATCGTATCTATAGCTAAAGTTTCTGTCTTTCCTTCTACAGGAACAGGCTTCCTTCTTCCTGTAGCGTCAGGCTCGCCCAATTCCATAACCTGAAGAATTACTTCCTTAACATGACCGTTTTCGTCTTTTACAACTTCGATAGGATTGGTAAGATTCTTGAAGATAACTCCTTCTTCTTCAGCTTCTTCTATCTCTATCATATCGGCAGGCATTTCATCTTTTGTTCTTCTGTAGATGTTATAGACTTCCTTGGCGCCCAGTCTGACTGCAGTTCTGCATGCGTCCATGGCGGTGTTTCCTCCGCCTACGATGGCAACCTTTTCGCCCATACCTATCTCTTCGTTTCTGACTACTCTTCTCAGGAAGTCGATACCGCCTATAACGCCTTCTGCGTCTTCTCCCTTGCAGCCTACGCCTGTGGATACCCATGCTCCTATTGCAAGGAGAACGGCGTCATAATCGCTTCTTACGGTTTCAAACGGAATATCTTCGCCGACCTTAGTATTCGTTATGATATCTACGCCCATGCTTTCGATGGTGGCGATTTCTTCATCCAATACAGCCTTAGGCAGCCTGTATTCAGGTATACCGTATCTCAGCATACCGCCGGCTCTCGGCATGGATTCAAATACAGTTACCGCATGTCCCATCTGTCTCAGAAAATAAGCGGCGGAAAGACCCATAGGGCCGCCTCCTATAATGGCTACGCTCTTTCCCGTATCTTCTTCACACTCAGGTACGAATATTTCACCTGCCAAATCGGTATCAGCCGCAAATCTTTTGAGCTGCTGAATGGAAACAGGTTCGTCTATGAGACCTCTTCTGCACGCTTCTTCACAAGGATGAGGACAAACTCTTCCCAATGATGCAGGAAGCGGAATCTTATCCTTTATGAGCTCCAAAGCCTTTTCATATTCTCCGTTGGCGATCAGACCCACATACCCTTGACAGTCGGTCTGTGCAGGACAAGCCAGTACGCAAGGCGGACGACAATCTCCTGTATGATTTGAAAGCAGAAGCTCTAAATTTGTCTTTCTCGATTCTGTCACTCTCTCAGTATCTGTTTTTATCACCATTCCCGGAGCAATCTCGGTTGCACACGCTTTGCAAAGCTTGGGATTGCCTTCCACCTCGCACATGCACAAACCGCACGAACCGTAAATTTTAGTCCTTTCGTCATAACAGAGAGTTGGAATGAAGATGTCGTTTTCTCTTGCGACTTCCAGGATAGTCTGACCGGCAACGCCGGTAACTTCTTTGCCGTTTATGTTAAGTCTAAACTTGTTCATTTTTTTCCTCCTCTCCTATTTCTTCTCTATTGCGCCAAAGTTGCAGGTTTCAAGACATTTTCCGCATTTGATGCATTTTTCTTTGTCAATAACGTGTTTTTCCTTTACCGAGCCTGAAATAGCGCCTACAGGACATTTTCTTGCGCAGGCCGTACAGCCTTTGCATGCGTCGGTAATAGTATAGGATATGAGAGCCTTACATGAACCTGCAGTACATTTATGATTGTAAATATGGTCTTCATACTCGTTCCTGAAATATTTTAAAGTGGTAAGAACAGGATTCGGAGCTGTCTGACCAAGTCCGCAGAGGGAGCCGTCCTTGATTTTTACAGCTAATTCTTCTAACTTTTCGATGTCTCCGTCTCTGCCTTCACCCTTTGTGATTCTTTCAAGTATTTCCAGCATCCTCTTAGTTCCTATACGGCAATAGTTGCACTTTCCGCAGGATTCGTCTCTTGTGAAGTTAAGGAAGTATCTGGCCATGTCTACCATGCAGGTGTCTTCGTCCATTACTATCATACCGCCGGAGCCTACGATGGCGCCTGTCTTATTGATGTCTTCGTAAGTTACAGGAGTATCTATGAGTTCAGCCGGAATACATCCGCCGGAAGGTCCTCCCATCTGAACGGCTTTGAACTTTTTATCGTTTTTAATGCCGCCGCCTATATCATAAAGAACTTCTCTTAAGGTCATACCCATAGGAACTTCAACAAGACCGCCTTTTTTAATCTTTCCCGCAAGAGCAAATACTTTGGTTCCCTTGCTCTTTTCGGTTCCCATAGCCCCGAAAGCAGCTCCGCCGTTATATATTATCCAAGGCACGTTGGCCAGCGTTTCCACGTTGTTGATGTCCGTAGGCTTTTGCCAGAAACCTTTTGCCGCAGGGAAAGGCGGCTTAAGTCTAGGCATACCTCTTTCCCCTTCGAGAGAAGCGATAAGAGCTGTTTCTTCACCGCATACGAAAGCTCCTGCTCCGGCCTTGATGTAAATATCAAAATCAAAACCGCTGCCTAAAATATCTTTTCCGAGGAAGCCTTTTTCTCTTGCCTGAGCCATGGCTATTTCCAGTCTCTTTATGGCGAGAGGATATTCGGCTCTGCAATATATCACTCCCTGATTTGCTCCCATGGCATATCCGCCTATGATCATTCCTTCTATAAGCGAATGAGGGTCGCCTTCGAGTACGGATCTGTCCATGAATGCGCCAGGGTCGCCTTCGTCGGCATTGCAAACCAGATATTTTTCATTTCCGGTACTCTGTTTTGCCGCGTTCCATTTGAACCATGTAGGGAAGCCTGCTCCCCCTCTTCCCCTCAGTCCGGAAATCTTGATTTCTTCGATAACGTCTTCAGGCTTCATTCCGCCTAAGACCTTTTCTATTGCTTTGTATCCGCCTACTTCTATGTATTCGTCGATATTCTCGGGATTTATAACGCCGCAGTTTCTCAAAACCACTCTCTGCTGCTTGGCTACAAATTCCTCGTCTTCTTTGGATATTGCAACGTCTTCAGCCACTTTGTGATTTACAAGATGGCTTTCTACGATTTCTTCAACTTTATCAGGCTGAACCTTGACATATCTTGTCATTTTTCCGTCGTCTTCGTATACGTCGACTATAGGTTCCAGGTAACAAGTACCTACGCAGCCGGTTGTATCGACGCTTATGTCAAGTTTTTTTGCGGCAATCTGCTTTTCAAACTCTGCCGCGGTCTTCTTTGCGCCTGTGGCTATACCGCAGCTTCCCTGTCCTACTACTACTCTCATACTTTTACCCCCTTCCTATGCTCTTTCTCTTATTTCATCGAGAATTTTCTTAACTTTGTCTTTCGTCAAATTTCCGTAAGTCTCGTCTCCTTCAGCGCTTTTTACCATCATTACCGGCGCCAGTGAACAACAGCCGAGGCATGCTACGTTGTTAAGCGTAAATATACCGTCTTCAGTAGTTTCTCCATCCTTGATGCCAAGGTGTTCGCACACGGCTTCTTCAATCTGCTCAGAACCGTTTACATGACAGGCTGTACCCTGACAAAGCATTACGAGATATTTGCCTACTGGCTGTAATCTAAACTGAGCGTAGAAAGTAGCTACGCCATAAATTTTAGCCGGCTTGATACCGGTAGCATCGGATATATGATTTATGGTGTCTATCGAAAGATATCCGTAAATATCCTGGGCTTTTTGCAGAATAGTTATGAGACTACCCGGCACATGCGCATATTGTTCCAGAACGGGCTGCAGTTCTTTGAACTGTTCCTTTCTGTTCTCCGAACAATTGCAGTTACAAACTTTTTCACTCATTTTAGTACCTCTTTAAAATAAAATACATCTTCATAAAACTACAACAGATATTATAGCAAATTTTTTGGCTGAAATCAATATCGAGGTGTAATAACAACGTTCATATTTCGCCGCCTTAAGCAAATATAACGAACAAACCGCCCTTTCACTCCGCCATAGACCGGATGTTATCAGGACGGTTAAATACAAGCTTACAACTTGATGTTGTTTTTAAAATTATCTTTATTGTTTTTCATCCGTTTTTTCGTCGTCTTCTCCTGAAGTTTCCTCCTCGTTCAGGATATATATTTTAACTCTTTCTATTCGTCTCTCTCTTATGGACATTATCTTGAAATTATAATTTTCAAATTCAACTATGCGGCCTATGTCGTTTTCATCGGGGATTTCTCCCAGAATATCTATAATAAAACCGCCTATGGTTTCGCTGCTGTCTGACTGGAGATTTATTCCCAGCTCTTCATCAAGATCGTCAAGATCCACGTCGCCGTCAACCAGATAAGTGCTGTCGTCTACTTTATCTATTATTTCAACTTCCTCGTCATATTCGTCATCTATGTCTCCGACAACTTCTTCTATTATGTCTTCCATGGTTACGATACCGGAAAAGCCGCCGTATTCGTCTATGAGTATGGCTATCTGCTGCTTTGACTTTTGCAGCTCAAATAAAAGAGAGTCGATGTTCTTGGTATCCGGAACGAAATATGCTTTTCTAAGTATTGAAGAAATATCCACCGCCTCATAGCCTATCTCTCTTGCTTTTATAAGATAGTCCTTTATGTTCAGCACACCTATTATATTATCCCTTTCTCCTCTGCATACGGGGATTCTGGAATAGCGCAGCGCCATCATGTCGTCAAAATATTCCTCGAGAGGATCTTCAACGTCTATCATGAATACATCGGTTCTCGGCGTCATAACCTCGTAAGCCAGCTTATCGTCGAAGGCAAAGATAGAATTTATCATCTTCTTTCCCTCTTCCTTTATAACGCCTGATTCCTGTCCTGCTTCAAGCATCGACATAACTTCTTCTTCTGAAAAAGCGTCGTCTTCAAGATGAGTTTCCTGTCTGAACAGCCTGAGAAAAATATCGGTTATAAGCATAAGCAGCTTTGTAGCTGGCGCAAGAACAATAGAAAGACCGTTTATCAGCGACATGGTCTTTTCTGCAAAAGCCTCATGATGTTGAAAAGCTATCTTATGAGAGAAATATTCACCGAAAATAATGATGGATAATATGAAGCCTATGGCTGTTCTAATGTCATAAAAGGCCAGCCACGCTCCGAAAGCAGTACATAATATCATTATCAGCCTGCATGTCGCCTGATATTTTTCGGTAATTCGACTCGAAGCTACAAGGGCTGTATTTATGGCGGCAAACAATCCATGCACCGCTGTGAGTAAAACTATTATACCTATTCGCATAGATAAACTGTCGGGGTCCGTTAACATAACTAATCCTTTCTTTTTCTTAACATAAAAAACGCCTTGACGGGTCTTTCCAGTCTTATTTTTAAAATCTGCTGAGGATGAGGCGCCGATTCTATAGCGTTCCCCTCCTCATCGTACATTTCAGTAAGCTTTTGCGTGAAAAAATCCACGCCGGGGCCAAATACCTCTATCTCGTCCCCAAGCACCATCTTGTTCCTTTGTTCCACCACGGCAAGTCCCGTTTCTTCATCGTATGCTTTTACCATGCCTACGAATGAATATTCCCTCGTATACTGACTGGTTCTGTAATTTTGATCCTGATTAGATGGCCTGTGGAAATAAAATCCCGTAGTAAACTCCCTGTGGCTTACCTTGCAAAGCTCTTCAAGCCACTCATGATTAAACTCCCGCTTTTCAGGCGAAGCGATATAGCTGTCTATGGCTTTCCTGTAAGCTGAAACAACTACGGCTGCATAAAAAACGCTTTTCATTCTGCCTTCTATTTTAAAAGATGAAATCCCCGCGTCTATGAGCTCAGGCATATGCTCTATCAAACATAAATCCTTTGAATTGAGTATATAGGTTCCTCTGTCGTCCTCCTCCACAGGATAATACTCTCCCGGTCTTTGCTCTTCCATCAGGGCGTATTTCCATCTGCAGGGGTGAGCGCACATGCCGCGGTTTGCGTCTCTTTCTATCATGAAGTTACTCAGAAGGCATCTTCCCGAATATGAAATACACATGGCGCCGTGGACGAAGGCTTCCAGCTCCATACCTTCAGGAATCTTCTTCTTCAACTCGCAGATCTCTTCAAGGCTCAGTTCTCTGGCAAGCACCAGACGTCTTATGCCGCGGTTATACCAGAAATGCGCCGTTTTATAATTTGTCATATTTGCTTGAGTGCTGAGATGGATTTCGGCGTTCGGAATGACCTCCCAAATCATATCTATAACTCCCGGATCGGCCGCAATAAAGGCGTCTATATCCAGCTCTTTTATTTTCTCAAGATAATCCAAGAAAGGTTCTACGTCTTCGTTATGAGCGAAGAAATTAAGAGTCATGTGACATTTTACTCCGTGTGAATGGGCGAATTCTATTCCCTCTTTCATTTCTTCAAATGAAAAATTTCCCGCTCCCGCCCGGAGAGAAAAATTTTCTCCGCCGAAGTATACGGCGTCAGCTCCGTACATGACTGCTGTCTTAAGTTTTTCCAAATCCCCCGCAGGGGCTAAAAGTTCCGGTTTAGTCATCATTTATACCTATCTCATTCTGAATCTTTGTCAATCTTTTTCTTTCAAAGCATGATACACGCTCAGCGCCAGCCCGTCTCCGCACGCAATTATTGATGTATCAAGAAACGGGCAGCCTGATATGTACTCCAGATACTGCCTCATTTTCCGAACGTTAGTCTTGAATCTTCCGCTGCTGTCATACTTATCTGCGGCAGTAGCGCCTTTCAGCAGCACATTATCTGATACTATAAGCGCGCCGTCTCTGCAAAAAGGCAGGGCGGCGTCTAAAAATCTTTTGTAGTGACTTTTGGCAGCGTCTATGAAAACCATATCAAACAGTATGTCTCCCTCTTTAAGGCTTTGACGTACTGCCTCCTCTCCGTCGCCGGTTAAAATGGTGATTTTACTTTCAAAGCCTGAACTCTTAATATTCTCCCTGGCTATATCGGCCATTTCCGGAGATTTTTCGACCGTAACTACCTCTGCTCCCATCTGCGCGAAAAAAGCAGCCGAATAACCTACGGCAGTTCCTATTTCAAGAATTTTCACAGGCTTAAAGGCTTTGAGAAGAAATCCTAAAAAATTCTCGGTTTCCCTTAAAATTACAGGGACCCTCGCCTCCTCGGCTTTTTGCCTCAAGATGTTCAAGTATTCTGAACGAGGCTTGTAAAAACCGTTTATATAATTTGTAATATCATCGTTTGTAATATTCATCTTAATACCAGAGGTTCTCCTCAACCGCTTTTTCATGTTCGGCCAGCGTCTTGGAATAGATAACAGTTCCGTCCTCCTTAGCAAAGAAGAAGAGATAATCGGATTTTTCATATGAAATCGTATCATCCATAGCCGGAGCCGATACTGCGCATACGGGACCTATAGGAAGTCCTGCATACTTATATGTATTATACTTGGATTCCACTTCAAGGTCGCTGTAGGTAACATTTACCTTTTTTTCCTGTAATGCGTAAAGGACTGTTATATCGCTTTGCAGCGGCATATTTTTATCGAGTCTGTTGATAAAGACTCCGGCGATTACAGGCCTGTCCTTTTCAAAGAGAGATTCGCTTTCTACCACAGAAGCGAGGGAAAGGAACTGGTGAACCGTCCTGCCGCTTTTTTCTATAGCTTCCTTTCTCTCTGAAAGCTTTTTATCAGTCATCGTCAGCATTATATCGGTAACGTCTTCTATTGAAGCGTTTTCATCAGTTATGATGTATGTTTCCGGATAAAGATATCCTTCCAGCGGATACATTATGCCTTCTTTAAATATCTCGTCCGTCAAAAACCAGTATTTGTCTATGAGACCATTCAGATATTCCCTGTCATTCCAGAGAGTCAGTATGTCTTCTTTCGAATAAGGCAGTTTTTCTGCTATGGCTTCCGCCGCCTGAGGAATCGTTGAGCACTCCACTACAGTTATAATGTTTTTTGAAAGATAATTGAAATCTCCTGTGTTGATGGCTTTCAAAATTTCTTTCAGTCCCATATCCTTTGAGAATATATACGTGTTGGCCTGTAATGTATCATATCCGCCTATCCTGACGTGAATCTTGGCCATCGTCTTGTTCTTTATCAAACCGTTCTCATCCAGAATTTCTATTATGCCCGCAGCGCCGCTTCCTGAGGGAATGTTGACCGTAACAGGATCGTCGCTGCCGACGTCTGCCGGACCCAGGCCGCTGTTATATGTAATCAGGGCAGCTGCGATAAGTACGGCTAAAATCAAACAAGCTATCAAAAGGATGCAAAGTTTTTTGTTGGATTTGATGACTTCAAGCTTTATCATAAAGTTACCTCTGTTTCAGCTTTATAAAAACTATAAATAAAGGGACGAGTCTTCGTCCCGTAGCTTTCTCCACAAAGGAGGTCGTTATCGAAGCTTTTTACTTGGAACGTCCAAGATATTCCCCGCTTCTTGTGTCTATCTGTATTACTTCTCCTTCTTCTATGAAGATAGGTACCTGAATGACTGCTCCTGTCTCAACAGTAGCCGCTTTTGTAACGTTAGTCGCTGTGTCGCCCTTGACTCCCGGTTCCGTTTCTATAACCTTCAGATCTACGAAATTAGGAGCTTCAACGAGAAATGCGCTGCCCTTATAGAATTTGATGGTAGCTTCGTCATTTTCTCTTATATATTTCATGGCTTCCTCCACCTGCTCCTGCATGAGCGGAACCTGCTCGTAGGTTTCCTGATCCATGAAGTAGTAGAGCTCGCCGTCGTTATACAGATACTGCATAACCTTGGTTTCTATGTGAGCTTTCGGAAATTTGTCATTAGGATTGAAAGCTTCTTCTCTCGTGGCGCCTGTAAGAATATTTCTATATTTTGTTCTTACGAAAGCTGCTCCCTTACCCGGCTTAACATGCTGGAAGTCCAGGACTACGTGAGGCTCTCCGTTAATTTCAAATGTAATACCTTTTCTGAAATCACTAGCGTAAATCATTTTTTATCTCTCCATTCCTTTCAAATCGGCTTTTTTCTTTGACTGCTGTTTATTATACCAAAAGATACGACGGTTGCCAAGTCCTCAATCCCTAATGGGAAAAATGAGGTTTTCACTGGATTACGACAGCTATGCCATGTCTCCGAGACCTGCCGCTTCTCCTAAAATCTCGTAGACATCCTTCATCATCAGGGAAAAGCGCATTTCAGCTTGCAGATATTCGGCGCACAGAGGATCTCCGGCCATGATGCTGTAAAGGGACTGGACGGAAGCCATGGCTTCCTCTGTAACCTCTTCTCCCATCATCTGTTTCGCCTGAAGCTCAAACTGTTTTTGCTGAAAATCCTTGAGCATTTTGTCCAGTTCAGGGTTCGCCTTTATCTTTTCCTTTACAGCGCTGTATTGCTTGAATTCTTCCGAAGCCTTGATGGCCTGCGCCAAGCCGTGAGCTTGATCGTATACGTTCATCTTGTCACTCTCCTTTGAAATATTTTTCTTCTCACCTGAAAATCCTTTTTTCTTAAAATATTTTTTTGCCGTTTTTCATTCCACGTCACTTGAATTTACTTTTATACCTCTAAGAATATCGGCAGGATTATAGGATCCCTCTTGGTAGTCTGATAAATATACGAACCGAGAGAATCCCTTACCTTGGACTTCATGGTGTTCCAGTCTTTGATATTTTTTTTCTGACACTTTTCTATAGCTTCTTCGGCCACTCTGCGAGCCTCGTCGATAAGCTTTTCGTTTTCCCTCACATACACGAAACCGCGGGAAATTATGTCAGGTCCGGAAACCACCTGATGACTTTCCCTGTCGATGGCGGCTACTACTATTATAAGCCCTGACTCTGACAGAAGCTTTCTGTCGCGAAGCACTATGTTGCCTACATCTCCTACTCCGAGTCCGTCCACAAGTATAGCGTCAGCGTCGACCTGCTGCGGTGTTTTGGCGGCTCTTCTCTTGCTTACATTTAAAATATCTCCGTTATCAAGCACAAATATATTTTCGCTCTTCATTCCGAGGCTTTCCGCCAGACGGGCATGCTGTATAAGATGTCTGTACTCGCCGTGAACCGGCATAAAAAACTTTGGCTTTATAAGCGAATGGAGCAGCTTCAGCTCCTCCTGACATGCGTGACCTGAAACGTGAATGTCTGCAATATCCGAATAAATTACCTCGGCGCCTTTTTCAAACAACTTGTTTACTACGTTGGAAACGGTTTTTTCGTTTCCCGGTACAGGCGTTGAGGAAAGGATTACCATATCCCCCTTCTTAAGCTTTACCGACTTATGCTCGCCTGAGGCTATTCTGGAAAGAGCCGACATAGGCTCGCCCTGACTTCCGGTAGTAATTATAACCAGCTTATCGTCAGGAATATTTTTCGTCATTTTCAAATCCACAAGAGTTCCCGGCGGTATGTCAAGATAGCCCAAATCTATTGCCAAAGCTACCACATTTTCCATACTTCTTCCGGATATAGCGACTTTTCTGCCTACCTTGACAGCGTTCTCGATAATTTTTTGAACGCGGTGAACGTTGGAAGAAAAGGTTGCTATTATTATTCGAGTCTTCGCTGTTCTGAAAATGTTTTCGATAGTACGGCCGACAACTCTTTCAGAGGCTGTAAAGCCCGGTCTCACGGCGTTAGTGCTGTCGCACATCATCAGAGTTACGCCTTTTTTACCTATTTCGGCCAGCCTCGAAAAATCTATAGGCTCTCCGTCTACCGGAGTATAGTCTATTTTAAAGTCTCCTGAATGAAAGATAACCCCGGCAGGCGTGCTTATGGCGAGGCAAATAGAATCAGCTATGGAATGAGTCGTCCTTATTGTTTCTACTTTAAAATCTCCAAGCTGTATCTTATCCCCTGCCTTTATGGTTCTGAGATCTCCGACCACCTGATGCTCTCTGAGCTTGTTTTCCACAAGACCCAGCGTAAGCCTTGTTCCATATACGGGAAGCTTGACATTTTTTAAAAGATAAGGGATGGCTCCTATGTGATCCTCATGACCATGGGTTATCACCATTCCCACCAATTTATCTCTGTTTTCTATAACATAGCTGAAATCTGGGATAACTATGTCAATTCCGTACATTTCGTCTTCAGGAAAAGTCATGCCGCAGTCTATTATCAGGATTTGATCGTCGTATTCCAGGAGCGTCATGTTCTTACCTATTTCGTTCAGTCCTCCTATGGGAATAATCTTAAGACTGGGCTCTTTTTTTCCTTTAACTTGTCTTTTTCTCATAAAAATTTATTCTCCGTTCCTTTTATTTATGAAAAGACAGCTTTAATGAATTATGAAGTTGTATCTATTTTACCACAATGTTAATCAATCTCTTTGGCACTGCTATTATCTTTACGACAGATTTTCCTTCTAACAGTCCTTTGATTTTCTCACTCTCCATCGCCATCTTCTCTAATGCTTCCTTATCGGAATTTGCGTCAACTATGAGCTTTTCCTTTACTTTTCCGTTGATCTGAACCACTATTTCCACAGTGTCTCTGACAAGAGCACTTTCATCGAATTCCGGCCATCTCATAGTGGATACCGATTCCGTCTGACCTATATGCTGCCACATTTCTTCACAGATATGCGGAACAAAAGGCGAAAGGATAAGAATAAGCTCTTTTGTTGCTTTTCCCAGGAGACCGGCGTTGACGTCCTCCGTCTCCTTGTATTTATATATTTCATTTACCAGTTCCATTATGGAGCTGATTGCGGTGTTGAAGCTGAATCTTCCGCCTACGTCTTCGCTCACTTTTTTAATCGCGGCATTCAACATATAGTTAAGGTCTTTGTCTGCCTGTGTTTTAATTTCAAAGGCTTGCGGAAATTCCGGATATTTGGCTTTTATTTCATATACGAGACGATATACTCGGTTGAGGAACTTATAGCTTCCTTCAACTCCCGCATCCGACCAGTCCAATTCTCTTTCGGGCGGGGCTGCAAACAGTATGAACAGTCTTGCCGTGTCAGCGCCGTACTTTTTGATTATATCCTCAGGACTCACCACATTTCCTAATGATTTTGACATCTTTTTGCCGTCTTTATTGACCATTCCCTGAGTAAGGAGGTTTTTAAACGGCTCCTCCTGCTTTACAAGTCCCATATCATAAAAGGCCATCTGGAAGAATCTCGAATACATCAGATGAAGTATTGCGTGCTCAACGCCTCCGATGTACTGGTCTACATCCATCCAATATTCAGCCTTTTCCGGAGCGAAAGGCGCCTCTGTATTCTTAGGATCGCAGTAGCGCAGGAAATACCATGATGAATCCAGGAAGGTGTCCATCGTATCCAGCTCTCTCTTTGCGGGTTTGCCGCATACAGGACAAACTGTATCACGAAAACTTTTTGAAGTTGCCAGCGGCGATTCTCCCTTACCGGTGAACTCAACGTCAGTCGGCAGCAAAACAGGAAGATTTTCTTCCTTTTCAGGAACCCAGCCGCAGTCCTCGCAGTATATCATAGGAATCGGCGTACCCCAGTAGCGCTGTCTTGATATGAGCCAGTCTCTCAATTTATAATTTACAGTTTTTTTACCTATGCCTTCCTTTTCCACCAGCTCAATGAATTTGTCTATAGCTTCTTTATTGTCCATTCCATCGAAACGTCCTGAGTTTATCAGCTTACCTTCGGCGGCGCAAGCGGCCTTTAAGTTATTGAGATCAATTTCGGGATCTCCCGGATCTACCACCGGTATTATATCTATACCGAATTTCGTCGCAAAATCAAAGTCTCTCTGATCGTGAGCCGGTACGCCCATTACGGCTCCCGTACCGTAGCCCATCAATACGTAATCCGAAATATAGATAGGAATTTCTTTTTTGGTAAACGGATTTATCGCATACTTTCCGATGAATACGCCTGTCTTTTCATTGGATGTGGATGTTCTTTCTATATCGTTCATGTGCTCTGCTTTTGCAATATATTCCTTGACGGATTTTTCATACTCTGTTCCATCAACCATGGAAAGAACCGTAGGATACTCAGGCGCAAGAACCATGTATGTCGTTCCGTATATGGTGTCCACTCTCGTAGTAAATACCGTCAGGATTTCGTCGCTTCCCTTGATTTTAAAATCAACCTCTGCTCCTATGGATTTGCCTATCCAGTTTTTCTGCATTATTTTAACTTTATTAGGCCAGCCGTCAAGCGTTTCAAGGTTATTGAGCAGCCTGTCTGCGTAATCTGTTATTTTGAAGTACCACTGAGAAAGATTCTTTTTTCCTACGGGAGATTTACATCTTTCGCAGCAGCCGTCAACTACCTGCTCGTTTGCCAGCACAGTCTGACAGCTTGGGCACCAGTTTACGGGATTTTCTTTCTTATATGCCAGACCTCTCTTATAGAACTGAATAAATATCCACTGCATCCATCTGTAGTAATCCGGATGGCATGTCGCAACCTCTCTGTCCCAGTCGTAAGACAAACCGAGTTCCTTGAGCTGGCTTCTCATTTCTTTGATGTTGTCCCAGGTCCAAATGTTTGGATGTATACCATGCTTTATTGCTGCATTTTCAGCAGGAAGCCCAAAGGAGTCCCATCCCATCGGGTGAAGAACGTTGTATCCGTCCATCTTTTTAAATCTGGCTACAACGTCGCCGATAGAATAGTTTCTCACATGTCCCATGTGAAGCTTTCCCGAAGGATACGGGAACATTTCAAGGCAGTAATATTTCTTCTTGGATTCATCCTCCTCCGTCTTGAAGCAATGATTCTCCTCCCAATATTTTTGCCACTTTTTTTCTATTTCTCCGAAATTATATTTTTCATTCATTTCTAAGCTTATTCCTCCACTTCAATGAATTTACAATCTCCCCAAATTTTTTCGATGCTGTATTTTTCTCTCGTCTCACCTGTAAAAATATTTATTATAATATCCCCGAAATCCATCAGAATCCAGCCTGAACCATGCTTTCCCTCTATCGCCTTGACAGCAAGACCATTTTCCGCCATCTTATCCAGAACTTCGTCTGCCAGAGTTTCTATCTGACGCTCTGACGTTCCCGAAGAAAGGACGAAATAATCTGCGAAAGACGCTTTTTCCCGAATATCTATTATGACGATATCCTGCCCTTTCTTTGCGGAAAGCACTTTTCCGGCAAGCAAGGCGTATTCCTTGTTGGTCATATTTTCTCTCCTTTACTCGTTATTATATCCTCAAAATACTTTTTAGCTTTAACTGTATCTTCATCTAAAAACTTTCCCTCAGAGCGGACATATTCTATCGTTTGCGTCAGAGAAATAAGGCAGGCTCTGTCTATATCATCTTCCGCAGCGTTTCGTATGTCCTCAACTCCGGGATAATTCCTTCCCGGCTCCATTGCATCAGATATATAAATTATCTTTTCCAACGTCGACATACCGGCCCTCCCGGTCGTATGAAAGCTCACGGCGTTTATTATATCCGCATCGTCAATACCGAATGCTTTCTGTATCATTTCTGCGGCGATTTTTCCATGGGAAAGATTGGGATTATCAAGATATTTCTTATCAAGCCCCAGATGTGTTACATGATAATTCAAAACGTTGATCGGAGCGCCTCTGTACAAGTCGTGCAGTAAAGCCGAAATTTCAGCCTTGCATATGTCGCAGCCGTATTTTTCTGCAAGACGTACAGCTGTGTCACGGACGCCATATGTGTGCGTTTTCCGTTTCTCGGAAAGATTTTTATCTATATATCCGCATATATTACTTATAGAGTCCATTTTCCTTAATATACCTTTCTACCTGTATCGGCAGAAGCTCCGATACCGATTCTTCCGACGCTATTCTCCTTCTGATTTCAGTAGAAGAAATATCAGGCATTTCGGAACGCAGTATGACTGTAGACGTTCCGTATTTCCCCTTATAAAAAGCCGCTTTTCTCTTAAGCTCTTCTTCCTTGCAGCCCGGTCTTGCACTGACGATGAGCGAATAGTTTTTAAGAATTTCCGGTCCCTTGTACCATTCCTCGACGCTCAGGTAGGAATCAGTTCCGCATATGAAGAATATTTCAGCTCCGCAGTATTCTTTGTTTATATGTTTTAAAGTACGTATGGTGTAAGACAGAGCTTCCTCACTGTTAAGCTCGTAACGGGAAATACGGATTTTGCTTGCCTGCTCCGTCTGCCCAGCTTCAGTGCAGGAAAAAGCAATCCTGACCATCGCCTCTCTGTGACTTTCGCAGGTAACGTTAAGCTCCTGTTTAAATGGCTGAACCTTTGCCGGCATAATTATCAGCATATCCAGCTTTGCTTCACAAAGAGCTGCTTCAGCCAACGCTTTATGTCCCAGATGAACGGGATCAAAGCTCCCTCCGAGCACGCCTATACGACGTTTCTCACTCTGAGGTTTTTCGCAGTCTGGGAAGGCTTTAGTCATTATGCTTACCTCTGTTCTTCTGTCTTTATCCCCAGCTCCTTAAGCTGCGAATCGTCTACTGGAGCCGGCGCTTCGCTTACGAGGCACTGAGCGTTCTGATTTTTAGGAAAGGCCATAACTTCCCTGATTGAGGGCTCCGCCAAAAGGAGCATTACAAGTCTGTCCAGCCCGTATGCCAAACCTCCGTGCGGCGGCGCTCCATATTTGAAGGCCTCGATAAGAAATCCGAATTTTTCTTCGCACTCTTCCTCAGTAAGGCCTAAAACTTCAAACATCTTTGCCTGAAGGCTCCTGTCGTGTATTCTTATTGAACCCCCTCCAAGCTCAACACCGTTGAGAACGATGTCGTAAGCTTCAGCTTTAACCTTCTCCGGAGCAGTGTCTAAAAGCTCTATCTGCTCTGTCTTAGGAGATGTGAACGGATGGTGCATGGCCTTAAGCTCTCCTGTTTCATCATCTTTTTCAAACAGAGGAAAATCAACTACCCAAAGCAGGTTGTACTGATAATCGCTGAGAAGACCCATTCTTTTAGCAATTTCTCTTCTGAGAAATCCCAGCGAATCAAATACCGCTTTCGGCTTATCTGCCGCTATGAGTATCAAATCTCCCGCTTTAGCGTCGAATACCGAAGCTATGTCTGCCAGCTGTTCCTGACTGAAAAACTTATTGACCGACGAGTTGAATTCTCCTTCGCCTGCTCTTATCCATACAAGTCCCTTAACACCGTAACTTTTTGCAGCCTCTGTCAGCTTGTCGATATCTTTTCTGCTGAATTTCTCCGAACCGCCGTCTATACATATTCCTCTGACGTCTCCGCCATTTGTCAGAGCGTCGGTAAATACTCTGAACTGACAATCAGCCACCTTATCGTTAAGCTTTTTCAGTTCAAAGCCGAATCTGGTGTCAGGCTTATCAGAACCGTATCTTTCCATCGCCTCTTCCCAGGTAAGTCTCGGAAAAGGCACAGGAATATCCACTTCAAGCAGCTCCCTGAAAAGTCTTTGCAGGAACCCTTCCTGAATCGAAATAACATCGTCCTTATCCACAAAAGACATTTCCAAATCTATCTGAGTAAATTCGGGCTGTCTGTCAGCACGCAAATCTTCATCCCTGAAACATTTTACTATCTGCATATATCTGTCCAGTCCTCCCACCATCAGCAGCTGTTTAAACAGCTGCGGCGACTGAGGCAGAGCGTAAAATGAACCCGGGTAAACTCTGCTTGGCACTATATAGTCTCTCGCGCCTTCAGGAGTGGATTTTATCAGCATAGGCGTTTCTACCTCCGTAAATCCACATTCGTCAAAGTAGTCGCGGGCAATCTTAGTTACCTTATGACGGAAAGCTAAATTTCTCTGCATCTTAAGCTTTCTGAGATCAAGATACCTGTATTTCAGCCTCAAATTATCGTCTACATTATCATCATCCTTGATATATATGGGAGGAGTATCGGACTTTGAATATATCACCAAATCACTGGCCAACACCTCTATGTCGCCCGTTGTCAGATTAGGATTCTTTGAGCTTCTTTCCCTTACGACTCCCTTTATTCCGACCACATATTCGCCTCTTAATGAGGCTGCCGCAGCAAACAGCTCCTCGGGTATCGTATCGTCAAAAACTACCTGCACTATTCCGGTCTTATCTCTAAGATCGACGAAAATAAGGCCGCCCAGACTTCTCTGCTTTGCAACCCAGCCGTTGAGGACTACCTCCGCACCCTCATTTTCAATTGTCAGAGTTCCGCACATGTGGGTTCTCTTAAGTAAAGTACTCATCTTATATGTCAACTCCTGTCATCTTGTAATTTCTTTATATATATCTTCTATTTTTATTTCTCTTTGCTCTGATTTTGCCATATCTTTCAATGATACTACGCCCTTGGCCAGTTCGTCTTCGCCTATTATCAGAGTGTACCTTGCATTCAGCCTGTCGGCGTATTTGAACTGTCCCTTTATGTTTCTGGCCAAAGTGTCCATCTCAGCTACCACGCCTTTTAGTCTCAATTCTCTGCACAGCTTCAGACCAAAGGCTTTTGCCGCCTCTCCCATGACTGCAATGAAAACGTCCACCTTATTTTCATCAGGGAAATATACGTCGTTGGCTTCCATAAGCATTATAAGTCTCTCTATACCCAGGCCAAATCCTACTCCAGGAATAGGCGGACCGCCCAGTTCTTCTACAAGGTGGTCGTATCTGCCTCCGCCGCACACCGTACCCTGCGCTCCTATCTTCGTTGTTACAAATTCAAAGGCTGTCTTGGTGTAATAATCCAAACCTCTTACGATGCCCGGATCCACCTTGTATTCTATTCCCATGGAGGTAAGATTTTTCTTAAGTTCCGCAAAGGCCTCCCTGCAATCATCGCAGAGGTAATCCAGCATAACAGGGGCGCCCTTTACCAGCTCCTTGCAGGTGTCGGACTTGCAATCCAGTATCCTCATTGGGTTTCTGTCGAACCTGTCCTTGCATGTTTTGCACAGCTCGTCATATCTTGGCTTAAGGAAGTCTTTGAGAGCTTCCCTGTGCTTTCTTCTGCATTCGGGACAACCCACGCTGTTGATTCTCAGTTCTATTTCTGTTATTCCAAGGTCGGTAAGGAAATCATATCCGAGGGATATAACTTCTGCGTCCGCCAGCATATTAGGAGTTCCGAAAACCTCTATCCCGAACTGATGGAAGTGTCTCTGCCGTCCTGCCTGAGGTTTTTCATACCTGAAACAATCGGTGTCGTAGTAATATTTAGTAGGCTGAACCTCGGCATACTGCTTGTGCTCTATGAAAGCCCTGACGGCTCCCGAAGTGCCTTCCGGCTTGAGGGTTATGCTTCTTCCGGCGTGATCGTCAAACGTATACATCTCCTTCTGCACTACGTCCGTAGTATCGCCGATTCCCCTTGCGAAAACTTCAGTATGCTCGAACATCGGCGTTCTTATTTCCTTGAATCCGTATTTTCTGCAAATATCGGCGAACTTGTTCTCCACATAATGCCACTTGTGCACCTGAGCGGGCAATATATCCTTAGTTCCTTTTGGCGCGTTGGTTAACACTTCCTATACCTCCTTGAAAAAATTTTTTATCTTCCTGTCTATCATTTCATCTATTCTTTCGATATAAATCTGATAATTGGACACGTTAGCTACTCTTTCCAGTCTGTTTTCCTGCGGATAATACTTCTTGCTTATGCCTCCTGCCCCCAGAGCAAGAATACTCTGGCTTTCATCCATAATCCTTATGTTATAAACGCAAGGAGTATCGTCCTTGCAGTACCCTACGTTTTCAAGGGCTCCCGCCATATGTTTCTGTCTGTAAAGATAATACGGCCTGTATCCTGCCTGTTTCAGCTTCTCTTCACTTATTTTCAGCATTTTTTCCACTACGTCCGACTGTCTGTAATGGAAATCTTCATCGGCTTCTATAAGTTTTGACGCTTTTTTTACTGCCAGCGTATGTACCGTTATATTTGCGGGGGCAAGGGAAATCACTTCGTTGAGAGATTTTTCAAAATCTAATGCCGACTCCCCCGGAAGCCCTGCAATCAAATCTGCATTTATAATTAAGTCTCCCTCCTGCTCCGCAATTTCAAAAGCTTCTCTTATCTGCTCCGAGCTGTGTTCTCTGCCGATTAACTTCAAAGTCTCGTCTTTCATGGTCTGAGGATTTATACTTATCCGTTTTATCCCGCGGCTCTTTATAACGTCTAACTTTTCTTTCGTTATCGTATCAGGCCGGCCTGCTTCTACGGTAAATTCTTTTATGCGGGAAAGGTCGAAAGAGGAACCGATTTTTTCGAGCAGTCTGTCAAGCTGAGCGGCGGTCAAAGTTGTAGGGGTCCCTCCGCCTATATATACAGTCTCGGCCCAAATGCCTGAAGCTTTCATGCCGCTGCCGTAATATTCTATCTCTTTGAAAAGCGCTGCAAGGTAACTTTCTATATCCTCCGGTCCCTTCTGATTCGAAGTAAAAGAGCAGTACAGACATCTGGTCGGACAGAAGGGTATACCTATATATACTCCTGCCGAATTATCTGAAGCTTTACTTAACATTCGCTGCTGATAACCATAAATATCTGTAAGCAAAGCTGCTTTTTCCTCGCTGAGGAAATATTCTTCTCTCAGGATATCTTCTGCTGACGCACTGCTTCCGGCGGCTTTTATTATTTCTCCCGCCAGCTTAACGGGTCTTACTCCTGTAAGTATTCCCCACGGAGGCTGCTTGCCTGTTATACTGCTGAGTTTTTTATATATTTCTCTTTTGACGAAATTTTTATCATCGCTTGATGTCTCGTTTATTTCTATGATTTCACCCGCATCTTCCGTGTTTCCTAAAGTCTCCTGCGGCCTGTCAATTGTATAAACCTCATATTCATCCGGTCTTAAAAAAATTTTTATAAGCTCGTTGAAATCGTATTTATCTTTTATATTGTTCAGCCTTATTTTATACAAAAGGATTTCCTCTCTTCTCGTCGCCTATGGTCGTAGCTCCCATGTGACCCGGAAGAACTTTGGTGTCATCCGGAAGAGCAAAGAGCTTTTCTTTTATTGACTTGATTATATCGTCGAAATTTCCGCCCGGAAAATCCGTTCTTCCTATTGAGCGGCAAAAGAGTGTGTCTCCGCTGAATAAATACTTATCTGCATAAATGCACATTCCGCCCTCTGTATGTCCCGGCGTATGAATGAAGGTAAGCTCAAGATTCCCCACTTTAAGAACGTCCCTGTCGTTTACATATATGTCTGCGTCTATTATCATTGATTTTCTGAACATCTCTATAGAGCAGTTGGCCACAGGGTCATGCAGCATTTTTTCCTCTTCCCTGCATGCCACTACTTCAGCTGCCGGAAAATCCTTCTTAAAGCTCTCCACTCCGCCTATATGGTCTCCATGACCGTGGGTGAGAATTATATATTCAAGCTCCACGTTTTCATCCTTTATCTGAGCGGTTATTCTTGGTTCATATCCACCCGGATCAACAATAAAGCCTTTTTTCGTTTCATCATCGTATACCAGATAAGTATTGGCCTGTATAGGACCTGTCATATATCTCGTTATCTTCATCTTTCACCTCTTGAAATTCCAATGTCCTTAGCTCGCATTTATGCCTGTCCAGCTTATCAGCGTTTTTAAAACAGCTTCCTGCTGTCTAAAAGTATGGTGACGGGCCCGTCGTTGTATATCCTTACAAGCATGTCTGCCTGAAAAACGCCCTCCTCAGCCGCAACGCCGCAAGCTTTTACTTTGTCTATAAAGTATCTGTAAAGCCTGTTGGCCTCGCTTGGCTCAGCTGCCGAGGAAAATCCGGGGCGTTTACCTTTTCTGGCATCTCCCAGCAAGGTAAACTGAGAAACAGCTAGCACCTTTCCGCCGGTATCCTTTACTGAAAGATTCATTTTGCCCCCGTCGTCCTCGAAAATTCTGAGGCCGGTTATCTTATCGGCCATGTAGTCGGCGTCCTTTTCTGTATCGCCTTTTTCTATGCCTAATAAGACTACGAGACCGCCTTCTATACTGCCTGTCGTCTTTCCTTCCACCGAAACGTCGGCTTCGGTAACTCTCTGTACTACTGCTCTCATCTTTTTCCTCTGAAAGTCCTTTCCATAATTAGCGGATTTGTCTGCCGCACAGTTTATGATTTTGCTCTGTATACATGTTGTATGCCTTCTATATTTCTCAGAACTCTGAGCACCTTCTGCATTTCGTGGGTACTTGAAATAGAAAGAGTTATAGTCATATTCAGCGTTCCGTCGCGACCCGTCTTGGCGTTGACGCCTGAAAGGTGTATATCCATATCCTCGCATACTCTTGAAATATCCGAAAGCATTCCCTTTCTGTCGTTTCCAACTATACATATATCTGCGTCGTAGGATTTCCCGGCCTTCAAATCCTCCCATTCCACGTCTATAAAGCGGGCTTTTTCTTCATCTGAAAGGCTTAGTATGTTGGAACAGTCCTTTCTATGGACGGAAATCCCCCTGCCTTTCGTTATAAATCCTACTATTTCATCTCCCGGAACAGGATTGCAGCATTTAGCCAGCTTAATCATCAAATTATCGGCTCCCTTTACTGTGACGCCGGGGCTTTCTTTTTTCCTGTTTTCGTTTTTCTGTCTTCGGGCTTCCTTTGTTTTTATATCTTCTATTATACTCTCGTCGGTCTTGACTTCCGCCTTATTGTCTTCATTGTAATATGAAAACAATAAGCTGCAAAACTTGCTTACTAAAGTTCCTCCGGCCGCCATCTGTGAATAGCCCTCGTCGCTGCCGGAAAAATTCATAGCCTTCATTGCTCTGTTGACATAAGAGGTCTTTGCGCATAGAGCGGGATCATAGCCTTTCTTCCTTATGGCCTTATCCACCACGTCTTTGCCCTTTTCAATTTTATCTGATTTGTTTTCCTTTTTCAGCCAGCCTCTTATCTTGTTCCTGGCATTGGAGCTCTTGGCTATTTTAAGCCAGTCCACGCTGGGACCCGACGAGTTGGCGGAGGTTACTATCTCGACTATATCCCCGTTTTGCAGAATATGGTCGATAGTAACCATTTTACCGTTAACTTTAGCACCCACGCATTTGCATCCTATGGCTGAGTGTATTTTAAAAGCGAAGTCGAGCGGCGTTGAACCTGCCGGAAGCTCTATCACATCGCCGCGCGGGGTAAATACGAACACCTGCGTGGCGAACAAGTCCATCTTCATGGTTTCTAAAAAGTCCTTGGGGTCGTTAAGATCCTGCTGCCATTCGAGAGATTGTCTCAGCCAGGCCAGCTTTATATCGTCGCTTGACGTATCCCCTGAAACCTTGCCCTCTTTGTATTTCCAGTGAGCTGCAATACCGTATTCGGCAACCTCGTGCATCTCATATGTCCTTATCTGTATTTCAAAGGGTTCTCCGTTATCTCCTATTACGGTAGTGTGCAGTGACTGATACATGTTGGGCTTCGGCATGGCAATGTAGTCCTTGAATCTTCCAGGTATAGGCTTCCACATGGTATGAACTATTCCCAAAACAGCATAGCAATCCTTGACTGTATCTACGATGATTCTGACCGCTATAAGATCGAATATCTCGTCTATCTGCTTATTTTGATATTTCATCTTTCTGTAAATGCTGTAAAAATGCTTTGCTCTTCCATAAATATCATAATGAAGATTCATATCGTCGAGAGATTCCTTTATTTCGTCTATGACTGTATTTATAGTCTCTTCTCTCTGACTCTTTCTTTGACTTACCTTCTCCTTCAGCTCCTTGAATTCTTCGGGATGAAGATATTTGAGGGCTATGTCCTCCAGCTCGAATTTCACGGCGGAAATTCCCAGCCTGCTGGCCAAAGGCGCATATATTTCCAGAGTTTCCTTGCATTTTTCTTCTATTTTTTCAGGTCTCATATACTCTATGGTCCGCATATTGTGAAGCCTGTCTGCCAGCTTTATTATCAGAACTCTGATGTCTTTTGACATGGCAAGGAACATCTTGCGAAAATTTTCCGCCTGTACTTCCTCTTTTGATTCAAATTTTATAGTACCCAGCTTGGTAACACCGTCTACCAGCAAAGCTATATCTTCATTAAAATCCTTTACCAGCTCTTCTCTGGTATATTCGGTATCTTCTACCACGTCGTGCAAAAGCCCCCCGATTAGCGTCTCCTCATCCATTCCGAGGCGCGCCAGAATAAGCGCCACATTGATTGGATGGATGAAATAAGGTTCACCGCTCTTCCTCAGCTGTCCCTTGTGAAGTCTTTCTCCTGTGTCGAAAGCTTTCCCAATCAATTCGGTGTTATATCTGGGGTTGATTTTCAGTAATTTGTCTAAAAACTCGGCTTTTGTCATCATATGGCTACAGCTCCTGAATCATAGTCTTTTTATTTTTTCTTTTTCTTTTTATTCGCGCTTATCTGCTTAATATACTTCGACTCTTCCTTACCCTTGCACAAATCATAGTAGATTGGGCTGCATACGAATATTGAAGAACAGCATCCCACGATAACGCCTACCATCAAAGGAAGTATAAAGTCCCTTATTCCAGAAGTTACCATTATGCACAGCGGTATCATCACTATAAGCGTAGTAAGAGACGTCATTATGGTTCTGTTTAAAGTGCTGTTGATACTCCTGTCTATATTGATTTCACTGTTATCTTTTTTGTACAGAAGCTTGTTTTCTCTTATTCTGTCAAAGATTACTATGGTATCATTGATGGAATATCCCACTAACGTAAGTATTGCCGCAATGAACGGATTATTTACAGTAATTCCGAAAATTGCATAAAATGATATAACCATCAGCACGTCGTGAACTACTCCAGCTATGGCTGACAATCCGTATTTCCACGATTTGAATCTGAATATTATATATATGAGCATACCGACAGAAGCAATCGCAACTGCTTTCACAGCATTTAGCTTAAGCTCGTCGCCTACCGAAGGTCCGAACTGTTCGGAGGATATAACGTCTTCTTCCGTTATTCCGAAAGAATCTCCAAGGGCGTCTATAACCTCTGCCCTTTCTTTATTGTCGAGAGCCTCCGTAGTCTTTATAACTACCTGCGAATTGTTTTCTCCAGAATATATCACCGAAGGCTTGAGGTCAAATTTCTTTATAGAAGCCTCTATATCCGACGCGGCCACCTCTCTGCCCATATCCACCTGTATCATGGTTCCGCCTGTAAAGTCTATGCCGTAATTCATTCCTTTTATAAATGAAAATGCAAGTCCTATTATAATTACTGCCGCACTTATAGCATAGAATATTTTTCTGTGCTTTATAAAATGGAATGTCTTGTTGAGCATCTGCTTAGGCGTTCCGTCTTCTCTGACGCCGAAATATTTATTTTTGGCAAATCTCTTGCTGTCTGCCAGCAGCGATATGAAAAGCTGCGTAATGACCACCGCCGTAAAAATGCTTATAACTATACCTATCATGAGAGTAAATGCAAATCCCTTTACCGAGGTTGTTCCTACTTCGTAAAGAACCACTGCGGCGATAAGTGTGGTTATCTGCGCGTCGAGCACTGTGGTGAGAGCATTCTTAAAGCCTGCGTTTACAGCAACTCTTATGCTCTTTCCCGCAACTATCTCCTCTTTGATTCTTGCAAATATTATTACGTTGGCGTCTACAGCCATACCTATGGAAAGTATCAGCGCCGCTATTCCCGGCAAAGTAAGAACAACGTTAAAGGCAGCCATGGACCATATGAACATGGCTACATATAACGCCAGCGCTAAATCTGCCAATACGCCCAACATTCCGTAGAATATAATCATGAGCAAAAATACAAGTACAAGGCCTATTGCCCCGGCTATTATAGATTTATCCAGAGCGTCTGCTCCAACAGTCGCCGACTGTACGGAGGACTGGATCTCCTTCAATTCAACCGGAAGCGCTCCTCCTCTTATCAGCGCCGCCGTAGTCGTAGCTTCTTCCTTGGAGTAATTTCCGGTCATTTCGCAGCTTCCGTTGCTTATAACCTGGTTTACACGAGGATGAACTATTATCTCATCGTCCAAAACTATGGCTATCTGATCTTTTAACACACCATCAAGACTCGGTACGACAGTACCTGCCAAAGCTTTCTTTGTTCCCTCCTCAAACATCTTTGCACCTTCATCATCGAAGTCCAGCAAAATCTTATACCCAGCTCCCTCTGTAGCTACCTGAGCATCTTTCACGTGACTGCCGTCCACGACTAAAGTCCCGTCAGCAAGCACAAACTTAAGCTGCGCAGTCTTTCCTACGGCAGCTATGGCTTCTTCCGCATCATCTGCTCCCGGTATTTCAATTCTCAATCGCTTTTCTCCTTCAATCGTAACTGAAGACTCGGCGACTCCCATTTGATTTACTCTGTTGTCCAGTACAGCCCTTGTCTGCTCCATCAGCGCTTTGAGCTCTTCTCCTTCAAGATCTGTCTCAGCCTCCATGACGACATAAACGCCTCCATCTATGTCAAGACCGTACTTCAATGCGTCCCTGGCTGAGTCTATCTTACCTATGCCAAAGATGCTTACGTACCATGCAAAAAAAGTAACAACAAGTACAAGCCCAGCAAGCACTCGTTTCAAAGTATGATTCATTCCTCCAAAACCTCTTCTCTTGATAAATTATTCCTATAAGTTATATAAACGCACAATACAGGCATTTTATTTTACATTATATTGTACTACTTTTTGCCATGTGTTACAAGTATAAAGGGGTGGTTTTTTACTATGCCCATAAATAAATATGCGGCAGATTAAAACAGCTCCGTGATATACGGAGCTGCTACAAATATATTGATTTTTATGCCTCGGCCTTTTCTTCGGCTTTGTCCTCAGTTTTTACCTCTGCATTGTCGGCGGCAAGCGGTTCGGCCGCGTCTTTTACTTCTTTTTCTTCAGCCTTTTTCTCTGCATTCTTTGCTTTTGCAGGCGCCTCTTCTTCATTATCGACAGCCTTCTTCAGCTTCTTAGGCATAGCCTTCTTAGGAGCTTCTTCCTCATTATCCTCCTCAACAGCCTTTGCCTTATGCTTGCTGCTTGGATTTACCACAGATGAAACGGACCATCTCATCATTTCAAACTTTACTTTATCTGCACCTACTTGAATAACTATTGTTTCATCCTTTGTCTTTACTATCTTACCACAGATTCCGCCTATAGTTACTATCTCATCTCCTACAGTAAGGCTGCTTCTCATCTCCTGAATCTGCTTATCTCTCTTCTTCTGAGGTCTTATCATCAGGAAATACATAACAACGATAAAGACAACTAAAACAATAAGGCTTCCGTAATTCATACTTTGTCTCTCTCCTCTCGCGTTAAAAAAATTAACACATAAATTGATTGGTGCCGGCGATGGGGGTCGAACCCATACGGTGTTGCCACCACAGGATTTTGAGTCCTGCACGTCTGCCAATTCCATCACGCCGGCACATGCAACGTAATTATGTTATCATAAACCATTAAAAAATACAAATGTTTTCTTCAAAATTTTTAAACTTTTCTTTTAACTAACAAGCTGTGCTATTATTCCCTTGTTATTTTTCTGTTATTCTTCGGCTGCTCTTTTACTGTCTGTCTGATCTTCTTTTACTCGCTTCCAGGTCCATGTATCGCAGTTTTTATAAATATCATCAAAGGTAGGCAGCTTTTGAGTCTCAAAATGTTCAACGCCGACAAGTCCCATCTTTCTGTAGCATAGAGTGTAATATGGCAGCTCGTCAAGCATCATGGATTTAAGCTCCTCATATGCGGAAATATAGCCTTGGGAGTCATGGAGTCTTTCCAATTCGGCGGCGGCGGCAAGCAGCTCTTCATTTTCATATTTCCATGGTGCGTTGCCGTTGAAAAAGTCTCTGAGATCATAAGACGCCTCCATATCATAGCCTGTAATCAGGATGTCATAATCACCGTCTTCGATGGCTTTTATATAATCCTCCCAGTTCTTTGAATCCACTGTCACCGAAAATCCAACTCCTGTCAGTTCTTTGGCTATGAGTTTGGCCGCGGCCGACCGTACAGCATTGTCACTGTTCACAAGCAGCGTGATTTTAACGTCTTTGCCGTCGTTATCCTCAATTTTGCCGTTTAAATCCCTATCCTCATAACCTATTTCTTTAAGCAGTTCTGAGGCTTTGTCCTTATCCTTCCCGTAATAGCTAAGCGTATCAGGAACCCCCATGAAATCAGGATAATATATATTATCCGCAAGGATACCGTCTCCCATATATCCTTTTTCCAGGACATTCTTAGTATCTATTGCATATCCTACGGCCTGTCTTGCACTTTTTTCTTTAAAAAGCTCCTTTTCCTGATTGAAAACTATGAATTCAACATCGTTTGACACCATATCATACAGTTTGAAGTTTTTATCCGTAACGAGAGAATACCTGTCAGAACTGTCATCAGTATAGCAAGTCACCGCGTTAATTTCCATCATATTCGACGCCAGCTCTTTTTCCGGCAATATAACTATGTCGACTGCCTTTAAAGCTTTTTGTCCGAAGTAGGACTGATTCGGCGTAAGCTTAAGCTTCTTGAAATGGTCATATGATTCGTAAACGTATTTTCCTGTTCCCACGGGCTTAAAATCGGATATATCTCTTATGAGGCGCCCGGCTGAAGAGTATTCCCTGCTCGGAAGTATAGGAAACGTAAGATTATCGAGAGCACAGTCGTCGTCATCCTTAAAATAAATCGTAAGCTTAAGATCCCCTGTGACCTGAACGGAACGTATCTTCGACGCTTTTTCATAATATAAGCTTTTACTGCCGTAAGCCTTGATTGCGCTTACGGTAAACCTTACGTCTCGGGCAGTAAGGGAATCTCCGTTATGCCATTTTATACCGGTCTTCAGAGTTATATCTATCTTGGCTTTTTCCGTATCTACTTCATAGCTGTCTGCAAGCTCACCAGTTACGTTAAATTCATCTGTATAATCAAACAAGCTGTCGTATATGAGCTTTGAAATATAATAAGTATCCTGAGAACGTGAAGCTATCGGGTTTAAGGTATCCAACGCGCTGGCTGAGAAATACAGCCTGTCGCCCTCTTCGTATTTCACATCCGGATCTATATGCAGCACTTCCTCCTTGTATATGCCTACAGAGGAGGCTATCACCGTTATAATTACGATGACGGCTAATATCGGTATCCAATATTTTTTCAGAAAGTTGTACAATCTGGAGTTTTCTACGGCTTCTCTGTTAATCTTCATATCTTACCCTTTCAAGATTTCTGTCTATTTGACAGAAAAGTTCTCCCTCTGTACCGGAATTATCCAGAATACATCTGCTGTATTTTTCCTTTTCCTCCTGAGACATCTGACAGTTTATCCTCGATATTACCTGGCCCCGCGACAGATTGTCCCGGCGAGACACCCTTTCTATCCTTTTCTCAAGGTCTGCGGACACAAGCCAGTTTTCATCGGCTATATCCTCCATACCACATTCAAACAGCAGCGGCGCGTCTATTACGGCTATGCCTGAAAATCCTTTTTTTCTTAAGGATAAAAGCTCTTTCTCTATGGCCTCTATTACTTTTTCCGTTACTATACGCTGGAGAAACGCAAGCTTCTCCCTGTCAGAAAAAACCAAATCTCCGAGAGCCTTTCTGTTAAGGCTGCCGTCTTCAAGAAAAAATCCGTCTCCGAAGGCTTCTCTTATTTCTTTCAATGCCGGAGCGCCTTTTGCTGTCATCTGTCTGGCGATAATGTCTGCGTCTATAATTTCACAGCCTTTTTCTTTCATGTATGCGGAAGCCGTCGATTTACCGCTTCCGATTCCCCCTGTCAATCCTATTATCTTCATAATTTCTTCTTTTTTATTTCAAATCATACCAGCTGTAACCCTCGTTTACATCGGCTACAAGCTTTACCGAAAGACTTATCGCATCTTCCATATTTTTTCTCAAAAGCTCTTTGACTGCCTCTTTATCTTTTTTAGGCGCGCAAAGTATGAGCTCGTCATGAACCTGTAATAAAAGCTTTGTATCAGGAAAGTATTCCTTTAGCTTTCTGTAAACCTTTATCATGGCTAATTTTATTATATCTGCGGCGCTTCCCTGTATCGGGCTGTTCATCGCCAGTCTCTCGCCAAGCTGTCTTACCATGTAAGAAGTAGCGTTTATCTCATGTATCGGTCTTTTTCTGCCCAGTATAGTCTCGGAATATCCCTTTTCCTTGCATAAGCATATCTGCCTGTCCATGTATTCCTTAACCTTTCCATGCTTTAAAAAATATTCCTGTATATATTTTTCCGCTTCTTTTCTGCTGATGTTCAATTCCTCGCTGAGGCCGAACCCGCTCATTCCGTATATAACGCCGAAGTTCACAGCCTTAGCTCTGCTCCGCTCCTGAGGAGTAACCTTATCAAAAGGAATTCCCAAAACTCTCGACGCAGTGGCTCTGTGTATATCGTCGCCGTTATTAAAGGCTTCTATCAAATCGTCATCTTCAGAAAGATGAGCAAGAACTCTCAGCTCTATCTGGGAATAGTCTGCTCCTATAAGCACGTGTTCCTCATCATCGGCTGTAAAAGCCTTTCTCAGCGTCCTGCCAAGCTCCTGCCTTATTGGAATGTTCTGCAAGTTAGGTTCGGTACAGCTTATCCTGCCGGTTGAGGTAACGGTCTGCTGGAAATGCGCCCTTATCTTTCCGTCCTCACATATAAGGGGCTTCATGCCTTCCACATAAGTTGAATTCAGCTTGGTAAGATTTCTGTAAACAAGGACTGAATCGACTATAGGATGTTTATCTCTGATCTTTTCGAGAACGTCGGCGCTGGTACTGTAGCCACGTTTTGTCTTCTTTCCGACTTGAGGGAGCCCCAGCGTCTCAAACAATACGTTGCCAAGCTGTAACGGAGAATTTATATTGAACTTGCAGCCGGCATGAGCATATATTTCCTCCTCTGTATTGGAAATTCTGCTCTTAAGCTCATGTCCGAACTCCTCCAGGAACTGACCGTTTACTTTTATACCTTCCTTTTCCATTGAGGCCATTACTTCAATCAGAGGAAGCTCCGCCTCCTCAAATACACGGAGCAGATTTTCCTTTTTAAGGCTTTCAAGCTGTTTCTCCTTTAAGGCTTTTACGGCAGAACCAAGCTTAACGCCGCTGTCAATCTGTTTATTCCTGCCGTCCTCAAAGAAATCCAGCTGCCCTCCTTCTGAAATATCCGCATCTGTATCTATATCGCAATGGAGCTTTTCCAAAACTATATTTTTAAGGCTATAACTGCTTTTTGCAGGCTCGAGAACATATTCGGCAACAGCGGTATCAAATACTATATTGAAATTTTCAAGCCCGAAGCTCATAAGACAATATAAGTCGTCCTTTATATCGTGACCTATTAAGGAAAATTTCAATTCGTTCAAAATTGCGGAAATGTTTTCAGGCAAAACTTTAGCAGCGTCTATATAAAAAGCGGCAAAGTCATCCATTACAAATACGCCTTCTATATAAGGAGGCTTCGTATGACTCATATTGCCGAAAACCTTAAGATAGATTTCTCCTTTTAGTTTTGAAAGCTTTTGCCGCGCCGCCTCTCCGCTTTCTATGATTTCCTTCGTAACATTCTTCTCGCAAAGCTTATATGTGTCTGCCGCTTGAGGTACTTTAAGTTTTTTTAGAAAGCTGCTGAACTCCAGTTTTGTGTATATTTCTATCAATGCTTCATAATCCGGCTCCGACAGCTTAAGCTCCTCTATTTCAAATTCTATAGGCACACAAGTATTGATCGTCGCCAATCTCTTGCTCATTACTGCCAGCTGCGCGTTTTCCTCTACTTTAGTCCTGAGCTTTTCAGAGGATATTTCTTCAGTACAAGCCAGCAGGTTTTCCATTGTTTCAAACTGTTCGAGAAGCTTGATTCCTGTTTTTTCTCCTATTCCTGGGATTCCCGGAATGTTGTCCGAGCTGTCTCCCATAAGCCCCTTGAGATCTATAAACTGTGACGGCGTCAGATTATACCGTTCCTTCATCTTATATGGGTCGTAAATTTCAAAATCCGTAATTCCTCTCTTGGTAATGAGAACTTTAGTCTTTTCTGTAACTAGCTGCAAAGCATCCTTATCTCCTGTAATTATGAGGGGCTCTATTCCATTTTCTTCCGCAATTTTAGCCACCGTCCCTATTATGTCGTCAGCCTCATATCCCTCCATTTCAAGAATTTTAATGTTCATGGCGGAAAGCACGTCTTTTATTAAAGGCATCTGCATAACTAATTCAGGGGGCATGGCCTTTCTGCCCGCTTTATATTCCTCGTACTCTAAATGACGAAAGGTAGGCGCTTTCAAATCGAAAGCAACCGTCAAATATTCCGGCTCATAATCTCCTTCTATTTTATTCAGCATGTTTATAAAGCCGTAAACCCCTTGAGTATATACGCCTTCTGATGTGATCATAGGTCTCTGTACGGCATAGTAGGCTCTGTTTATCAGGCTGTTGCCGTCTATAATGACGATTCTCTTATCCATAAATACCTTCCTTTTAATTTTGTAAGCTGTACCCTGCTCGTTTATCAGGCAATCAAAGTGACATCTTGCCGTCATGGGTTTTGTTAAGCAATTATCTGATAAGCGTAATACATGGCGATTACCACTCCTACTATGGATTCGCCACCCAGCAGACCGGAAGCTATTATCGTACCCTTACCTTCAGCTTCAAATTTCGGCGCCAACTTGTCGGCTATCAGCCTTACAGCTCCTCCTACTGCTGCTGTTGCAGAAAGATAGAACGGCAAATAAACTCCCAGTCCCAGAGTTATGACCGGAAAATTCACACAGTACAAAACAGCCGCCGCTATCAATCCTATGACGAATGCCGGCATGTTTGATATTCCTCCAACCATTGCAGCCACCGCCGAAGCCTGCGCTGCCGGGAACATTTCGCTTCCGAAAGCAGACGGTCCGTATGCCTTAAGTATTACAAACAAGATACATACCGAAACTACTCCGCCTATCAGTCCTCCCACGACTTCAGCCATCCACTGAGCCTTTGGGTCTGTGTTCAACATATGACCGGCCTTAAAATCGTTCATAACATCGCCCACAAGTCCACAGGCCACGGCAACTACCGCAGCTACATAAAAAGCTTCTATTTCTCCTATATGCGAAACGGCTTTCGCCGCAATCAATATTATTATTCCGAATATTTCCATTGGATTTATACCCGACTGTCCTACGCACTGCGCGGACATGGAGGTAGTAAGCCATGTGCCTAAAATTGTCACTACAGAAGCAATAATTCCCATGTCAGTTACTACAGTAAAAGCGCAGGCCACTAAAACCATCATGAAAGGAGCCCATCTCATGCTCGTAAAGTTATCACCCAGTCTGTCCTTTATAAACATGGAACCGAATATATCCCTGGCCTTTGGAATAATTCCTTTTATCAAAATTCCGATCCCGGTTCCCACCATAAGGCCGATTCCAAGCGATGATTTTATGTCAGATGCGGTCTGAGAATCCCAAAACCCCAGCTCTACACCTCCTATCAAGATCCCAAAATCTCCTATCAATGCGCCTAAAAACCATACTCCGATGACGACGGGGCCTATTATGTATCCTATTGATATAAGCATTGGAGAAAGCCAGATTCCCATTGCCGAACCATAGGCCGCCGCTTTTGTGCTTAAAACGGTGCTCGAGATCTTCATCTTCCAGTCTCTCAGCCAGGTGAATACTCCCGCAGCAGCCATAGAAGCGAAAAGCAGGAATACCTTTTTATCGCCCTTATCGCTTATTTTTAATGTTTCTGCAGCAGCCTGTCCCATGGCAAAGGGAAGTTCCTTTGTCACGATAAAATATTTCCGAAACAACGCGGTAAAGATAAGGCCCAGAATCACTCCTCCCAGAGTGACGGTTAAAAGTGCGCCGAGGCTTACCTCAGCGTCGGGATTGAGCATCCATATTCCAGGTATGGTAAATGCCAGACCTCCTGCAACCATGGCTCCTGCGGACATAGCTGTCTGAGTAACGTTTATTTCCTGCAAGTTTGTATTTCCGCAAAGCTTCAAAAGAAACATGGACACTAAAACCACGAACATTATCGGCCACGGCACGGAGCTCAGCTTAAGAGCTATAAACATGGAACTCATGGTAAGTACCACGCTTCCCAGCGCGCCGATAATAAGACCTCTTACGGTCAGCTGTTTTTCAGACATTATTTTTCTCCTCTGCTTGATGTTTTTGTTTTGCTTGATTTTATATAAAAAATATTTCCCTACATTCAGCTCTCTCAAGACCGGCCAAAAGCCGGTAAGGCTTTTCTATTTAAGAAGCTCTTCTTTATGCTGAGCCCTGAACTCGTCTTTGAGCGCCAGCCAATATCCTGCGGCAACAAAAATAATTCCTCCCACCATATTGCCGAGAGTCACCGGCAGCAAATTTTCAGTAAACATGCCGATCCAGCTCAGGCTTTCAAGAGCATCGCTTCCTACACCTGAAAGCATCGTCAAGGTATCGCTTTCAGATGCCATTATTCCGGCCGATATAAAATACATATTAGCTATGCTGTGCTCAAAACCGCATGTGGCAAACAGCCATATGGGAAAAAATACTGAAACAGCCTTGCCCGCCGTGGACTTCGCTCCCGTAGATGACCAGACAGCAAGGCATACTAACCAGTTGCACAAAATTCCCGACGCTAAGCAGCTGAAAAACGTCATATTGACTTTGTTTGCAGCTATCTTAACAGTCATCGCCCCCATGTAACCGTCGCCGGAGCTGAAAATTCCCGAATTATATATGAGCCATGCGGCAAAAATACTGCCGATAAGATTTGCCGTATAGACTATCGCCCAGTTCCTGAGCATTTTTAAGACAGAAGTTTTCTTTTGAAGAACGGAAACAGTTATCAGGCAATTTCCCGTAAAAAGCTCTGCTCCCGCTAAAGTGACCATAACCAGACCGCCGGTGAAGATTCCTCCGCAAAGAATTCTGCCAAGTCCATAGGTGTCGGTCTCGAAAAGAAGGTTGAACGCTCCAATGGTTGAAGCCGCTCCGGCAAAAGCAATATATGCTCCTGCCATTATTCCCATTATTAAAAGCCGTCTGAATGAGCTTTCAGCCTTTGAAGCTCCCGCTTGAGTCAAATCGCGCGCTATTTCGGCAGGTGTGAGATGATTCATATTCGTTATCTTTTCCTTTGAAAATTTCAGCTGAAAAATTCAGCTTTGGCGGATTTATATATGCGTTCTCAATTTATTTTAAAAAACCAACAGCCCATGGCTGTTGGAATTAAGCCCCAGGATACCGTCAGGGAGATAATTGACGCCCTATCCAAAGATAGGTGGGTACTCTGCTTCTGGCCTCTGTCTTCCCCGAATCGAGGGGGGGCGTGACATAACGCGTCGAAAACTCCGAATTCCCAATTCATAAATGTAGGTTCAATTATGATTCCCCGACGAATACCCCAGGAATACTTATAATTATAAGCACAATCCTCTTTAATTATTCTCCGTATAAATCAATGGAACAGTTTGTATATACTTTCTGTACATCGTCGTTATCCTCAAGAACTTCTATCATTTTTGAAAGCATTTTTATGTCGTGAGGCTCCGTCGGTGTAGATTCCACTGAAGGCACCTGCTCTACGTCTGATTCTGCGATTTCATATCCGGCTCCTGTAAGAGCATGATGAACCTCAGTATGTACTGAAGGATCGGTAACGATTTCAAAATTATCTTCGTTTACCGTCATATCTTCAGCCCCTGCCTCCAAAGCTACTTCAAGTAAAGCATCCTCATCTATATCGTCTGTTTTTTCGATGATTATTATGCCTTTTCTTGAGAACATATATGAAACGCATCCCGGCGAACCGAGATTGCCGCCGTATTTATCAAATGTAGATCTTACCGAAGAAGTCGTTCTGTTGGTGTTATCGGTAAGGGCTTCCACTATTACGGCTACTCCTGCTACTCCGTAGCCTTCAAATCTTAATTCCTCATACGTTTCGCCTGCCAGTTCGCCCGTTCCCTTTTTTATGGCTCTGGTGATATTATCATTAGGCATGGAAATGGCCTTGGCCTTTTCTATTGCCAATCTCAATGCTGAATTGTATTCAGGATCTCCTCCGTCCTTAGCAGCAACAGTTATAATTCTGGCATATTTTGTGAACATCGCCGCTCTTTTAGAGTCCTGCGCCGCTTTCCTTCCGGCGATCGTACCGTGTCTTCCCATGGAGACACCTCCTAACTATAGTTGATTTTTCGCTGATATTATATCACTATAGGCTTATCTATTCAAGATGCTTGAGAAATTTTTCATGAATGAAAGCGTTCATCTCTCTTTTCAATCACTTAAAGACAGATTTCAGCTTATCCTTAAATCTTAAAATTCAAACCTTCGGAAGCTCGTATTCAAGGCCCCGGAAAACAGCTTACTTATCCTTTTTCTTTTTCTGCCCCCCTTTTCTGTTTGAGTGTTCTCTGGTATAATTATTCCATTGAAAAACACTGTTTTGAAGGGAGACCATAATTTATGAACTGGAACGATATAGCAGCCTTCATTCCGCTGGCGATACTGATAGCAGGAGCTCTTATCACTAAAAAGATTGCCGAAATGATGATTTTAGCCTCTTTTGCAGGAGCTGTTTTTTTATATGGTTCAAACTTTTTTTCAGGATATATAGATATGTTCTATCAATCTCTTTCAAACTCTTCTTATCAATTTGTGCTGATAATTCTCGTCGGCTTCGGCGGAATGATAAAGCTTTTTCAGGAATCGGGAGCTTTGATGGGCTTTGGCAATCTGGTGCATAAATTCGCAAAAGGTCAGAAAAAACCGCTGATCATAAGTCTGCTCATGGCAGTTATAATGTTTGTGGACGATTATCTCAGCACCTTAGCCGTCGCCTTTTCCATGAAGGATGTAACCGACAGAAATCATATTCCGAGAGAACACCTTGCATATCAGACCAATTCGGCAGCGGCTTGCTTCTGCGTTTTAATACCGTTTTCCAGCTGGACAGCCTTTAACGTGGGGCTTATTTCACAGCAGGGACTCGGATATTCCGATTATATAAACGCGCTGCCCTACATGTTCTATCCAGTTATAACTATAGCGATATGCGTTCTCATGGATTTGCAGCTTCTCCCAAAGATGGGCACAATAAAAAGAAGCTATGAAAGAATTGCCTCAGGCGGTCCTGCTTTTGTGGAGGAAAAGGGACAGGCTTCTATAGTCAGTATAGATATGCCGGAAAATACAAAGCCTTCCTCCGCCTTCGGCGCTATAATACCTATATTCGTGCTTATTGTGTTCGTGCTGATATATGATAACGACTTGATTCACGGTCTGCTTGCCGCAATAGCTGTCCAGGCAGTGATGTACATAGGGCAAAGGATAATGACTTTATCCGATTTTATGAAATTCTTTTTCGACGGAGCCAAATCTATGTGCTCCATGGCTATAGTCATATGCTTTGCTTTTATGCTCAGCTCGGCCAATGAGCAGCTTGGACTTTTCGATATAATAATCGGAGGCGTCGGCGGCGCCGTTCCTCCTGCTCTTCTCCCCTTGCTGGTATTTATCATAGTCGCTTTTACTACCTTTGCCACCTCGGGCTATTGGATGGTACAGATAATTTCCATACCTATCTTCATCCCTGTTGCGTTCTCCATGGAAGTAAATTCTGCTGTGATATTGGCTGCCATCATGTCAGGCGTTACTTTAGGATGCACAATGTGCTTTTATTCCGAGCCTGTCTTCATGACTTCAGCCAGCACGGGAGTCTCCAACTTAAAAATAGTCAAATCTACTTTTCCTTATGCTATGATAGGGGCTGTCCTTAGCGCAGCAGGATATTTAGCCGCAGGTCTGCTCCATCTTTAAAGTTTACGCATTAAAAATCCCCGTTCAGCGAAGGCAATACCATCAACGAAAAGTTGTGGTCCTTCTCTGAACGGGGATTGTTTATGAATTGTTCATTTAGCTTACTTCCCGCTTTTTCTCAGCTTTACTGCTCTTGTTGGAAGAGCTCTGCTGTTGCTGATGCTGCATATGCTGTCTGTAAGTCTGTTTATGAGACTGCGTATCATGCGATGGCTGAGATGTCTGTTGCTCGGAAAATTCGAACTTTTTCGCTTCGAGAGACGTCTGATTTTTTTCAATTTTTTCTCTCTGCTTCATTATCTCGTCTTGCACGGTATCGCTGTTTTCCATATTTCTGTGGGCGGCGGACATCATCAGCTTTATTCTGTTGAGCTGATTGGTATCGCTGGCTCCCGGGTCGTAGTCTATGGCAACTATGTTGGCTTTAGGGAAACGTTCTCTCAAAGCTTTCAACATTCCTTTTCCCGTAACGTGATTAGGAAGACAGGCAAATGGCTGCAAGCATGCTATATTGGTTGCCCCTCCTTTAATCAGTTCAATCATCTCGCCTGTAAGAAGCCATCCTTCCCCGCACTGATTGCCGATAGATGCTATTTCCGAGGCTTCGGACGCCGTATGTTCGATATGGGAAGGTTCCTCAAATCGGCGGCTTTCCCTCAGAGCTTTTCTAAGAGGCTTCCTGAACCATTCTATCAAGCTTATGCCTAACTGATTCAGCTTATAGGTCTTATATGAGCCTGAAAGCTTTTCATAATTGAATTTCTTGCTGTACATTCCGTAAAGAAAGAAATCCACCAAGTCGAGAACGACGGCTTCTCCACCTTCTTTCTCGATTATATCGACTATATTGTTGTTGGCGTCAGGATGGTATTTAACGAGAATTTCGCCGACTACGCCTACTTTAGGCTTCTTTACGTCTTTCAAAGGCAGGCTGTCGTAATCTGCAACTATGCTTTTTACAAGTTTTTTAAAGGAGGAAAATTTTCCGTTCCTGCAATTTTCAAAGATAGCCTCCTCATACTCTTTCATTATAGCCTCTGCCGAGCCCGGAGCTTCCTCATAAGGTCTCGTCGCATACAGCAGTCTTTGGAAAAGATCGCCGTAAAGCGCAGCCAAGATGAGCCTTTTGCCCATGGATACGCTTATCTTAAATCCCGGATTCAATTCAAGTCCGGCCATGCTGAAAGATATTACGGGAATCTGCTCCATACCAAGATCCTTAAGAGCTTTTCTCAGCAGCGGAATATAATTGCTCGCTCTGCATCCGCCTCCTGTCTGAGACATTATGACAGCGGTTCTGTTCAAATCGTATCTGCCTGATTTTAAAGCGCTTATCATGTTGCCCAAGGTAACAAGCGTAGGATAGCAAGCGTCATTGTTGATATACTTAAGCCCCTCATCTATGGATTTCTTATCCACATTCGGCAGAAGAACCGCCTTATATCCACTCTTCTTCAAAGCCACTTCAAGATAATGAAAATGTATAGGAGACATCTGCGGAACCAATATCGTATATTCCTCTTTCATTTCTTTGGTGAAGAGCTTACGCTCAAACGGTCTCGAATTATGGCAGGCTCTTATATGATTTTTGCTTCTTTCCTCCATAGCGGCTTTAAGGGAACGTATTCTTATTCTGGCCGCTCCTAAGTTGGTACCTTCGTCTATCTTAAGTACCGTATAAAGCTTATTGTTGTTTTCAAGAATTTCTTCAACCTGATCTGTGGTTACGGCGTCTACGCCGCAGCCGAAAGAATTGAGCTGTACAAGCTCCACATCGTCTCTCGTACCGGCAAAATCAGCAGCTTTATACAGCCTTGAATGATATGTCCACTGATCAAGAACTCTTATAGGTCTCGGCAGATTTCCGAGATGGCACACCGAATCCTCAGACAATACCGCTATGTCATAAGATGTTATCAGTTTATTCATTCCGTGGTTGATTTCCTTGTCTAAATGATACGGTCTTCCGGAAAGAATTATCGCTTTTTTGTCATGTTTCTCTATATATTCGAGAGCCTTTTCTCCCTCTCTGCGCACATCTGCTTTAAAACTCAGCTCTTCACTGCGCGCTCTGGTCACGGCTCTTCTTATCTCACTTTCCGAAACCTCCTTGTCTGCAAGGATTTCCGCCATGCGTTTCGTAAGGCGTTTATCGTTGTCATAAGGAATGAACGGATGCGTAAAGGTTACATTTGCCTCCCGGAAAATTTCGTTCATGTTGTTTGCGATAACCTCGGGATAGGTTGCCACTATAGGACAATTATAGTGATTTTGGGCGTTTTCATCTTCCTTCTGTTCATAATTTATGCAAGGATAGAATATCCACTTTTCGCCTGCTTCCACCAGTGCTTTAATATGACCGTGAACCATCTTTGCGGGATAACATGCGGTATCTGAAGAAATGGTGTCTATACCTTTCTCATACAGTTCTTTTGATGAATCAGGCGAAAGAACTACTTTAAAGCCCAAATCCGTAAAGAAGGTGAACCAGAACGGATAATTTTCATACATGTTCAGCACTCTCGGCAGAGCCACATGTCCCCTTACGGCTTCTTCTTCCGAAAGCGGCTTATATCCGAAAAGTCTTTTCAGCTTATATTCGTATATATCCGGCAAATCACTGTGACTGTCAGCTTTTCCGGCGCCCTTTTCACATCTGTTTCCCGTATAATATTTTGTTCCGTCGGCAAATTTCGTTATGGTTAGCATACACTTGTTTTCGCAGCCTCCGCATCTTACGTTGCTCGTTCCTGCTTTAAAAGCGTTAAGCTCTTCGATTTTAGCCACGGAGGAAATATGCCCCTCCTGATAATTTTCCATGGAATTGAGAGCACAGCCGTAGGCTCCCATTATTCCGGCTATATCCGGTCTTATGACTTCTCTTCCCAAAACCTTCTCTATAGCTCTCAGCACTGATTCATTATAGAAAGTTCCGCCCTGAACTACTATTTTTTCTCCCGCTTCATCGGGATTGCGCAGCTTTATTACTTTGTAGAGGGCGTTCTTTATAACTGAATAGGAAAGTCCGGCGGCTATATCGCTTATATCCGCACCTTCCTTCTGCGCTTGCTTAACCATTGAATTCATGAATACCGTACAGCGTGTTCCCAAATCCACAGGATTTTTCGACTTGATTCCTATCCTGGCAAAGTCCTCTACCTTCATATTTACTGATTTGGCGTAAGTTTCTATGAAAGAGCCACATCCTGAAGAGCACGCTTCATTTAACATTATGTTATATATTGCATGGTCTTTTATACGCATGCACTTCATATCCTGACCGCCTATGTCGAGAATAAAGTCAACTCCCGGCTGAAATTCCTCGGCGGCTTTATAATGAGCCATGGTTTCAATGAGACCGTAATCGGCGCTGAAACCTGCTTTTATAAGGCCTTCTCCGTATCCTGTGACAGTTGTATTTCCTATATAGGCCTTTTCCGGCATAACCTCATAAACCTCTTTGAGAATTTCTCTTGTAGTCTCAAGAGGATTGCCCTCGTTACCCTTGTAGAAGCTGTACAACAACCTCTTTTCACTGTCAATGACAGCTGCCTTTGTAGTGGTTGATCCGGCGTCTATTCCGAGGAACAACGGGCCTTCGGCGTCCTTTATATCTGCTCTCTTTATCTTTGCCCTGTCGTGTCTTTCCTTAAATTCTTCGTACTCCTTTTCATCTCTGAACAAAGGTTCAACCCTTTTGGCTGAAGAAATAGCGTTTTTATCTACGCTGCTTACCCTGTTGATGAGAGTGACAAGAGAAATTTCCTCGCACTTATCTGCCATAAAGGCAGCTCCCATAGCGACGAAATATTTTGAATTTTTGGGAAAAATCACTTCTTTTTCAGTAAGACCGAGCGTTTCTATGAATCGTTTTCTAAGTTCTGACATATATGTAAGAGGGCCGCCTAAAAATGCCACGTTACCCTTAATTCTACGTCCGCAGGCAAGGCCGCTTATCGTCTGGTTGACTACTGCCTGAAAGATGGAGGCTGCTAAATTCTCTATAGGAGCTCCCTCATTTATCAAGGGCTGTATGTCAGTCTTGGCAAATACGCCGCACCTTGCAGCTATCGGATATATCACCTTATATCCCTTTGCCGCTTCGTTGAGCCCGTTTCCGTCGGTGTTTAAGAGTATCGCCATCTGATCTATGAAAGCTCCCGTTCCTCCGGCACACGTGCCGTTCATTCTTTGTTCCACCGCGTTACCGAAAAAAGTAATCTTAGCGTCTTCGCCTCCCAGCTCTATGGCTACATCCGTCTGGGGAATGAGCTTTTCAATGGCCAGCGAGCAAGTAACAACTTCCTGCTCAAATTTAGTCTGAACCTTTTCAGACAAGGCTAAACCTCCCGAACCTGTTATAACGCATTTGACGTTCATGTTGCCTTCAGCTGTAAGCAAATCCTGCAAAAGCTCCTTTACCTTTTCAAATACGCTGGACATATGTCTTTCATAGCGCTGATATATTATTTTGTCGTTTTCATCAAGTAAAACCAACTTTACAGTAGTTGATCCCACATCAATTCCAAGTCTCATAACTCTACCTCAAAAATTATTTATAATATATTTTAACACCATGCATACGTTCTTAAGCGTTCATTTTTTGCTAATGTTTCGCAAATATTTGCTGGTATTTGCCGGATTTACCATATATAATACAATTATGAAGACAACTATTACTAAAAGACAATGGAAAGCCATATACAGGCTTCTCAACAGGGTTTCTCCGATAAATGCCGACTGCGGAATACTCTGCGGCTCGGCTTGCTGTACAGTCAGCGGAGATTACAGCGATGAAATGATGGGAATATATCTCTATCCCGGAGAAGAAAAAATCCATGATTCAGATTGCGGCTGGCTCACATGGACCGTTGAAAAAGCAGAAGACTATGATTTTCCTGATTCATGGTCAGGAAACATATATTTCGTGCGCTGCAAAACACCGCCCTTTTGTCCCCGTAACATGAGACCTTTTCAATGCAGAACCTTCCCTCTGGCACCTCATATAACAGAGGAAGGAGTTCTCACCCTTATATATAATGATGAAACGCTTCCCTACAGATGCCCTCTCATAGATGAAAAAACGCCTCTAAACGACGACTTTATCAAGGCTACATATACCGTATGGTCCCATCTCATAAGAGATCCTCTGATACTCGATCTTGTCGAAGCTGAATCCTGCGAGAGGCAAAGACGCAGCAAGAAGCACGAGAAAACGAAATTAACTTTAAAACCATAGCAAGCTAAAACGCGTCCCTCTTGTCTTTCCGACAAGGCAGGGACGCGTTATTTGTTGTATTTTATTTTTACAGTTTGGAGAGCTCTCTCTTGTAAAGCATTCTAAGGCAGATGGCGCTGTATAGTATTCCCAGTATTTCCGCAAGAGGAAAAGCCAGCCACGACAGCGTTACTCCTCCTATCCTTATCAATACGTAAGCCAGCGGAAGTATTCCGAAAAGCTGCCTTATAAGCGAGCCGTACAGGCTGAGCATTCCATGACCTGTTCCCTGAAACAAAGTTCCGGTTATTATACCGAAAGCCGCCGGTATGAAGCATATGCTTATCAATCTGAGCGCCGGAATGCCTATTTCCAGCATCTCGTCAGAGGCGTCGAACATCCTCAGTATAAATTCAGGAAAAAGCTGGAACAGCAAAGTTCCCAGAGCCATAACGATAACGGCCACTTTAAATGCTTCCTTATAAGTTTTCATCAGTCTTTCCCTGTTTTTAGCTCCGTAATTGTATCCCATTATAGGCATCGCGCCCTGATTAAGTCCGAAAACCGGCATGAAGACGAAAGACTGTACCTTGAAGTATATGCCGAGTACCGCTACCGCAGTAGTTGAATAAGCTACCAGTATCATGTTATAGAATATAACCATAACGGAAGCGATGGACTGCATTACTATCGAAGGTAAACCTACCTTATATATATCTTTTACAACCTTCCAGTCGATTTTAAATCCTCTGAATTTTATGTTTACAAGATGTTCTCCTCTTATAATTATCACTATTCCAACTATCATGCTGAAAAATTGTCCTGTGACGGTAGCAATAGCGGCTCCCGCCACTCCCATAGCCGGCATGCCCAGATATCCGAATATGAGTATCGGGTCAAGTATTACGTTGACTACCGCTCCTGTAAGACTGCAGATCATAGGAGCAACCATGTTGCCCGTGGACTGGAGAACCTTTTCCAGAACTATCTCCAAATTGATAAACAGCGACCCTATACATACTATGGAAAGATACTGACATGCCGCCTCAAATATGTAAGTTCCTTCCTTTGCATATCCTGAAACAAAGATCTTAGTAAAAAATACGCCTATGATTAAAAACACCAGATAATTGAATAATCCTATCCTTATGCTGGTGCTGGCTGCCTTATCGGCCTCTTCTTGATTTTTTGCTCCAAGTCTTCTGGCTATAAGCGAATTTATTCCAACCCCGCTTCCCACAGCCAGGGCTATTATCATCATCTGCACCGGATTTACTATGGATACGGCCGTGAGGGCATCCTCGCTTACTCTTGAAACAAAAACGCTGTCCACAACGTTGTAAAGCGCATTGATCGTCATGGAAAGTATCGCGGGCCATGCCATATTCAGCAAGAGCTTTCTCACCGGCATGGTGCCCATCTTATTTTCATGTAATTCTATATCTGCTCCCATTTATTCTCCCTCTTTTTCTTCTCATAAATAGTTATTATACAACAAATTGTTTACAAATTCAACAATTATGATATTATATTCTCAGTGACTTTTTTAGAAAGGAAACATTTATGACTACCAGAAAAGAAGAAATTCAAAAGAGAAGAATCTTCGGCATAATTTCTCACCCTGACGCAGGCAAAACCACACTGACGGAAAAACTGCTGCTCCACGGAGGAGCCATACGCCAAGCAGGAACTGTCAAAGCGCGCAGAAACGATAAGTCCGCCACCTCAGACTGGATGGAGATAGAAAAACAAAGAGGTATCTCCGTCACCTCCTCTGTTATGCAGTTTGAGTATGACAGAAAAGTCATTTCTATAATGGATACTCCCGGACATAATGACTTCGGAGAAGATACCTACAGGATACTTACCTCGGTGGACAGCGCAGTCATGGTAATCGACGGAGCCAAGGGTATAGAGACTCAGACAAGAAAACTGTTTCAGGTATGCGCCATGCGTGAAATCCCCGTATTTACCTTCATAAACAAACTGGACAGAGAAACCAAAGATCCCTTCGATCTCATACAGGAGCTGGAGGACGTTCTCGGGCTTCCGTCGGTACCCGTAACATGGCCTATAGGCTGCGGTCTTAATTTTCAGGGTATCTACGATATTCTCAAAAATGAAGTCATACTTTACAAAGCAGGTAAAACCATAAAACTCGGCGAAAACGGAGTTTTCGGTTCTGAACTTGAAGACGAAGTTTCCGGTTTCAATCTCAAAGCGCTGCGGGATGAAATAGAGCTCATACAGGGAGCCGGAAATTCCTTCAACATGGAGGCAGTTTCATGCGGAAAGCTTTCCCCGGTGTTTTTCGGTTCTGCCCTCGCTGATTTCGGAACCATACCATTTTTGGAGCATTTCCTCGATATGTCTCCCTCACCGGGTCCGCGAAAAACCGTTGACGGAGAAGTGAAACCAGAGGATGATTTTTTCAGCGGCTTCATATTCAAAATACAGGCCAACATGAATCCGGCCCACAGAGACAGACTGGCATTTTTCAGAATCTGCTCGGGAACTTTTGAACGAGGTATGACTGTCAGACTTTCCCGCACAGGCAAGGAAATGAAGCTTGCTCAGTCAACCATGCTGATGGCCAATTCCAGAGAAAACGTAGAAACGGCTATCGCCGGAGATATAATCGGCATATATGATACGGGAAATTATCAGATAGGCGACACACTTTCCACCAGAAAAGAAGCTCTATTCTTTGAGCCGCTGCCGACCTTCCCGCCCGAGCTCTTCGCTCTTGTCACACCAAAGGACACCATGAAGGCAAAACAGTTCCAGAAAGGCGTGTCTCAGCTGGCTCAGGAAGGCGCTATACAAGTTTACCGAAATCAGTATAACGAAGTCATAATAGGCGCTGTCGGACAACTGCAGTTTGAAGTTTTCCAGTATCGTCTTGAAAATGAATATAAGGCCAAGATAAGAATGAACAGCCTCGACTATTCCATCGCCCGTTGGGTTGAAACAGACGATATAGAAAAGGTCAGATCACTGCTGGATTCAAGGACGATGCTCGTATTCGACCACTTTGAAAGACCTCTTATACTTTTCGCCAATCAATTCACTTTAAATTATTTTATTGAAAAGCATGGCGATATAAAGCTTTTGGAGGCTCTGTCAGTAAAACAGAATCAGCCGGCCTGAAAAATATACAAAAAAAGCACACGAGCGCTTAATATAAAAAATTTAGGAAAGGAAAAGTAAATCCAATCATCATAACCGGATAATCGGATTATACAAGTTTTTATGAATATCAAACACAACGGACGCGGAATAATGACAAGATGGGGTTTTATCCTCGCTTCTGTAGGCTCGGCTGTAGGAATGGCCAACGTATGGGGATTTCCCAACAAGATGGGAACCAACGGCGGAGGAGCCTTTCTGCTGATATATCTTATGTTCATCTTTATTTTCAGCTTAGTAGGATTGCCTTCTGAATTTGCCATTGGCAGACGTTCAAAGACGGGAACTGTAGGCTCCTACGAAAACGCATGGAGTACCAGAGGCCCGCGTCTCGGCAGGGCGGGCGGAATATTGGGCTGGCTGCCTTTAGCCGGTTCCATGTGCATTGCCATAGGTTATGCCGTAATAGTTTCATATGTTTTAAAAGCTCTGACAAGCTCCGTCACAGGAGAACTGATGAAAGCCGATACGCAGGAATGGTTCGGCTCCTTCTCCGGCTCAGACTTTTCTGTAATCCCGTTTCATATCATAGTCATCACCATTACTCTTCTGACTCTTATGCTGGGAGCCAAAAGTATAGAAAAAACCAACAAAATAATGATGCCTCTATTCTTCGTTATTTTTATCGTTCTGGCTGTAAGGATTGCTTTTCTTCCAGGCGTTGCAGAGGGTTACAAATTCATGTTCACTCCAAGATGGGAAGAACTGAAAAATCCGCTTGTATGGATCTGGGCCATGGGTCAGGCATTCTTTTCCCTTTCGATAACAGGAAGCGGTATGATAGTTTACGGTTCTTATCTTGATGAAAAAGAAGACGTAGTATCTGCTTCTCTCAAAACTGCTTTGTTCGACACCATCGCAGCGCTTGTAGCCGCTCTCGTAATCATACCTTCGTGCTTTGCTTATAATCTTGACGTAGGAGCAGGCCCAGGCCTGCTGTTTGTGACCTTGCCTACCATACTTCAGGATATAACATTCGGCGGATTTTTCGCAGTTATCCTTTACATCGCGATGATTTTTGCCGGCATAAGCTCTCTCCAGAACATGCTCGAGGCGGTAAGTGAATCTGTAATACACAAATGTCCGAAATTAAGCAGAAAAACGGTTGTCACCATAGTATGTCTTATCTGTCTGGCTGCCGGCCTTTTCATGGAGCCTATCTCAAAATGGGGTCCATGGATGGATCTCGTATCCATATACATAATACCGATAGGCGCCACTATGGGAGCCCTTTCGTGGTTCTGGATCATGAAAAAGGATGCGCTGCTGCATGAAATAAATAAGGGCGGAGGCAAACCAAAAGGCATGCTCTGGTACTGCATAGGCAAATTTGTATACGTGCCGTTTGCCATCATACTGTGCTGCATTGCCCTCTTTATGAAAGTAGCCTTTTAATCAAGCCCTGTCAATCTAACCTGCTGATGAACCAATCGGTTCTGATAACAAAACTTGCTTTTCATAATCAGCACGGCGGCTTACGCTTGACTTCAATGCCGCTTAAATAAAGAAACAAAAAACCGCTGGTGAAGCGCTTCTGAATTTCAAACTGATTCCAAAGCGCAATCAATCGGCGGTTTTAATTATGTTCTGTTATATCATTATACTTACTTGCTGTCGGTTTTACTGTTTTACTGGATTTTTCCTGTTTTAATCAGCAATTTCATAGCCTCTATCATTTCATCAGGCGAATCCTTATAAGTTCCTGTAACGGTAATTATTTTTCCGTCTACGACAGCGTTGATACCTATCTGTTTAGAAGCCGGCAAATTGATCAAATATTCTCTTCCTCCCATAGCCTCTATATCGGCTTCTGTGACGGAACCGTCTTCTATAAGAAGATCCAGCATCTCATCGGTAAGCTTCGTTTCAGCTTCATAATAAATCACAGGCTCTCCTTCAAAGGTCTTCATTTCATTGCTCTTTACCTTAAAACCTGTGGTCGCTCCCATCAAATTAAGCTGATTCATAAGTGTATTCATGTCGCTTTCCTTTAAAGTACCCTCAAAATCAGCAGATATTCTTACATTGATATTGTCAAGCGCCTCGCTGTTTGACTCATAATCAGATTTGTCGTATATAGCGAACTGTCCCATCCTTGCGTCGAAGGCCCATTTATCTTTATCATACTGAGCGGAAAATCCGCCGTACGAAGCCTCTTCTGCATTGGCCGGCTGCTTTACTTCGCCAAGTGAAGAGTATTCCGGCTCCTTCGCCTCTTCTTCTGATTCAGAACCGATATTTTCTTTTTCGTTTTCTGCTTTTTCCTTACAGCCTGGCAATCCCATAATTCCTAATGCCATTAAAAGACACAACAGAATTAAACCCAACTTCTTTCTCATAAAACCTTGCCTTTCTTCTTTCATAATAGTAAATAAAACAGCTTTTATTATTTTAATTGGGCAGAGCTATAAGCCGGGTTCTGTATTTGACAATCATCTATCTCGACTTGCCATTACTGACAAGCTCAAGCGACCTACCTCCCGGGAGGCAGCGGGCAACTGCCTTTTGGCCCCTCTTTGGTCTTGCTCCGGATGGGGTTTACACGGCCGGCATGTCTCCATGCCGCCGGTGAGCTCTTACCTCACCATTTCAACCTTACCACGGCATTATCCGTTTCGGCGGAATGTTTCTGTTGCACTTTCCCTATAGTTACCTACGCCGGACGTTATCCGGCATCCTGCCCTGCGGAGCCCGGACTTTCCTCATCCCCTCCCTGGAAATCAGGGAAAAGGACGCGACTGTCTGCTCTGCCCAATAAAAATTTAAAACAAATACGAAATTACAGATATAGAATATGTAATTACAACAGCTGCAATGATAACTATTACTATCACTTTAGCCAAAAATGAATTATCTTTTTTCTTCCTTGCTTTCATTTTCTCTCTTCCTTATATCCCGCTTATATGAATGAAAAAGGATTCAAATCCTCAGTAGATTTTATGATTTCAATGTCTGAATTATTGCTTAAATAACCTGCCATATTATCCGTAAAGATCTTTTCACTGCCGTAATGCCCTATGTCAAGGACGTTAAGCTCTATCTCCTTCGCCTCCCGCGCCGTGTGATACTTTACGTCTCCTGTAATAAACAAATCGCAGCCCGCTTCTTTGGCAGCTCTTATGAATTCGCCGCCGGCCCCGGTGCAAAGGCCTATCTTGCCTGCCGTCTGATTTGGATTTCCACAAAAGCTTATCATATCACTCTTTAGCTTAAGCCAGCGGCAGACTTGCTCTATGTATTCTCCTATGCTGCACTGACCGTCTACAAGGCCTTCCCTGCAATATCCCATGGCGTCAGTATTCATCGGCCTTATATCAAGCAGTCTGAGGAGGGACGCCAGATAATCGTTGTTGCCTCCCTCACATTTATCGAAAGGCGTATGGCTGGAATATACGCTTATCCCAGACTCTATCAATCTTATCATCAACTTGCCTGTAACATCATTACAGTCAACTTTATTCAATGAGCCAAATATGAGCGGATGGTGAGTTACCAGTACTTCGGCGCCGCAGCGTAAAGCCTCGTCTATGACAGAGGAGGTCGCCTCAAGAGCCACCATAATACAGTTTATCTCTCTGCATTTATCTGCCAGCAGCAGCTGCCAGCCCGAATTATCCCAGTTTTCCTGTAAACTGAGAGGCGCCGCTTTTTCAATTATTTCCCTAACGTCTGCTATCTTCATAATCTTCTTATCAGCCTTTCAAGATAATCTATCCTGTATTCCCTACTCCTTATTTCCTTTGAGGACGGATTTTTTCCTTTCATAATTCCGGACAATATCCTTTTTTCGGCTTCAAGCCTTGCAGAAAGGTATTCATGCGTCAAGGGACCCTTGAAATCCGCCAAGCTGTGAGGATATTCATATTCTATTCTGTCGGCTTCAAGGCTTTTAATCACAGCCCGTTCGCCGCGAAGGGCCGTGATTATTTCGCAGATATATTTTCCCTCGCGCACCTGCTTTTCATTTGATATATGGAATCCGTTATTGTAAAGCCAGTGTCTCAGGATCCCCGGATTGTTCCTCGGCTGCAAGACGAATTTTTTAAAGGAATGAGTCTTTCCTTCGTCTTCAGACAGAATCTGCGTCATCAGTATGCCTCCCATTCCGGCTATGACGACACAGTCAACTTCCGCAGGCGCAATGACTCCAAGCCCGTTTCCAAGGCGTAAGTCAAAACTGACTTCAGGATACATGTTCAGACAGTTCTCCTCAGCTTTTTTAAGAGATCCTCTGCTTATATCTGTCATTATAACTTTGGGAGAAATGCGGCTTTCCCAAAGAAAAACAGGTAAAAAACCGTGATCCGTACCTATATCGGCTACTGCTTCGCCCTTTTCTATTTCATCTGCGATGGCCTTTAGCCTATCACTCAGCTTTATCATTTCTTACTCTAAATAATCCTTTAATTTTTTACTTCTGCTCGGGTGTCTGAGCTTTCTCAGAGCCTTCGCTTCGATTTGTCTTATTCTCTCCCGCGTAACGTCAAACTCCTTGCCCACTTCTTCAAGAGTTCTGGCTCTGCCGTCCTCAAGACCGAATCTGAGCTTAAGAACTTTTTGCTCTCTGTCAGTAAGCGTATCGAGCACCTCCACCAATTGTTCCTTGAGCATCGAAAAGGCTGCCGCTTCAGCAGGCGCAGGTACGTCTTCGTCCGGTATAAAATCACCCAGATGACTGTCCTCTTCTTCTCCTATAGGGGTCTCAAGGGATACTGGTTCCTGCGCAATTTTTTGTATTTCCCTGACCTTTTCCACGGAAATACCCATTTCCATTCCTATTTCCTCAGGGCTAGGTTCTCTTCCGTAAGTCTGAAGCAGCTGTCTTGAAACTCTTATCAGCTTGTTTATAGTTTCAACCATGTGTACAGGTATTCTGATGGTTCTGGCCTGGTCAGCTATTGAACGTGTAATCGCCTGTCTTATCCACCATGTGGCGTAAGTTGAAAATTTATATCCCTTAGTATAGTCGAACTTATCTACAGCCTTTATGAGTCCCAGATTTCCTTCCTGTATCAAATCCAGAAACAGCATGCCACGGCCGACGTAACGCTTGGCTATGCTGACTACCAATCTCAGATTGGCTTCGCAAAGCCTCTTTTTCGCCTCTTCGTCGCCTTTCTCCATTCTCTTTGCCAGTTCAATTTCTTCATCTGCTGTCAGAAGTGGAACTTTACCTATTTCCTTAAGGTACATACGGACAGGGTCGTCTACGGCTATACTCTTTGGAATAGTCGCCTCCAGATCTATCTCGCCTGCCTCGTCGACGATAAGTTCCTCATCGTCGGCTTCAGCCTCTTCTCTCATCATAATTTCATCAAAGTCATCGGGCTCGGTTTCAGATACGATTTCTATTCCTTTGGCCATGAGTATCTCATATAAATCATCCATTTGATTTTTATCTAAATCAGCAGTTTCGAGAACGTCTGCAATTGCCGAATATGTCAGTTGATTCTTTCCCTGCTTTCCTTTTTCCAGCAAAACGTTCAGAAGTTCCTGCTTTTTATCCTCAGAACCTTCGTCATCTGATTTTAATTTGTCTTTTACATTGTAATCGTTAATTTTTTCCATTGACATAAAACCTTCCCCCATGTGCCTTTAATTCTTTCTGTATTTCCATCAATTCCAATGTGAGCTTTCGTGCTGATTCCGTATTATTTTCCTCGTCTGCCATAGACAGCATGGCCAGCACCCTTTCCTCTCTGGATTTGAGCCGGCTCATTCTCTGCCTGTCCACACACTGACGCATAATTTCCTCCGCGTTGCCGGCTACCGCTATCTTATCAAGAGCTTCCGAAATATACTTACTTTCGTCCGGCTCAAGACGGTCGGAAACCTGACTTAAATTAAAATCGCCGTCAAGGCCGTAAAGCTCAAATATAATGCCTATAAGCTTTATCCCAAGGCTGCTCTGAAACAGTTCTTCTTCAGAAATCAGTTCCTCCGTAAGTTTAGGCTCTATAAAAATGCATTTAAGCACCGTTATTTCCATATTCGAAAGCATAGGGCTTTTTTCTTCATGCTCCGTCTTTGCCTGAAATCTGTGCTTTTCGACGCTTTCATTATTATTGCCTATGATTTCCAATTTTATCGCATTTTCTGAAATTCCAATATCTTTAGCGATTTTTTTGATATATATATCCGCTTCTACAGGGCTCATTTCTTTAAGTATGGGCGCAGTCCTCTTCATATAATCAAGTTTTCCGTCTTCACTTTCAAGGTTTAAGCCGCGTTTTGCTGCTTTAAGCTTGTAATCGGTGTACGGCATGGCTTCAGAAGCCAGTTTAAGGAAGGCCTCACGTCCGTTCTTTTTCACATATTCGTCCGGATCCTTTCCGTCCGTTACGTGAAGAACCTTTACTTTACAATTTTCCTGCTTAAGCACCTCAATTCCCCGAAGAGCCGCTTTCTGTCCGGCGGCGTCAGCGTCGTATGAAAGTATTATGTTTTTTGTATATCTGTTAATCAGCCTGGCCTGATTTTCCGTAAGCGCAGTTCCCAGCGAAGCAGCGACATTTTTAATCCCGCTCTGATATAAGGATATAACGTCCATATATCCCTCGACGATGATTGCTATGCCCTCCTTGCCCATTTCCTGCCTCGTTATATTTAGAGCATACAGGTTGTTTTTTTTCTGAAAAACTCTGTTTTCGGGAGAATTTAAATATTTAGGCATAGTCTCATTGCTTAAAGCTCTTCCTCCAAAGCCTATAACCTTGCCGCTTGTATTTATTATGGGAAACATGACTCTGTTTCTGAACTTATCGAAATATTTTCCTTCTCTTTCAGAAATCAGCCCAAGCTCAAGCAAAAGCTTTTCATCTACTCCCTTTGCCTTAAAATAACGGTAAAGGCTGTCCCAACTTTCGTCAGCATATCCGAGCCCAAACTTCGCTATCGTCTTGTCGGATATTTCCCTTCTATGAATATATGTATACCCGTCATTTTTACTTTCAGTCATGCTTCTGTAAAAAAATCTGGCTGCTTCTCTGTTTATCTCGTAATATTTTTCTCTGTCATCGCTGTAGGAACTTTTCTTTATATCTATACCGTATTCATTGGCCAGTTTTTCAACCGCCTCATTAAAATCAAGATTATAATAGCGTTTGACGAAGGAAACTACGTCTCCGGACGCGCCGCAGCCTCCGAAGCATGTAAATATCTGTTTTTGCGGAGATACGACAAAGGAAGGGGTCTTTTCGTTATGAAAAGGACAAAGCCCTTTGTAATTAGCCCCCGCCCTCTTGAGCTGAACGGTTCTTCCGATTACGTCAACTATATCTATCCGGCTTTTCAGTTCGTCTACAGCGTCCTTACTAAAAGAAAAACTCATCTTAAGCTCCAAAACATCAATATATGTTCTTTATACGCAAAAAATGAGTTATTTCCTTTTTTATATTTATATTATTTTTGTATAAACTAAAAATTTCATCAAACGACAACTATTTCCATCCTTTTGGCACAAAAAGCTCAGTATAAAGGCTGAGCGCGAACCTGTCCGTCATCCCCGCTATGTAATCCTTGACCGCCTCGTGTATACCGTCTTTCTTTGATATTTCCTGCATATCCTTCGGAAGTCTATTGGGATTTCTTAAAAAATACTCATAAAGAGATTTTATAACCACTTCGACCTTAGCCAGATCCTCCTCTCTCTTTACTCTGCTGCTCTTGTAAACGTTAGAAAACATAAAAATTCTCAAGCCGGTCAGCTCATCTCTAAAGCTGTCGCTCTGCGTTATTTTATCCTTATCACAGCTGTTTACAATCACGTCTGTGACCATATTGTCTATCCTCTCTCTATGACTGTATCCAAACAGCTCGAGAGAAGACTTCGGTATATCCTCCATGGAAATCACGCTGCTTCTCAGTGCGTCGTCTATATCGTGGTTAATATAGGCGATACGGTCGCTTATTTTCACAACCTGCCCCTCCATTGTAAAAGGAAGACAGCTTCCCGTATGATTGACTATGCCGTCCCTTACCTCAGCCGTGAGATTCATACCGTTTCTCGATTGGGTGGATTCAAGCACGTCGACTACACGTAAACTCTGTATATTATGTTCAAATCCTTCCGGATGAACTTCGTTAAGGACTTCTTCACCGTTATGTCCAAAAGGCGTATGTCCCAAATCGTGCCCCAATGCTATTGCTTCAGTCAGATCTTCATTCAGATTAAGGCTTCTCGCTATGGTTCTGGCTATCTGAGAGACCTCTATGGTATGAGTAAGTCTCGTTCTGAAATGATCTCCTTCCGGCGCAAGAAACACCTGCGTCTTATGCATAAGTCTCCTGAAAGCTTTAGAGTGAATTATCCTGTCCCTGTCCCTCTGAAATTCTGTACGTATCCTGCACTTTTCTTCTTCTAAGGCTCTTCCCTTTGATTGGGCGCTTTTTACTGCAAGCGGAGAAAGGATTTCAAATTCTCGTTTTTCCAAATCTTCTCTGAATAACATATCTGCCTCCTTCACTACTTTATGCCGGTGTGGCCAAAGCCTCCCTCGCCTCTTTCAGTTTCATCTATCTCTTCAGTAATTTTAAAAACTGCTCTAATATAACTTGAAAATACGACCTGGGCTATCCTGTCGCCATCATGTATGGTGTAAGGCTCGCTGCTGAAATTTATCAATGGAATATGCCATTCTCCTCTGTAATCGCTGTCAACCGTTCCAACGCCGTTTACCAGTCCTATTCCGTATTTAATTGAAAGCCCTGATCTCGCCCTCACCTGAGCCTCCACCCCCTTCGGGAGCTGAACGTAAAGGCCTGTGGGTATGAGCCTTCTCTCTCCCGGCATCATAGTTACCGGCTCTTTAAGATACGCTCTGAGATCTGCTCCGGCAGAACCTGCCGTCTCGTATTCCGGAAGCACTCCGCTTTTGCTTATTATCTTTATTTCAGTTTCAGTTTTTTCGCCGCTTTTAAAGCCGGCTGCTTTGATTTCGTCTGTCATAAGTTTAATATGCTCCCGCTTTATTTGATCATTCTCTTTAAATTTACTTTTTTGTCGGTAACGCAGACGGCGCTGTAATTATCCGTATTGCATATGACGTCTTTAATATCGTCTATACTATTCAGACTTACGGCGTCAATGCCTTCCAGAACTTCTTCCGCCGTATAAGCTTTTCCCAAAAGCAAAAGGTTCTTTCCTATGGCAAACATTCTGCTGGCAACGTTTTCCTGACCGAATATGTATCCTGCTTTGAGCTGTTCCTTGGACATGGAAAGCTCTTCTTCGGTTACGCCTTTTCTGCTGAGGGCATCCAGTTCTTCTTTTATGCCGTCTATCGCCTTACCTATTTTATCATGGCTTACGCCGGCATATATATTGTAATATCCGGAAGAACTGAATGAGCTGTTCGTGGAAAAAACGCTGTAAGCCAATCCCTTTTCTTCTCTTATATTCTGGAAAAGCCTTGAACTCATGCTGCCGCCCATAATATTATTAAGTACAGAAAAATCATAATATTTAGGGTCTGCCAAATCTATCGTCTTTACAGCCATACATATATGGGACTGCTGTATATCTTTTACAATGACTTTATACAGATGTTCGCCGCTATGCTTCCCTGTTTCTTTCTCAACACTCTGCATACTCTGTTCCGTTCTTGAGGCAAGCAGTCTGTTGAATTTATCTTCAAGATACTCGTATATTTCTTCTTCATCTATATTTCCGGCTACGGAAACGACTATGGAATCCCTTGTATATGCTTTTTCTTTATACTCGGTGATGACAGGTCTTGTTATTCCCTTAAGCGACGTCGGCGTTCCTATTATGGAATTAGCCAGAGGGCTGTCTGCAAATACCAGCTCCATTACCGTATCGTGAGCCAGATCGTCGGGCTGATCTTCTATCATCTTTATCTCTTCGCAGATTACACGTCTCTCTCTCGTCATTTCTCTGCTGTCAAAGACCGAATTATTTATCATATCCAACAGCACCTCAGCTCCGTCGAAAAGATGAGTGTTGAGAGATTTTACATAATAGCACGTAGCCTCCTTGCCGGTAAAAGCATTCATCTGACCGCCTATCCTGTCTATGTCTTCCGCTATCTGTCTGGCGCTGCGCTTTTCAGTGCCCTTGAACATCATATGTTCAATGAAGTGGGAAATTCCCGATACCTTTTTATATTCGTCCACTGCGCCGTTTTTCACCCATATTCCTATGGCTGCCGAATTGACGTGAGGAATTTTTTCTGTTACTACTCTTACGCCGCAGTCAAGCGTTTTTATATTTATATTTTCCATTCTTATTCCCCTTTTCTTATGATAAGGATTTAAACTGCGCCTCTCTTTACGTACGCTTTTTTATTGTAACACACTTTTATATTTTTTCATATATTATCAGAGAAAGATATTGGACCATTTAAGGAGGTAATTATATGAGCTGCTTTGGTGGAAGGGTTTCCCAAGACCTCTATCAAAATTGCTGTAACGCCAATACCCTCTGTGAATTCAACGGAGACATCGACAGTCTCAAGTCTGAGCCTATCTATGTTCAAAAGGTGTTCGACGCGGTTTTATTCAATCTGCAAGGCATGAAAACTGTACAGAATCAGTCGTTCACGCCTAAAATACCACAGGGTCACAGAGTAAAAAGAGTTATAGATATAAGATGTAAGAGGAGCTTTAACCCATATAACGTCGACGACCCGTGCAATTTGAAATTAGATGTCAACACGAGTATATCGGGCGCTACTTTTCTTCAGAACTGCAAAGGTGAATATCTCACCGTAGTAGGTGTAGACGGCAATTTTTCCGAAAAACTTCTGTATGCGGAAACAGACAATTGCGATGACAGATGTATGGGTACTCCCATCTTCGGTACTCAAAACATCGCCATAACGGGAAATGTAATTATAGAACTAGATTTGCTCCTGTGCGACAGCTGCAACAACGACACTGTATTCACCGTATGCACTAACGTCAACATAGCGGAGGAAGCACAGCCGCTGGTACTTACCAACTTTTTTGAAATTTGTATGCCGTCGGCTCTGGATACAGCCTTCCTGCCGAGATTTACGGAATTCTGCAACTCCGCTTGTGAAGCGAGGCTGGCGACCAATAACTGCGGCAGAGATCTTACGGTAGACAACAACGGCTGTGTATGCGGCAACCTTATTATCGCAATATGCGTAACATGTGAGAAAAAAATAATCGTACCTGTTCAGCTTTGTGTACTTTCTACAGGATATGCTCAGGCTCCTGTTCAGCAAAACGCCATATGTACGACGTTTCCGCCTCTCTTTCCTAACCAGATCAAACCTGAGGACACTGCTGAAAACTGCGTAGGCCCGGCCGGCGAGCATGGAAGCTGCACAGACTGCTGTGATAGCAGGCCGTCTAAAGACGACTGCTTCGAACCTGAATGCTGCAACAAACATGACGACTGCTGCGAACCTGAATGCTGCAGCAAGCATGACGACTGTACCTGCCGCCCTCACAGGCCTCAGCCAAAGAGATAAGCTTTAATACCGCAGAGAGGCACGCGGCCGTCAAATCTTCTGCCACGACTTATACTCTACAAATTCTCCGATACGTCTTTTCGGCGTTCGGGGAATTTTTTGTTGTAATTCACAGCTGTAAAGGATTATAATATATTAGATTGACTATAGGAGAAAATATGAACGATAAATCAATATGTTATATATTCGGTGCGGGAGAATATTACCTGCCGCCGGAAAATCCAAAATCAGAAGACCTGGTAATCGCAGCCGACGGCGGATATGCTTATCTTAAAAGCATCGGCATAACACCTGACATCGTAATAGGAGACTTCGATTCCTTAGGCTACATCCCATGCGAAGAGAAAACCGTCGCCCTTCCCCAGGAAAAGGATGTGACCGATACCGCCGCAGCTATAGAAACAGGCTGGTCAGAGGACTACAGAGTTTTTTGCATATACGGAGGTACAGGAGGCAGAATAGACCATACCATTGCCAACATTCAATGTATCGCAGACATAGCCAAAAGAGGCGGACAGGCTTATCTCATTGATAAGGACTTCATCATAACGGCCGTCCATAACGGTGAAATCAGGTTCAAGCCCCTGTCAAAGGGCTGTATTTCCGTATTTTCCCACAGCAGCATTTCCGTCGGCGTAAACGAAAGAGGGCTCAAATATTCTCTGTCAGACGCCAGCTTAAGCAACGTATGTCCCCTTGGCGTAAGCAATGAATTCACAGGAGAAAGCAGCTCGGTTTCAGTAGGGAACGGAACATTGATCGTCATATATTCAAAAGAAGCTAAGTTAGACAGTAAAGGAGATAAAATATGAAAAAAAACAGTATAGAAACAATTTGCGTGCAGGGAGGATATAAGCCTGGCAACGGTCAGCCCCGTCAGCTTCCGATAATTCAAAGCACCACCTACAAATACGATACAAGCGCGGATATGGGCAAACTCTTTGATTTGGAGTCCGATGGTTACATGTATTCGAGACTCTCCAATCCTACATGCGACATGGTCGCCAAAAAGATAGCCATGCTTGAGGGCGGAAGCGCCGCAATGCTTACGAGCTCGGGACAGGCCGCCAATTTCTACGCTGTTTTCAACATCGCCTCCTGCGGCGACCATATAGTATCCTCATCGACCATATACGGAGGTACCTTTAATCTTTTCGCCGTAACGATGAAGAGGATGGGAATAGACTTTACGTTTGTCAGTCCCGACTGTTCCGAGGAAGAGCTGAACTCTGCTTTCAAGCCAAACACCAAAGCTGTTTTCGGAGAAACCATAGCAAACCCCGCTCTTACCGTTTTAGATATAGAAAAGTTCGCAAAGGCGGCGCACGAACACGGCGTTCCTCTTATAGTAGACAACACATTTGCAACGCCTGTCAACTGCAGGCCTTTTGAATGGGGCGCCGATATAGTTACCCATTCTACGACAAAATATATGGAGGGACACGCTGCAACCATCGGAGGCTGTATAGTAGACAGCGGCAAATTTGACTGGATGAAGTATCCTGACAAATTCCCGGGTCTTTGCACTCCCGATGAAAGCTATCACGGAGTAACATACGCTGAAAAATTCGGCCTTGAAGGCGCTTTTATAACTAAAGCGGTCGCTCAGCTTATGCGTGATTTCGGCTCAACGCCTTCTCCGCAAAGCGCTTTTCTTTTGAATTTAGGGCTTGAAAGTCTTCCCGTCCGTATTGAGCGTCATTGCAGCAACGCTATGAAAATGGCTGAGTTCCTTGAAAAAAGCGATAAGGTTTCATGGGTAAATTACCCTGATCTTCCTTCAAATAAATATTACGATTTAACTGCCAAATATCTTCCAAAAGGCTCCTGCGGCGTAATAAGCTTCGGTGTAAAAGGCGGCCGTCAAGCGGCTGAAAGCTTCATGGGAAACCTTAAATTAGCTTCGATAGAAACCCATGTCGCTGATTCCAGAACCTGCTGCCTGCATCCCGCCAGCTCAACGCACAGACAGATGAATGACGAGCAGCTTACAGCCGCCGGCGTTTCCCCTGATCTCATCAGACTTTCCATGGGACTTGAAAATATAGACGATTTAATAGGCGACGTTAAAGCTGCTTTGGAGAAAATTTAAAAATCTTTTCAATCAAAAAAATATTAAAGCCGTATACAGTCAATTTTGACTGCCTACGGCTTTTAACATTCATAATATCAACAACCGCTTCTTCAGCTTTCTGCTCTCATAGCCAGATTTGTTTCTGCTCTCCATCTCAGCAAATACGCCTCGGCCTTTTCCAAAATCCATGAAACTATCAGTCCTATAATCATAAGAATAAAAATACATGACATAACTCTTTCAATCTGAAAAAAAGAGGACGCATACGTAACCATCCAGCCAAGTCCCTTTGAGGCGCCTATATATTCTCCTATTATAGCGCCTACCATGCAAACACTGGCGCCTATTCTTACGCCTGACATAATCCACGGCATACTTGACGGAATTACGATATACCATAATATCTGCCTCTTGCCGGCGCCTAAAAGGGTGGCTGATTCTATCAGCCGTTGATCTATGTTTTTAATAGCGTTATATGTTGAAAAAAATACATTAAAGAACACCATTAAAGTTGACAAAACAACCTTGGATGTAAACCCTATACCAAACCACAGAATATAAAGCGGCGCTAAAGTAAGCTGAGGTATTCCCTGCACTACAGATATTATAGGAACAAAAATTTTTCCTATGATCTTAAACTGGCTGAACAGCACGCCAAAGCCGACGCCTAATACTATCCCGTAAAGCAATCCCAAATAAGCCTCTCCTGCTGTAGTTCCAACATGACTCCAGGCGTCTCCCACCTTTATAAATTCAAGCAGATCACGGAAGATTTCGCTTGGATAGCTGGTATAAAAAGCAACTTTAACATTATTTTTTGCGATTATTTCCCATAACACGAGAAATGCCGCCAGCAGCATGACTCTTATGGGCATAGCTATAGCGTTATTGCCTGCTTTCTTTTTTGCACGTCGTGAAATAAGTTTTTCCATAATTTATTACAAAATCCAATTCTTCCAATTTGCTAAGTTCTTTTTCAATTTCTTTCTTTCTTCCGTCCATCTCCACTGCGTTCACTGTTCCTTTAAGGCCGGACAAAAGACCTCCTATCTTTTTCATCGGTATTCCGCATATGACTTCTGAGCCCTTCCATTCTGCCTTATACCTTGTTCCCGAACAGAGCATAGTTACGTTCATTTCACCGGTAAACATAGGCGTTACCGTAGCTTCGACGCAGACTGCCTGGTTTCCTGATATGTTCAGCCCCTTCGTCAGTCCGTAAGTATATGTGTATCCCTGAAAAATTCTCATAGCTTCCCTTGTATCTGATATGAGCAATACAACGTCGGGATCAGTTTCAAAATATTCCAGCGGCTTTACTATAACTCCATAAGTATCAGGAGAGCATCTCGGTAAGGCGCCGGCGACTGCGGCCGCTGTTTCAGGCGAGCTGTAAAGTCCCAACCCAAAACCGCCTGCCCCGCTCTTGAAAGCTTCGTCGCATTCGCTGAGTCCCAAGGCTCTGTTTCCTCCGAAACAGCCCGCAGTCTTGCGGTCTATTTTGATAGAGTGATCAAGCGAAGCGCTTTTTACGGCCACGCAATATGATAGCGGTCTGCTCAGCGTTATTCCGTCATATTTCATAAATTCTTCCCTGCTGTGTACAAGTTTTACCCCTACCGGTCTGCGGCTTATCTTGAGCAGGGCCTCTATAATTTTAGCTGTTTTTTTCAATTCCATCTTTACTTCTCCCGGAAAACTAAAAATGAACGACGTCTGTCTTTTTCACACGCATATACAGATAGTCCCCGATTTTTTCCGTCAAATCATTATAATATATCTGATCTATATTGATTTCGCAAAGCTCGTCGACTTTTACCGACCGACGTATTATGCTGCCTTGAGGAATCTGCTTCGTGATACGACCTTCAAAATAATAATAATCCTTATCCTTTTCAAAAGCTTCATTTGAAGCCTGAATTATCTCAGGTCTTACAGCTACCGTCTTTCTCACTCCCGTAAGCCTTTCAAAGTCCTCCTCCAAAAGAAGGTTATAGCTTCCAATGAAGCTCGCTACATACGGAGTTTTCGGATTTGTATATATGCTGTAAGGAGAAGCCGACTGTTCCAAAACGCCTTCATGAAAAAGATGTATGGTATCTGACATTCTCATAGCCTCTTCCTGGTCATGAGTAACAAATATTGACGTCATATTAAATTTTTTGTGAATTTCCTTGAGATATATCTGTAATTCTTTTCTCAGCTTTGCATCTATTGCACTGAACGGCTCATCCAGCAGCAGAACCTTTGGCTCCATTACGAGGCATCTGGCTAAGGCAGCCCTTTGCTGCTCTCCGCCGGACAATTGATAAGGATATTTATCGGCATGCTCCTGCATATTCACCATCCTCAGCATATAGCCCACTCTTTCCTGTATTTCCTTTTTATCAACCTTTTTCATGCGCAGTCCGAAGGACACGTTATCATAAAGATTCATAGTCGGAAACAGACAGTATTGCTGAAAAATCATATTGATTCCTCTTTTTTGCGCCGGAACTCCCGTAACATCTTTTCCGTCCAATATTATGGAGCCGCTGTCAACGGATTCAAGGCCTATAAGACATCTCAGAAGCGTAGTCTTTCCGCAGCCTGATGAGCCCAGAAAAGTTACAAACTCTCCCTTTTCAACAGATAAGTTTACATCTTTGAGTATTTCTTTACAGTCAAAGCTCTTCCTTATATTTGTAAGTTCAATGTAACTCATTTATTTAAGCTTTAATTCCTCTGCTATTTTTCAACGTTTTTAACAAATGACATATCAACTATTTCTTCATACGGAATAGCTTCCTTAATAATACCTGCTTCTACGCACATATCTATTACTGCCTTTTGTCCCTCTTCTGTTATCATGCAGTCCTTAGAAAATTTACTCTTTATAAGAGCTACCTGTTCTGCGATTACTTCTTCTTCAATATCCCCGAACACCGGTTTAAGAGAAGCGCCCACTTCTTCGTCGCTATGTTCCGCTATCCATTTCTGAGCCTTCACGAGAGCATTCACAACCTTCTGACATGTCTCAGGATTTTCTTTCACGTACTCGGATGTTGCACAGAGCATTTCGGCCGGAAATTCCGCCGAACCTAAATACTTTTCACACTGCTCAGCCTCAGTCGTATCTACTAAAATATTGTAATCAAAATCTTTGGCTACAGGAAGCGAATACATGTTGACAAACGCTGCGTCCACTTCTCCGTTCAGGAATGCCTGAAGTCCCGCGTTGTTGTCTCCTATCTGAACAAAATTTACATCCTTGAGAGGATCAAGGCCTGCAATTTTCAGCACATTGTTTACAAAGGTATAAGGCGCACTTCCTGCGTCGCTTCCGAAAATAGTCTTTCCTTTAAGCTGTTCAATGCTTTTAATATCAGGCGTTGAAATTATTCCGTAAACCCTTGAATCAAGCATCGTCGCTATTATAGTCGACTCCATTCCCTGCTCTTGGGCTATGAGAAGCGGCTCCTGAGAAAGCATGGCAAAATCGCAGTCTCCTGCATGCATGGCTTGAAAGCCTTTAGGGCCTCCCGGAGTTGTAAATTCAACGTCCAATCCCTCTTCCTCAAAAAAGCCCTCTGATTCAGCTATAAACAAAGGCGCCCATGATACGGCATTTATTGCTGAAATCTTAACAGAAACAGATTCTCCCGTTGCACCGTCTTTTTTATCATCTTTGTCACCGCTGCATCCGCTTAAAATTAAGCATCCAACCATCATTACAGCCAACATGGCAGCTGCGATTTTTTTCTTCATAATTATATTCCGTCCTTTTCTAAAATGTATTTCCGGTTTAACACCGCTTATATATTATAATAAAAGCAAATCTTAATGTTAAATGGTTATTTTCAATAAAAATTATGCTGCACAAATATATCTTCTATAGGTAACGACGATATTTGAGCAGCAACGCTTCTTTAAAAATATAACGGACGGATTCATTACAGTTGTTCTTCGCCTTGGAGTTTCTTTTTTATTGTTCTTTTTTGCTTCCCTCTTTTTGTTCTTTCATTTCTTTCATGAGCATCCTTATCGTGATTTCAGTATTCATCCTGTAAGCTCTGAAAGGCTGTTCCAACGCTCTTTCCTCGCTCCAGTAAATTTCCTTATGTTTATTGAAAACTTCTTCAGAAGAAAGCCCCCGACTTATCCAGAGCTGCAGCAGCTTTCTCTCTTTTTCCGCCTCCTCCATATACATATCGAAATACTTGTCTTTAAGCTTCTCGTCCAAAGCTCCGTAATGAGGAATTATTATATGACTACATGGCAAAAGCTTAAGCAGCCACGCAGATTCCAGACTTTCCTCATAACTCTTAAGGACAGAGGTATGGATTATTCCCTCCTTCTCAAGTACGCCCGTGGATTCGCTGGCAAATATTATGCCGTAAGGTTTGAGGAAAAATGACATACTGCAATCGGTATGACCTTTAGTCTCAAAGCAGAGTATTTTTTCATATCCCAAATCCAAAATATCTCCGTCTTTTAAAACTACATCTACTCTCAGTCCTTTCGCCGTAACGCTCCCCGCATCTTTTCCGTAAAACTCCGCGGCGTTTTTTCCCATTTCCTCTATCATAGCTATAGCGCCTTTTCGCTCGAACACGCTGTGAGTTTTCTCTCCTGCGCACACCTTTACTTTTGGCCATCTCTTCAGAAGATATGGTAAGGCTCCCATATGATCGTAATGAGAATGGGAAAGAATTATATAGTCTAAATCCCTGCCGTTCAGCTCCTTTTCTATGTTTTCTATGAGCTGAGAATGAAAACATGCCATACCGCAGTCATGGAGAACCGTCTTATTTCCTTTTATCAATACGGACATTCCGCCGGGGCCTCCCGTCACGTCGACAAGAGGCTCAGGCAAAGCCTTTTTATGAGTGCGGCAAGCCTTATCGCTGCAAGCTTCTTTACTGCTGTTTTTCATCTTTCTCTCCCTGTTCCAAACCGATATGAAATTGCACGAAAGCATCAATATTATCACTATTCCTATATATCCCATTATAGGAGAAACGTACTTTACTATATTTTTAAATCCTATAAGTCCTACCAGATATGCGACTGCCGCAGTTCCTATCACTATCCTTTTTTTGCCCAGTCCTTCCTTGATTCTTGTCGAGAAGCCGTAAAAATTACCTGCGGCAGCGGAGTAAACCGTAAAAAACATTATAAATGTATATGCCCAGCCCAAAACGTCAGATACTCTGTCGGCATATCCTAAAACAGGCATGTCGGTATCTCTTGAAAAAAGCATGTCTCGCTGCACGGTAAACAATACCATCATAGCCAACGCTCCTAAGAAGATACCTCCTGCGCTCACTCCCATGCCTGACGCCGCCTTGCTTTTCGAATTGAGCGAAGCGGCAGCCACTATGGAAATCAGAGCAAGTACGTTATAAGCAGTATATGAAAATGCTGAAGAAATCCAGTTGGGCGCAGTAGGAGAAGGCTCTATATATACATTTTGCATGTCTTTTGAATCGGGATATACTAAGATAACGATACCGCAGGTTATAACTATAGCGGCGCACAGCACCGGCATTATCCACTTGAATATCCCGGAAAGCCTTTCAAAATCTCCGAGTACCGTCGCCACAACCATTACCGTTATGATTATTCCTCCGCTCCAATACGGAAGTCCGATCTGCTGATTGAGAAGAGAGCTTCCCGCAGCGGTCATTATAACCAGCACATTTGCCAGAATAATCGCCATGAAGCATCCAACTATCTTTTCCAGCTTCTTGTTTCCTCCCGGGACTATTATAGCTCCCATATCGTCAGTATCCAGCTTCAAAGCAATATACCTTATAAAGTGACCTATGACAAAAAACAGCAGTGCAAATATCGCCACTCCATAAATCCCCTTATCTCCGAACAGTCCGAAAAACTGCCATATTTCTCTGCCTGAGGCAAAGCCTGCGCCTATGATAGCTCCCACATATAATCCAGCTACGTTTAACGCATTAAGTTTTTTATTTTCTTTCATCCGGCAACTTCTCCTCTCTCCAGCCGGCTCCTGTAATGCAGCTTCCTGCCATGCGGTCTTCCGTGCTGCAACGTTCTGCCTCCCGGCGTTTACGGTTTTCCTTATATTCTCCGTAGCTAAAGAAAACAAGACCAACCCATATTATGGCAAAGGCGACCAGCTGTATGCTTTCAAAGGGCTCTTTAAACAAAAATATACCGATAAGCAGCGACAACGTAGGAGAAATGTATTCAGTAAGCCCGACAACGAACAAATTTAGTTTTCTCGCTGCATTGGCAAAAAGTCCAAGCGGCAGAGCCGTAAATAACCCGCACAGCATCAGCAAGGCAAATTTAAACGGATCGCCTGCGCTTAACGCTCCCTTGCCGGAAACCTCAAGATATATGATTACGCCAAGAGCTATCGGCACGAGGAACACAGTTTCATAAAACAAGGATATTATAGGAGGAAGAGAAAAGCTCTTCTTTGCAGCCGCATATACGGCAAAAGTCAAAGCCAGTCCCAAGGCTATTACGGGGATTTCCCCGAAATACGCAATGACGGCGGCCACTCCCGCAGCAGCGAAGACAAGAGCAATAACTTTATATTTGCTCAGTTTTTCCTTAAATAAAACTATTCCGAACACACATACAACCAGAGGTTCTATATAGTATCCTATGGAAGTCTGTATTACAAAATCAGCGTTTACCGCCCATATGTATATGGACCAGTTTACCGTAATCAAAAGTCCTGCAAGAGCATATTTAGCCACAAGTTTCTTATCCTTAAGCGGAGCCGATATTTCTTCTCTGCTGTGAAATAAAAGAGCTCCTATAAGGCTGACTGCCGCTACCAAGACTATCCTGTAAAATATTATCACAGATGAATCTATAGGGCGAAGCATCTGCCAGTATATGGGCAGAATTCCCCAAAAAAAGCTGCACATAAGCGCAGACGTCATTCCCTGTCTGTATTCTTTTCTTCCTCCATCGGTTTTTGCCGCGATCTTCTCGCTCATTGTCTTGCTCATCTTATCCATATGTAAATTACCTCTGCTTATGAAATTCAAAATTCCGAAATGTCGGAACACCTATATGCGTTATATTGCAAACAAAAGAGAGGCCTAAAGAGACCTCTCTAATAGGTTAATTCCTATTATACACTATTTGTCCCACTTGATGAAAGGGGTAAAATCAAACGGCTTTGAGCCTTCAATTTCACTTTCTGCTCTGAGCAGTGAATTCACTATATGGATAGCGTGACCGAATTTAGGAGGTCCCAACTTAACAGCCGCAGCTCCTCCGGCCGTTCCCATATCAGCCACAGGGTCGTCGCTGACGCCGCCGGCTCTTATGGATGGCACCGAGAACATTCCGTGCTCGATGGCATATTTCTGAGCTGCCATGGCTTCTGTAACCGTTCCCACCTGATTAGGCTTGAAGATAAATGAACCGCAGGCTCCCATATCTACAGCCTTCTTAAGCTTCTCTATGTTGGTAACAGTCAAATCATCTCCACAGAGTGTGGTTCTTGTAAGTATTCTTGACGCCTTTGCCCAGCCTTCCCAGTCATTTTCGTCCAGAGGATCTTCAAGATAAAGGAAGTTGTACTTTTCTGTCGCCTCTTTAAGTATACCTATAACTTCGTCGGTATCTATCTCCCTGCCGCAGTAATTGTAGGTTTTTCTGTCAGCATTATAAATTTCACTGAAAGCGCAGTCCATATGGAAGCCTATCTTATCCTCGCATCCTGCTCTCTTACAAGTTTCCCATAAAATATCGAGGCAGTCCATAAACTCGGTTGAAGGTGCCATAAACTCAGACATTGCTCCTATTTCAGGTCTTCTTCCACCCTGAAATTCTCTTATTACATCAGGCAGCAGCTTGTATACCTTGCAGAGAATAGCCGTAGCCTCCTCGATGCTGGCCGCCTTGTAAGGAATTATCGTACATTCCTGAACCGGCATAGTATCCTGCTCATAGCTTCCTCCTGCAAAGAAATCGGAGGTAGGGAGCGGAATAGTCTTTATCTCGCCCTCTGCAAGATATTTATACTGAGGCACGTGAAGAATGCTGCATGCGGCGCGCATTACTGCCATTGAAGTGGAATAAGTGGTGTTTCCGCCCAGCTTGGATTTATTGTTAGTTCCGTCCAGATCAATCATAGCCTGGTCTACGGCTTTCTGGTCCAGAACATCAAGTCCCTTTATCGCCGGCAGAATTACCTTTTCAGCCATTTCAACAGCCTTGTATACTCCGTTGCCGTCGTACCAGTTCTTGTCCCCGTCTCTTAATACCATGGCTTCATGCTCTCCAGCGGAAATTCCGGAAGGAGAAGCACCTCTTCCCATTACGCCGTCTTCAGTTATAACGTCGACTTCAAGGAGCGGCTTGCCCTTGCAGTCGATAATGGCTCTCGCCCTTAAATCTTTAATTTCTGTACCTTTCATAATAACCTCCTAAACGGGCATATAAAGCCCAATGATCATCAAATTATTTACCGTTTTTTTCACCTACGTAAAGCACGTTGAAATCACACAGATTTGTGCCTGTATTTCCCGTAAACAATCCATCCTTAATGGCAGTCAATGCTTCATAGCAGGCGTGACCTTCGAGATACCTTCTGAGGTCAATTCCCGCCTCCTGCGCTGCTTTCATCGATTTGCTGTCGGTAATTCCTCCGGCATTCTTGCATGTTCCGTCGGTTCCCTCAGAATCCATGGAAAGCATGCAGCAGTTTTCAAGACCCAACTCGTCAGCTGCTATTGCAAAAGAAGCCACCAATTCCTGAGAAGGTCCGCCGTGACCTGTAATCTCATCCTGTGCGCCGATAGCTGTGGTTGTTTCTCCTGCTGAGAAGATAAGACAAGGCGCTTTAAACGGTCTGCCTGTCATCTGTATCTCTTTTGCCAACGTAGCCATGAAAGTACCGAAATCCTTGCTTTCACCGGAAGCATACGTAGTCAGAACGTGAGCCTCAACGCCCATTTCTTTCGCCGCGTCCATGGCATGCTTGCAGGAATCAGGCAGTGTGTTTGTAACGTAATAATCCACATCGTTAGTCATTTCCTGTGGAGTTTCCTCCTCAGGACCTGAATTCATCAGATAGTTAGCTACGCTCTTTGGCAGTTTATCTTCAATATTATATTTTTTGATTATTTCTCTTATATCATCAAAAGTTATGGTATCATAGCCGACCGGAGTTCCCATGATAGGAACAGGCTCTGTATAATCTGTAATATCGTCAAGACCTACGGCGTCCCAGATTTCAAAACAGAAAATCTTAGCGCCCTTGATTCTCTGACCGAGTCTTCCTCTGCTCATTCTCGAGAGATGTCCTCTTATATCGTTAATGTCCATTACCCACATGCTGTTTTTGAGCATGACGTCGGTGGCCTCTTTAAGGTCGTCGAGAGAAACTCCCTCGACAGGATAGCCCATCAATGCTGAGCAGCCTCCTGTAAGTCCCAGGAGCAGTAAATCCTTTTCATTCATTTGGTCTGCAAGCTCAAGCATACGTTTGCAGCCCTCAACGCCTTCTTCGTTTGGAAGAGGATGTCCGCCGACAAAAATTTCAGTTTTCTTAAGGCACTGCACATCAATATCTTCTTTTATCTTGATAATGGTTACTCCGGCTGTCAGCCTGTCGCCTAAAATTTCCTCAAAGGCGCGCGCCATGTGGTTTCCTGCTTTTCCTGATGAAAAGGCATATACCCTGTCATATTGGTCAAGATCTACAACTTTTTTACCTATTGTAAGAATATTGCCGTCTTTCTTTATAAGGTTTTTGAGATATTTATATATATCCAGTCTGCTGAGTACCTGGTCTGTGACTTTAAGCACCGTCTCTCTCGCCTCAGCGTCTCCATGTGATAAAAGTTCTTCATAATTTCTGATTTTTTCAAACTGCATTTGTGTCACCTTTCTTTTCCCGCAGTGCTTTTATGACAGCGGGAATTATATTTTCAAGATTTCCTACGATTCCAAGATCAGCCGCCTCGAATATAGGAGCGGCAGGATTCTTATTGACGGCAATAATAAGCTTTGAATCCTTCATTCCCGTCACATGCTGTATTGCCCCGGAAATACCACAGGCAATATAAAGCTCAGGAGTTACCGTCCTGCCGGTCTGCCCCACCTGCATGGAAGGCTTTGCCCAGCCCAATTCTACCAGGGCTCTGCTTGCGGCAACTTCCCCTCCCAGAAGGTCTGCAAGAACTTTAAGCTGAGCGAAGCCCTCCGGGCTTCCTACTCCTCTTCCTCCTGCAACTAAAATCCGAGCTTTTGATATATCGACGTCTTGTTTTTTCTCATATATGGTCTCAACAAGCTGTATCGCTTTGTCTGCGACATTTCCGTCGTTTTTAATCTCTGCAAGCTCAGATATTCGAGAAAAAATCTCTTTGTCATTTTTTACTGAAAACGTACCGGGTCTTACAGGTACGATTAGAGGTTCTTCACCACTGAACTCAAGCCTCATTGTCCCTGAGGCGTTGGGTCTTACCGGGCAAAAGCCCTTTTCATCTGAATATTCTATGCCATCGCATCCGCTCAGAAGTCCGGCATTGAGTCTTGCCGCCAAATATGCGGCCAGGCCTAAAGCGGCATTTCCCGACTCCGTAAGCACAAGAGCAGGCGAATATGCTTTAATCTCTTTAATTATTTCATCGCTCAAGACAGGAAGCATTTCCTCCGTACTGCCGTCAATGATGACAGCCGAAACTTCGCAGCCTGACTTTTCAGCCAGACTTTCTGCTCCGCACGCTATTTCCGCAGACAGATTTGTAAAGCTTCCGCCGCGCTTTTCTAAGAAAATCAATATCTTTTTCTTCGATATTTTTGTTTCTGATATTTTTGTTAAACTTTCAGACATCCTAATCTCCTCACCTTGTAAGTTTATCATACTTGCTTGTACAACCTCCTCACATGATTTTTACAGGAGATGTGCCGTCGTTATTTTTTCAAGCATTGCATCTACCGCTTCTTCTGTAGATACGGCCGTAAGCATGCTTCCCCGCTTTCTTGCCTCCATCTTATGTTCGGCGCAAACGGCAGCTTTATTTTCATAAGTTGGAAAATCAAGAAATTCCTCTGTTATTTCCTGTGAATAAGCCTTGTTTATGCCTGAAACGGTTTTATATACGGGAGCTTCCGGATGGGGCAGAGCGCTGACAAGGCATGGAAGAGCAATTTCCAGCCGTTGTATTTTACCTTCCGTTTTTCTGTCTGCAACGATAAATTTTTCCGAAGCAGATATTTTATCAACACTGGTCACAAACGGCAGCTCTGCCATAGCAGCCGTCAAAAGGCCTATCGATACCGTGTCGGCATCGACAGGAAAACCGCCGCTTATAATCAGGTCGTACTTTTCGTCTCCTATAGCTTGAATAAATGCGCGGGCACAGCCCCACACATCAAGCTTGTCAAGCTCCCTTGCACATATGGCTCTCGCAAAATCACAACCCATGGCAACAGCGTCTCTTGCCTGACTTAACGCCGTTTTCTCATATCCCATTATTATTGCTGAAACATTGCAGTCAGTCGTTTCCTTAAGTCTCACAGCAGCTTCTATTGCAGTAAAATCACATTTTATATCCGCCTGACTTCCGGAATCGCTTATTTTCTCATTTTCAAGCTTAACTTGTCTTGCCAATGCGATAACGTTTATCATAAATGTCCTTTAGAAAGCCGGAAGAGCGTATTTCATACGCCCTGCCGGCTTGTCGTTATTATACTGTTTTCATTTATTATCTGAATAATGCTCCACTGATTACCAGCTTCTGAATTTCGTTGGTTCCTTCGTATATCTGTGTAATCTTAGCGTCTCTCATCATTCTTTCCACATGATATTCTCTCATGAAGCCGTTGCCGCCCAGCATCTGAACTGCTTCTGTAGTCACATGCATAGCTGCGTTGGTGCATACCAATTTAGCTTTTGCTGCCGGTATGGTATACGGACGTCCTTCCGATTTGTCAAGGGCCGCTTTGTATACCATGTATTTGGCCTGCTCTATTTCACATTCCAGCTCTGCCATCTTGAAAGCAAGATGCTGATTTTTATATATAGGCTTGCCGAACTGTTCTCTTGTCATCAAATATTTTCTTGCGATTTCAAAAGCGCCCTCTGCGATTCCCAGACCCTGAGCAGCTACACCTATTCTGCCTCCGTCGAGAGCCTTCATTGCCAGCTTAAAGCCCTGTCCTTCTTCACCTATCAGAGACGTCTCAGGTATTTCGCAGTTTTCAAATACAAGCTCCGAAACCTGTGCCGCGCGAATTCCCATCTTATTTTCTATTTTACCTATAGTAAAACCTGGAGTACCTTTCTTTACATGGAAAAGAGAAAGTCCCTTAGCCCCAAGTTCAGGCTGAGTGAGAGCATATACTGCAAAGTGTTCTGCCAGAGGTCCGTTGGTATTGAAGCATTTAAGTCCGTTGAGCACGTATTTGTCGCCTTTTTTCTCAGCGGTAGTTACGCATCCGCCTGCGTCGGAACCTGCATTCGGTTCTGTAAGACCAAAGGCACCCAAACATTTTCCTGCAAAGACGTCAGGAAGGAATTCCATCTTCTGCTCTTCGGTAGCTCCGTTCATTATACTTCCGCCGTAAAGAGACATTGCCACGGAATATGAAATTCCAAGTGAAGCGTCTACTTTGGATATTTCCTCAACGGCAATTGCATAGTCAAGGTAATCTCCGCCTGAACCGCCGTATTTTTCTTCATACGGAAGTCCTACGTATCCCATCTTTCCCAGCTTCTTATATAACTCCAGCGGATATTCTCCGGCTTCATCTCTCTCAATAACTCCCGGCGCCAATTCATTTTCGGCAAACTCTCTCACTGCCTGCTGAATTGCAAGTCTCTTTTCAGATAATTGAAAATTCATCGTAATTTTCTCCTCCTTAATAAGCTGTATAAATTGATTTTATTCCACAAACCTGTTGTCTTCATCAGGTTTATTCCTTTGATTTTCCTCGCTTTGAATGTTCTTTACCTGTTACCGGCCGTTTACGCAAGTTTGCAATATCTTTATTCCGGTAAACCAAACATTCCTTTGCGCTCGTGGAGCACTACGCCTCTCTTTTTAAGCTCCGCCATATATTCTTCCGGATCGTATACCTGGTCAGGAGTACGTATTCCCACTTGGTCTATACCTTTTGCAAGGAGCTGAACTCCAACAGACATGGAACATGCAGTGCTTCTGGCGTAGCTTGCTATTTCTCCCCATTCTTCCTGACCCGGGGTTTTTGTATAGAATTCAAGCGTCACTTCTTCTCCGTTTAAAATTCCCTTGCAGTCTACGACCAGAGAAAATCCCCATACTTCTTCTTTCTTAAAATCATCGTTGGCAAAGATGAATTTTTCCATGAAGTCTATAGGAGCTATCTCAGTATCCCCAACCTTTACAGGGGGAGTAGTGAAAAAGCCGTAATCGTTTAAGAATTTCAACATTCTGTGCTGACGAGGAGTCCATGCGCCTCTTATGGTACATGTCTTTACCGTAGGTATAGTCATCGGTATGGTATAAACCTCGTTATGCGGCACATAATAAGCCGGCTGAGGTCCGAAAGGTTCAGGGAAGTTCACTATCTTTTCGCCGGAAAACGGTCCTACATAATGCTGTTTTCCATCCGCATAGTAACTTCTTCCTCCCTCATTCGGATCCAGTTCCCACAGAGTTGTTCTTACAAGTCCGGGAGCTGTCTGAATCGCTCTGAAGGAAGCAAAGGCTATATGTACCTCGTCAAGTCTGTCCAGCTTTTGATTTGCATAAGCTGCTATCATGTTGGATGTGCCGGGTGAAATTCCGTCGCAAACTACAAACAGCAGCCCCTTTTCCTCGAGCAGGTCATTCATAGCCAGCTGATCTTTTGTAGCACCCAGGTCGGTTCCTGTAATTTCAGCGTCTACGCAACACTGATTTATATATGTATCAAACTCGAAAGGCAGACAGTTGCATACAAGATCAAAACCGTCTTTCATCAAGGCTACCACTTCTTCTTTGTTTCTTATCTCTACCTTTCTTGCACTGAATCTGTCGTCTCCCAGCGACTCTACGAGAGCAAGCGCCTTCTCATAATTACCATCGGCTACGGTAATGGTTTCAAATTCGCTTGTCGCGGCCAAATCTTTTACAACCTCTGTTCCTATCAGACCGCATCCGCCTAATACCAATAAATGTTTAAGTCTAAGCATATTTATTCCTCCTTTAAACAAACAGCGTTTTTTATCCTCATAAGCGCCTTTTCAAGAATAGCTCTCGGACATGCGAGATTCATTCTGACAAACAATTCTCCCGCAGAACCAAACTCATAGCCCATGCACGGCTCGACCTTCGCTTTGTTGAAGAAGAAGTCTTCAAGCTCCTTGCCGGTATTGTATCCCATGCCGCTACAATCCACCCAGACGAGATAAGTTCCCTCTGACGGAACAGCCTTTATCTGCGGAATTTCTTTCTCGAGGAAATTGTACAGATATCGTTTGTTTTCTTCAACATAGCTGATGGCTTCATCAAGCCATATCTCGCATTCAGGCTCCGTATATGCCGTTCTTGTGGCTATAGCTCCGAAGATATTGTCAAGTCTCGTCTGCGATATTTCTATCACCTTGTCGAACTGCTGTTTTTTTGCTTCATCTGCTATTATAAGAGTAGATGTCTGAAATCCTCCCAGATTGAAGCCCTTGTTTGCCGAATAGCATGACATGGAATTCTTGGCTGCGCTTTCGCTGATGGAATAAAACGGAACGTGTCCTTTGTCCTTTGCGATAAAATCAGCATGTATTTCATCCGAAACCACAAAGATACCGTATTTTTCAGCAAGCTCGGCTATACGGCTCAACTCTTCCCTGCTCCATATTCTTCCCGAAGGATTGTGGGGATTGGATATTGTGAGCATTTTGATGCCGCCCTGCTTCATCTTAGCTTCCAAATCTTCAAAATCTATGGTTACTTTTCCGTTTTCATCAAGAAGAAGCTGCGACTCCACCAGCTCTCTGCCACTCTTTGGAATCATTTCAAAAAGTGGGTCGTAATTCGGCATGAGCAAAAGGACTTTATCTCCCTTGTCCGTAAGCATTTCCAGCATGATATATACTGCGAATATTACTCCCGGAGGCGCATAACTTATCCACTCCTTTTTAGGTTCTGTGCCAAAGCGCTTCTTCTGCCACGCCATTATACATTCCGCATGGTCTTCAGCTCTGACAGGATAACCATATATGCCGTGCTTTGCCCTCTCAACCACTGCGTCCACTATGGGCTGAGCGCATCTGAAATCCATATCGGCTACCCACATCGGTATAATCATGCCGTCGTCGAGACCGTGATTTTCATTATTCCACTTAAAGGAATAAGTGTTTCTACGGTCTATAACTTTGTCAAAATCATTTTTATATGTCATATACTTATATACCTCGTGATTTAAACGGTTTGAATTATATCTTTATCTATCATCTCTGTTATCTCTTCATCCGTATATCCCAGTTCCTTCAATACCGATACGGTATCCTCGCCCAATTTAGGTGAAGATTTGTATACTGTTGCCGGTGTTTTCTCAAATTTTATAGGATGACCTACAGCCTTGAACTTACCTACATTATGGTCGTCGATGTCTAAAACCATATCTCTGTCGTTCATATGCTTTGATACTATAGTCTCATCTGCACCTATAACCGGAGCTACGGCAAAGTTTTTTCCGCTGAAGTTCTTTTCAATATCAGCCATTGCCATTTCTTTAAAGACTTTTTTCATTTCTTCAATCAAAGCGTCGTTGTTCTTGCAACGCAGCTCGTTGGTTTTAAATCTTTCGTCTTCTAAAAGATCTTTTCGTTCTGACTCTATACAAAATTCTTCAAAGCCTTTCTGTGTTATGGCAGAAAAAGCGACCCAGCCGTCTTTGCACTCGACCACATCATAAGGGGAATACATGTGAGCGCGGCTGTTGCCCTGACGCTTAAGCATGTTTCCGTTTGCATAATACTCAAGAATCGTATCTTCTATGGCTGCAAAAAGAGAATCCTGCATTGCCACATCTACAGTCTGACCTTCTCCTCTCATAAGCTTATGATAGTAGGCGCAGGCTGTTCCGAAAGCCGCCATGAGACCGGTGTAGCTGTCGCCTATGGAGCATCCCGAACGCACAGGCTGCCTGTCTATCATTCCCGACTGATCCATAAGACCGCAGGTTGCTTCTATTACATTATCGTAAGCTGCAAGTCCGGAAAGCGGACCGTCCTGACCGTAACCGGTAACAGAAGTAAATATGATATTGGGATTGATTTTCTTCAATTCTTCATATCCAAGTCCCAGCCGATCTAAAGTTCCTACCTTAAAATTATTTACTGCTATATCGGCCTTTGCAGCAAGCTTTTTTATGATTTCAACTCCCTCCGGAGCTCTCATATTTACTGCAATACCTTCCTTATTTCTGTTGTAGAGTGCGAAATATCCGCTCTCTCCCGTATCCTTTCTTAAAGGAGCCCATTCTCTGGTCTGGTCTCCTACTCCCAGTCTTTCTACTTTTATTACTCTTGCACCGTAATCCGCCAGATTAAGCGTACTGTACGGACCGCTGAAGGCCTGAGTGAAATCCAGTACCGTAACTCCATCCAATGGTTTCATTTTTTGGTCCCTCCTTACTTAACTGTCTTTATAACGGATTTTTTTTCAAGCTCTGCAATTTTGCCGTCATCGTAACCTATACCCTTAAGCAGGCTCTCGGTATCCTCTCCTAAAACAGGAGCAGGCTTAGAAACCGTTCCCGGTGTTTTGCCAAGCTTAGCTACTATTCCCGGCATGGAAACCTCTCCCGCTACAGGGTCAGGTACCGTGATAACCATCTCTCTGTGTTTAAGCTGTTCGCTTTCTATTGCTTCCATCGCAGTGCATACTGAACCGCAAGGAATTTTCTTTGCGGACAGCATTTTCTCTATTTCAAATTTAGTTTTTTTCAAAGTTATGGCTTCTATCTTATCTCTCAACCCCCCGTCAAGGTAATGTTCACCTCGCAGAGAATTAGTAGCATACCGCGGGTCTTCCATCAGCTCCTCGAGGCCTAATACCTGACAGAACTTTTCCCACTGGTCGTCGGTAGAAACTCCTATGGACACGAATCCGTCTTTAGTCGCATAAGTATCATAAGGTGCAATCGCCTGAGACATATTGCCGTTTCTTATATGCTTGTGTCCGTTGAATTCGATATCCACCATGCCGTCCTCAAGAGCTGAGAACAGCGAATCGGAGGCCGATACATCAACCATCTGACCTTCTCCTCCTTTTCTTACGTTGATTACCGCAAGAACAATCCCCAGAGCCAGATGCATTCCTCCGTAAAGGTTGCCAAGCTGAGCTCCCATAGTCACAGGCGCTCCGCCTCCATACCCGGTCATATCAAGCATGCTGCTGAAGGCCTGAGCCGTATTATCGAAGCATGCCCTTTCCTTTTTTTCTCCGCTTCTTCCGTATCCGGTCAATGAAGCGTAAATCAGCTTGGGATTTATTTCTTTTAAAACGTCATACCCAAGACCAAGTCTATCCATGGTGCCGTATTTGAAATTCTCGCATACAACGTCCACATGTTTAACCATCTCTTTAATTATGTTTTTTCCTTCTTCAGTTTTAATATCACAGGCCATGCTTTTCTTACCTCTGTTAAGGTATGCATGATACACGCTGTAATCATCAATTTTAGGTGCCAGAGAGCGAAGAAGATCTCCCTCCTCTACTTTTTCTACCTTTATCACCTCAGCGCCAAAATCAGTCAGGAGCATCGTGGCAAAAGAGGCTCCGTGGACTTGAGAAAAATCCAGTACTTTAATGCCTTCCAATGGTTTCATAGGTGTAATATTCCTTTCGTTGTTAAAAGAATGACATTTTTATCGGATAATAGGAAGCGTGTGACAATTGCCACACGCTTCTGTCTCGATTAGAACTTCTTTTCCTGTTCTGCTCTTGGTTTTTTAACTACGCAGGTTCCTGTTCCGTCGCAGACGAGAACTGGTGGATTGAGAACTTCGAACCAGTCTTCCTTGGAATGGTTTGCAATAACCTTGTAGATTCTGTATCCGTATGTTCTGGAACGGTTTCCCTCGCTCTCCAGCCAAAGGATGACTTCGATTGTATCTCCCGCAAACAGGCTTTCACGGAAATTGCAGTTGAGATTAACAAGCAGTGAACCGTCTCCGTTATCTCTTCTTACTGTGAAATCAGTCAATGCGTCTACTGCAAAAGCTACAATCTGCGGTCCTGAATACATACCCTCAGCATAATGAGTTCCTTCGTTGTTAGTCTTGTAACGAAGTCTGATTTCCTTTACATCAGGACCATAATCGTTTACGATTTCAAATTTTCTCTCCTCCATAGCTAAATTTCCTCCTAGCATTTAAAATATATTCAGATTACTTCATTGTGAAGATAACCGTCATTATATGCGCTGAAGCTTAAAGCCTCAGCATATTATTTTTTCTCGCTCGAAAGCTTATTCTTGCTTGTCTTATGAGCGATAGTGCCTATTATACATGAGCCTAAAACAGTAATAACGATACCTATGGCTGCCGACGTTCCAAGTCCCAGCGAATCGTAAGTAAGACCTACGAACAGATATGCTATTGCAGTAGCCACAGCTACAGTCAGAGCATAAGGGAACTGAGTGGTTACATGAGCTATGTGGTTACAGCTTGATCCCATTGATGACAGTACAGTCGTATCGGAAATAGGTGAACAGTGGTCTCCGAAAATACCGCCGGATACTACAAGACCGATAGCAGGCGCTACAGGAGCTCCTATAGCTGCTGCCAGAGGAATCGAAATTGGCAGGTAAATTGCGAAGGTTCCCCATGAGGTTCCTGTCGTGAAAGCGGTGAACGCGCATACTGCAAACAGAACTACGTAAAGCATTGTAGGAGTTAAGAAGTCCTCAGTTATGCTGATAACGTAATTAGTTGTTCCTACAGCCTTACATCCCGAGCCAATGGACCATGCCAGAACCAGGATGCAACAAGCTTCCATCATCTGTGCCATACCTTGCGTAAATGCTGCGATTGATTCCTTGATAGTATAAACCTTATCCTTAACCGTATAGCAAGCCGCTACTATAGAAGCTACAAAGAATGCAGTCACCAGCGATTTCATGGACGCTGCATTGGCCATAGCCTCGCCGAAGCCAACCTTAGGGAAGCCGCCTGTCCAGAGAAGTCCGCCGAAAATACATACTACCAATACTGCTAAAGGAACCAGCATTGATGAAAGCTTCGGCGTTGCTCCTTCAGGAACATGTACGGTTCTTAAAAGTCTCTCTGTTGCGTCTCCATCGGCTACCAGCTTGCCTTCTTCCAGGGCTCTCTTTTCAGCCTTCATCATCGGGCCGTAGTCAAAGCCTGTTACGGCTATGAAATATACGAAGATTACTGCGCCTATAGTATAGAACATGAAAGGAACAGCTTCATTAAAAGCAATGATTTCGTTCTTCTGAACTCCGATGCCTTCAAGCTCTGTAGCTATGATAGTCAGAATGTAAGCTCCCCATGAGGTGAAGAAGAACATCGACGGCATAGTAGCGGACGTCGAGTCTACGATGTATGCAAGTTTTTCTCTTGAAACCTGCAGTTTATCCGTTAACGGTTTGAAAACAGGTCCGATAAGTACAGGGTTAGTTGAATCTGAGAAGAAGATTGCGGTACCGCCGAATGCAGTAAGCACCTGAGCGCCCTTTCTTCCTCTGATCTTTTTTGCGAGAGTTTCTGCAAAGACCTTTGCTCCGCCGCCTGTTTCAAGCAGATATGAGAAAGAGCCGCAGAATACGGTCATAACCACTACCGACGCATTGTCAGGATTTCCCAGTGAAGGGAAGATGTGGTCTCCAAAGGCTGAAAACAGACCTAAGATTGGATTATATCCATTTACTAATGTAGCACCTACCCAAACGGCTGCCATCAATGATATCAATACCTGCTTGGTAGTAATAGCAAGGATAATAGCCAGAAGTGGTGGTAATAAACTTAAAATACCAATAGTTTCCATGATAATTCTCCTATTACTTTCAAATTAATCCAAACGATTTACTTTCTAAATCATCCAACTGTTTGTCCAAAGGTTTATTTCCCTCTTAAATCCTCATCCCTGAGGCAAATAAAGCTTAGGACTTGCCCCCAGCATATAGCTGGGAATAAATAAAAACTTTGTCAACACACTATGTATAAGCTCTTTTCCTCCTTTCATTATCTATTATGTTGACAAACACATTTATCGCAAAAAATGTGCCAAAATTAAACCCACTTTTTTACAAAAAAAGTGGGTTTTCGACCTTTTAAAGCACAAAATCATCACATTTTCTCTACAAACCCATTAAAGTCGTGAAAAAATTTTCACAATCTTTGCTGTGTAAATTCTGTGCGAGTTAAAATTTTTTTACTTTTCTGATTCTCTTCTTTTATGTGTTAAAGCTCCAAAAGCCTTGAAATTCTTTTGCTTAACTCATATATTAAAATGTTTTTTTATTTTCTTGCCTGTGTCTCTCATTTAGTGTAAAAATTTTTTAACCTTTTGATCTCAAAACGGTTTTCCGGCATAAATCGACATAAAAAAGATATTTCAAACTACGGCTAAAGGCCCAGCTCCTCATCTATTATTATAGCCTCCGCTTCAATATCGCTCATTTTTCTGTATTGAATCAAAAGGCCGTTGCATATTCTTTCTTCACTTTTACAATCATAGCATCTGTTGCCTTTAACTGCGCACGGAGTTTTGCATTTTAGTCTTATAGCGTTTAGCGGAGCCGCAACGTTTCTCGTTCTCCATATTCCCGCCTCTATATTTTCACATACCTTATTTGTGCCGAATACATAGAAAACCTTTTTGTGTCCGAAAAGAGAGCCTGCGATTCGGTTGCCGGTTCCATCCAGATTTATTATGACTCCTTCTTCTGTAACGGCGTTGACCGAAGTAAAAAAATAGTCGGCCGTAAGAGCTTTCTTAGCAACAGATAAAAAGCTCTCGTTATCTTCGCATTGATTTGGGTCAAATACAGTGTTATTCTCAGACAGAAGCTCGTAAAGCTGCATTGCGGATAATGTCTGAGAGTCTCCGAATCCTATGGTACTGCCGTCAAACAATCCGGCAATATATTTTACCGCCTCCTCTTTCTTTCTGAAAGGGGTAACATCGTAACCTTTTTTCTTCATACTTTTTGCAATCTTATCAATATTCATAAAATTCACCGCCTTTACTACTATAGTTTTTAAGTATTAATTATATAGCGAAGCTGACTTCAGGATACAAAAAACAAAAGGCTTTAACAAGCCTTTTGTATAAATTTATTTTCTTTATAATTTACATGAGATTATATTTTTGCAGTTTATACCGCAGAGACTGCTTTGAAATGGACAGTTCCCTGGCAGTCTGAGACAATCTGCGGCCGTTTTTAATATATTTTCTGCTAATTATCTCTTTTTCAAATTCCTCTACGAGCTGATTAAGCGTCATAGCTCCTGAATTTTCCAGCGATATATTTTCAATATTCATTCTTTCAGCTATATGCATAGGGATATTCTCCAGCTCTATGGTAAATCCGAAATTCATATGATAGGCGGCCTCGATGGCGTTTCTGAGCTCACGCACGTTTCCCGGCCAGTCATATCGCAGAAATGCCATCTCCACTTCCTTTGAAAATTCGATAATGTTCTTTCCAAATTTTTCATTGTATATTTTTCTGAAATGCTCCATGAGAAGCGGTATGTCTTCTTTTCGGTCTTTAAGCGGCGGTATATCATATCTTATAACGCTGAGCCTGTAATACAAATCGTCCCGCAGAGTCTTGTTCCGTATACATTCTATAGGGTCTTTATTGACTGCGGCTATCACTCTTACGTCTATATCTATAGTCTTTTTGTCGCCTATTTTTCTTATCTTTTTATCCTCAATAACTCTCAGTATCTTGGCCTGCGCTTCTATTTCCATTGAATTTATCTCATCCAGAAACAGAGTTCCTTTGTTGGCCATTTCAAAAAGACCTACGCTGTTTTCAGCTCCCGTAAAGCTTCCTTTGACATTGCCGAAAAGCAGACTTTCAAGCAGCGTCGAAGGTATCGCCGCACAGTTTTGCACTATGAAAGGACCGCCGGCTCTGCTGCTGCACTTATGTATGGCGTTGCATACAAGCTCCTTACCGGTACCGGTCTTTCCGTATACCAGCACCGGAGCGTCGCTCGAGGAGTCGGCCTCGATATGCTTCTTGATGTCTATGAAAGCCGGATTGACCGTTATTATATCGTCCAGAGTACTGTTGGAGTGTTCCGTTCCGAACAGATTAGCCACTTCTATTCTCTTTTCATTTTCCTCAGGTGTCTTGTCGGGATAAGTGGAAAGTTCTGCAATTGCCACAAGTTCGCCGCCGTCATGAATAGGTACGGTAGAGCAGATAGAACGCAGTCTGTTTCCGTTTATATCGGTAAGCTCCTGCTCGTAATTCAAAAATGCCTTTCCCGTTTTTATACATCTTATAATATAACTGTTGTCTTCATTTAGTTCAGGATAAAAGCTCATGATGTGCTTACCCATTATCTCATTTCCGGCAACCTTGCTGATTCCTTCATATGTGGAGAAATAATACCGTACTATGAGATCTGTATCAATTATTATCACGCCGTCTACATTGGGGAAGTTTCTCATAACTTGACCGACATACTTGTTAAGCTTGTTTATATTCATCGGCGCCTCCTAACTTTGCCGGATAGCTGCAACTTTTACTGATATTATTATACCCTTTACAGCTGTATTTTGCAAGAAAAAGAGGTCTTGTCAATTACTGTATTAAAGCTTTAATCATTATTCATTTCTACGTTGAGCATTTTTTATCAATAAAAATTTTTTCCGTTTTCATGCCTTAGAAAAGTCCGCCTAAAAGTCCGCCGTTTTTGTTATCACCACAGAAAAGACAGTATATTATTACGATTAAAATTATAAGCCATATCAAATTACCGCCGTTGTTATCATCATTGCAATAACACTCCTTAAAACATTTATCCCTGCAATCCTGCTCGCAGCAGTCCATACATCTACGTTCATCTATCATAAAAAAGCCTCCTTTTTTAGCATGATATGCAGGAGGCTGGTTTTACGTTACATATTCAGTTATACTGCTCTTCTCTATCTTCTCCTTCTGGGGCTCTGCCATCTCCATCGCTTTCAGCCGCTGATATTATATCTCCGAAGGACATTATATATTCGTCTATAGGATAATCTATACACCGGGAGAAATCATACTCATACTTATCGCCGTCCAGCTTTTCCAGCCTGGAATATGCCAGTGCATCCCTCAGGGAATGCTCTTCCTCGCTTGTGGACGTCTTGCCCGTGCTTTCTGTTTCTGCACCTATAGGCGTGCACATCACAGAAGAGTCCAGTGAATACCAAATCCTGAATCTGTCCAGCTCCTCAGCAAGGCCTGCTAAAACATTTTCTTCCTCGGAGTTTTTAGTCATGCCTATCAAAGAAAGCTTTATCTTGTCAAGCAGTAGAAAAAGCTCTGACGCGTCCTGAGGCACAAAATCCGACAGCTCTTCAAAATAGTCGTGTATAAGCTGCGCCAGAGTTTCCTTGTCAACGTCCTTAAGCAGCGAATACAAATCCTCATATTCTATATATTCATCACATTCCAAAAGCTCGGCAAGATTTTCAAAATACTGGAAATCTCCGGGTTCCTCTATATCGAGCATTTTATACAGCGTTTCTTTATCCATATCGTCTCTCCTTTTCCCTTTAAAAGTTTAATGATACAAGCCGCGCCCTTTCGCACCCCTTGCTTTATCAGCTTTTGACGCTCTTTTGCCGCCTCCCTCTCCGGCTCTGCCGGGCTCGACGTCTATAAATCGAGATTTTTAAATTTAAGTATGAGATTGGATTTTTCTGTCTCTAAAATTTTCTGAATCATATTTGTAAAATTCTCTGACAGGTCGCTGGCATAAAAAATGTTTTCTGCGTCGTTGCCCTTCCCCGCCAGCATATCCTCAGCTTCCAATATTTTTTTAATCCTTCCTATAATTTCGCATGACGGATTGATGATGTTCAGCTGAGGATATATTTTTTCAATACCCTTTCTGATTATGGGATAATGAGTACATCCCAAAACCAAGGTGTCTATGGAATTTTCCTTAATAAAGTCATCCATATAATAATGTATCGTCAAATCCATTATCTCATTTTCAACTATGCCTTCTTCTATCAGAGGAACGAAGGCCGGAGTCGCCTTGTCGAAAACTTTAAGAACGGGCTTCAAGGCTTGTATCCGTTCTTTATATACTCCGCTGTAAACAGTCGCTTTTGTTCCTATTATCCCTATCCTGTTGTCTTTTCCGCAGATAGCGGCAGTCTTTTCCGCCGCGGGATTGATTATGCCAACTATGGGAATATCGGGAATTCTTCGCCTCAGGTCAGCAAGGCATGTGGCGCTTATTGTGTTGCAGGCGATAACCAGCATCTTAACGTTCTTTGAAACGAGAAAGTCCGCAATCTGAAAAGAATACTGCCTTATTGTCGAAACAGCCTTGGAACCGTAAGGGGTTCTTGCCGTGTCTCCGAAATAAATCACTCTCTCGTCAGGCAAACTTTCAAAGAGATGCGGAATACTTGTAAGGCCTCCGAGGCCCGAGTCGAAAAAACCTATAGGTCTGTCATCCATTTATATAAATTCCTTCCGTAATTATCTGATATTCTTACTGCAAGTGTGGTATAATTGTCTTAGTGCAAAGTCTTCAAGCATACCCTCGCAGGCAGGCGAAACGACGGCTCACATCTTTATTTTCAGGGAATTAAAATAACTCGCCCCATATGAAACGGCTTGAAATTTTTTCCGTCTCGGACAGATTTTAATTCCGGACTGAAAATATGCGCTTTATCGCCTGTTTCGTAGGCTGCGCTTCGGAAAACCTGAAGCCTTTGCATTGACAAGGCTCCGTGTCAGTCTTCAAACCTTTGCAGCTTATTCGGCTGCCGGCCGGGCAAATTCTATTGTCTTTACCGCCGGACTGTTTTTTAAGCTTTCAACCGGTGAAGCGTAGTCATAATTGCCTTATCACAAAGTCTTCAAGCATACTCTCGCAGGCAGACGAAACGTACATAAAAAATTATACTACATAAATTATATTTTATCTATAGGGAGGTAAAAATGTCAGATAAAAAATTAAAGCAGAGAGATGAAATCGCCAAGGAATACAAATGGAATATCGAGGCTATGTACCCTGACGAAAGCATATGGGAAAAGGACCTTGAAGAATCTGTCAAGGCTGCTGGGGATTTTGCCAAATACAGCGGCCGACTTACGGAAAGCGCAGAAACTTTGCTGAGCGCACTTAAAGAAAACGACGCAATATGGCGCAAAATCGAGCATGCCTATGTCTATGCCGCTATGAAAAAAGATGAAGATAACCGCGTCAACAAATATCAGGCCATGAACGACAAGTGCGGCAGCGCAATCGCAAAAATTGCTGCTGCAACGTCTTTCTTCACGCCACAGCTTCTTGAAGCCTCAAAAGAAAAGATTGAAAACTTCATAGAAGAAGAGCCCGGACTTGAGCAGTACAGATTCCTGCTGGAATCTACCCTTCGCGAGAAGGAGCACGTCCTTTCCGCCTCTGAAGAAAATATCCTTGCTCAGATGTCAGAAGTCACAGGCGCCACCAGCGACGTTTTCAAAATGCTCAATAATGCAGACCTTACTTTCGGTGAGGTAAAGGATGAAGACGGCGACGCGGTTTCTCTCACCCACGGCAACTACATCACCTTTATGGAAAGCCACGACAGAAGCCTGAGGAAATCAGCCTTCACCAACATGTACGAGGCCTACAAAAAGCTGATAAACACTTTAGCCGTAAATTACAATTACAATACCAAGACCGACGTGGTTTCTTCGAGAATACGCAAATACGGCTCGTCCCTCGAAGCCGCTCTTTCCGGAGGAAATATACCATTAGACGTTTACTGCAATCTTATTTCTCAGGTTCGCGAAAACCTTCCTTCGGTTCACAAATACATGGAGCTGCGCAAAAAAGCTCTCGGCGTGGATAAACTCATGATGTACGACGTTTACGTGCCTCTGGTAAAGCTTCCTAAAAAGGAAATATCCTTCGAACAGGCAGTGGAAATGATGGCCAAAGGTCTTGAGCCTCTCGGCGAAGAATACATTTCCCAGGTTAGAAAAGGCATAAAAGAAGGCTGGATAGATATATACGAAAATCAAGGCAAAACCAGCGGCGCTTACAGCTTCGGATCCTATGACAGCATGCCTTATATCCTGCTCAACTATACGAATTCACTGAAGGACGTGTTCACCATAGTCCATGAGATGGGTCATTCAATGCATTCATACTATACGAGAAAAACTCAGCCATTTACCTACGGCGATCATTCAATCTTTACGGCGGAAGTAGCCTCCACAGTCAACGAGTCGCTGCTTATAAAACATCTCCTCGCCACTGAAAAAGATGAAGAAATGCGTAAATATCTGCTTAATTATTATATAGAAGAATTCCGTACGACGCTTTTCCGCCAGACCATGTTCGCCGAATTCGAGCTTAAAGCTCATGAAGAAATAGAAAAAGGCGGAGTTCTTACTGCCGAATGGCTCAATGAAACTTACGGCCGGCTCAATGGCGATTATTTTGGACCTGCGATGGAAAAAGACGATTATATACAATACGAGTGGGCGCGCATACCTCATTTTTACAGAGGATTTTATGTATACCAATACGCTACCGGTTATTCAGCCGCTACGGCTATATCCGCAAAAATACTCAATGAAGGTGAAAAGGCCCGCGATAATTATATACGTTTCCTCGAAAGCGGTTCTTCCAATTATCCTGTCGAACTTTTGAAAATAGCCGGCGTCGACATGGCTTCCCCAGAGCCTGTTAAAATGGCTATGGAAACCTTTAAAAATCTTGTTGAAGAACTGGAAAAAATATTATAATATCAATGTATGGACAAGAAAATTTACGTTTATGCCAATGACACAGAGATGTCGAAAATAATTGAAAAAACGCTCCGTGATAAGCTGTTTAAAACAGGTCTCAGAGTCTATGAAGATTATGACGAAAATACGGAACTTATAATCTGTATCGGCGGCGACGGCACGCTTTTGCGGCTGGTGCAGGAATTCGATTTTCCCAAGACGCCCATCGTAGGCGTCAACACCGGACATCTTGGTTTTTTTCAGGAGATTCTTCCTGAAAAGATAGAAGATTTCATCTTCTTTTACAATCAGGGCAAGTACAGTATTCAGGGGCTCAACGGAGTCACGGCGACAATCAGGACGAAAAACAAAACATCAAAGCATACGGCTCTCAACGACATAACCGTCCGCGGAGTTTTAACTCATCCCGTTCATCTGAACTTTTCCATAAACAATAGTTTTATAGAAAGATTCAGCGGAGATGGAATATGCGTGGCTACTCCCGCCGGAAGCACTGCGTATAATTATGCTTTAGGAGGCAGTATCGTTGACCCCAGGCTCAATCTGCTTCAGATAACGCCTATCGCTCCAATGCACAATACTGCCTACCGTTCTTTTACATCCAGTATCCTGCTGCCCGCCAACGACAAGCTTACAGTAATTCCGTGCAGCGATTACGACAGAAATCTGAGCGTTGTCTACGACGGTCTTATGAAAGAGTATACCGATGTAAAAGAGCTGACCATTCAGCTTTCAAGAAAAAAGATAAATCTCATCCGCTTCGACGACTATCAATTCTGGGAAAAAGTAAAAAGCAAATTTTTGTAAAAGGATATACAAGACATATGACGCAATTTTATTATACAGTAACGGAAAAAGACAAGGAGCTCTCTGTAAAAGAGCTCCTTCGCCGTAATTTTCACTTTTCTTCAAGGCTTCTTACAAAGCTGAAAAAAAACGACCTCGTAACTGTAGGCGGATTCCCGGTCAGAGGCTGGATGAAACTTCAGGCCGGCGACAAGTTGACCATAACCCTACCCGAGGAAACTTGCGACTTTCTACCTGAGGACATACCCATCGAAACCGTATTTGAGGATGAACACCTCCTAGTCATAAATAAACAACCCGGATACGTAGTACACCCCACCAAGGGAAAGCCGAATAATACCATAGCCAACGGCATAATGAAAAAAATGGCAGATGACGGCGCAATGTACAAAATACGCTTTGCCAACAGGTTGGATATGAATACATCCGGCCTCTTGATAATTGCAAAAAGCAGTTTCGTGCAAGAAAGCCTTATACAGCAGATGAAACGCAATCAGGTTGAAAAGCGTTATCTTGCTGTATTAGACGGCATCATAATGGAGGAAAACGGCACTGTAGACAAGCCTATCGGCAGACCGGACCCTGATGAGGTTGAACGCTGGATTCTCCCCGTCGAAAGCGGGGGATACGATTCCGTTACTCATTATACGGTTCTCCGCCGGTTTAAAAATGATAGCCCAGAGGGCTGTCCTTCAGGCTATACGCTTGCAGAGCTAAAGCTGGAAACAGGCAGAACCCATCAAATCCGCGTACACATGGCCTCTATAGGCCATCCCGTTACAGGCGATCACCTTTATTGCAACGGAGACCCGTTCGAATACCGCAGGACTCTTAAAGAGAAACACCTGTGTTCTGAGAGTTTCTGCTCAGATACTGCGAATCCTTATATCAAAAGACAGGCTCTTCACGCCTATACGCTTTCGTTCACACATCCGGTATCCGGAGAAAAACTTGAGCTTGAGGCGCCTCTTCCCGATGATATGAAAACATTGATTGAAAAAATCGGCAAACTTCATTAAGTTGCCGATTTTGTTAATTTTGTCTGTTTTGTTGATTTTACACCTTTTCCGCTTTTGACATTTCCCTTCTGCGTCTTCTGAATCTTACGAGCAGGATAATTATAACAACCGCTGAAACGGCAGCTGCCATACTTATTCCCCCTATTACCATTCTCTTATATTCACTATAGGCATCTTTGTACTCTTCAACCGCCTGCTCGTAGGCAGTTAAAAGCATTTCAGACTCTTCCGCCGCATTATCGTCTGAATAATACTCGCTTTCACGGTAATCAAAGACTGCTTCATAAGATTCTTCTACATCATCATACCCCTTATCATAGGATTTTATCTGTTTAAATATTTTCTCCTCCTCGCAAAATTCCATCAGGTTCACAATTTCCTCAGGAATTTCGTACAAGGGCGGAGCTAAATCAGTCTGAACCTCAAGGCGCAGAGCCTGCTCAAAAGCATATCCTGCGCTTATCACCGACGCTTCGTCATAGCAGCGTCCTACGAATTCTATACCGACAGGAAGCCCGTGGCTGTCAAGCGCCATAGGCACCGTCATGGCAGGAGCTCCGGCCGCAGGCGCTATGTACCAGCCGGTGCTGTTACCTTTAGACGAAGCTGCCGCACCGTGAGTCATAACGGTGCTTAATATCGTAGGATAAACGGCCACATCTACATCGTATCTGTCCATTGCCGCCGTAAAGGTTTTACGATATGACGCCACATTACATTCCCAGCTTGAAGCCAGAGGGAAATTCATCTGTATTATCTGCGCCCCATTTGCTTCCAGCAAATCCACTGCCTTGTTGAAATATCCCTTAAATTCCGAAGAAGCACCTGATGCCAATCCCCTAACTACGCCTATTTTCATTCCGCTCAAAGCCTTTTCGGAAAGGTAAATGCTGTAATCGGTCTCAAAGCTGCTCATTGCACTCAATATTATTGCCGCGTCCTCAACAGTTGCAGCCATCGGTCCGGCAGTATCCCTGTCCCCCATACATACTGTAATTCCCGCTGTTGAAAGAAGTCCTTTTGTCGGCCTTATCCCTACTACCCCGTTTGCAGAAGCCGGAACTCTTATAGATGCATTGGTATCGGTTCCTACACATATGGGAGCCAAAGACGCTGCGGCTGATACGGCGCTGCCGCCGGAAGAACCATATGACGTTCTCGATAAATCAAAGGCGTTGTTTACACGGCCGTAATCGCTTATCGAATACTGGGAGTGTTCGGCGTATGTGTCCATGTTGGCTTTTGCAGCTATTACAGCTCCTGCGTCCTTCAGAGCCTCCACTACTTCTGCGTCCTCGCCTGCAATTTTTCCCGCCAGTGAAGAGCTGCCGTTGGTAGTTGCCATTCCGGCGACGTCTATATTGTCCTTCACTATCACAGGCAATCCGAAAACATCGCTTGCCCTGCCGCTTTTTTCGTATATTTCATCACATTTTTCAGCCTCCTCAAGGGCAGTATCGGAAACCGAAATTATACATTGGTACATGTCTCCATAAGCTTCGATACGCTCCAGATATAAGGTCATTATCTGCTTATATGTCAGTTTTCCGTCGTCGACAGCCTGCTGAAGCTCTTTTATATCCATCTGCGTTATATCAACCGCCGCAAATGAATAGCTCTCTTCTTCTCCTAATGCCGTTATTCCTGACGACGCGGCAAAACTAAATACAAGAAAAGCAAAAATTACAGTCATACGTTTTTTCATTTAGTTTTTACATACCTTTCTACCCTGTCACGATCCTCATCGCTTCCGGCTGCAATTACCACCCATCCGTTTTCCGCCTCCTGGCAAGCAAAAGCAACAGCCTCATCTCTGTCAGGTATTATGACGGATTCTTTTTCTGAAGATATATATTGTTTTATCTCCCGGCAAATTTTTTCAACAGGCTCGTTTCCTGGATATTGTTCAGTCAAAACGGCCTTATCCACATAATTGTTTATTACATCAGCCAGTTCTTTTCTTCTGTTATGCGCTTTCCCGCCAACACAGCCTGAAACGAGCATTATTTTCCTGTCGGGATACAGCTGCTTTATGTTTTTTAAAAGAGTCTGATAACTTAGTTTATTATGGGCATAGTCTACTATAACGTCTACGTCTTTATCCACAAGGCTGTATATCTCCATCCGACCGCTGACTTTTACAGAAGAGAGGCCTCTTTTAATATTCTCAAAAGGAACGTCCAAAGCTCTCGCCAAAGAAATGGCCGCCAGTGCATTGGAAATATTATAGGCTCCGCCTATGCTGACAGTTATATCCTCGGTTCCTTCGGGATGTCTGAGCTTAAATCTGATATCGCGTGCTGTAGTTCTAAGGTCATATCCGTAATAATCTGCGCTGTCGGTTTCTCCGAAGGTCATAACCCTGCGGCAATTTTTCTCCGCAGCCTTTTTTATCCTTTCAAAATACTCAGGCTCAATATCAGCGTTTATGCATGCAAGATTGCTCTGCTCAAATATCTTAAGCTTCGAGCAGAAATAATCCTCAAAGTCTCTGTGCTCAGAATCTGAAATGTGATCTTCCGCAATGTTTAAAAAAGCGCACGCTTCATATTTCAGCGCTGCCGTTCTCTCGTATTTAAGCGCCTGAGACGATGTCTCCATTATCAAATACCTACAGCCGTTTTCGGCGCAATCTGCCAGAAGCTTATGAAGTTGGAGAGTTTCCGGAGTAGTCATCTTAGGCGATTTCATTTTAATGCATCCGTCGTAATTATAAATTCCGGAAATAAAGCCCGCATCCCTGCCGCCGTGCGCACGCTGATATTCATCCATGATAGCTTTTAAAAACGACGCTGTGGTAGACTTGCCCTTTGTACCTGTTATTCCAACCATTTTCAGCTTCTCATTCCATATGTTGTCATAAAAAATCATACCTATTTCCGACATTGCCTTTCGCATATCCGAAACGATAACAGCCGGGATTTTTTCGCTTATTCTTTTTTCTGCAACATAACAGAAAGCGCCTTTTTCTATGGCTGACTCCAAGTATTCTTCTTTGAAATTCTTTCCTTTGCATATGAAAAGAGTTCCCTTCTTCACATCCATGGAATTATATGAAACATATTCCACAAGGCTGTTTTTCCCGGCATCGCAGTAATCACAGTCCAAAACCAGACCCAGCTCTTTCAGATGCATTATATAATCCTGTAAAAGTTTTTCCGCCATTCCTCTTCTCCTCTGTATTACCTGTTTCTCATATATTTTTACCATATCCGCATTGCTTTGTGAATATTCAAATTCATTTATTTATCTTAAAATTTAACAAATTCCTTTGTCAACATCTATAGCAAAGCTCTGTAAAAATTTTTATTAAACCGCCAAAGTCATATAAAAAACAACGCCCGGTCCTGATGCCGGAGGGGCGCTGTTTTCATTTTACTTCTATTTTGTTGTCTGACCTCTTTTACGTCAAACATAATCAATACTTTTCCACCTCTTTTATCAGTTCCTCCGCCAATGCGCCTGACTGAGTAAAATTCATATTCGGTATATACATGTTCTCTACCGTCATATGAGCTTGCTTGGCTTTAGCCAAATATCTCACAGTCTTGTTAAGCAGAATATCGTACTCATCGTTCAGATTCTCTATCAGTTCCTCGTTGTTCTGAAGAACCATGGCGTCCATATAATCGTTAATATCTATAAAAGATATTTCCTGCGGTTTACCCTCTACGTTTACTATTTCCCACGGCTCTATATCATGATAACGGTTGACCGATATAAAAGCAGTTTTAAGCTCAGGTATCACTATGTGCTCTATCTTTTCGTCCGGGCTCATAGAACAGTAATATGTTTCAATGTCAAAGCCCCTGTAAACGGCTCCTTCCGAAACGATTTCCATAAGACTTGTATTGCCGTATCCGACCGGAACGTTAACCATATATATCCTTTCCATATTTCCCAGCAGGCTGGTAATGTAATTCACCGTTCCGGAAGCTGTAATTGCGCCTGCAAAAAACTTCTTTACTTTCCCCGGTCTCAGGGATATATCATGCTTTCCGTATTCTTTATCTATAATATCAGCTATCACTTTGTATATCTCACTGGCGCACAAAGCTTCTGAATATACCTCTTCCAAGCTTCTAAAAACGCTTTTTGCAGCGTTTAAATAGTTATATGCAATTCTATACCATCTTGATGTTTCTTCGTTTAAATCTATTATTTCATCCTTATTAGCGACTATTCCCTCCTCGTTCCAAAATTCTCCCAAATTCACTATTTTGTCTACAGCGCCGGGAGTTACGGGGTCGGTTATATGCGGACTAGTTCCATCTATAAAGGCTATCTTCATATTCTTTAAAACAATACCGTCCAGCGAAAGCTCGTCGGCAGAGCAGTGAAGAAAGTCGACGTCTTCGCCCTTCTCTGCAAAATAGCCGGCTATTCTTTTAATGAAAGTGGATTTCCCTGTTCCGGGGCCGCCCTTTATGCAGATTATCCTGTTGGCCTCTCTTTGTCCCAGGATGTATTTATAGTAAGAGAAAAATCCCAGCGGAGTATTGTTTCCCGGGAAATAATGTCTTTCTACAGACAAACTGATACCTCCTTAACACAATATATTTTCATATTATGCCGAGGAGGCTATCTGCGTTCTATTTTAAATTGTCCTCAAAATATGTCTCAGGTCTGTCAAGCGCAGTTTGAGCAACGACTACGAGATTTCCCGTAAGCAGCTCGTAAAACGACACTGCAGACATTCCGATATATGTAGCAAGCGGTATCATGCTTATTACCATGCTTATGATGATAATTATGCTTGCCGTAAATATTATAGAATATGCTCTTAAAACAAAGAATTGTATTGATACAGCATATGCTACGGCAAACAATGCAAATATTGCCAGTATAAACACTATCCATAAAAGAATCCATCCGATGAATGATAATTGAAGGCAGAAGAATTTGCCCTTATTGCCCTTCATCAGTCTTTTACTTTCTCTTATACACTGAAAAACCCCTGTCTCACGATTGTCTGCCAAAAGAAGCATAGCCTGAGAGTATCTCAAAGCTGCCATAACTTCCAAAACTGCGGCAGCTACGGCAAATATAATGAGCACCAACGGTTCATATGTTACGAATGCGATTATAACGCCGGGAATTAAGACCGGCAGTCCCCATGCTATTATCTTTACATACAGTAAAACACAAAGCCCTACAGCCTTTGGAAATAAAGTAAAACCTTTAAATAAGTCAACATATGACGCACTTTTCGTTCTGAAAGCTCCGATGAAAAATATATTGAGTCCCATAACAAGCGGTGCAATCAGCAATAAATCAACAATCCAAAGCAACACGCCCGTAAAGTTAATCGCATAATATTCATATCCTGCATATAAATATCTGTACATGGGAACGGCTTCAGCCAACATACCTGTCATCAGAGTTATCGCGAAAGAAACGGCAATGTATATGAAAACGCCTATAAACAGCTTCCACCAGTTTCCTTTAGCGGCGTTTCTCGCAATTTCCTTTATCTTTGAAATTGGTTCGGCTACTATACGATTTTCCATGGATTAAAATTCCCCTCCTCTGTCATTTCCGACGACTACTAAATTGCCTGTTACCAGCTCGTAAAATACCGTTTGCGACATAAATCTGTACAAATCGACTATTATCACAGGAACAGACATGACGATCCACACTATTACAGATACAATTCCCGTGTAATCTAACAAATCTGTCATTTCTCCCGGCAGAACGGCTAAAATATACCAGCCTATAAAGGTCAGATTCAGGTAAAACAGCGTTCCCTTGTTTCCCAGCATAAGTCTCTTGCTCTCGTTTATGCACTGAAAAGCATTCCAGTCGGGGTGATCTACCTGAACATAAAAGCATTGACTGTATCTGAACGTGGCAACTATCCCTGGAATAACAAACAACATCGTCCATAGGGAAATTTTTACTGCATAGAGCAGGTACAGCAAAAATGTCTTTAAAAACATGCTGAATCCATCAAATACAGCGCCGCAGTCTATTTCTCTTTTTCTAAAAAAGACCAGTAAAAACATTGAAAGGCCATAAATAAGGGCGCCTTTTACAAACAGTTCATAAATTCCGCTGGCGTATCCTACGAACACCTTCACATTTTGTCCGTTCGGTAAAATTAAAGTCCTCATCGAAAAAAAGAAAACGTCTAGAAGCGCCATTATTCCTGACAACATGAAAAAATACAGGAATACTCCCAAAAACATTTTCTTCCAATTTCCGGCCAGTGCCTTTCTGGCTATCTCTCTGATTCTAAAAGCCGGTTCTGCAACTATTCTGTTATCCATCAATACTCCTTTTTATCTGTATGTTTTTTATTTCAGCAAATTATATTTATTCGATTTATGTTTATTTATGCTTTTAAAACAAAATATGACAACGCCCTCTGATCTGTCAGGCAACATTTCAATGGCCGCTTCTTTGCGGCAAAGCTGAACAATATGATCTATGTAGATATTATACCACAATGAAAGAATTTGACAATAACATTAAATAGTTCTATAATAATTAAGATGCTAGGGGAGCTTATGCTGAGATAATACTGCATTTTCGCAGTTTGACCCTCAACACCTGATCCGGATAACACCGGCGTAGGGAAGCAAAAAAACCATTATTTTTTTGTATAGTTCCCCTCCTAAATAAAGGAGGATTTTTTATGTCAACAAAACCAAACGGAAGAAGCAATCTGCGTCAGTTAGTACTCTGCGCCATACTCATAGCGCTTGCAACAGTCCTTGGAATGATCAAATTTTTAGATCTCCCTTACGGAGGCTCTATAACGCTAATGAGCATGCTGGCAGCTACGCTCTGCGGTTATTACTGCGGAACAGCCAAAGGCATATTCGCCTGTATGGCTTTGGGACTGCTTAACCTTATACTAGGTCCAACCATAGTTCATCCTGCACAGGTAATACTGGATTACTTTCTTGGTTTCGGTCTTTTAGGCCTTTCCGGCCTCACAGCCAACAGGAAGAACGGCCTCACCACGGGATACATAATCGGAGTTACTGCCAGGTTTCTGTGCAGCTTCCTTTCAGGCTTCATATTCTTTGGAGAATATGCGCCTGAGAACATGAATCCGGTATGGTATTCTTTCGTATATAACATTATCTATATAGGAGCAGAAGCCATATTAACCCTGATAGTTATAAATATTCCTGTCATAAAAAATACTTTGATAAAGCTCAAGGAACAGGTTTAAAAATTTATCAGGGGTCAGGAAACTTCCATGACTTTCACCCGGTTTTACTGATTTTAACGGAAATTTTCAAATATCCATTGATAAGTCGGCAAGAGAATGTTAAAATTATATCCAATAACATTATACATAAAAGAAAGGGAGTTCAAAAAATGTATAACACGATCAAATATGAAGTAAAAGGACCGATAGGATACGTAACCATCAACAGGCCCGAGGCTCTCAACGCTCTTAACAAAACAGTTCTTGAAGAGCTTTTCGATGTTTTCAACAAAATTGATACAGATGAGGATATAAGAGTTGTTATTCTGACCGGAGAAGGCCGTTCCTTCGTCGCAGGCGCAGATATATCTCAGATGAGTACGCTGTCGGTAGCCGAAGGCCGCTCTTTCGGAGCTTACGGCCAGAAAGTAATGAATTTCATAGAAAAGATCGAAAAACCCGTAATCGCTGCTGTAAACGGTTTTGCTCTCGGCGGAGGCTGCGAGCTTGCTATGGCATGCGATTTCAGAATAGCCTCAGCTAAGGCAAAATTTGGTCAGCCTGAAGTCGGCCTCGGAATCACTCCCGGCTTTGGCGGTACGCAAAGACTTTCAAAGCTGGTCGGAAAAGGAACTGCAAAAATGCTGATTCTTACTGCCGAAACTATAAACGCCGAAGAAGCATTCAGAATAGGTCTGGTGGAAAAGGTCGTAGAACCTGAACAGCTTATGCCTGTATGCGAAGAAATCGCAAACAAAATAGCATCAAAAGCTCCTATTGCCATAGCCATGTCCAAGACATGTATAAACAAGGGATATCATCTCGATTTATTCTCAGGCTCAGCATTAGAGGCGGAAGCTTTCGGAGGCTGCTTCGGAACAGAAGATCAAAAAGAGGGAATGAAGGCTTTCCTTGAAAAAAGACCTGCAGAATTTAAGAACAAATAACTTTAACGCAATCAAAACATACATAAAACACGCAAAAGACGCTCCTCATACGAGGCGCGTCTTTTTTAAAGCTGCCGCATCATATTTATGCAATGCCCGTGAATACTAAACCGTCTACGCAAAAGCTTCAGGTTTTTCGTTGTGGAGCAGCTTATGCTCCTTGCCCTTCAATATACCCTCGTACAAATCTATGACAAACGGATTGTCGCTGGAAATCTTTATCTGCTTAGATCCGTCAACCTCATAAAGTCCCTTTGCCCTGGCCTTCTTCGTATCGGCAGTTATCGGCACAGGCTGTCCGCCGCCGGCTATGCACCCGTTCTTGCAGGCCATAACCTCGACAAAGTCGTAATACAGCTCGCCGCTCTTAATCCCGTCCATAACGTAGGCAGCATTCTTCAGACCGTTTACAACAGCTATCTTTATCTCTTTTCCTTTGATTTCCACAGTAGCTTCTTTTATCCCTTCAGGACCTCTTATTCCGGTAAAACTTATTTGCTCCAGATCTTCCGTCTTATAGCTGCCCACCAGTCTCCTCAGTACGGCTTCGGTTACTCCTCCGGTTACTCCGAATATGGCTCCGCCGCCGGAGGATATTCCGAAAGGTATATCCATGGCTTCTGCATTAAGCTCAGCCAAATCAATTCCCGCTTCTTTTATCATTCTCGTTATTTCCGTAGTAGTCAAAACGTAATCAACGTCCATTTCTCCCTCTGTCCTATGCTCAGGACGTAGTATTTCGGCTTTTTTGGCTGTACAAGGCATAATGGAAACGACTACCGTCTTTCTCTTGTCATCCTTATTCATTCTCGCCTGCTCTTTTACTACGGCGCCGAACATCTGCTGCGGAGAGCGACAAGAGGAAATATGCTTTCTCAGCTCAGGATACTTTTCTTCACAGAATTTTACCCATCCCGGACAGCAGGAGGTAAACAACGGCAAGTCCTTACCCTCCTCCAATTTTTCCAGAAGCTCCTTGGATTCCTCCATTACAGTTAAATCGGCTCCAAAGTTGGTGTCGTATACCTCGTCGAAGCCCATGAGCCTTAAGGCTGCCACCAGCTTTTCTATGGAATTTTCGCCCTTTTTAATCCCAAACTTATCACCGACTGCAACTCTTACGGCAGGCGCTATCTGCGCTACAACTCTCGTATTTTTATCGGACAAAGCCTCCCATACGGGGTGTATATTCTGCTTTACGGTTATAGCGCCTGTAGGACACACGACGCGGCACTGGCCGCAGCCGACGCAGGCAGTCTTTGAAAGAGGTCTGTCAAAAGCCGTGGTTACTCTCATTTTCGAGCCTCTGTGAGCAAACTCAAGGATTCCAAGGCCTTGTATTTCTATACACGTTCTTACACAGTCGCCGCACAGAATACATTTATTGGGGTCTAAAACTATACATGCGGAGCTGTAGTCCAAAGGAAGCTTCGGCTTGTTATTTTCAAATCTGACGTAATTTACGCCAAGCTGATTGGCAAGCTTGAGAAGTATACAAGCGCCGTTGGTGCGGCAGGTGGTGCAATCGGTGCAGTGGGAGGCTAAAAGAAGCTCTATTATCATCTTTCTGTGGTGCTGTAATCTCAATGTATTGGTATAAATGACCATTCCGTCCTTCGGCACCTCTGAGCATGACGCAAATATTTTTCCCTTATCATCCTCTACCACGCACATTCTGCATGAGCCATATGTAGAAAGCTCCGAAAGATAGCAGAATGTCGGCAGTTCTATGCCCGCCTTTCTTATTACAGACAGTACATTTCTCTCATTATCAAAGGCAACCTTCTTGTTGTTTATAGTCATATACTTCATCTGTCGATACCTCCTACCATTCCACATGTATCGCTCCGAAAGCACATGAGCTTTCACATGCTCCGCATTTAATACATCTCTCGTTATCTATTACATAAGGTTCTTTTATTTTGCCGCTTATAGCGTCAGCAGGGCAGTTTTTCGCACACTTCGAGCAGCCTTTGCACCTTTCAGGACTTATTACATAACGCCTGAGCTCCGTACATGTGTGGGAAACACACTTCTTCTCTACGACATGCTGCATGTATTCCTCGCGGAAAAGCTTTAAGGTACTCCTTACAGGAAGAGCTGCGCTCTTTCCCAATCCGCAGAGAGCCGTTTCCGTTATGGTTTCCGCCAGCTCGTCAAGGAGGTCAAGATCTTCGGGCCTTCCCTTGCCGGCTACTATCCTTTCCAAAATTTCAAGCATACGCTTTGTTCCTTCTCTGCATGGCACACATTTGCCGCAGCTTTCTTTTTGCGTAAAGTTCATGAAGAATCTGGCCACTTCCACCATACAGGTACTGTCGTCCATTACGACCAGACCTCCCGAGCCTATCATCGCTCCCATCTTCTTCAGTGAATCAAAATCCAGGTTTATATCAAGATGCGGCGTTATCAGGCAGCCGCCGGAGGGTCCTCCTATCTGAACGGCTTTAAATTTGCCGTCGTTTTTAATTCCTCCGCCGATATCGTAAATTACTTCTCTAAGAGTAGTTCCCATAGGGACTTCGATAAGACCTGTATTCTTAACGCTTCCTGTAAGAGCAAATGCCTTTGTTCCCGGACTGGATTCTGTGCCTATGGATTTAAACCATTTTGCTCCTTTGTTTATTATTCCGGGAACGTTTGCATAGGTTTCCACATTGTTGAGCACCGTCGGCTTGTCAAAAAGGCCGTGCTCTACGGTTCTCGGAGGCTTTACTCTCGGCATTCCGCGGTTTCCCTCAATGGAAGCTGTAAGAGCGCTTCCCTCTCCGCATACGAAAGCTCCTGCCCCCTTGCTTATATATATATTAAAGGAAAAATCTGATCCGAGAATATTTTCTCCGAGAAGCCCTGCTTTTTCAGCCTGTTCTATGGCATTTTTCAGACGGTTTACGGCAAGCGGATATTCGGCTCTGACGTAAATATAACCCGCCCGTGCTCCTACTGCATAAGCCGCTATCATCATCCCCTCAAGCGCTCTGTGAGGATCCCCCTCCATTATGCTTCTATCCATAAATGCCCCGGGATCTCCCTCATCTCCGTTGCATACGACATAACGTTGTTTCTCCTCCTGTCTCGCCACCTGGCTCCATTTATATCCTGTCTTAAAACCTCCGCCTCCGCGGCCTCTGAGATTTGAATCGCTTATTTCCTCAACAACCTCCTCCGGCGTCATCTGAAAGATTGCTTTTGCCAGTCCTTTATAGCCGCCCTTGGCAATATATTCTTCTATGTTTTCAGCGTCTATATGACCGCAGTTTTCCAAAACTATACGCGTTTGTTTTTTATAGAAAGGGATTTCCTCCTGTTTAGGATATTCTATTCCATCCTGTTTATAGAGCAGTTCTCTGATTATCTCCCCTTTCTTTACCGTTTGCTCAAATATCTGGCGGCAGTCGCTGGGAGACACTTTTGTATACAGTATACCCAAAGGTTCGATTCTCATCAGCGGCCCCATCTCACAGAAGCCGTGACAGCCGCTCTTTTTCACACCTATACTTTCACCGCATGAAGAGTCTTCATCCTGCTTATCCCTTGAAGGATTCTTATGTATGTCTCCACACGCTATCTCAGCTCCAAAGTGTACTTCAACGTCAGGGTTGTCCTCCGCCAGTCTTTTCATCTCCTCGTAAATTTCACCTGAACCGCCTGCAAGACATCCGGTTCCTGCGCATATAAGTATTCTGCACTTACAGCTATCTATCCTGTCCTTTGCCCTCTTGCATATCTTTTCTAAAGCTTCGGCGCTGTTTATTCTCTGCATAGTCTTATGCTCCTCTCAATTCATTTATAAGGGCTGCCGCCGACTCCGGCGTCATAGCGGGATATACTTTATCGTTTACTGTCAGCACCGGCGCCAGCCCGCAGGCTCCCAGACATGAAACGGTTTCCAGTGTGAACATCATATCGTCCGTCGTAGCCTTACTCTCTGACAGACCGAGCACGCTGTACAGTTTTTCAAGTATAGGTATTGATTTTCTGACATGGCACGCCGTTCCATCACATACTTTTATCACATACTTGCCTTTAGGCTCAAAGGAAAAGTTTTCATAAAAGGTGGCGACGCTGTAAGCTTTTGCTTCCGTTATACCTATTTTTTCCGCCACATAAGACAAAAGCTCTCCGGGAAGATAGCGGTACTCGTTTTGAATGTCCTGTATTATTGGAATCAACGACGAGCTGTCAGCTCCATGCTGCGCTATTATCTCATCCGTTTTGTCGAAATAGCTCTTTTCCAACATAAAATCCTCCTGCTGTAAATAAAAACTTAAAATAAATCCGCCAAAAGCGCGTTTCCCTCAAAGAAAAAACGTTTCTGCACCTTTGATTAAAACGTGAAACGATCAATAAAATTGCTTCGTAATTTATTATATTAAAGGCCAGGACAAATTGCAATAGTATATCGTTACCCTTTTAACAGCTTTTTCCTTCTTCCCCCTTTCTCGCGAAAAGCGGCCTCAAAAAACAGAAAACGTTTCACTATATAAAAACACCGCCGGTATAATATGCCGGCGGCAAAAATCTTTTTCTTAAATTTTATAGGTCTGAAACTTATCGTTTTCCTCTGCAACGTCTTCCCTGAATTCATATTCATTTCCCGGGAGAAGAGCATTCGCTAAAATACCTACGATCGAAGCTATCGCAAGGCCTGAAAGAGTTACGTCAGCTCCGAAAACAGTAAACGTAATTCCGCCCAGCGAGTTAAAGCCGAGAGCGCATACAAGGATGAGTGCAGCTATGATGGTATTTCTGCTTCTTGTAAAATCCACCTGATTTTCAACCACGTTTCTTATACCTATAGCTGAAATCATACCGTAAAGTATGAACGAAATTCCGCCTATCGTCGCTGCCGGAATACATTCAATCACGAAAGCAACTTTAGGTATACATGACAGCGCTATTGCAAATACAGCCGCTATCCTCATAACCTTCGGATCATATACTTTTGTCAAGGCAAGAACTCCCGTATTTTCACCATAAGTAGTATTGGCGGGCGCTCCCACCAGTGCAGCGATACAGGTCGCCACGCCGTCTCCGAGCAACGTTCTGTGAAGTCCCGGATCAGCTATGTAATTCTTTCCTGTAGTCGCTCCAATCGCTGAAATATCCCCTATATGCTCCATCATCGTGGCAAGGGCTATTGGCATTATGGTTATTATTGCGCTCACATCAAATTTCATGATGCTTATCTCTGGAAGTCCTAAAATTGCTTCGTCTTGAATGCCTGAGAAGTCAACTGCTCCCATCATGATAGCTGCCAGATAAGATACGGCCACACCGATGAGTATAGGTACGATTTTAGACATTCCCCTGCCCCATATATTGAATACTATTACGGTAACCAGCGCAATTAAGGCTATCGGCCAGTTGGTTGCACAGTTATTTATCGCTGACGGAGCCAATATAAGTCCTATGGAAATTATAATGGGTCCTGTTACAACCGGAGGAAAGAATCTCATGACTCTCTTAGCTCCAAAGCCTTTTATCAAAGCTGAAAGCAGCAAGTATAAAAGTCCCGCACAGAAAACGCCGCCGCAGGCATAAGGAAGCATTTCCTCATTGGGTGTTCCATCCTCCATAAGAGGCGCCACCGCAGCATAGCCTCCCAGAAAAGCAAAGGACGAACCTAAAAAGGCCGGAACTTTTCCTTTAGTTAAAAGATGAAACAGCAGAGTTCCTATACCGGCCATCAAAAGAGTGGTCGCTATAGGAAGGCCGGTAAGAATAGGCACCAGTACGGTGGCGCCGAACATGGCAAACGTATGCTGTAACCCCAATATCAGGGTCTTGCCGGCGCCTAAGGTTTTTACATCTGTAATTGGTTCATTGTTGTTCATAAATCTTGTCCTCCCCGTAAGTTAAATCATCTATACCCATAAAAAGGACTTCCTGAAAGGAAGTCCTTTTATAAGTCTTAAAATTTCTACAGCAGTCCGCCTATCTCTACGAACAGAGGTGCGAATACTACCGCTACTATTGTCATAAGCTTTATGAGAATGTTGATTGAAGGACCGGAAGTATCCTTGAACGGGTCTCCTACGGTATCTCCTACTACAGCAGCTTTGTGAGGCTCTGAACCCTTTCCGCCGTAATTTCCTTCTTCAATATACTTCTTGGCATTGTCCCAAGCTCCTCCTGCATTGGCCATCATAATGGCAAGGAGTACGCCTGAAGAAAGAGCTCCGCCAAGCATTCCGCCTAAGGCGGCAGGACCCAGTACGATACCGACAATCAGAGGTGCTACGATAGCCATGATTCCCGGAATTACCATTTCTCTGAGTGCTGCTTTAGTTGAAATGTCAACACAGTTTGCATAGTCAGGCTTTGAAGTTCCCTCCATAATGCCATTGTCTTCTCTGAACTGTCTTCTAACTTCTTCAATCATCTGATTTGCAGCCTTGCCTACGGAATTCATAGTCATGGCTGAGAACAGGAACGGAAGCATAGCTCCGATGAAGAGACCTATGATTACTATAGGTTCAAGCAGACTAATAGCTTCGAGCTCCGTAACTGCAGCATATGAAGCAAACAGAGCCAGTGCAGTCAGAGCTGCCGAACCGATGGCAAAGCCCTTACCAATAGCGGCTGTCGTATTTCCTACAGCGTCAAGCTTGTCTGTAATTTCTCTTACTTCATGAGGAAGCTCTGACATTTCGGCAATTCCGCCGGCATTGTCTGATACAGGTCCGTAAGCGTCAACGGCTACAGTCATACCTGTAGTTGAGAGCATACCTACCGCTGCAAGAGCGATTCCATAAAGGCCCGCAAACTGATATGCAACGAATACGCCTATGCAAATGAAGATTATCGGCCAGAGTGTGGACATCATTCCAACGCCGAGACCACTGATTATTGTAGTTGCAGCTCCTGTCTGTGACTGGTCTGCAATTTTCTTAACTGATTTGTAGTCGCCGGAAGTGTAAACTTCTGTAACCTTACCGATGGCGATACCAACGATAAGACCTGCGATGATAGCGAATGCGTAAGTATAATCACCAAGCATCTGCTTTGAAAGAACAACTGTTGCAATTATTACTAAAATGCCGCTTATATAAGTACCCAGATTGAGAGCGCTGGCAGGGTTTCCGCCTTCCTTGCCTCTTACGCACATGATACCTATAACAGAAGCAATAATTCCTACCGCCGATATAATCAGCGGGAAGAGTGCAGCTGTAGTTTCAGAGAAAGTAGCTGTCTCCATAGAAGTCATAACTGCAACGGAAGCCAGCGTAACAGCTGAAATTATTGATCCTACGTATGACTCAAACAGGTCTGAACCCATACCTGCAACGTCGCCTACATTATCGCCTACGTTGTCGGCGATAACCGCCGGGTTACGAGGGTCGTCTTCAGGGATTCCTGCTTCAACCTTACCTACAAGGTCGGCGCCTACGTCGGCAGCCTTGGTATAGATACCGCCTCCTACTCTTCCAAAGAGAGCCATTGAGGATGCTCCGAGGCCAAAGCCTGTGATGCACTGTGTAACCGTAGCAAGGTCAAGGAATACTACTATCAGACTGAGACCTAAAAGTCCAAGACCCGATACGCAAAGACCCATAACGGCACCGCTTCTGAAAGCAATCTTCAGAGCCTTATTCATACCTGATTCCTTTGCAGCGTAAGCAGTTCTTACGTTGCCGGCAGTAGCCACCTTCATTCCGAAGAATCCAGCTAATACCGAAAGCAATGCTCCAAACAAATAAAGCACTGCGGTTGTCCAGCTTTTTAATCCAAAACCGATGAGTAAGAATAAAACAGCGATTACTATAACCATTGTCTTATATTCTCTTCTCAGGAATGCCATCGCACCTTCTCTGATGTATCCGGCAATTTCTTTCATTCTGTCTGTACCTTCGTCAGCCTTGAGAATCCATGCTGCCAAGCAAAACGCAACAATCAGACCGAATGCGGCTGCACATACAGCAAAAATATTCATGTTTGATACCTCCCGCTCACTTTTAACGCTGAATAAGAGGCACGCTGAGTACCTCTTACGCAAAGTGAATATTTAATAATAATAACGTTTTGATTGTGAAGCTAATCCATCGCTACCAGCGCTAAGGAAAGCACTACGAATAAAATAGCTCCTACTGTTGTAATTTTTGACAATATAGCCTCATAGCCCCTGCTCTTCTTTTTTCCGAAAAGCTGTTCAGCTCCTCCTGCGATGGAACCTGAAAGACCTGCGCTGTTGCCCGATTGTAAAAGCACGCTGGCAATGAGTACAACGCTTGAGATTGCCAATAAAATCATTAAAAACAGTCTCATAAATATCCTCCTACAATATAACTTATTTAGTATAGCATAAAAATTATGTCGAAATCAAGTTAAAAGTTGACAATTTCAATAAATTTTAGAGGATCAAGGCTTGCTCCCCCAACAAGAGCTCCGTCTATTTCTTCCATGTTCATTATTTCCGTAGCATTATCGGGCTTAACGCTGCCGCCGTATTGAATAACTATCATGTCAGCCGTTTCTTCATCATAGATTCCTGTCAGCGTTTCTCTTATGCAGGAGCACATTTCATTGGCCTGCTGCGGGGTTGCGGTTTTTCCCGTCCCGATGGCCCAAACGGGTTCATACGCTATGGTAATTTTACAAGAATCTTCACTTGTGATACCGCTGAAGGCGGCCTTTATCTGGTCTGAAACTAACGCATTTGCCTTTCCCTCTTCCCGTTCTTGCAGATTTTCTCCTACGCATAATACAGGAAGAATTTCAGATTCAAGCAGAGCTTTAAGCTTAAGATTGACGGTCTCGTCTGTTTCATTGAAATATTGGCGTCTTTCGGAATGACCCACAAGGCAGTAATCCACACCGAGCTCCTGAAGCATTCTGACAGAAACTTCACCGGTATATGCGCCTTCCTTTTCAAAATGAACGTTCTGCGCTCCTACTCCTATTCCGCTTCCCGCAAGCTCCTCCGTCAATGCCTGAAGCTGCGGATATGGTGCAAAGACAGCCGTTTTCACGTCTGTATCATGATAAAGCTCTTTGAACTTGCGGGCAAAATCTCTCGCCTCTTCTATAGTCTTGTACATTTTCCAGTTTCCCGCAATAAAGGGTATTCTCATATTGACTTCCGCCTTTCTTATTTATCTTCCAAAACAGCTACGCCCGGCAGCTCTTTTCCCTCCAGAAATTCAAGAGAAGCTCCGCCTCCGGTAGAAATATGACTCATCTTTTGAGCAAGGCCAAACTGGGCTACAGCAGCGGCAGAATCTCCGCCCCCAATCACAGTCACAGCGTCTGAATCTGCCATGGCCTCCGCTACCGCCAAAGTGCCTTTTGCAAAGCTTTCCATCTCAAATACGCCCATCGGTCCGTTCCATACGACTGTCTTAGCTTTTAAAATTTCTTCTTTATATATAGCCGCTGTCTCAGGTCCTATATCAAGCCCCATCATGTCTGACGGCATTTCCTCAGCTTTACATACAAAAGTTTCCGTATCGTTTTTAAATTCTCTTCCGCATACTACGTCGACGGGAATAAGGAACTTTACTTTCTTTTCTTCGGCTTCTTTAATAAGCTCTTTAGCCAAATCTATGCTTTCAGAATCCAGAATTGAAGTTCCTATCTCATATCCCTTTGACTTGTAAAAGGTGTACGCCATTCCTCCGCCTATTATCAGAATGTCGACTTTGTTCAGAAGATTCCTTATGACGGAAATCTTATCGCTCACTTTTGCACCGCCCATTATGGCAACAAACGGTCTCTTCGGGTTTTCCACCGCATTTCCTAAGAATTCAAGCTCCTTTTCTATCAGAAAGCCGGAGACTGCCGGCAGATATGCGGCTATCCCCGCAGTCGAAGCATGAGCTCTATGTGCAGTTCCGAAAGCGTCATTGACAAATATGTCGGCTAAAGAGGATAATTCTTTGGCAAATTCTTCTCCGTTCTTGGTCTCTTCTTTTCTGAAGCGTACGTTTTCAAGCAGCATTATCTGTCCGGCTTTAAGCTGACTTGCCTTTTCTCTGACAGTATCGTCCACTACGGCGTCGGAGACTGCAAAAATCACCTCATCGCCAAGCAGCTCGGAAAGCCGGTCTGCGACAGGTTTCAAACTATATTTACCGTCCGGCTGTCCACCCGGTCGTCCTAAGTGAGACATCAGTATCACGGCAGCGTTTTCATCCGTTAAATACCGTATTGTCTGCAGCGCCGCTTTTATTCTCGTATCGTCCGTAATCCTTCCGTCTTTAAGAGGGACGTTGAAGTCGCACCTTACGATCACTTTTTTATTTTTAACTTCTATATCTCTGACAGTCTTTTTCATTTTTTATGCCATCCTTATTATTAAATATTCAGCAAACTCGCCGCCCATGGCGGCCGCCTGTTTTAAGTGCAACGCCGGGCTCTGAAACAGCCGGTAACGTCAAACCACTGAGGCGGCGCAGGGAGGCGAGTAAAACGTCAATATTAGCCCACGCTGTGCATGTATTTTATCATTTCAAGAATTTTGCTTGAATATCCGAATTCATTATCATAGAAAGCTATGAACTTGAAGAAATGGTCGTTTAATTCAATACCTTCCCTGGCGTCGAAAATCGAAGTGCAAGGATCTCCTACAAAGTCTCCCGAAACAACTTCGTCGTCAACATATTCCAGAACGCCTTTCATATAAGTTTCCGACGCTTCCTTTACCTTGCTGCATATCTCTTCGTAGGAAGCCGGTTTTTCCAGCACTACATTGAGGTCTACAACTGAAACGTCAGCTGTCGGAACTCTGTATGAAATACCTGTCATCTTTCCCTTTAAGGATGGGATTACAAGTCCTACCGCTTTAGCTGCGCCTGTAGTTGAAGGAATTACGTTTCCAAAAACGCTCCTTCCTGTTCTCCAGTCTTTCATTGAACGGGCGTCGACTACCTTCTGCTTTGCAGTTGCTGAATGGATGGTAGACATCAGGCCTTCCTTGATTCCCCAGTTATCTTCAATGATCTTTGCTAAAGGAGCCAGACAGTTTGTAGTGCAGGACGCGTTGGAAACAACCTGCATTTCCGGTTTGTAGTTTTCGTGGTTTACTCCGAAAACAAATGTAGGAGTTTCCTTATCCTTAGCCGGCGCTGATATTATAACCTTTTTGGCTCCGGCTTTTATATGATCCAAGGATTTTTCCGTAGTAACGTAGGCTCCCGTAGCCTCTACGATATACTCTGCCCCGCATTCTTTCCACGGTATGTTGATTGCTTCGGTCTCACTGTAAACGGGAACTTTCTTACCGTCTATTATCAGACCCTTGTCGTAACGATCCAAACTCTTCGGAAATCTTCCGAAGGTCGTGTCGTACTTCAACATGTATACCAGATATTCAAGATCTGCATTTCTCACGTTGATTCCCGCAATTTCGATTTCGGGCATGTCCATCGCCGCGCGGATGACAACTCTTGCAATTCTTCCGAAACCGCTGATACCTACTTTAATCGCCATTTTTCTTTTCCTCCCAAACTCTAAGTATGACAATTACTTTTTTATTTTAATTATTTATATTCATATCTTCTCCTTTTGGACGAAGATAAAATATTCATTCCTTCCCTATACTTGGCAACGGTGCGGCGGGATATTTCTATTCCCCGTTCACTTAGAATCTCAACCATCTCCTGATCGCTGTAAGGTTTCTTCGGATCCTCACCGTCTATAATTTCTTTTATAAAGGTTTTAATGCTGTTGGAGGATAATCCTTCTCCACTCTGACCAGTTACGCCGCTGGAAAAGAAATATCTTATCTCGAAAACGCCTCTCGGAGTCTGCATATATTTACCGTTAATGGAACGGCTGACTGTCGATTCGTGTACGCCCATCACGTCTGCAACCTGTTTAAGGGTGAGAGTCTTCATGTATTTCGGCCCCTTTTCAAGGAACTCTCTCTGATGTTCCACAACTGCCGTCACCACGTTGAATATGGTCTGTCTTCGCTGCTCTATGCTCTTTATGAGCCATATAGCCGAATTGAATTTATCTGTAAGATACTTGGAAACCTCTTCGTCATTCTTCGTTTCCTTTGAAAGATTGGTATAATACGGACTGACCATCAGATGAGGTATGCTGTTCTCATTGGTTGAAACCACGTACTCATCGTTTACTTTTTCAACTATCACGTCAGGCGTTATGTATTTGACGTTTTCGTCTCCGGCAAAACTTCTTCCAGGCTTCGGCTCCAAAGACCTTATAAGATCGCATACCATCTGAACTTGATTTACCGGAATTCCCAACAGCTTGGAAACCTTGCCCAGCCGGTTCTCTCCTAAATCCTCAAGATGATTGAGGATTATATATTCGATACGATCTTCCAAAAGGCCCTTTGCCGCCAGCTGTATTATCAGACATTCTTTAAGATTTCTTGCACCTACGCCTAATGGTTCAAAAGTCTGAATAACGTCCAGAACTTTTTCCACGTGCTCCTCCGTAGTCCTGAAACAAGCAGCGACCTTTCCGATGTCTGCTTTAAGGTATCCGTTGTCATCTATAGCCTCTACCAGGTACCTTCCTATTTTAAGATCTTTTCCTTTTAAATTGGAAAAAGTCAACTGCAAAAGCAGCGAATCCTCCAGAGTTTCATCCTTGCTTACAAACTGTTCAAAGGAGAAGGTCTCCTTATCCTTTGAATACTGCCACTGATTATAGCTTATATCGTCATACTCCTCTTTGACTTTTTCGCGCAAATCAAAATCGGGCTGCTCCTTGGGGGGCTCAACATCAGCCGTCCTGTCAAATTCCAGAACGGGATTTTCCATCAATTCTCCCTGCACAAAATTATCCAGCTCCTGGGTATTGAACTGAAGAATTCGGATTGCCTGAATAAGTTCTGGCGTCATAGTCAACTTCTGAGTCTGTTCAATTGTCAGGCCATAACTTAATTTCATCCTTCACCTCTGCGTAATCACATTCAACCCTTTTTATGCAAATATTATACCAAAAATCTAATATCATTTCAAGCCCGGGAAGCCCAATTGTCTTAACGCTTCAAACAATATTATGTTGGCAGAATTTGACAGATTGAAGGACCTGGTTCTCGTATTCTCACTCATCGGTATTCTTACAGCTTTTTCTTCGTTCATTCCGATGAAGTCCCTCGGCAGTCCTCTTGTCTCTCTTCCGAAAAGTATAAAATCTCCGTCTTCATATTCGACGTCAGTATAAAGACGGCCTCCCTGCGTAGTGGCCAGCCACATCCTTTCTTCACCGTATTTCTTTATGAAGTCGTCCAGACTTTCATGTATTTCAAGACTGACGTAAGGCCAGTAATCAAGTCCTGCTCTTTTTACATGTCTGTCGTCTATATCAAATCCCAATGGCTTTACAAGGTGAAGCCTCGTGTCAGTAGCTGCGCAGGTTCTTGCTATATTTCCTGTGTTGGGCGGTATTTCAGGTTCTACAAATACTATATTAAGGCTCATTTTCAAGTTTCCTCCTCTGACAATAATAACAAATTTTCAAAAAAGGTAAAGACAAAAATTCAAAACTGTTATATAATTTTGCTTAAATAACTTCAAAAGAAAACAAGGTTATTCATCTAAGCAAGGAGGAAGGCATGAAAACCGTAAAAATCGGATTACTTGGATTCGGCAACGTAGGCGGCGGAACTTATCACATACTTACCGAAAACAAAGAAATAATAGAAAAACGTACCGGCGTTACTCCCGAAGTAGTAAAAATATTGCAGCGCAGCAGGAACAAAAAGCGTTTTGCAGAGGCAGACCCATCGCTTTTAACTGAAGATCCCGATGATGTCATCAAGAATCCTCAGATAGACATAGTAGTTGAAATGATTGGAGGTATAGAGCCGGCCACATCTTTCATGGTTCAAGCTATGAAAGAGGGAAAACATGTAATCAGCGCCAATAAAGCCGCTATAGCGGCAAACTATAAGCTGCTCACAGAGACTGCCCGAGCCAGCAACGTCGAATTTCTCTTTGAAGCCAGCGTAGCCGGCGGAGTCCCCGTTCTCACAGCTATAACCGGAGCGCTGCAAGCCAACAATTTCATAGAAATAATGGGAATCCTAAACGGCACCACCAACTACATCCTTACAAAGATGACGGATGAAGGTCTTTCATATGGCGAAGTTTTGAAGGACGCCCAGGAAAAGGGCTTTGCCGAAGCCGACCCTACCGCTGACGTAGAAGGCATAGACGCAGCCAACAAGCTTTCCATACTCATGGCGCTGGCTTTCGGAACTCATATCCCTCCCGAAGAAATTCCAACAGTCGGAATTACAGGCGTTTCTCCGGAGGATATAAAAGAAGCTTCTGACTGCGGTAAAAAAATAAAGCTTATAGGAAAAGCCCGGCTGAACGACGGTAAATTGGAATACTCCGTCTCCCCTGTCCTTCTGGATGAAACTCATCCTCTTGCAGGCGTCAGCAACGAATTCAACGCCGTATACGTAACCGGCGACATGGTCGGAGAGCTGATGTTCTATGGACGCGGTGCAGGCCCGCTTCCTACAGGCAGCGCAATTTGCGGAGACATACTGGATATAATGAAAAGAAAATTCAGATAGAACAGACAACATCTTATTTCATTTTTGCAGCTGTCTTAACAAACCGGTAAAAATTTAAATTTTCTCTGTTCTGAAAAGACTTGCGGCAGTCAAAATACCAGTCTGTATTGCAAGTACCGGCAAATTTAAAATAAATCAATTATTTACGGAGGTTAAAAATGTCATTATATAAACAGTGGCTGGATTTGATGGAGAGCCAGACAGAAGAAACGTTTGAAAATTTTTGGAAAGAATACAGCGATACCGAAATCAGAGTATATGAATACATTCTGGCCAACAAGGATACCCGCCTGAGCGGCACCTTTAAAGAGCTTTCGGAAAAATTCAAGGCGGAGCCCGCAATATTCATGGGCTTTCTCGACGGTATCAACACCAGTCTGAACAAAGCCAACGACCTGGAAAGAATCAAAGAAGATACGGCCATCGAGCTGGATATAGATTTTGAAAAGCTGTTTTTCAACATGCTAAAGGCTGACGCCGATTATCTCTATACCCTTCCGCAGTGGGACGGGGTGCTTTCCGAAGATAAAAGAAGAGAAATCGTCAAGGATTTTAAGCGTTCAAAGACAGTTCGCAAAGAAAAGGAGCCGGGTAGAAACGACCCATGTCCTTGCGGTTCTGGGAAAAAATACAAAAAATGCTGCGGAAAAGATAAATAACACGCTTCGCCGCTCTGACTGATTTACAATATAAAATAGAAAGGAAATCATTTCATGCGTAAAGAAAATTCAATACAGCTGTCGGTGATACAGCATCAAAACGATTTTATTTTCAGAACTTTCGTCTGGATGTTTGCAGGCTTGTTGGTAACGGCCGCCTGCTCGTGGATCACCTATGCTTCAAACCTTTTTTGGTATTTCATATATCAGAACTCTTTTACAGTCTTGTTAATTGCGGAAGTCGCAGTCGTTCTGTTATTTTCATTTTTATTTAAAAGACTGTCGCCTGTGGCTGTAGGCATACTTTTCTTTGCCTATGCCGTACTAAACGGCGTAACTCTCTCGGTGATATTTGCTGTCTACCAGATGAGTTCCATCGTAGTTTTATTCCTTGCCGGAGCTGCTCTTTTCGGCGGATTTGCCATATACGGCTACCGCTGCAAAAATAATGTCGCTCGCTGGGGACCTATGCTGATGATAACTCTGCTGATAGCAGTCGTCATAAGTCTTGTAAACGCATTTCTGCTTAAAAGCAGCTCGCTGGAAATAGTTATAGACTGCGCCGTTCTCTTCCTGTTCTTCGGCGTAACGGCTTATGATATGAACATGATAAAGAACTACAGCGCAGCTGCCCTTGAAAGCGACAGAAAGCTATATATCTACGGCGCTATGCAGCTTTACCTTGACTTTATAAATATTTTCCTGAGACTTCTTTCTCTTTTCGGCAAAGAGAAGTAATCCGACGCTTTTCAGCAAAGAAAAATAACCCGAAACACAAAACCCCGACAGTATATGACTAAATCAGCTGCGACATACTTCGGGGTTTATTTTTCGCCGTTTCCGGCTTAATTTCCCGCTATTTTCGGGTTAATTCCCGCTCCCGGCTTAATTTCCGGATTCTGCGGCAAAAAGCCTGCTTGCTTATCATTGAAGGCGGCCGGTTTTGCTATGCTCTATGGTTTGGAACTACCGCAAAATATATCAAATTCTCATCGCTGTCATTTATCAGACTGTGCTCGCAGCCATTCTGGCAATAATGCACGTCTCCTGCTTCAAGTCTTTCATATTTCCCCTCAAAAAGAACTTTGCCGCATCCTTCCATGATAAAAATAACTTCACTGCTGCCTTCATGCCTATGCAGACCGATTGAAGCTCCCGGCTCTAATCTCCCAAGCATTATGCGGTTATTTTCATCGGCAAACATTTTTACCGCCGTATCTTTTTCTCCGCCTTTAAAATTGTGTAAAGTCTGCTCGCCCATGCTTTTGAAATCAATTATCATTATAATCACCATCCTACCGCCGAATTGGCAGCACAAATATCTCCTTCCCTGTAAACCATCTGTATAATTTATTATTTTAGCACAAGCATAAAGTCAATTCAAAAAAATCATGCCAAAGTCTGTCGATTATGTTACAATATTGTAAAATGAAAGGAATAAGCAAACCATGGTAAAAGCTTCTGACATAAACAAAATATTGGATATACTCGAAGAAACATATCCCGAGGCGGAATGTGCTTTGAATCACATCAACACGTACCAGCTCCTCGTAGCCGTAGTTCTCTCAGCTCAGACTACTGATAAAGCTGTAAATTTAGTAACTCCCGCTCTGTTTGAGCGATATCCTACACCCTATGAGCTGGCTGAAGCCGACCCGGCGGAGGTGGCTGAATACATAAAAAAAATCGGAATGTATAAGACAAAATCCAAAAACATAGTCGGGCTGGCAAAGGCTTTAACAGATAATTACGGCGGAGAAGTTCCGGACGATTACGACGCTCTTATCGCCCTTCCGGGAGTCGGCAGAAAAACTGCCAACGTAGTCCTTTCCGTCGGATTCGGACATCAGAGAATTGCCGTAGATACGCATGTTTTCAGAGTAGCCAACAGAATAGGCCTTACTGATGAAAAAGATGTTCTGAAAACGGAGCTTGCGCTGATGGAAAGAATCCCCAAAGATAGATGGTCCAGAACTCATCACAGCCTCATCTTCCACGGCAGACAGTGTTGCGAAGCCAGAAAGCCAAAATGCGACGACTGCCCGATAGAGGAATATTGCGATTACGTCAGATAAATAAGGGATATTCCAATTCATCATTTTGGAATATCCCCGTATTTCTTTTATGTGGGCTACAGAACAAAAACAATGCAAAACCGCTATAACCGTTGATTTATCGACAGTTATAGCGATTTTGCCGCCGCTTCTTGTCCTGTAATCTTTTTATGAAGCCTATCCGGCTTTTTAATCGAGCCACTCTTTCAAATCGTCGCTCGTCCAGCTGTTCCCCTCATCATCGGTAGCTGACCAGCTTCCGTCAGAATAATGCTTGTAATCCGTCCTGCCCTCTTCGCTTTCATAGTATGACCATCCGGTTTGATAACGTCCGTCGGACGATGAACTGCCCTTATTGCCTGCCTCTCCGGCAGCTCCTGAAGAATTGCCGCCCAAATTACCGCTGCCTTGTCCGGCAGTCTTTTGCTCTGCATCAATTGCAGCGATTCTTTCATCATAGTCTTTTATATAAGCTGCTATTTTTGTCTCATATTCAGCAGCTTCATCCTCCGTACATACTATGCCCGTCTCGTCTTGAATTGTCTGCAATAAGTCCCCGAGCTCTGCCGCCGCATTGCTTAATTGTTCTTTATCGCCGATTTTATCAATATCCTTCAAGGTATTCCCGGCAAGAATTTTGTCATATTCTTCTTTCAGAACCTTCTGCATATCAGATATAACCGAAAGATACTTCTCCTCTACCTCCTCAATCACATCATCTGACTTTTCATATTCGGCATACTCTTCTGAAATATGCTGTAAAACTGCAATTTTATCCTCTCTCGTATCTTTTCCGTTGAAATCTTCTTCCGTTTTTTCAATCCGGGAAAAAGCCTCGTCTATCTTCCTCTCCAGCTTTTGCTGCTGATAATAATGATACCCAAGCGCAGAAACAACTGCCAATATAATCACGGCTGTGATAATCAATGCAATAATCTTTTTACTTTTAAAATTTATCTCCATAGTTTTTTCTTTCATCTCCGTTTATTTTCCGGTTTTAATATTTCATAAGCCGAAACAATCGCATTGCAGCATATAATAACGTATTCGTCCGCTTTATCATGCGTCTTGTCTTTCATCTTGTTTTCCATCTTATCTTTCGTCTATATGAAATATTATCATACCGCCCTTTCTGCCATAACCTGTTTCCCAAAGCTCATCGAAATTCATCCAGATAAATTCTCCGTAGGAAACTGCCTTTACCATAAAAAGCCGTCCGGTCTTTCCCTCACCGCCTCCTGAATCGCCGCTGCCTTTTTCGTCTTCGGAATATCCCGTAAGCATAAACCAGTGCCATTCAAAATCTTTAAACCTGCTGTCCTTATGCTTGAGATTCAGATAAGGAATCGGTATTCCTCTGTCTATCTGCATCTTGATCATTTTTTTCGCTTTCTCTATTCTCTCATTTCCGGAAAATCCCTCGATTTTAATCCTATCCTCTCCCATGTCCTCAAGAAACGACGTCAACCCATCTATATATATGTCGAGGCTGTCTATCCCCTGCCACCTCGGATGAAGGTATGGTTTCATAATCCTTGAAAACGCCTTATAAGCTTTCGGCGTAATTTCATCGGTTTCAATCATGCAACATTCAGACATTCCCATATACTTGCTGAAATATATCATGCTGTCGCAGGCTGTCACTGCGGCGCAGCCTCCGCCCTTCATCATTAGATCTCTGAACTTTTCCTGATTCCAGCCGTATGAACCGTCAACTGTGTAATATTCCAATTCCATGCGAGCAAAGTTTTCCTTTCTGAAACATTAAAATCCTTTTAATCACAAGTCCCGTCCTTTTACCGTTAAATCTGCCGTTTTAACGGTTTTCTTTTTTACGGTTTTGTGATATTATACATCTGCTGAGTAAAAAGATAAAGAAATAAAATATACAATTACCGCATAAGGAGTCACAATATGATTAAAGTCCTATTCGTGTGCCACGGCAATATCTGCCGCTCTACGATGGCAGAATTCCTTTTCAAATATATGGTTGAAAAAGAAGGTATCGCTGATAAGTTCGTCATAGCTTCCGCAGCTACCAGCCGCGAAGAAATCGGTAATCCAGTACATCCGGGAACAAGAAAAAAGCTCGAACCTTTAGGAATAAACGTCGCAGGGAAAAAGGCGGTACAAATCACAGAAAAAGACATGGATTATTACGACTATATACTCATAATGGATGACAATAATAAACAAAACCTTATTCGTATGTTCGGAGTTTCCTGTCTTTCCAAAGTATACAGACTTCTCGATTTCACAGACAACCCTCAAAATATTGCAGACCCATGGTACACCGGCGACTATGACACTGCCTTCGAGGATATATACAGCGGCTGTACCGCTTTTCTCTGCTATCTAAAAAAAGAGGAAAAGATCTGATGTATTACATTTATATGCTGAGATGTACGGACAATTCCATATACACAGGCATATCCACAGACCTTAAGAGACGTTTTGAGGAGCATCTTTCCGGCGGAAAAAACGGCGCAAAATACACTAAAAGCCGCATGCCCGTACGGATCGAGAGAGCATGGTCTTCGCCTGACCGCTCTTCCGCCTCAAAATTAGAGTCTGCGCTGAAAAAGCTGCCTAAAGCAAAAAAGGAAGAAATAATACTCTTCCCAGAAAAAATTTATTTCATTTTTAATGATAAACTTAATTGCAAAGTTTATAATCTTGTAGTATAATAACTTCGTTGTCTTTTAAATACGATTATTCAGGACAGATTACAACAAATAGCATATCTCAATACTCGCTGATGTGGCTCAATGGTAGAGCAGCTCATTCGTAATGAGCAGGTTGGGGGTTCGATTCCCTTCATCAGCTCCAAGAAAGCAGAGCATTGTCTCTGCTTTTTCTGTATGCCGTATAATTGACAGCTTTGCAGCAGCTTTACGGATCAAAGACATATATATGCAATCAATAGTAAATCATATGCTTCTCCCGTTGATTCTACTGACGTTCTTCTAAAATAAAGTTTATTAAAAACCGTTGTTTTTTCTGTTTACAGGTGATACTATCTAATAACAAAACATAAGACTGTTAAGGAGGAAAATATGAAAAAGTATCGCTGCTTAATGTGCGGATATATCTATGATGAAGAAAAAGAAGGCATTGAATTCTCTGATCTTCCCGAAAGCTGGACATGCCCGATGTGCGGTGTTGCTAAATCCATGTTTCAAGAAATATCAGAAGATTCCTCCTCTGATAACGAAGGGGCGTCTGACGCTGCTTCAAAAGAAAGAAAGGTCGAAAAAACTCAGACCGGTATGGCCGGTATGGAAAGCTATCTGAAAGAATATGCCAGAACATCCGATTCAAAAGAAAAAAATATGGGCGACATTCATGAAATGGCCAAAACAGGCCAAAGTATAATTTCTGCCATGGGAACCACTAACCCTGTAGTTTCATGGGAAGAAATCCTGATTCTCGGAAACCAGCTCAATCCGCCTCCGCTCCTTGAAAGCGAAGACGTTTCTCTTAAGACCGTAATCGGTAAAAAGGCAAAAAAACCAATGGTGATAGAATCGCCCGTATATATAACGCATATGTCGTTTGGCGCACTCTCAAAACGAGCAAAAATTTCCCTTGCAAAAGGCAGCGCCGCTGTAAAAACAGCCATGTGCAGCGGAGAAGGCGGCATACTTCCCGAAGAAAAAGAAAATTCATACAAATATATATTTGAAATAATTCCCAACATGTACAGCGTCAGCGATGAAAATCTCAAATCCAGCGACGCATTGGAAATAAAGATAGGTCAAGGCACAAAACCCGGCATGGGCGGTCATTTGCCAGGCTCCAAGGTTACTGCCGAAATCGCAAAAGTGCGGGGAAAAGAACAGGGGAGCGACATAATAAGCCCTTCAAAATTTCCGGACATAAAAACAAAGGAAGATTTAAGGGATTTTGTCAAAGAGCTCAGAGAAAGAAGCGAAGGAAGACCTGTCGGCATAAAAATAGCAGCCGGCAGGATAGAAGCCGATCTGGAATTTGCGGTATATGCAAAGCCCGACTTTATAACAGTGGACGGACGAGGCGGAGCTACAGGAGCCAGCCCCAAAGCCATAAAAGATTCCACAAGCGTACCGACCATATATGCTCTCTATAGAGCCGTAAAATATCTCGGTAAACATGCTCCTGACATTGACCTTCTCATAACGGGAGGCTTCAGAATATCCTCCGATATAGCAAAAGCCATCGCCATGGGAGCTACAGCAGTGGCTGTGGGGACAGCGGCTATGATGGCCATTGCCTGCCAGCAGTACAGAATATGTCATACAGGAAAATGCCCTGTAGGCGTAGCTACACAGGATCCCGAGCTGGAAAAGAGGCTGGACATAGATCTGTCTTCTCAAAGGCTTACAAATTATTTAAATGCCGTAAATGATGAGCTGAAAACCTTTGCCCGCATTACAGGTCATAATAATATTCATCAGCTTAACAAAGAAGACTTAATTACAACCAGCAGAGATATAGCTGAATACACAGATATAAAACACGCTTAACTAAAAAAGGCTGCCTGTCCATTGCTTAAAACGATATGCGCCCCATATGCAAGTTCGTCCTGTAAAAGGGTACATAGCAAAAGTAAACTGCGGACAGGCAGCCTTTTTATTGTCATTTTTTAAATTCATCTCTTTTACTCTCGTTCGGTTTTCAACTTGATTTTTCCCGATTTTATTTTTCGACTGCTTTTTCTTTGATTTTCCTATTCTCTGGATAACTCTCTCGTGTTTTTTCCCAGCTTTTCTTCATAATCATGAACTTTTCTCAATTTATTCATCCTGTCGTCCAGCTCTGCGCTTATCTGTGCGCAATGATATAATTCATCAGCCATCTCATCGGTAAAGTCTCCGTTTTTTTTATACCTGAGCTGATGCTCCAAAGCCGCCCACGAATCCATAGCTATAGTTCTCAGCTGTATTTCAACTTTCATCTGGCGTTTTTCATTCGCTAAAAATATAGGAACAGTCACGATGAGATGAAGGCTTCTGTATCCGTTAGGTTTTGGATTGGCTATATAATCTTTCTTTTTTATCAGGTGAATATCATCCTGCCTGAGAAGGTTTTCAGCAACCATATAGACGTCCTCGACAAAGGCGCATATTACTCTTACTCCTGCCACGTCGTTGAGATTTTCTTCAAGAGACTCAAGAGTCAAGGGCAAATCGTCCTTTTCCAGCTTTTCCACTATGCTGTCGAGCTTTTTCAGCCTCGTCTGAATTCCGTTTATCGGATTTCTGTCGTACCTGAGAGAATATTCCTCATTTAAAACGTTGAGTTTAGTTTCCATTTCCATTATAGCGCATTTGTAATAAGCCATCAGCTTATTGAAATTTTCTATTATAGGTCTCGTCTTTTTCATCACAACGGAAGGCAGGAAAGTTTCCAGCTTCTTCGTTTTCTTTAATTTTTTAGACCTGTCTGAATTTTTGTTAAACATATCTCTTCCCTTCTCAACTGCTTAATTTAGCTGTAAAGAGTCTATAAGCCCGGTTAATTTCCGATGAAATTTTCCTATGTGTATCCCGTCTATAAACCTGTGATTCACCTCGACGGAAATATGCAAGACTTTACGTTCTCCGTCGTCTGCATATTTTCCCCATGCGATATGGGGTATCGAGCTGTCTGCTGCGCCGTCTCCGTCCAAATATTTTTCGTTGGTAAGAGCCGTCATTTCAAACCACGGTGCGCAGGAAAAATAAATAAGCTCCTCTCCCTCATCGTCAAAGCGTATGAATTCTTTTTGAAAAGCACTTTTTTCAGCGGCCCTGCGGCAGAAAGCGTCGATACCGCCGCTGCAATCCATCGTAACTATATGAAAAGTTTCTTTCCCTTTCTTTAAATCTGTAAAGCTGGGAATTCGCCGGTCAAGCTTATATATTTCTCCGTTTTCTGTCGTATATGAAAATGCCTCTATGCTGTTTATCGCTTCGCTGCAGAGATAAACCAAAGCATAGTAAAACGATATTCCCCTTTCTTTCACATATCTGTAAAGCTTGGTTATATCCTGCTTAAAAGTTACCATATAAAACGGATCGCTGGCGGCTGAAAAAAAATCGAAGATTTCTTTCCTCTCCCATTTTTCCTTATCTATCCTTACCTTTTCCATCTCTTTGCCAAATAGCACCTTTCTGCTGTCTTTTTAATATTATACCTTCCATTTTTGACGACATTATAAAGATTATCAAATCAAGTCGTAAAGTTTATAGAGATCCAGCATGTTCCGATAAGTCAATTTGTTGCCCATTAGCTGTCCGTATGTAGCCGTCCTGACTTTTCCCTCTTCCCTGAGAGCCTCCATTTTCATTACTGTATCATCATGATTTTTTTGTATAAACGAAAGCATTTTTTCAAAGGCTTCCAACCGTTCTTCCATTTTTTTTAAATCTCTTTCCATGAATATCTTATACCTTCCCTCTGAAATCCTTCTCGTGTGTTTTGAAAAATTCGTAATACATCCTTACATTTTCAAGTTCAGTCCATTTTTTTACTTTAGCGGGCTTCTCATAAAGATCATAGATCTTTGCTCCTCTTATCGAAAGCAGAAACGGCGAATGGGTGGCAATGATGAACTGACAGCCGAAAAATCTGGCTGAATTCTCTATATATTCTATAAGCTCAATCTGTCTGTCCGGAGAAAGGCTGTTTTCAGGCTCATCAAGAAGCATAAGACCTCCTCTTTCCATCTTCTGCACAAAATATTTGAAAGCGCTTTCTCCGTTGGAATGTTCACGCACATTATCCATCACCTGTTTACGTACATATTTTGATGGGGAGGTTTTTCTCGCTAAATTCACTTTTTTTAATTTTTCATAGTCCTCCATCGAAGAAAATCTGAAATCAGAGTATTTGACGTCCAGATAATCGGAAAGAAGCTCCTCTCTTCTTGCATCTATTCCCTCGTTTACACATCTTAAATTAAGCATAAAATCAAACACGTCGTCGCTGGTTATTACACGGCTGTCAGGCGGAATTTGACTGACTGTGCGCCAGTCGCACATGTTTATGTAATCTTCAAAGAAATTGCTGCGGTTATAAAGCGTGTCTCTTTCAAGGTGCATGGCCTCTCCTATAACGTTTAAAGCCGTAGTCTTGCCTGAACCGTTTCCGCCGCAGAGAACCGTTATATCGTCAAATTCAAGAAGAGAAAGGTCTCTCTCGGAAAGGACTCGGAACGGATAAAAGCTGTCGTAGCACGTGCGCTTTTCTCCCATAAGATAGCTATATTCTCTTTCCCTGTCGGGAAAAGAAAAATAGGATAAATAGATCAATTTAAGTCCTCCTCAAGCCATAATCCTTTTCAGACTTCCGGAATCTTCCGTTCGTCCGGCGCTTCTTCAGTATCTTTCAATAATTCCTTTTGCCCAGCCCATAAGCAGGGCTGAGAGTTCACAAAACGTCCTGCCGCAGTATTCATCATCCTCATGTGTATCTGCATTTTCTGCGGCAATTGAAGATTGCCCGCAGAAAACCGACGTAATATGCGGATCAGCTGCTTCAGTCATGTTGAATATTTTCAAAAATCTTTTCCTGTCGCTGAGCTCGGCAATTTTTTTCTCATCTCCCTCAAAGGCGCTGACAAGCTCATCTCTCCTCTTTAAAAAGATTCCGTTTTCACAAAAATATACCGCTCTCAGTACAAAGCCGGCCTGTTTAAACAAGCCTTGTAAAATTTCATGGCTTTTTTCGTGAAGCATATTGTGAATCAAGCCGTGATATATATTACATGCTCCCGAATGGGCGGCTCTTTCGGCGTCCTGCCTTTTTACCGAAAGTCTTAAATCATTCAGGCTTCCGAATATGTCCTCGGTATCATGGCAGAACTGAAACAAATCTGCTCTGTCCCAGTTCGAAAGCTCCGAAAGCCCCGAAACAAAGCCGCATAAAAGTTTTCTCTCCGGAAGCTTTGAAACAGCCTTTTCATATATAAATAAATCGTCTTGTAAAAGCCGGTCTAAAATCAGCACCACGTCTATATCGCTGTTTTCTTCCGCTTCTCCTCTTCCCCTGCTTCCCTGTATGCCGATAAACCATACCCTTCCGCCAAAGGTTTCGAGCATAAGCTTCTTATAATTTTCCATCCATTTATCTATGTCTGTCATCTCATATCCTCGTCATAAATCGCACAAAGAGAACAGCTTTCTTTAAACTTATTTTAACATATCAAGGTTATTTTTGCACCGTCCTTTTCCCATCTCCGGCAGTGCTCTTAAAGGTCTTTCTGCTCCGAGTTTTTCTGCTCTTCCTGCTTTGAATCTTCCTGCGCTTCCTGCTTCGATTCCGGCAGCGCCCGTCCTTATCGTTCTTGACGATGCTCTCATTCGGTGTTAAAATCGTATACAATAAATTATTCAGGAGAAAAAAATGCTTACCCTCGACTTTTTAAGCAACGATTACAAAGAGAAAAAAACTCCGGCTCAGATAGCCGAAGAAAATATTGAAATAGATATAATCACAGGTAAAATTCCTCCAGGAAAAAGGATAAACGAGCAGGACATCTGCAAAACCTACAACATGAGCCGCACTCCAGTCAGGGAAATCCTCCGCCGTATCGAGGGAAACGGTCTTGTAAAATCCGTTCCAAACAGAGGCGTTTTTGCCGTTGGGCTTACCTCCGCAGACATCGACGACCTTTATTATCTCAAGACCCTTTTGGAGGTTCAATGCGTCCGCTGGGCAGTAGAGCGTATAGAGGATTATCAAATGGATCTTCTGGAGGAAACCTTTGATTTTATGCAGTTTTATACCATGAGCAACGACCTTGAAAAAATATTGCGCATAAACGAAGGATTCGACGCCATAATCTATAATGCCGCCCATAATAAAGAGCTGGAAACGCGGCTAAACAGATACAACTTTCTTATAAAGCATGCCAACGCAGATATAAAATATCCCCTCAACTATCTGCCTACCGTACTGGAGGAACACAGAGCCATATACGATGCTTTTGCTGCAAAAAATCCCGACGCCGGAGCTGAAGCTACGGAAATCCATCTGTACAAATCCATGCTCAGAAGAAAATAACCCGTCTGTATTCCTGCTTATCCTATTATTCCAAGATGCTCAAGGAGTATCTTTGTTCCTATGAAGATAAGGATTACTCCTCCGGCCAGCGTAGCCTTATTTTTATATTTTGCTCCAAATTTATTTCCTATTATTACTCCGGCAGCAGACAGCATGAAGGTAGTCACTCCTATGGTCAAGACAGCCGTATCTATCTCTACTTTAAGAAAAGCAAGGGAAATGCCCACGGCTAAGGCGTCTATGCTGGTCGCTACAGCGAGGACAAATATCTCTTTAAGGTTAAGAGTCTCCTCCTTAATACCACAGCTGTCCGATTCATCCTCCCTGACCACGTCTACAATCATCTTTCCGCCTATAAACGCCAAAAGAACGAAAGCAATCCAATGATCAACCGAAACTATGCAATCTTCAAACTGCTTTCCCAAAAAATATCCTATCAGCGGCATAAGCGCCTGAAAACCGCCGAAAAACACTGCTATCGTCAGTACGTTTTTTACTGTTGCGGCTCTCATGCCAAGACCCTTGCATACGGAAGCCGCAAAAGCGTCCATAGAAAGGCCTGCGCCTATCATAAGTACCTCAAAAAAATTCATATTACCTCCGAATCAATACAAAGCTACTTGAGCAAAATGCTTTTTCATTTTACAACAAAATACGTACCTGAGCAATAAATTATTATTCAAAGGCAAGCCCTCCCATATACGAAAAATTTCTTCCATGGGAGGGCTGTTTCACTTTGCGCAGATAAGCCCTTTATTTTTTTGCACTCATCTTAAGCTCTTCGCCGTCTGAGTCTATAAGCACAGTCTGGCCATCTACGACTTCTCCTCTTATTATCATAGAGGCGATTTCCGTCTCTATATGCTTTTGTAAATAACGCTTTACAGGTCTTGCTCCGTAATGAGCGTCATAAGCCCGGTCTGCGATGAAGCCCTTAGCGGCATCTGTAAGCTCAAGGCACATGTCTCTGTCCTTAAGTCTCTTTTCAAGGCCTACGAGAGACAAGCTGATTATATCCATGATCTGAGCTTTGGTAAGCGGACTGAAGAGAATTATATCATCTATCCTGTTAAGGAACTCAGGCCTGAAGTAATTCTTAAGCTGTCCCGTTACCCGCTCTTCAACCTCTTCGGAAATCTTTCCGTCAGACTGCATATTCTCAATAAGATCGCTGCTTCCGATATTTGAGGTCATTATGACTATGGTATTTTTAAAGTCCACCGTGCGGCCCTGATTATCGGTCAGACGTCCGTCGTCTAAAAGCTGAAGTAAGATGTTGAATACATCAGGATGAGCCTTTTCTATCTCATCAAATAAGATAACGCTGTAAGGTTTGCGGCGGACGGCTTCCGTAAGCTGTCCTCCCTCGTCGTAGCCCACATATCCGGGAGGCGCTCCAACAAGCCTTGATACGGAATGTTTTTCCATGTATTCAGACATATCTATTCTTATCATATTCTTTTCAGTATCGAAAAGAGCTTCTGACAAGGCTTTCGCAAGCTCGGTTTTTCCCACGCCTGTAGGACCAAGGAAAATGAAAGAGCCTATCGGTCTGTTCTCCTCTTTTAAGCCTGCCCTTGCTCTGAGTATGGCCTCTGAAATCGCTTGAACTCCGTCTTCTTGTCCTATAACTCTCTTATGGAGTATTTCGGGAAGTCTCAGCAGCTTTTCCCTCTCGCTTTCTACCAGCTTGCTTACGGGAATTCCTGTCCAGCCCGAAATGACTTCGGCTATCTCTTCTTCTGTTACCTCCTCCTTCAGAAGTCTTTCCTCGTCTGCTTTCGCCGCAGCGGATTTTTCTTCTTCTAACTTCCTCTCCAGTTCCGGCAGCGTACCGTATTTCAACTGAGCCAGCTTCTCCAAATCATAGTTTCTTTCAGCCTCTTCCATCTGATGGCGAACTTCTTCTATCTGCTGTTTCGTCGCTTTTACTTCGGATATTGTCTTTTTCTCCGTTTCCCATTTTGCCCTCATCACAGAATCCTGTTCCCTTAGGGAAGCCAATTCTTTCTCAAGAGATTCAAGCCTTGCCTTAGAACCTTTATCGGTCTCCTTGCCTAAAGCCTGCTTTTCTATCTCAAGCTGCATTATCTTCCTTGAAATCTCATCAAGCTCAGCAGGCATACTGTCAATCTCCGTTCTTATCCTTGCAGCGGCTTCATCCATCAAATCTATGGCCTTATCAGGCAAAAATCTATCGCTTATATATCTGTCGGAAAGCGTTGCACAAGCAATAAGAGCGCTGTCTGTGATTCTTACGCCGTGGTGTATCTCAAATCTTTCCTTAAGTCCCCTGAGTATAGAAATTGTATCCTCAACGGTCGGCTGATCTACGAGGACTTTCTGAAATCTTCTCTCGAGCGCGGCGTCTTTTTCAATATACTTTCTGTATTCGTCCAAGGTCGTAGCGCCTATGCAGTGGAGCTCTCCCCTTGCCAGCTTAGGCTTAAGAAGATTTCCTGCGTCCATCGAGCCTTCTGTTCTTCCTGCGCCGACTATATTGTGTATCTCGTCTATGAACAGAATTATCCTGCCCTCGGACTTTTCCACCTCGTTGAGGACAGCTTTAAGCCTTTCCTCAAATTCTCCCCTGAACTTGGCGCCTGCAATCAACGCTCCCATATCGAGGGCAAAGATAGTTTTGTCTTTAAGCCCCTCCGGAACATCGCCGTTTAATATTCTCTGGGCCAATCCCTCAACTACGGCTGTTTTTCCCACTCCCGGCTCTCCGATAAGTACGGGATTATTCTTTGTCCTCCTCGAAAGTATCTGTATTGCATGTCTGATTTCCGAATCTCTGCCTATTACAGGGTCCAATTTCCCCTCTCTTGCCATCTGAACCAAATCTCTGCCGTATTTTTTAAGAGCATCGTAATTGTCTTCGGGATTCTGGCTGGTAACTCTCTGATTTCCTCTTACCTTTGAAAGGGCTTCTAAAAAGCTCTCCTTGGTTATGTCGAACTTGGCAAATATCTTGCTGCTGGGAGTGCCCTTTTCTTCGAGCAAAGCCAGATACATGTGTTCAACGCTGACATATTCGTCCTTGAACCGCTCGGCTATCTTTTCGGAATTCATAAGCAGCTGTGAAAGTCTTCTCGATGAGTACATGTTGTCGGCCGCACCGGATACTTTAGGAAGTTTTTCCAGCTGTTCCTGCAAATCGGCAATTACAGACGTTACATCTATGCCGCTGTATTGCAGCAACTTTGGAATCAAGCCGTCCTTCTGCATCAGCAGCGCCAGATGCAAATGTTCCCCTTCAAGCATCTGATGACCTTCCGAAATAGCTATATTTTGACATTCAACTATAGCTGACTGCGCATTCTGCGTATATTTTTCTATGTTCATACTATTCACCCCTTTTCAGTATCTCGTATCTATATTCATATTCTACACCTATGAAAATCAAATGTAAAGCATTTTTTTAGCACTCAATCTTAAAGAGTGCTAACAATTTTTGAAAATTTTGCTTCCTTGATATTAAAACATGATATATGTTATTATATTTACAAATTTTATCTCAATAATTCCCTTACGGAGGTAGTCTTATGAATTTCAGTAATATCGAAACCTTCATAGCTGTGACAAGGTTCATGAATTTCAGCAGAGCAGCAGCTTCTCTTTTTATATCTCAATCTACAGCTACCTCCAGAATCAAAAGTCTTGAGGAAGAATTGAAATCGGAGTTGTTCATCAGAGACTGCAAGTCGATAAGACTTACTGCCGCAGGTGAAAGATTTTTAAGCCATGCGTTAAAAATTCAAGATATGGTCAAAGCCGCAGAGCAAGACATATCTATGTATAACAAATACGAAAGCTGTTTGTCGATATGCGCTCCCGATTCTGTATGGGAATACACTCTTTCAAATTCCGTCGCCGAATTCATGGCTTCCCGACCCGACACAGCTATGAAGCTGAAATGCGGACATTCGGAATTTGTAGTATCGGATCTCCTTTTAGGTCTTGCCGACGTGGGAGTTGTATTTCAAAAAATTTATGACGATGAAATAGAGTCCATGGAATTTTTCAGAAGCGAATTTAATTTAGTGTCTAAAAAAGGTCTTTTTAAAGAAAGGCCGTATATAACGCCGCAGAATATACAGAATTACAATCCGATGATGATGGAATGGGGCGGGGATTTCAATTCGTGGTACAGCAAATATTACAAGACTCAGATTCACCGCTATGAAATAGACGGCGTTTCACTGTTTGTAAACATGCTGCTGAGCGGAAGAGGTATAGGCTTCCTGCCTGACAGAATATCCAATAATTATATAAAATCGGGGCAGCTTGAATGTCTTAGCTTTGAACACAGCGACACGATACCAACCGACCTTGCATACATCATATTCTTAAAGAAAAATAAATCCAAAGTAAAAGATTTTCTGTCTTTTATCCGTCTCTTCAAGTAACTCGCAAAAGGCAAACATTAAAAATTTTGTGCCGCCCCCGAAAGCCGGAAGAAAAGTCCGGCTCCCGGCGGGCGGCACAAAATTTCTCTTTTCTTTTTTTACTGTTTAGCACACAAATTTGAAGAAAATATTTATTTCCATCCGATTAAAATTTTAAGCCTTTAATTTTTAAGCAGCTCCAATGCAGACGGTATCTCCTCTATGCTGTCCACTACCTTAACTCCGGCCTTTCTGAGAATTTCCGACTTGCCTTTTGCGCTTTCCTCTGTTCCTCCTATTATAGCGCCCGCATGCCCCATTTTCTTTTTTTCCGGGGCGATATGTCCGCTTATATAGGCGACTATAGGCTTATTCATTTCTTCTATAATGTCTATGCAGTCAGTCTCGTCCGTTCCTCCTATTTCTCCTATCATTACCACGGCCTTAGTCTCCTCGTCATTTTTAAACATCTTTAGGACATCTCTGCATGAGGTGCCGAGTACCGGGTCTCCGCCTATACATATTATAGTGCTGAAGCCAAAGCCTCCTTCGTAAATCATGTTGATTACTTCATAGCTGAGGCTTCCGCTCTTTGACAGAACTCCTATATTCCCCTCTTTCAGTGGAAGCTGATTTTCATTATGCTCTGCGGCGCTTGCTTTACCGGGAGACACTACTCCCGCCGAGTTAGGCCCTACAAGTCGAACTCTCTTAAGGGCAGCATACTGTACCATCTCCATGGCGTCATGAACGGGGACCTTATCAGTATAGACCCATATTGTTTTTATCCCGGCGTCTATAGCCTCCATTGCCGCGTCCTTTACAAACCGGGCGGGAACGGCCACGATAGAAGTATTGGCTCCTGTTTTTTCAACAGCCTCATGTACAAAATTGAAAACCGGAATTCCGAATATCTCTTCACCGCCTTTGCCGGGAGTGACTCCTCCCACAAGGGTTTTATAATACTTGCTCATCCTTTCCGCAAAGGTCTTTCCTGTGGTTCCTGTTATTCCCTGAATGATTATTTTTGAAGAATTATCCACTATTATCGCCATCTGTCTCCCCTCCTTAGATACAAGGCCAGAGCTTTTTTAACGGCAGTCTCATAAGACTCCGTTACATAAATATCTGTATCTTCAAGTATTTTGACTGCCTCTTCTGCCTTTCTCCCTTTATTTCGGAATATGACAGGAGTAGTTTTTGAGGCTTCCGCAAAAGCCTTTTTAATGGTTCTGGCCTCATAGTCCAGTCTGCCTGCCTGCATATATTCGTTGATAAGTATTGCTTTTGGATTTAATGTGAGAAGCAGGCGAAAAGCCTCAGCCGCATAATCTGATTTTTCTTCATCAGCGCTGTCAGAAGGCAAAGTACCAAGATCTATCACAGCCCTTACGCTTCCTCCCTTGCTTACTATGCTGTCCGCCGTCGCCATGGAAACTCCCGCGCCTGCTCCGATTACAACTATATCGCCTTCCATCTCAACGGCCGTAACATCATATTCTGACATGCGACTCTCAAACTCTGTCAAATCCCCGGTTTTCATGTCGTCCTGCTTAAACTCTTCGTCAACGCTCCAATCATCTAAGATAACCTTCGAGTCCAGCGCCATTATATGATCTCCGGCGGTTCTCGCAAGAGGGTTTATTTCAAGCAGCTGCATCTGCTTGCGGCAAAACAACTCATACGTTTTACGTATAATATCCTTTAGCTCGCCGTCTTTATCCAGCCCGTAAGGAAACAGCAGCTCCTTGATCATATATTCTCTTATTCCTATTAGGGGATTTATATCCACCGCTGCAATCTCATGACGTGGAAGTGATTCAATATCCATTCCGCCTTTATCTGTAAACATCATGGTAAACAGTTTCTTCTTTCTGTCTATAAAAATACTGAAATAGTATTCTTCCTTGATGTCGCATATGTTTTCAACGAGAATTTTGCCTACCTTATGACCTTTTACGCTCATGGCAAGAATTTCTTCCGCTGCTTTTTTAACCTCGGCGCCGTTGGCACACTTTCTCACAGCTCCTGCTTTTCCTCTACCTCCGGTAAGCACCTGAGCTTTTACTATTCCGCCTCCGGAGAATCCGGAAAGCTCTTCGGCTGAAGCTGCCAAAATTCCCTCGGGCACAGGTATTCCTGCCTCTTTAAACATCCTCTTTCCCTGATATTCAAATAAATTCATAAGCTTTCTCCGTCCTTTCGTCTAAAACGCCCAATCCGTAACTACACCTATTGCCAATACTATAAAGGTCCATGCCGACCATTTGAGAAACATAGGTAAAACGAATTTGAACCATTTATCATAGGATATGCCGGCAATTGCAAGACATGCAAGGGTAGTAGGGTGCGTAGGTATTATCATGTTTCCGAAATAATCCGCCGCAGTAAATGCATGTACAGCCACCTGCCTTGACAAGTCAGATAAGTCTGCAAGAGGCGTCAGTATCGGCATCATGACCATGGCCTGTCCCGTAGAGGAAGGTACGAAAAAGTTTACTATAATCTGCGAAATATATATTCCCCAAGCTGCCAGAATTCCGTTTAAGTGACTTAACGGTATGGATATAGCATAAACGATAGTATCCATTATCTGCCCTTCACTTATGACGAATATTATCGCCCTTGACAACGCAAGCAGGATGGCTGCTTGAGCCATTGTTGCAGCATTCTCAAGGAAAATCTTTACCGTTTCATCAAAGGAGCCTCTGTTGGTTATCAGACCTACCACTATAGCCATGGCGAAAAAAATAGCCGACATGTGCTCAAACCACCAGCCCCATTTATATACTCCCACAGCCATGAGAGATATTCCGGCTATCAGTATTACAAGGGTAATGCTCCTTGCAGCCGTCATTTTATAGGATTGCAGGTCGACAACTTCTTTCTTTATTTTATCTTCGTCAAGCTTTAACGCCTGTTCTTTCTTGTCGTATTTTACTGCGCCGGCTTCCTGTCTTTTTTTCTTTTCCTTATGTGCGTATGAAAGAACGTGATGGATTGATATTGCAACCGCTCCGACGCAGCCTATCGTTCTTAATCCCATTCCCGAAAGCAGTTCCACTCCGGCCACCTTCTGCGCTATCATCGTGTTGAAAGGCCCTATTATGGCAAAGCCTCCCGCACCGTATATTCCAAGCAGCAAAACGCCTACTGCCGTTATCTTATCGTATCCCAGAGACAAAGCTATGGATACAAGCAACGGCACGAACACTATCAGTTCCTCTGCCATTCCCAAAAATGTAGATGCCGCACTGAACAAAAGCATCAATATTACGAAGATTATGTCGCTTCTATTTCCTGTTTTTCTTGCTATAGCTCCTATCCCTGCATGAATTGCTCCTGAATTTATTATGACGCCCATCGAGCCGCCTATGATAAATACTATGGCGATTATGTCGACCACGTCTAAAAATCCCCAGTACGGAGCTTCAAGAAGCTTTGCCGGCGAAACCGGCGCCTGTTCTATATAATGAAAAGAGCCTGCAATTACTCCTTCTCTTCCGGTAGCCTCATTGATTTCTCTGTCAAATTGACCTGCCGGGATTATATATGTCAGTATCCCCATAACAAGGACTACGATAAGCAACAACGTCGCCGTATTCGGAAATTTAAATTTTTTCTTTCCCATAACTGCTCTCCTTCTACTACAGCGAGTAAAATCTTATTCTATGCCATTCGTTATTTTTTTGCGAAATATTCGTCTCTCCATGCCAGAGCCGCTTTCACGCCCTGTTCATCTACTATGCGATTGAATTCTATAACCTCGTCTGTCTTAAGAACCTTGAAATACAAAGCCAAGTCCACCCAGCTTTCAAGGGAAGTTCTGAATCCCGCCGTTTCAAAGATCTTGTTTATTCCTCTTTTCTGCATGAAAAGCGCCGGCGGAGAAATTTTTATAAGCTTATCAGCCAGTTTTTCCACTTCTTCTTCAAGTTTGTCTTCAGGATATGCTCTTGTGATCAGCCCTATTTCCGCAGCCTCTTTTCCCGTTATTTTCTCTCCTGTAAGAAGCAGCTCTTTTCCTTTTCTCAAACCGCAGACCCATGGAATCATAAGAAATGCCGGATTCTCTCCGAACTGAATCTCAGGTTCTCCTATGAGAAGATCCTCTGTTCCTATCAGATAGTCGCATGGAAGCGCCAGCTCGCAGGCTCCTCCGAGGCAATACTTGTGAAGCTGAGCGATAAACGGTTTGCTGGAATTCCATATCTTCCACCGATTGTCGTTGGATACTCCGATTTCTCTTCTCTCCTGCAAAATAGTTATGTCGCTTTCGTCCTGACCCAAATCATATCCGGCTGAAAAGGCTTTTCCGTTTCCCTTTAATATAACTACCCTTATCTCTTCATCTGCTTCTATCTCATCAAGGAGTTTTCCTATTCTCCTGTACATATCCATAGATAGTGCGTTAAGCTTTTCCGGTCTGTTTAAGATTAAATACGCCTTATGTCCTTTTTTCTCCAGTAATACCTGTTCCATCGTCTTTCCTCCATTTTTCTAAGCAATACAGTTATAACCTTTACAGCGCTGTTTACTTGAAAAAAGTATAATCCCCGCTTCATCTATCTGTAAAATGATAAAAAATAATCGGAATCATTGGGAAAACAAATGGATAATAATTACATTTTACCGCCGGTCGCCATCAAAATCTCTGTTGCGGCAACAAAAAACTATCTCCGCGTGATCCGCGGAGATAGTTTTTTGTTGCAGGTAGCAATGTCTAAACAATCAATTCCTATTTTTTAGGTACAGTAATCGTGTTCATAAAAGTATTTATAATGATTACTTGTTGTAGTTGTGCTTGCATTAAATGAAACTGTAATTAATTGGTTTATGCCAGCATTTACACCAATGCCTCCGCTTGAAGTTGTTGTTCCGTTGTCATAAAAATCACCATTTATAACATACTCTATTTTCTGCGTACTGCGTAGCCATACTTTTACAGTTCCCTGAAATTGTTTTGACATAGTCGGATTAGAACCGGATCTAACAAGTTCTACATTATAAATTGAAAGTATATTAAAAAAATGTCCGCCGGCAGCAACCTGACAGTAAAATTCCAAATGCGGCCTATATGAGCCAGTTACATCAAAATATACACTTCTTGCAGTATATTTTATATCTCTTCTTAATTGCGATGCTCTTACATCCTTTGGTAGTGTTGCCAGTGCTTCGTTATAGGTCATATCATTTTTATCTGCAATATCACTTACCATTTCATCAAATGTCATTAATTCTGCATCTGCCTTTTCAGGATGTTGTACTAACTCATCTAATGAAATTACGCCATGTTTTTCATTGTTTATCTTTTCTGTACTTGCGTAAGTAGGTATAGAAAAGCAGCTAAATATAAAACAAAATATTACTACAAACGATATATACCTTTTACTCTTCATAATTTCTTCTCATTCCATTTTAATATAAATCCCCAAACGGCTAAAACAATTCCCCCCGTACGCACTGAAGGTATAATTTCTGTAAGCCTCATTTCAGCATACCTGTAATCGAATATCGAAGCATCTGACTTGACTATGTTCATTAAAAAATCAGGCATAAACGGAGACACCAAAACTATAGCCAAACCTATCCATACAAAGACTGCGCCGCTCATTTTTTCTTTCATAAATTCGCCTCACCTTCTTTTCTAAAAAACTTAACACATTTTCCTTTAATAGTTTAAAAATATTAATCCATCTTCTTTCTCACCCCCCTCTAAAGCCTTAAATCACTTTTAAAAGTAACTTATGTTTAAATAAAGAAAACGCATAGTGCCGTTCCTCTAGCCTATGCGTCCTGCCAATCCATCTCATTTACTATACTGTCTGTTTACTTATGCCGCTCGATAAATTGTAAAACCGATAAGCTAACCTCTTTTTAAACAAACCGAAGCATAAAATATATTTGTTGTAATCATGATAGCATGGTTTTAATCCCGCTGTCAATAGTTTAACAATATCTGTCCGTGATATTTTTGCCTTTCTCCATAAAGCCTACAGCAGCAAATTGATGAAGAAGCCTACAAACGGCGTTAAAATTTTACTCGTTACGTTGAAAATAATAAGCAGCATCAATATATAAAATCCGTTGTTATAGACGGTATAGTACCAGCTGTATCTGTCCAGCCGGAAAACCTGCGTCACTATGCCGAAGCCGTCAAGGGGCGGTACGGGCAGCAGATTGAAAACCATCAGCACCAGATTTATACTCATCATATAATACAAAATCCAAAACAGTATCTCGCTGACGCCTCCGCCGTATATATATCCTCCTGTAGAACTTGCCAGCAGTCTTATTCCTCCGGCAGAAAGAGCTGCTATTATAAAATTAGTTACCACTCCTGCCAGTGAAACCATAATTTCACCCGATCTCCTGTGCTTATAATATGACGGATTTATCTGAACAGGCTCTCCCCAGCCGAAGCCGGCGAAGAAAAGAGCCAAAAATCCTATGGGATCTATATGGTTCAAAGGATTAAGAGAAAGTCTTCCCTGAAGCTTAGGCGTAGGATCTCCCAGCCAGTAGGACACGTATCCGTGAGCCGCCTCATGAAAGGTCAGACCGATAATAATTCCCGGCAGCATCATCAGCTGATCTAAAAACCATTGGCCTATGTCTCCGGTCGACGATAACATTTTGTTTATCAGGAGAACACATATTATTATCAATATGGCCGGATTAACGTTTCTGAACATCCTTCTGAATTTTTCCTTCATCTTTTGCTCCTTTTCAAAAATATTAAATTTATTTTAGCACATTTTCACCTTCGTTTAAATAATATATTGTAATAAAAAGGCTTATTTGCCTGACTGAAAGGTGGTTTTTTATGAATACATCTCTAGTTTGCATTGACGTTTATACGGTAAACGAAGGCGATACGCTTCATTCCATAGCAGAAAAATATGATCTGCCTGTCAGCTTACTTATGAGAGTCAACGGCATTGACAATCCGTACAATCTCCAAATAGGGCTTCGTCTCTGCATACCTGGCACTGAGGATCAGCTTCCCATGCCGCAGCAGTCTCCTGAAAAATGCAAGGTTACTCATACTGTAGCCCCCGGCGATACTCTGTACTTAATAGCTAAAAAACATGGCGTAAAGCTGGATAACCTGATGAGGGCCAACCCAAGTATCGATCCTTACAACATGCTGATAGGCACTGAGCTTTGCATTCCCCGGAAATAACTTACGCTGCGGCAGACCGGAGGCTGTGCCGGTCGGCGGCTTAAGAGGATATACGGAGCCGCATCGATTCGGTTCGCAAGTGAATCATGGCTGTCGTCCGGCCTGCAATACGAAGCAGCGCTTAATTTTACCGTGTCCGTCAACTCGCCGCCAAACAGTATAAAAGAACCGGTTTGCAGACAAAGTCCCGTATTTCAGATAAAATAATGGCAGGCACTTTCGTGTCTGCCATTATTTTATCAATTCACATATCTTAGTATATGCCGGAAGTTCTATGAATTTTTGTTATTGATTCATCTTCTTTCTGCCTTTCACCATCAGTGTCAGAGCCGCGCCGCCACTGATAAATAGCAGCATAATCCACATAAGCGGATGATTATTGTCTCCTGACTGGGGGATGTCCGTTCCCACACCGGGAATGTCATCATTGGTGATCGTCCATTGATTCCCCTGGTGAGAAACGGTTGAGGTAAAGCCTTCCGGCACATTCACTTCGGCAACTGACCATTCATATTTATCGTTCAACTGATCCCAGGTATAACTCCAGCCGTTTTTCTCATTCAGTTCCACGATTTCATACCGCTGTCCGTCACGGAGCAGCTCCACCTGTACAGAAGCAGCGGCTTTTCCGCCGTCATCCAGCGTCCAGACCTTTTCCACCGTCAGGCCGGTATCGCTGTCGGTTTTGGTTTTGGTGTTCGTGATCATGAAACCGGTCTGGGCGTCGCCGGTGATCCGGGTCGTGTATCCAGGAACTGCTGTTTCGGATACCGTGTAGGTATAGGCTTGACCATTTTTATCTGCGGTGGGCAGCGCTTCAAATGTATGGCTCCAGTTGTTCGCCGCCGTCAAGGTTATCGTGTCAATGACTACGCCGTTGCCCAGCAGGTTCACTGTGATGGATGCAGGACGCTCCTCTTCGCTGTCGCCAGACCACACCTTGGTTACATCCACCGAGGTTGTGGCATCTGTTCCAATGACGATACCGCCGTTGGCGCCGATTCCGCCGCCTTTGTCTGCGGTATTCCCTGTGATAATCAGGGCAGCTTCCTTTTCAGTCGCATTCTTAACATCGTCAGAGAGCGGAATTGCCTTCAGAGCCAGACAATTCTTGTATCCATCCACCGTCACCGGATTGGAATCTGCGCCATCCGCGCCATACCGGGGAGTTGTATCGCTTGTGGTAGGATATACGCCTGTGCCCGGCAAATAAACTGCCCCATCTTTGTACCATTGGACAATTCCACCGCCCAGCATGCGCATGTATTTTTCTGTTGTGGCTTTGCTTTTCTCCGCTTCCATCAAGGATTTTTCATATAACTGTATCATGCTTTCCTGTATTTTTTTACATTTCATTTTTTATCCCTCCGATAAATATCATTCCTGTTTTTATTGTACCGAATGAATAAAAAAGAAATATTTTTTGTTTACCCCATTGAATCTCTCCACCATAGGAAGTAGATATTCTTTCTGCTGTACGCTCTCTTAAAGTGGACCATTAAGTTTGAGGCCGCACTGCCGTTTTCACGGTAATGCGGCTCCTTTCATATCAGATTGTCTTTATCTAAAGTCTTGACCCTCTAAAAGTAAGAGTGAGAAATCGGCGGTGATGGTGCAGAGCCCCGGTCATGCCTTTCATTCCTTGTCCATCAGGCCATGGAGATGTATATATACCGGTTTTGCCCGATGCAGTGCATCGGATTTGTACAGCTTATTAAGCCTGCCCATCAGCATTCACCTCCGACTTTGGTTTTTGCGGCGGCGTCCTGCGAGTTCTCGGAAAAGTCTATAGGCTTGCTTCGCCTGTTTTTCCTATACTTTATCTGATGTGTTTTCGTCTGAGGTTTCCTTTTTTAAGAGCCGGTCGAGATGTTGTTTCTGTATAATACCGTCTATGCTCTCCTTTTCTCGTCATACTGTACTGCTCGGCTGCCATTATCGTCTGCGGCGTAATTAATGCCTTCTCCAAAACAGCTGTTTTTCTGTTTTTCAAGATATTGGCAATTATTTTATAGATTTCTTTCTGCCTGCAATCACAGTTGCAACAAGCCCACCTGCCGTTACAAACAGAAGAACAAACCATAACGCAAGAGCGCTGCTGTCTCCGGTCTGCGGACTGTTTACCCCGGTAGCTGGGGCGTCCTTATTATCGTCCGGTTTGCTTGTATCATCCGGTTCAGAAGGTCTGCTCGGATCGGTGGGATCGGTTGTCTCGCTTCCTCCGCCAGTATTATCACCTGTGCTGCCGCCGGACTTCCACTGTGCATAATAGGTGGTGTCTGTCACAGGCGCAGGAATTGCCTGATCCGGTGCATATGCATTTCCGGAACCATCCGCTGCGGTATTCCAGCCATTAAAGACCTTGTCGCCATTTTGGGGATTTTCCGGAAGGGTCAAATTTCCAAATGACGGCACCTGATAGCTCTTTTGGGTATCCGCATCATGCCAAGCCCCACCATTGGCATTAAAAGTCACATTAACGCTCTCTGCTGCGCCGACATAAGTCAGATAATGTGCCCTATCCTTTTCCTTGCTCTGGCCGATAACCAAGAGCTTGCCTGCATTATTCCCACTTGAATTAGGCATATACTTGCTTGGCACGAAAAGCCTTCCCGCATCGGCTGCTGCGGTTTGGATTTCACCGCCGGCCGCTTCTGTATAGAGCACAAGTGGCGTGCCGTTGTTAATAACAGTCCCATCCTCTACTTTTTCAATATTTTCATCGTAGCTGGTAAGGTGTACCGGGTGAGCGCTGTCCGCTCCGGTATAAAAATCAGATACAGTAATCACAGCACCCGGGAAAAGTGCAACATCGTTATCTTCACCAATCCTGACGTTATCCTGAATAGCAAAAGTACCGATTTTTGTCGCTGCCGCGTTAGAAGTTGCATCACTCATCACGCAGACACCATCGCCATTCCCTCCCGCAGCTGATGTATTTCCGTTTATAATAGTCTCCTCTTGCAGATAAGCAACACCCTCCGGAGCGATAAGAAGACCACCGCCTGCAAATGCACTGTTATTCTTGATTACCGTCTTACCCTTCACAATCAGAGTACCGGAGCCAACGTAGATAGCGCCTCCCATGCCGCCCTCCAAGTCTGCTCTTTTCTGCGTGGCCTGATTGTTGTTCAATGTGCAATCTGTGAGCGAGACATTGCACGGGCTGATCATATTGCCGGATCTATCCGTGATGTCCTCCATCATTATGGCGCCTCCCATGCCGTCCACACATTTATTGCCCTCAAGCGTCACACGTGTCATATCCACGTTGCTGCCCGCCAAATACATTGCACCCGCGTAATACCCATAGCCGGGTTTAGAGTCATCGGTCGGTTTGTACTCGACGGAATTGTTGTTAATGGTGGTATCCATGATGGTCAGATCCGTACATTCCGCATGTAGAGCCCCGCTTTCCGAGCCACCGGTGTAGTTGCCGGAAATATCGGAATCCGAAATGGTCAATTTCGCAAACGCATCCGCTTCGCCAACGACCAAAATTCCGCCTACACCGCCATTGCCATACGTTGAGTGCGGTGCGGCAGAGTTTCCGGTGATGGTCATGTGCTCCATTGTAACATCGGACGCACCATTTATGTAAAACGCACCGGCAAACGCCATATTGACATCCCCGCATTGATTGTCCTTAACCGTGCTGTTCTTAAGTTCAGCCTTAGTATTTTCCAAATGGATTATACCGCCGTGATAATTGGTACTCTCCGCCTTTGTATCTTTAATAACAGCTCCATCCATGATAAGAGTTACTTCAGAACAGTAAATCGCACCGCCATCGCTTGTAAATGGACTCCACATTTCTCCGGGGAAAGTACTGGTTGTATTTCCGCTGAATGTAGGTGCTGCCGCTGCCTCCTCCGGCTTTGTGATAGTAACAGTAGCATTCTGTGCATACAGGCCGCCGCCATAGCTACCGGCACTGGAGTTCAAAATGTTCTGTGAGATTGAGCCTCCGGTCATGATGAATACGGCATCCTCGCTTTCACTGCCTTCTATATAAACGCCTGCTCCGTATCTGCCGCTGTTATCGGTGATATTACCGCCGGACATTTCAAAGATAGAACCCGCACCAACAATCAGCACACCGCCGCCGCAACCATTTGTACCTGAATTTTTCTTGCCTGCCATATTACCGTGAATAGAGCCGTTATTCATTTTGAATGACGCACCATTCCGAATCTGGATTGCGGCGCTCGTTGAGATGCCGCTGCTTGCCAAGTTTTGATTGCCGAAGACTTCACCGCCGCTCATGGAAAGACCGGCATTTTCGCCTTTCACTACCAAAGCGGCACGCTCATCATTAAAGGCACCGTTCGACTGTGAGCTCACCCAACCGGACAAGGCTGCACCGTCCTTGATGGCAGCACTTCCCTCACAGGAAATAAGACCACACTGTCCGGCGCTGTTTGTAGTACCTGATGTGGACGCCGTCAACGCTCCCTCAATATTCAAATACCCGCCTTCCTTAACCTGAATGAAATTAGCAAACGTCAAATCGCCGGGCTTACCGGATGTTTCAGCACCTGCAACAGTAACGGCGCCCTGAAGAGTCAGCGTTGCATTGGAAGGAACAACAAACTCACCAATAGCAGACATAGTCGGCCGGACAATCTTAGCTGCAACACCATTTGTTAAATCTCCTACCAGCGTGATATGAACATTACCCGGAATGGTAATGGCCGTGTCAGCTGTATCCTTTGTAAGTGTTCCTCTGATGTGTATGGTCGTGTCGGAGGTGGCTGATTCGACCTCTTGTTTTAATGAATCCCATGACATAACTGTAGTCTCTTCTCTCGCAAATGCCGTCATAGGCACGAGCATGAGCACCATGCAGACAGCCAGCAGAATACTCAAAAATCTTCGCTTTGTTTTCATACTCTTTTTCCTCCTTGTTGAAATAAATTCAGACTTTCACTATAAATTTCCGCAACGCAAAAGGCATACCCTACCCGATGCTGAACGGGCAAAGTACGCCTTCTGAAATGCCATATAATTTACAAAAAAAAGCAGACATAATTAGCCGCGGCTGAACGGCTGTTAAATTGTAACCCACTTTTCTCATTTCTGTCAAGACTCCTCCATATACAATTTTACATATACATATTACCACACAAATCCGCTTTTTTCAAGCGTTTTCACAATCCCGTCGAACAGCCTGCCGTTGAGATTGTACAAAACAATGCGAAGTTCTTCTCTATGCCTTTCAACGTTAAAAATGCCTGTCTCAAGCCGTTTACAGTGAATAAAAATGCAAGTGGCAATGATAATCCTTGCCTGCCGCAGTCCCAAGACTTCAAACGTTACATTTGGTTAGCCGTAAATCAGTTAAGCGTTTACGGCTTATCTTGCCCTTGCCTTTATCTCGTTCATTTTGCTAACCCAAAGCAAAGCGTTTTCCGCCTGTCAGCAGGTTTATATGCAGAGCCCTGTGATTTTTCTTTAAGTGCCTTGCGTAACGCTGTCCCCCACAAACCGTCCGGTTTTTGTTTCTCCTTATGTGAATGAGAGGTTTGGTAAATTGTAATCGCCGACTTTCGCATAAGCGCCGCCCATTTTTTCAAATAACGATTCCATTGCAGATTCTTACAAATTCTCTGTTTCGGATTGCTCTGCAATATACCTTTCCTATTGTCTTTACCACTCGTTTTTAATACCTTCATTACAGTACCTTATCATTTTGCAGACATCTCCTGTTTTTTCCTCCAATCAATACGTAAAACCCGTATCAGGTGAGGAATATTCCTCGAGCCTCGTCCGGTAAGCGTCCATTACCGCTTCTTCATAAGCGAGTTCAGGTTCGTTCACTTTCAGTACGTTTTTCATAAACCATTTTGTAAACATGGGATTGAGTATCAATAACGGCCCTATTATATAGGTGGCAAAAAAGTTATTTACCCTTATTCCCTCCTCTTTGATTTCGGGATTCATTCCTACGCCTCTGTCGGTCATAAATAAGTATTTATCCGATATATCGCCGTAGCCGTAGCCGAATACGCTCTTGAAGCCTACGATTTTTATATCTTCCTTTGGCGAGTCGGGGCTTCTCTTCAGCTTATCATCCTGAGCTTCGCCGGGAACGCTAAAGTTTCCGAGATAAAGAGAATTGAATCTCTTTCTTGCCTTTCTCTCAGCTGAAAAATCCAATATACCCAGTCCGTCGCATACTTTTTTATCTTCTTCTCTTATTTCCTTTGCAAAGATTTCTCCGGCATTGCCTGTGATTAAAAAGCCAACGCCCCGGTCTATTCTATCTTTGATTACGTCCCTGTATCCGGACAGAGCTTCTATCGCCAAAAGCTGACCTCTCTCCGTAGTGGTTCCCATGTATATCAAATCAGGCTTTTCCTTTACGAACAGAGGCTCGTCCTTGAGGCTTGTATTTACTATTTCCGCCTCCGGAAGGCAGCGGCTCAGATAAGCCACGTTGGCAAGGTCTCCGTAAAGATTGCATATCTCAGGGAAAAGAACTTCTATCTTCATGCCGTCTCACCTCTTTCCTCCATGGCCTTTTCAACATTTGCGGCTACGCTGTTGCATAGCGATATGGAATCCGTGCCGTAGAAAATATATACGTCCGTTCCGCTTTCCAGCTTCAACGCCTTATGTGAATCCAGCTCCCTTTCTACGAAGGATATTCTCTCGTCATCTATCCCCGCCATTTTAAGCCTCAAATAATAATCCTTGGCTCTCGGCCCCGTAACTACTATGTTCTTAATATCTTCCTTGTTGAGAAACTCAAAATCCGCGTCATAAAGCCAGCACACGTTTTCAGACCAGTGCTTGCTGTCTCCCAGGCTGTTCATCATAAGTATAAGCTCCTTATTCCCCGGCCTCCCCGCAACATAGTCAAATGCTCTCGAAGCTCCCAAAGCGTTTTTATCCTTTGCCATCTGTTTTATGATGCGGTAGCTGCCCACTTCTTTAACATCGAATCTGCTCTTGACTATACGGATTTTTCCAAGGAGCTCTTCTATTCTTTCGCGGCTGTAACCCAGCTCCCTAAACAATGAAACTACGGCTACGACATTATATATATTAAATACGCTGTCGTTCAGCAGCCTGTATTTTCCGGTTTTACCGCCGTCCTCTACTTCTATGGTCATATTTGCAAGGTCTGCGTTTTTCCCCTTATAGTCACATTCCGGCGACTTAAAGCCGCAGTCGGGACAATAGGCTTTGCCTATGTGATGATACCTTAAACGGTCATATTTTAAAATACTGCTGCACCTGGGGCATATTTGCAGATCGTTTATAAGATTGACGCATTCTTTAACGTCTGTATCAAGACTTTCTATGCCGAAATACTTTCTCTCGTTTTTCGGTGCTATGCCGCAGGCAATGAGATCGTCGCCGTTGATTATAAGCTTTGTTTCAGGCGGCATCTCTTCCGTCAGGATTCTGGCTATAAATTCAGGATGGCCGTTTCTCATTATCGAATCCCTTGTCAGATTGTTTATAAGCAGAAGCTCCGGCTTTAACGCAGGGAAAAGCAACGGCGCAGACCTTTCGTCCATTTCAAGAAGCGCTGCGTCGTACTTGGTTTTTCCAAAAATTCCCGCGCCCATGATAAGAGCCGTAGCTATTCCTGTATTTATATTGGAGCCGAGGCTGTTGTTGAGCACCCTCTTGCCATCTTGGCTGAACATATCTATCGCAAGGTTGCACACCGTAGTCTTGCCGTTTGTTCCTGTTACGCCGATTATAGTCTTTGGTTTTTTTATGATTTTCAAAAAAGAAGGGCATAATTTTAAAGCTACTACCCCGGGAAAGTTGGTTCCGTTATGTCTCGTTATTTTAAGCGCTATGACTGACAGCTTCGCTGCCCACAGCGCAATAAAAAATCTTATTTTGTCCATGTCTGAATAAGTTCTTGCGAACGCTCCTTTTATTTTATAGCTTTAAGCATTACGCTGTAGGTTCCCATATTAAGCTTTGGATACTGGCTCAAATCCTGTCCCGGATAACTGTTGCCCTCGATGAGCAACGGACCGTGCTCCTTGCTTATGGCTACGTCCCAGCCGACGTAACGTATCTGAGGTACTACTTTTGCGGCCTCTGTCACCATCTCTTTTATCTCAGACCACATCGGAATCTGAAATCCGTTTATGGCGGTTCCTGTGTCCGGATGTTTCGGATAATTATTTCTGTCTTTATCGTATCCGTCTGTCACAACTAATCCGGTCTCCATATCAAAGATTGAGGAAATACCGCCGCTGTTGAAATTGTCCACCACGTGACCGTCCTTACCCATTCTGAAGCACCCTGCGGCGAAGGCCACCTCATCTCCGTTAAGAATGGTTATAAGCCTTACCGTGTTTACGGAGCTTTTGCAAAGGCTGTTCATAATATCGTTTTGAACCACCACTTCTTCAACCAGCCTTGCGCTATTTTTCATAAGCAAATCGTAAAGCTCCCTCGGCTGATAATCTGCCGTTTTATAGATGTCTATACCTTTTCCGCAGCATTGATCCAAAGGCTTTGCGATTATTTTTTCCTTGCCCTGCAAAAAATTTTCAAAGGCTTCAAAGTTTTCTCCGTCTAAAAGCAGCCATTCTCTCTTAAGAAATTTACTGAATTTAAGGTTGAATTCGGCTTTATCCTCAAAGAAATGAGCGTAACTCAAATCGTTAAGTCTTTTAACGAGACCGTTGTTCTTTGAAATAGTCAAAACATTGGCTCTTTCTTCCTTCGTCATGTCATACATGTCAAAAGTCTCGTAATCCACATATCCCGAACCGTATTTTACGGTACACGCCAGACAGTCGGCCAGCACAAGGGGCCACCACTTCTTATTTATCTTGCTCACTCTCTTGGCTGACTCTATAAATCCCCTGTAATTGGTATTTGTCAGTCTTTTCATTAAAAATTTCAAATTTATCATATTCCACCTACTTAATCGTTCTCTGAAGTTCGTTTAATCTGTATTCATATGCTTCCATTATTTCCTTTTCAAAGCAAAGCCCGTCGTCAAGACCGAGCAATCTTAAAAGATATTTTGTAAAGCCCGGATTTATTATGAGAAACGGTCCCAGAGAATATGTGGCAAAGAAATTATTCACATGAATTCCTTCGTTTTTTGTCTCCGGATTCATTCCGATTCCCTTTTCCACGGAGATAAAAGGCTTGTTGAAATCTCCGTATGCAAAGGAAAATTGACTCTTATGCCCAAGCATCTTCATCCCCTCGAATTCTCCTATAAACTGAGAATTATGCCTGTCCCTGTTCATATATCTTTCAGAATAAAAGTCGAACAGTCCGAGTCCTTCTATCTTACGCTCGCCGTCTTTGATATAATTTCCGAAGAGCTCTACAGCATTACCCGTGACTAAAAAAACCATTCCCCTGTCTATCATTTCTTTCAGCTTAGACTTATGAGGCTTTAGAGCTTCAAGCACCATTTCCTGTTTTTTCTCCGTGTTGCACCCCATATATACCATATCCACATCTCCGCCGAGAAAAGCCGGTTCTTCTTTGTGATTAGTCTCTATCACCTGTATTTCCGGATTACAGCGCCTGAAATATTCCATGTTGTACTTTTCACCGTAAATATTGCCCAGCTCGCTAAAGAGCAGCTCTACCTTCTTCATCTGCCCTGCGCCTCCTTTGCTTTTTCAACTATCATATCCCTTATGTTTCTGGCCTTTGTGACGAAATCTATCTCAAAGAGAACATAAACCTTTTCTATGCCCTCCGTGTCAATATGATCTGCTATATCCTTTTCCTGCTCTACGCATACGATTTTTTCCTCCGGGATTCCCGCAAGAAGCAGTCTCAGCTTATGGTTTAAAAACATATGTCCGCCTACGACTATCTTTTTAATGTTAGGGCTGTTTAAAAACTCATAATCAGTTTCGTACAGCCACGTCAGCGTTTCCGGCGGATGATTCTTATCCTGAAGCTCATCCAGCAGAAAAACCACTATCTTGTCCGAAGGCTCTTTCGCCATGTATTCAAATACAGTGGAGGCGGCGCTGATATTCTGGCTTTTGGCGCCGTAGGTGTAATACTTTATTCCGTTATATTCTACGCATGTTTCCCTTATCTTGGTTACCTGCTGGGTTTTAAGAAAGTCAGCTATTTCTTCCCGGCTCCTTCCTATTTCTCTCAGAACGGCTATGCAGGAAAGTACGTTGTATGAATTGTATGCAGCGTCAGAAATGAGAGGATAGACGAATTCTTCCCCGTTTTCTCTTATTGTCATCTTTTTCACTTCCAGATCCACATCAGAAGCGAAATACTTCGCTTCAGGCGTCCTGAAACCGCATCCGTCGCAGTAAAAATCACCTATATGTCTATATATTCTGTATTTATATTCAATACGCTTACCGCACACGGGACATATTTCAATGTCTCTGACACAGTTTTCAAAAGGCTTCGCATCTATGTCAGTCATCCCGTAATAAACCCGCTTTGATTTTTCGGCAAGCTGTGAACTTATAGGATCGTTGGCGTTAAGTATGGCGACGGTCTTATCTCCCAGCATATCGAAAGTCCTGTTTACTATGTCAAATATGAATTCCGGATGACCGTTTCTTCTCAGCGAATCCTTGCAGATATTTGTTACCAGTATATAATCCGGCTTTATCTGCCCCATGGAAACGTCCAGCGTTCTTTCATCGGCCTCGAGCACAGAAGCGTCATATACAGGCTTGTTGAAAACATTTACGCATCTCATAAGGTTGAGCGCAAATCCGGCATATAAATTAGCGCCCCAGTCGTTGAAAGAAACCTTATATCCTTCCGATGTAAGCTTATTATTGATGAGCGCCGATGTGGTGGACTTTCCGTTAGTTCCTGTAATAGCTATCACCAGCGGCGGTTTTTTGATGTATTCCAAAAATTTCGGGCAAAGCTTGAATGCTAAAAGTCCCGGTCTGTCGTTTCTTTCCTGTCCTCTCAGCTTGTACACCCACATTGCAAATTTTGAAATCCACAATGTAATATAAAATCTAATCATCCGTTTCCTCCTAAAGTATATCTGTAAGCAATCTTGAAATTACTTCCTTAAGCCTTATGATTATGCTCCTCTTGTTGTACTGAGCAAGAGTGAGTTCATGACCCTTGTCCATATCCGTTTCAAAAGCACGCTCCATCTGCGATGCAAAAGCTTCGTCAAATATAAAGGCGTTTGTTTCAAAATTCAGTCTGAAACTTCTGTTATCGAAATTGGTGGAACCCATGCTTGAAACTTCTCCGTCCACTACAATCGTCTTGGCATGAAGAAATCCGTTGTCATATATCCATACGCGCGCTCCTGAGCGTAAAAGCTCTCCTACGTAATAATAAGTCGCCCAGTAAACGAAAGGATGATCCGGCATACATGGTATCATGACTCTGACGTCAACGCCTGACTGCGAAGCCATCTTGAGCGATTCCAGTATACTCTGATCCGGAACAAAATAAGGAGTCTGTACATACACATTTTTTTCAGCATACGTAATCATCCTCATAAAGCCCCTCTTTACTTCCTCCTTTGGATCCTCCGGACCGCAGGAAACTATCTGTACTCCCTTGCGGCCTGCTTCTTCCGTACTAAAAACAGCAGACGGAACAGCTTCTATCTTTTCCTTAGTAGTAAATCTCCAGTCAAGAATAAATCTGGAATTTAAATCATATACGCTTCCGCCTTCTATTCTTGCGTGAGTATCTCTCCAATACCCGAACTTGCGCTTTTTACCTACGTATTCCTTAGCGATATTATATCCGCCCGTATATGCGATCTTTCCGTCTATTACGGCTATCTTTCTATGATTCCTGTAGTTGAGTTTAAGGCCTAAAAATATAAATTTAGGCTTGAAAAAATATCCGACCTTACCGCCGGCTTTTAAATAATCTTTCAGCACGCTCTTGGTTATGTAACGGCTTCCCAGTGCGTCCATCAAAAGCCGCACTTCTACGCCCTCCCGGGCTTTTTTTGCAAGAACCTCTATGAACCTTTTTCCTATCTTATCTCTCTTTATGATAAAAAACTCTATGTTTATGCTTTCTCTGGCGTTTTCAATATCTCTGATCAGCTTTTCCATAAGATCATTGCCGTCTGTTATCAGCTGAATCTCGTTGTCCTGAGTATAGTAAGCTTTTCCGTAAACCTGGTTGAGCTTTATCAGATGGTGCCACTTTTCTGCGCTTTCCGATTCAAAATCATAGTTCTTCTCATCCATGGCGATTATCTGCTTTTTAAGAGCGTTGCTGGTTACTCTTTCTTCGTTTTCGGTCATCTTATTGATTCTTCTTCTGGAAATATTCTGATTCAAAACCAAATAGAGAATAAAACCTAAAACAGGTACGAAGGCCATTACCATTATCCACGCAAATATAGCGGAGGAAGACTTTCTTTCGTTAAAAATAACGGTTATTATGAGTAATGCGTTTATTACATATAGCGTAACCGACGAGCTGAATATTCCTACGATAAAATTCCAAATACTTTCCATAGTCCCTTTTCTTTAGTCCCAATCTCAAATTTCATATGACCCTGAAGCCCCTGCTTCGCTATCTGTCTGCCTGCTGATTAGAAAAACAGCAAACAGGGCGACATAACCCTGCTGATATTATACCACACAGCAAGCATGTCAGCGGTAATTCAATGAACACTTTCTTGCGGTGAAACCGATATAATCTTCTGCGGACATTATATCATATTTTTCTCTTCAGCGCTATAAAAATTCCTGCTGCGCACAAAGCCGTAAAGACATAAAAGCAGGTGTGAATAGCAGTCATCAGAGTTTCAGAATCAGCTTTATCTAAAGCCGTATTTCCAAGATAAGCGCCCATTATCAGCGTCACAACCGCCATGCTTACGGTATGCCCGACAGAACGCATAGTTGCCAGAATCGAAGACGCTGTTCCGTAATTCTCCCTTTCAACTGAAGCCATAACGGCGTTAGTATTAGGCGAGGTAAACAGCGCGAAGCCTATTCCGGAAAGAATCAGAGCGCCTATTATCCGAGCTGTACTGCTTTCCTGCGGAAGAAAAGAAAACATAGCCAGAGCTGCAGCGCAAAAGCTCATTCCAATGGAAGACATCAAATAAGGAGAATGGTTGTCCGAAAGTCTTCCCGCAACAGGCGACAGCAACGCCATAACGAGCGGCGATGCCGTCAGAATCAGTCCAGAGGTCTGCGAATCATATCCTATTATTATTTGAAGATATATGGAAATCAGATAGCTTACAGCATAAGTAGCCCCGTAATTGAGCAAAGCGGCTAAATTTGAAAACGAATACGAAGGATTTTCCTTAAACAGCCTGACCTCTATAAGAGGATTTTTTTGTTTCAGCTCCGTTCTTATAAAAAGGAACATAAGCATCGCGCCCCCGGCCAGTATGAACGGCCCGGACTGTGATGATGTTAATTTAGAGAGTCCATACATTAGTCCGTAGACAGATGATATATAAAGGAGCATCCCTTTCCAATCCAAAGACACCCTTTCCTTCGAACATGATTCATCGGGCAGTTTTTTATATGCACCGTAAAACGCCGCCGCTGATACTACAGCCGCTGCTATAAATATGGATTTCCAGCCGAAATTATAGTTTAAAAAGCCTCCCAACACAGGCCCCGCAGAAAGGCCTGCGTAAGTTGAGCCGGTTGAATATCCGAGGACTCGTCCTCTCAGTTCCTTGTCAAAAGTTTCGACGAGAATAGCTATATTGGTGCTGAAAATCATCGAAGCTCCTATTCCCTGTCCCAGTCTCGAAAGGAGAAGCGACCGCATTCCTGCTGAAAATATACCGGCAACGGAGCATATCCAGAATATGAGAATTCCCATCCACAGTATGCGTTTTCTGCTCCCCCTGTCGGCTATCCTGCCGAAGGGTACGGCCAGTGCCGCGCAGGTCAGCATGTAGACCGTGATAACCCAGCCTATCTCTGCGGCACTTACGCCGAAATCCTTTTCAATATCAGGCACAGATAAATTAAGAGCGCTCCCCATGAAAGTCGTTATGAATGCTGTCGTTATAGAAACGAAAAGCGTGTTTTTCTGTTCAGGCGTATAATTTTTCTTTTTCATATATAGTATTATACGCCTTTTTTGAAAATGCAATTCTCTCGTCTACAAGATTATGCAAATAAAATAATCCTTTCCCTCATCGCTTATTTTTTGCAGCGACTTTTGAACCTTACCCTTAAGCGAATCGGGAACGTCGTTTACCTTGCTCTCCATCTGCTCCGTAACCATTTCTCTCAACGATTTACCGAAAAGATTAGTCTCCCAAATATCTTCGCCTCCGCTTTCAAATTGCTCCGTCAGCGAATGTGCCAAATCTTCCGACTGGCTTTCAGAACCGACAACAGGAGATACCTCTGTAGAAATGTCCGTCTTTATTATATGCAGGCACGGAGCTTTCGCCTTCATTCTGACGCCGTATTTATTTCCCTGCTTGAAAACCTCCGGTTTTTCAAGTATCATTTCTGAAAGCTTTGGCGCTACTATTCCGTAATCGCATGAAACAACCTGCTCAAGCGCGCCCTTCATATTGTCGTACGCCGCTTTGGCCTTTGAATACTCCCTCAGCAGAAGGAAAAGTTCTCTGTCGTTTTCCACATGGGCATTCATTAACTCTTCTATTACTTTATAATAAAGCGCTGCATCAAGTCTCGGTTCAAGGACCACAAGACCGCATGACATATCGGCCCGCACGATTTTTACGTCTTTGATAATCTTCCCGTCTGCTATCATCGAGCATCCCTCAATCACCTGTCCGATGGTTTCAAGCTCTCCCATCCATTCCTTTACCTTAGATATTATCGTGGCTTTTATCCAGTGGTCATCTGAAATCGCGTCGAGATAGCCCGGCAGCCTGAATTGAATTTCACATGCAGGAAACTGATTTATAAGTCTGTCGAACATATCCTCAAAATTTTCCTCCGTCATTCGCTGACAATTGACAAGCAGGACGGGAACTCCGTAACGCTCCTCCAGCTCCACAGCTGTTTCACGACTTTTAGGACTCTGCGGAGTAGCTGAATTAAGAATTATAACAAACGGCTTATGCAGCGCCTTCAGCTGCTTAACGGTTTTTTCTTCCGCCTCCTCAAAACTGCTTCTCGGAAGCTCTCCGAAACTGCCGTCGGCAGTAACCACAACGCCGATTACAGAATGCTCTGTAATTACCTTTTCCGTACCTATTTCCGCGGCCTTGCTGAACTGTAGTTTTTCCTCAGACCACGGAGTGCTCACCATCCTTTCCTTTCCCTCTTCCTTATCGCCAAGCACTCCCGGCACCATATATCCCACGCAGTCGACCAGCCTTACGTTAAATCCTGCACCGCTCCTCGTATTTATACGAACTGCCTCGGGAGGAATAAATTTCGGCTCCATCGTGGTTATAGTCTTTCCTTCTCCGCTCTGCGGCAGCTCATCCATTATCCTTGTCTTTTCATATGGATTAGCCATATTAGGAAACACCAGTATATCCATAAATCTTTTTATGAAGGTTGATTTGCCGGTTCTTACGGGTCCTACCACACCTATGTAAATGTCGCCTCCTGCTCTCGTTCCAATATCCCTGTAGATATCTGTATTTATCATATAATCCCCTCCGCATATTTTTACTGCTATACAAAATATATTAGTCTGAAAAATGATTATGCAGAGTTTAATCAAAAACTTTAATCCCGCGGCCGGGTATGAACATTTATAAAAACAGAAAAGCTGTGTAACATGCAAAATATAGCGCACGTTCGCACAGCTTTTCATTATTTCTGTTAAATTCTGACTCTACAATCTGGCAAGATACTGCTTTTTTCTGCGTTCGAGTTCAGAATCATATTCTATATCTCCGCCCTGATGCAGTTCTCTTAAATACGCATGATGATTTCCCATTATACCCCTGTCCTTTTCGCTCAGTATCAGCAAAGCTACGTTGGAGCACTGATCGGCTACTCTTTCAAGATTTGTTATAATATCCATGAAAACGATACCGGCCGCCGTGGTACAGCCGCCTTTTTTCAGACGCTCGACATGCCTGTTTTTAAGAGTAAGCACCATATCGTCTATAACTTCCTCCAGCGGTTCTATTCTGCGAGCCTCGTCCACGTCGAGATTCCTGAAGGATTCCATGGTTATATCGGCGATTTCAAATACAGCCTCCTCTACCAGCGCCAGCTCTTTTTTTGCGGTTTCCGAGAAATACAGTTTCCCATCAGCTATGGACTGAGACGCCTCAAGCACGTTGACAGCGTGATCTCCTATTCTTTCAAAATTTGTGGAAGTCTGCATAAATGCGTTTATTCTCTGATTATCCGTATCTGTTTCCACACTTCTTGAAAGATTCACAAGATAATTGTCCATCGAATCGGTGAACATATCTATCTTGTCCTCGTTTTCACTTATCACACCAGCTCTTTCATCATCATATTTTTCAAGCAGCTTACAACTTTTCCTTAAATTCTTGACAGCCGCGTATCCCATATTCGATATGGCTTTATTAGCCTCAGAAATAGCCAGCTCCGGAACTTCGTAAAGTTTTTCATCAGGAACTTTGAGATCTGCTCTGTCTTCTTCCTCCTCTTTGCTTACCTTTATGATTTTTAGGGATGCATTCACCAGCTTGTCTGCAAAAGGAATCAGCGCCACTGCCGTAAGCAGGTTAAATAATGTCTGGAAATTAGCTATAGAACCACTGTTGACGGTGCTGTCCCAAATCTCAGGAAAGCCGCCAAGGCTTCTTATTATTTCCATGGCAATCATGAATAACACTGTTCCTATCGTGTTAAAAAGTATATGTACTATTCCTGTTCTCTTTGCATCTTTTGAAGAGCCTATGGAACATATGAATAAAGTCACTACGCAAGTTCCCAGGTTTATTCCCATTATCATGGGATATACCAGCTTAAATGTAAGAGCTCCCGTCATAGACAAGGCCTGCAGCATACCGACCATGGCAGAAGAACTTTGAACTATAACGGTGAGAACAAGCCCTACAAGTATGGCCAATATGGGCTGGCTGCTGAATTTAGCCATTATATCGGCAAACTCAGGCGATTCTGAGAGTGGAGAAACCGCTGCCGTCATGCTCATGATACCTGAAAACAGTACCCCGAAGCCCATGAAAATCTCGCCCTTCGTCTTGCTGTTGGGACGTTTTATAAACATTATCAAAAGAATTCCCACAAACATTGAAAGCGGCGCCAGAGTAGACGGCTTAAAGAATTCGAGTATTATATTGCCCGAGGAATCTATATCCATAAGACGTATTATCTGGGCTGTCACCGTAGTTCCGATGTTAGCTCCCATGACTATGCCCACAGCCTGCCTTAAATTCAGTATTCCGGCCGAAATCAGACCTACGGCCAGAACTATGGTGGCTGTCGAACTCTGTATAACAGCGGTAACCAGAGTTCCCGTTATTACCCCGAATACCACATTTTGAGTCGCTTTGCTCATCGCCTTTTTCAATGCCGGTCCGGAAGCGTTTTTGAGACCGTCTCCCATAACCTCCATTCCGTAAAGAAACATTGATAAGCCGCCAAGGAGGCTGATGACTGAGAAAATATTCATCTTTAATCCTTTCCGGATGTTTTCAGCAGCGGATGTCATATCAGCTGAAATTCCTTAAACAGTACCACTTGGTTGATATACCTGACCTATCTCTTTGCCGGCGTTTGCTGCACCAGTTCGCCTGTCAGGCTGAATGTATTTGCCCCTGTAATTTTCACAGCCACAATACGGCCCTCTATTCCTTCATACCCTTTGAAATTGACAAGTTTAAACCCATCTGTCCTGCCTTCATATATATCGCCTCTGCTTCTGCTTATTCCGTCCACAAGCACGTCCAGCGTTTTTCCTATATACGCCTTGTTCTTTTCGGCAGACGACCGGTTTATAACTTCAACCAGACGGTTGAATCTTTCGTGCTTTATATCCTCCGGAACCTGATCCTCTCTCTTTGCCGCCGGCGTTCCCTGTCTTACGGAATAAAGGAAGGTGAATGCAGAATCATATCCCACCTGTTCGGCAAGGTCGAGGGTTTCTTCAAACTCAGACTCGGTTTCTCCCGGAAAACCCACTATTATATCTGTGGAAACCGTTATTTCAGGCACAGCCTCTTTCAGCTTCCTGACGATTTCCAGATAAGCCTCTCTTGTGTATTTTCTGTTCATTTCTCTGAGCACTTTATTTGAACCGGCCTGAACAGGCAGATGTATGTATTTGCAAAGCTTATCGCAATTTTTAAACGCTTCTATGAGTTTGTCCGACAAATCTTTCGGATGGCTCGTCATGAATCTTATGCGTTCAAGTCCTTCTATATCCGCCAGCATATATACGAGATCCGTAAAATCAACGTTACCGCCGTCTGCGCCGCAGCCCTTGTATGAATTGACGTTCTGTCCCAGCAAAGTCACTTCTTTTACTCCGTCTGCTGCAAGACATCTTACTTCCTTAGCGATGTCCTCCGGCTGTCTGCTGCGCTCCCTGCCTCTTGTATAAGGGACTATACAGTAGCTGCAAAAATTATTGCAGCCGTACATTATGTTTACAAAACTTTTATGCTTAAAAAGTCTTTCAGCAGGAAGATCTTCAACGATGCTTTTTCCGTCCTCCCAAATCTCCATCTGCTTTTTCTTTTCCATATAAAGATTATCAAGAAGCTCCGGCAGCCGGTACATATTATGAGTTCCGAAAACCACGTCCACCCATGGATATTTTGATTTAAGCTTATCTATTATATGCTGCTGCTGCATCATACAGCCGCATACGCAAACCGTAAACGCATCTTTTTCTTCTGTTTTTCTGCGTTTAAGCTGTCCGAGCGTTCCGAAAAAGCGTTTGTCTGCGTTTTCTCTTATGCTGCATGTGTTGAATATGACTATATCGGCGCTGCTTCTGTCCTTTGCCTGTTCATATCCTTTTTCCAAGAGCATTCCGGCCATTATCTCCGAATCATGCTCATTCATCTGACAGCCGAAAGTAGTAATGTGAAAAGTCTTTTTTTCCGTCAAAACCGTCTCCATTCCAATGCTTAAATGTGCATTTCGTTTTTCGTCTTTCTTCCCATCAGCATTTTTACCGCTTCAAGGGCGTCTATCTCTCCCTGTATCATCTTATATATGCAGTCTGTTATAGGCATCTCTACTTTAAACGTTTCAGCCAGCCGGTGAGCTGCCTCCGCTGTGGAAATACCCTCCACTACCATACCTATTTCCTCTACCGCCTTTTCCGGCTTTTCTCCTTTTCCCATGAGAATACCGCACCTTCTGTTTCTCGAGTGCATGCTGGTGCATGTCACTATGAGATCCCCTATTCCGGCGAGACCTGAAAAAGTATTTATATCGGCTCCAACGGCAAGCCCCAGCCTGCACATCTCCGTTATTCCTCTGGTCATTATCGCTGCTTTTGCGTTGTCTCCGAATCCCATTCCGTCTGAAATACCGGCTCCGAGGGCAATTATATTTTTAAGGGCTCCGCCCAGTTCTACGCCTGTTAAGTCGTTATTGGTGTAAACTCTGAATCTGTCCGTATTGAATATCTGCTGTACTTTCTCTGCAAGCGAAGCTTCTTTTGAAGCTACCGTCACCGTTGTCGGCAGCTGCCTTGCTACTTCTTCTGCATGAGACGGTCCGGAAAGAGCGGCATATCTTATATCCGGAACGATTTCCTCTGCGATTTGAGAAAGTCTCATCAGCGTTCCCTTTTCTATTCCCTTAGCCACATTGACAACTGCTGCGCCCGGCTCCATAAATTTTTTTGCCGTCTCAAGCACCGAACGAAAGCTCTGTGCAGGAACGGAAAACACTACGGTTTTCGCACCGCAAAGACATGCTTCCATATCATCGCTAAGCTTCAAATTCTCCGGAAGCTTTACACCGGGCAGATAATGTGGATTTTCTCTCGTATCTTTCATCAGCGCAATCTGGCTTTTCTTTCTTCCCCACAGGGATACGTCAAATTCTTTGCCCGCAAGCAATACTGCCAAAGCAGTTCCAAAGCTTCCTGCTCCTATAACAGTAATTTTCTCATTCATGATCAATACCTTTCATACCGAAACAACGGCAATTCGTTAAAACATCTTAGGCTCTTCGCCTTTTATAAGTCTGAGTATGTTGGATCTGTGTTTTACTATTACTATCAGCGCCATCACCAGGCCGACGTAAAAGAAATCTCTTTCCAAAAACCAGCAGCTTATGGGAAAAGAAACCGCCCCCATCAGGGATCCGGCCGACATCCTGCGAGTGAAGCCGAGACCGATTGCAACCACCAGCAGAGTTATCAGCGCCAGCACCCAGTTAATCGCCAATATGGCTCCGAAGGCTGTCGCTACGCCTTTGCCGCCTTTAAAGCCGTATACGCACGGCCATATGTGACCGCAGAAAACAGCCAGGGCGCAGAACATTCCTATAGTTTCGTTGCCGAAACGAAGCCCCAGCCACACTGCCAGAACTCCCTTTCCTATGTCAATGATAAGAGTAATGACCGCCGCTTTCTTTCCCAGCACTCTCAAAGCATTGGTAGTTCCGGCGTTGCCGCTTCCCTCTTTTTTTATATCTATTCCCAGAGCCTTGCCAATCAATATCGAAGGCGATATATTTCCTATAAAATATGCGAGCGTAACCCATATAACAAACTCTAAAACTACCATCCTATTCTCCTTTTTCGCCTTTTTCACGGAAAACAAATTTAATCGACGTTCCCTCGAATCCGAAGCTTTCTCTTATCTTGTTCTCCAAATATCTTGCATAGGAGAAGTGCATGAGCTCCCGTTTGTTTATCTGAAAACTGAAAAGCGGAGGCTTTACGCCTACCTGTGTCGCATAATATATCTTCAGACGACGCCCCTTGTCTGACGGCGGCTGCTTCATCATTACGGCGTCCATTATGAGACTGTTGAGCTGGCCTGTAGGAACTCTCATAGCTCTGTTTTCAGCCACATACTTAGCCATAGCTATAACCTGTTCTACCCGCTGCTTTTCCGCAACTGAAATGAATATTACAGGCGCATATGACATGAATTGAAGGTCTGCCTCTATCGCCCTCTTAAAATCTCTCATCGTATTGGTTTCTTTGACTATAAGGTCCCACTTGTTGACTGCGATAACAACGCCTTTTCCTGCTTCATGAGCTACTCCCGCAATCTTCTTGTCCTGCTCGGTAAGCCCTTCCGAGGCGTCTATCATCAGTACGCACACATCGCATCTTTCTATGGCTGCGACGGCTCTTATAACGCTGTACCTCTCTATGTCTTCGTTTACTTTGTTCTTTCTCCTTATTCCGGCCGTATCTATGAGAATATATTTTTCTCCATCCTTTTCAAAAGGCGTGTCTATGGAATCCCTGGTAGTTCCGGCTATAGGAGAAACTATCACTCGCTTCTCACCCAAAAGGCAGTTTATAAGCGAAGATTTTCCCACGTTGGGCTTGCCTATGACGGCTATTTTAATCGTCTCCTCGTCCTCTTCTCCGGCGCCCTCCGGAAAGCTTGAAACTATCTCGTCAAGTACGTCTCCAAAGTTAAGCATGTTGACTGCCGAGATCGGAATAGGTTCTCCAAGCCCCAACTCATAAAAGTCATAAAAATCATCAGGCAGTTTGTGCGGCGCGTCTATCTTATTCACTACGAGAATAACTCTTTTCCCGGTTCTCATAAGCATCATGGCCACTTCCCTGTCTGCTGTCGTAAGACCTTCCCTGCCGTCTGTAATGAACAGTATTACGTCTGCCATATCCATAGCTACCTGCGCCTGTTCTCTCATCTGTGAAAGAATTATATCCTGACTTGCAGGCTCTATTCCTCCCGTGTCTATCATGGCAAAATAAACGGAATTCCACTCGGCTTCCGCATATATCCTGTCTCTCGTCACTCCCGGAGTGTCCTCGACTATTGAAACTCGTCTTCCCACTATCTTATTGAAAAAAGTAGATTTTCCTACGTTTGGCCTGCCTACTATGGCTACTATGGGCTTACTCATCGAAAATTCCTCCTATGAATTCCTCGGGAACGAATTCTTTCAAATCCTCTATTCCCTCTCCCACTCCTATGAATTTAATCGGCATGTCGAACTGATCTGCTACTGTAACGGCGATTCCGCCTTTAGCTGTTCCGTCGAGCTTGGTCAGTACAATTCCGGTTATATCTGTTACATTTCCGAATTCCTGAGCCTGAGAAACGGCGTTTTTACCTGTCGTAGCGTCCAGCACCAAAAGAGTTTCTCTGGCTGCTTCGGGAAATTCCCTGTCTATAACCCGGTTCATCTTTTCCAACTCTTCCATAAGGTTCTTCTTGTTTTGAAGCCTTCCTGCCGTGTCGCATATCAGCACGTCTGTTCCCTTAGCTTTAGCCGACTGGATTGCATCATAAACTACAGCTGACGGGTCTGCTCCTTCTCGGTGCCTGATTACGTTGACGTTATTCCTCTGACCCCATATGACCAGCTGCTCGGCGGCAGCAGCCCTGAAAGTATCAGCCGCCGCCAGCATCACGGTTCTTCCGTCTTTTCGGCATTTATGCGCCAGCTTTCCTATGGTAGTTGTCTTTCCGCCGCCGTTTATGCCTATAACAAGTACAACAAGAGGGCTTTCCCCGCAAAGCTTTTGCCTGTCTCCTTTATCCACCAGCCCCGTCATGATTTCCTTAAGTGCTTTCGTAACCTTGGCAGGCTCCGTTATGTTGTTGTTTTTTATATTCTTTCGGAGACCTTCCATTATACTCATGGTAGTATCCATTCCTATGTCTGATGTTATCAGTGTTTCTTCAAGCTCGTCCATAAGTTCTTCGTCAACGCTGGCTCTCGCCATGATAACGTCGCTTATTTTTTCCGAAAGTCTTCCGAAAAAAGACTTTTTTTCTGAGAATAATGACATCTCTTTTCCCCTTTCAAAATCTGTTATGTTTTGCCTGCAATTTCGTCTGCAGATTTAAAATCCGCATTTCGGCTCATCCGGCTTTCTTAAAATTCAGAAGTGAAGCATCGTCTTAAAACGGTTAAGTGCAGTAACTTCGTTTTTAAATCAAAGCTCAAAATCGTCGCCAAGCCTCAAAGAAAGAAGTTTAGAAATTCCCTGCTCAGGCATAGTAACGCCGTAAAGAACGTCGGCATGCTCCATAGTCGCCTTCTGGTGAGTAACTATAGCAAACTGTATATCGTTGAATTTTTTCAGATATTTGGCAAATCGCTCTATATTCATATCGTCAAGCGCCGCCTCTACTTCGTCCAATATACAAAATGGCGTAGGCGTGGTTTTCAGAACTGCAAACATCAAAGCTATCGCCGTCATGGTTTTTTCGCCGCCTGACATCAAATTGATATTCTGAAGCTTCTTGCCCGGAGGCTGGGCAATTATCTCTATTCCCGACTCTAACGGATTATCTTCGTTATCCAATCTAAGCTCCGCATGTCCTCCTCCGAACAGCGATTTGAAAATTTCCTCGAAGTTTGCCACAACCTTATCGAAATTATCTTTGAACTTGGATTTTATGGTTTTTTCCATATCGTCTATTATTGACTTTAGCTGCTCCGTTGCCTCCACAATATCTTTGCGCTGAGCAGTTAAAAATTCATATCTCTCGCTTACCTGCGCATACTCTTCAATGGCGCCCACATTTACGTCGCCCAATTCTTTAAGTCTGCCCTTTATTTCACGGCTTTCTTTCTGAGCCAATGACATCACAAAATCAGATCTTTTGAATTCTATGGCCTGCAAATATGAAATTTCAAATTCTTCCCACAGCTTTTCCTTTAAAACGTCCAGTTGTGTTTCGTTTTTAGCAAGCTTTATCTCTTCTCTGTATTTCTGATCCTGATATGAATTTAACTTTTCAAAAGCGGAAGAATATTCCTCATTCATTTCCTCCAGCTTCTTTGAAATCTCTGTTCTCTCCTCAGCAAGCCCGGCTATGTATTGCTCAAGAGAAATTTTTTCTTCGTTTTTTACTTTCACCGTCTCTTCTATATCGTCCGAACCGTACAAAATCTGATTTTTTTCTTCCTCAAGATTCCTTATTTCTTCTTTTTTGACTTCTATCTGTAGGCTGAAATCATCGGCGGTCTCAATTACCCGCCTTTGCATGGTCTCTATATTTTCCAGACTGCTGTCCCCGCTGTTTTTTTCAATCCTCACCGCCGTTATCGCTTCGGACGCACGGTCAACTTCTCCTTTAACTTTCTCCTGCTTCTCCATTAACGCGTCTATTTTCTGCTTGAGTTTTTCTCCCTCCTCGCGGCACTTTAAAGCTTCCATCTCCAGTTCGGCAGTCATGTTGAGAGTTCCGGCATAATCAGCGTCTATTGAAGTCAGCTGCTGCTCATGTCTTGCATTGCTTTCAGCAATATCTACGGCAGCGCCTTCGGCAGTCTGTATCTTCGAGTCAAGATTGACGTCCTCAATCTGAAACTGTCTGAAAAGCTCCTCGGCGTGAGCAATATCGTTGACGAAGTTTTCCAACTCCCTTCTTTTTTCTTCCGCGACGGCTTTATTGGCCTCAAGCTCTTTTTCGAGGAAAGCAACTTTTACCGCCAGCTTTTCTATCTCTCCTTTTCTTTCAAGCAGATTTGCCGTTGTATTTTTGTACTTTCCGCCTGTAATGGCTCCGCTGGCATTGACTACTTCGCCATCAAGAGTAACGAACCTTATACCCGACCCAGTTTTTTTGGAAAAATCAATGGCGTCCTGCATTGTGTCCACTATTGCGGTTCTGCCAAGAAGGTATCTGAAAATCCCCTCGTATTTATCGTCAAAGCTTATCAAATCCGAAGCTATTCCCTTGCAGCCGGGCGCTGCAGCTACCGTCTCCGGAAGCGAAGCTTTGCCTCCCCTTACCGATTCTACCGGCAGAAAAGTAAGACGTCCGGCTCTGTTGTCTTTCAGTGCCTTAACAGCATCTTTTGCATCTCTGTCCCGCATTACAACAACGTTCTGAAGCGCTGCTCCCAAGGCTGTTTCCACAGCAACCGCAAATCCCGGCGGAACCTTCATCAAATCGGCTGCCACGCCTTCTATTCCTTTAAGCCCGCTCTTCATTATAAACCTAACGGCCCCGTTATATCCCTCGTAATTGGCCTCCATCTCTTCGATGGTCTTCTTGCGGCCTTCAAACCGGCTTATCTGCATTTGCAAAACACCGGCTTCATTAACCAGCTCTCTGTTTTCCTCTTCAGCTGAAGCTTTCTTTTTTCTTAGCTCCTCTATCTGTTCCTCTACCGCAGATAGTTTCTTTAAAACATTCTTTTTTTCCTCTTTGCAGCGAGTCAAAGACGATAACGATGACTCCTGATTTTCTTTAAGCTGTTCCCTTTCCTCAATAAGCTGCCTGCGTCTCTGTATCAGCGATTCCTTGTAACTTTCCATACTTCTGGCCTCGGAAGCTTTTGCCGCGCTGTCATTGTACAGAGCGTACATCTTATTTTTGCTTTCATCTATCTCTTCCAGCATTTTGGCATACAAAGAAGAGGCTTTCTCATATTCATCCATGGAAACAGCAAGCCTTTTCTCTGTCTCCTTAAGGCTGTTTTCAATTTCTTTTTTTTGGGTATCCAGCTCGCAGGCGTTGTTTCTCTCTCTTTCCTCTCTTTCTCTTAACGCGTAAACTTCTTCGCTTACTCGTGCAATATCCTTGTCTATTGAATTCAGTCTCTCGGCGGAAAGCTGACTTTTACTTGTCAATTTGTTTATTTCCTCCACCGCCGCCAGAAGCCTATCTCTGGCCTCTCCCGAAAGTTTCTCAAGCTCTTCGCTTTTTTCTCTGCTGTCGTTTAACTTTTTCTCCAGCTCCTTCTTCCTTGCGGAAAGCTTTTTTACCGTCTCGGAGAGCCCGGTCATGTCCTCTTTTATAATCCTGCCGGATTCCTCTAACTTCTCTATGCTTTTCAAAGTTATGTTTATCTCAAGCTCTTTAAAGCGGTCTCTCAGTTTGATATATTCCTCAGCCTTGGCGCTGTCCTCTCTCAAGCCGTCTATTCTTCCTTCTATTTCACCTATTATGTCGTTGACTCTCTCAAGATTGGCGGAGGCTGACAAAAGCTTTCTCTCCGATTCTGCTTTCTTACTCTTATAGAGCACTACCCCTGCGGCCTCTTCAAATATTTCTCTCCTGCTTTCAGGCTTACTTGATACTATCTCGGAAATCTTTCCCTGTCCTATGATGGAATATCCCTCAACGCCGATTCCCGTATCCATTATCAGTTCTCTTATATCCCTGAGACGGCACTGATTGTTGTTTATCAGATACTCACTCTCCCCGGAGCGGTACATTCTTCTCGTTATAGCTACTTCATTATAATCTATAGGAAGTATTCCCTCAGAGTTATCTATTACAAGAGTGACCTCAGCCATACCCCTTGACTTTCTGCTGGCGGTTCCGGCAAAAATAACCTCCTCCATCTTGCCGCCTCTTAGCATCTTAGGGCTCTGTTCGCCTAAAACCCAGCGGATAGCGTCGCTTATATTGCTTTTGCCGCTGCCGTTGGGGCCTACGATACACGTTACTCCCTCATGAAATTCTATAACCGACGGTTCGGCAAAAGATTTAAAGCCGTGCATTTCCAGTCTTTTAAAATACATCTGTCGTCTCTCTCCTCTTCAAAGCAGCTACAGCTGCCCTTGCGGCATTCTGCTCTGCCTCTTTTTTGCTCTTTCCCCGGCCTCTTCCAAGTATCTGTCCGTCGCAGGAAAGATTCACAAAAAATGTCTTGTCATGAGCCGGACCTTCTTCTTTTTCCGTCTCATAATATATAACCGCATGTTTGTCTTTCTTCTGCATAAGTTCCTGCAGCTCTGATTTAAAATCGGAAAAAAGCTTTCCGCACTCGGCGTCCGCTAAAATTTTTTTAAATGATTTTAGTACAAAGCTTCTCACTTGATCATATCCGCCGTCCAGATACATCGCGCCTATCACAGCCTCCATGCCGTCTGCCAATATTGAGTTCTTATGTCTTCCTCCCGCCGTTTCCTCGCCATGACCCATATAAAGATAACTGCCCAAATCATAGCCGGCGGCCACATATGCCAAAGATTTTTCACAGACGACGAGAGCTCTCGTCTTGGTAAGCCTTCCCTCAAGGCCGTCAGGTATTCTTCTGAAAAGCTCTTCTCCTATTATGGCGTCAAGAAAAGCATCCCCAAGAAATTCTAGCCGTTCGTTATCCATATGTTTGGTATTCTTTTCTTTATTATACGAACTGTGGGTAAGGGCTCTCCTTATTACTTCTTTATTCTTGAAGCTATATCCTATCTTCTCTTCAAGCTCGCTAAAATCTATCGTGTTCACTGAGAGTAATCTCCTCTATTTCAAGTACAGAATTCTGTATTATATCCACAACGTTCTCCTCGGCGTAAGGAATTCCTTTTATTATAGTATTTTTAACTGCATTGGCGTTGGATGAGCCGTGCATTTTAACTATAGGTCCCTGCACGCCCAGTATAGGCGCTCCGCCGTACTCCGAATAATCAAATTCCTGTTTCAGTCCTCTTATTTTGTCTATCAAAAGCGCAGCTCCCAGCTTTGCCTTGGTTCCTTCTGTAAATTTTTTCTTAAGGGTCTTCAGTACATTGAGAGCCATCCCTTCCGTAAGCTTAAGCAGTACGTTTCCCGTAAAGCCGTCAGTGACTATCACGTCGCAGACTCCGCTTGGCACTTCTCTGGCCTCTACGTTTCCGATAAAGTTCATATCGCTTTGCTCCAGAAGCTCATATGCTGCTTTCGTAAGCGTGGATCCTTTTGCAGCTTCTGCGCCTATATTTACAAGTCCCACCTTCGGATTTTTCCTTCCGATTACCTTTTCCATATATATGTTGCCCATTATTCCGAATTCAAGCAAATTATTAGGCTTGCAGTCGGAGTTAGCTCCCGCGTCCGCTAAAAGCGACGGAACGCCTCCCAGTATTGGGTATATGCAGGCCAGCGCAGGTCTGTCTATTCCGTGTATTCTGCCTAATATGAACAGCCCTCCGGCCAAAAGCGCTCCTGTGCTCCCCGCTGAAACGAAAATATCTCCTTCGCCTTGTTTGACCATATTTATGCCCATAACGATTGAGGATTTTTTCTTTGACCTCACCGCTCTTACAGGTGCATCGTCGTTGGAAATAACTTCTTCGGCATGTATGACCCTGATTTTTTCTTCATCATAACTGTATTTTTTAAGTTCCTCATTTATGAGGTCTTCTTTTCCTATGATATATATCTGATGGTCGATTTCCTTTGAAGCTAAAACTGCGCCTTCCACTATGGCATACGGCGCATTATCTCCGCCCATTCCGTCAAGAATAATTTTCATTCAACATCCTCCTCTCATATAGGCACATCTATACATAGTTTATATTACCATAAAACACTTAAAAAGAAAAGAAAACATTCGTTTAGTTGTCATCAAACAATTATTGTCAAACGTCACCGGCAAAACCCAGCAAGTTAAATGCAAACTGCCACTAATATACGATGCAGCGCAAATCAGTTTTGACGCAAGAAAAACCGGCACATTATCGTACCGGTTTTTCTATAGTTGGAATCTTTAAATTGATACTTTACATATTTAATAAAGGATTTTTCCGTTTTCTCCAACCTTGAAGCAAGCCACTTTGTGACCCGGCTTTACTTCCACGAAAGACGGAGTTTCCTCCTCACAGCGCTTGTCGCAATACTCGCAGCGCTTTGCAAATCTACAGCCCGGTTTAACATTTATAGGACTGCTGACTTCTCCGTGTATCAGCTTAATTTCCTTTCCTCTGGCCGCAAGGGAAGGTTCCGGTATTGCAGCCAACAGCGCTTTGGTATAGGGGTGAAGCGGATTTTCAAACAGCTCGTCAGAGCTTGCATATTCCACGCTTTTTCCCAGATACATTACCATTATGTTGGTAGAGATATGTTTTACCACGCTGAGGTCATGGGTGACAAACATGTATGTCAAACCGAGAGATTCTTGCAAATCCATAAGCAGGTTGAGAATCTGCGCCTGAATGGATACATCCAAAGCTGATACCGGCTCGTCGCATACGATAAATTTCGGATTCAGAGAAAGCGCCCGGGCAATGCCGATGCGTTGACGCCGTCCTCCATCCAGTTCATGCGGATAGGAGTTGGCATATCTCCTTGCCAGTCCGACAAGATCCATCAGCTCTGCCGCCCGGTTAAAAGTTTCCTTGCGGGAACGGTAGGTTTTCTGAATAAACATATATTCTGCGATAGCTTCGATTACAGATTGACGCGGGTCTATACTGGAATACGGGTCCTGAAATATTATCTGCATATTCTTTCGTAAATTGCGCATTTCATGACCCTTGGCCTTTGTAATGTCCTTTCCCTGAAAGAAAATCTTTCCGCCCGTGGGCTCGATGAGCCTAAGAATGCTGCGTCCCAGCGTACTCTTACCACATCCTGATTCGCCTACTACGCCGAGGGTTTCGCCTTCTATAATATCCAAATCTACGCCGTCCACAGCATGAAGCTTCGCTCCGCCCTTAAGAGAAAAGATCTTTTCCAGGCCTTCTGTACGAAGCAGAACATTTTTGTTTTCTTCCTTCATACGCTATTCCTCCTTCCCCGTTTCGGCTACATCGCTTTTCTCTGCTGATTGTTTCATCATCTCCTCCGAATACTTCGGATCAAAGAGATGACACGCTATTTTGTGCGTTCCTTCAACAAACACACCCGGTTGTTTTTTCTTGCAAAGCTCCGTACACATACTGCACCGCGGAGCAAAATAGCAGCCCTCCGGCAGCTTGGTCGGGTCCGGCATCAGTCCCGGAATGGGCGTCAACCTCGATTTTCTTGACTTCAAATCAGGAATAGAGCCGAAAAGACCTGTGGTATACGGATGATGCTTATCGCTGCTGAAAATATCTTCAATGGTTCCAAACTCGATAATCTTTCCTGCATACATTACCGCTACGTGGTCGCATATCTGTGCAACTATGCCCAAATCGTGAGTAATCATCAGCATAGACGTTCCAAGTCTGTCACGGAGCTCCCGAATCATAGCCAGTACCTGCGCTTGAATGGTTACATCAAGCGCCGTAGTAGGTTCGTCGGCTATCAGTAAATCCGGCTCGCAGGAAAGGGCTATGGCAATAACAACTCTTTGTTTCATTCCACCGGAAAACTGATGAGGATAATCGTATTTTCGCTTAGGTACGATGCCGACCAAGCTTAAAATCTCCTCAACGCGCTTTTCCACGTCCTCCTTGGACATGTCTTCATTATGAAGCTTTATTCCCTCTGCAATCTGTTCTCCTACAGTCTGCACCGGATTCAGCGAAGTCATAGGATCCTGAAAAACCATAGCGATTTTATCTCCGCGAATTTTTCTCATCTGCTCTTCTGAGGCTTCCAGCAGATTCTCCCCTTCAAAGAGGATTTCTCCGTTTAAAATACGCCCTGTCATAGACGGAAGCAATCGCATTATGGAAAGAGCCGTAGTGGTCTTGCCTGCGCCGGTCTCTCCGACCAACCCCAGCGTTCCGCTTTTCTCGATTTCCAGATTTATGCCGTTTACGGCTTCCACCGTCTCAATATCCGTCTGATAATTAACGTGGAGATCTTTTATTTCCAATATTTTTTCTGTCATTGCGACCTCCTTACGATTTCAGATGCGGATCCAGCGCATCTCTAAGTCCGTCGCCCATCAGATTGATGGCGCATGCAGTTATAACTATAGCTGCCGCAGGGAAAATAAGCAGATGCGGCGCTGCTCGCATAAATTCGCGGGCTTCAGACAGCATCTGTCCCCATTCCGGCGACGGCGGCTGCATACCAAGTCCCAGAAAGCTCAATGTCGATTCATAAATTACAATCTTTGCCACGTTCAGCGTAGTATTGACGATTATGATTCCCATTGAATTAGGTATGATATGACGCAGTATAATTCTAAAGCCGCCCGCACCGCCTGCACGAGAAGCCTCTACATAATCGGCTTCCGCCAAATTAAGCACTTCGGACCTTACAAGTCTCACATAATTAGTAAAGAATGCCAGCGTAAGCGCGACAACCAGGTTGGTAAAGTTAGCGCCGAGAGCGTAAACCACCGCCATAGTAAAAAGCAAATCCGGCACGGACATGAAAATATCCAAAGCACGCATAATCAGGCTGTCAACCCATTTTCCGTAATATCCGGCAGCAGCTCCCAAAAGGCAGCCGACAACGCAGGAGGATACGGTTCCTAAAAGCGCAATGCCCAATGAAATTTTTCCTCCGTGAAGAACTCTGGCGAAAATATCTCTTCCGTACGAATCACAGCCGAAAAAGTGCTCAGAAGAAGGCAGCGCGTTTTTCATAGACACGTCCTGCGTTATAGCCATATCATACGGAACAATTAAGTCTGCACAAAGCAGCATTATAGTTACTGCCGCAAACAGAATCAGACCAAGCATTGCACCTTTGCTTTTAGTGAAACGCCTGCAAATTTCTTTGAACTGACTCTGTTTTTTATAAATCTCTGCGCTTTTAGGGCTATTCAAGTTTGTTTCCATGACATCACCCTTTTAACCTTTCATATTTAGCTTTAATACGCGGGTCAATATAAGCGTAAGCAATATCTACAAGCAGCATAACTATAGTAAATACTATAGCTATAAGAATCGTTCCCGCAATAATCGTAGGCTCATCCTTATAGCTTATCCTGTCTACGATAAGGCTTCCGATACCCTGGATTGAGAACAGCTTCTCCGCTACTACCGCGCCCGCAATGAGTACGCCAAGATTTAAGCCGATATTTGTAACTACGGGAAGCAATGCGTTTTCCAACGCATGCTTCCATATTACCGTCCGTTCGCTGGCGCCCTTTGCGCGAGCTGTACGAACATAGTCCTGACGCACCTCCTCCAGCATGGAAGACTTTGTAAATCTGAAATTCTGCGCCGCAGGCGGTATTGCGATTGTAATCGCCGGCATTATCAGGCTCCATATAGTTCCATCATCGTATGTAGGAAGCAGATTCATCTTAAGACAAAAGATGAACAGCAGCACCATACCAAGTACAAAGCTCGGCACCGCTGCAAGGAAGAACGATATTACCGACGGTATATTATCCCAAAGGGAATATTGCTTTACAGCCGCAATTATACCCAGCGGCACTCCTATCAGTGTTGAGAGAACAATGCCTATAGCCGCAAGCTTTATGGTCGTGATATAGCGGGGCCATATTTCATCAAACACAGGCTGCTTAGTATAGTAGGATGTTCCAAAATCCTGATTCACAAACACGTCGACGACGTAATCCGCATATCGTTCCAGTATGGGCTTGTCATATCCCAGCTCATGATTCAGTTGTTCAACGTCGGCCTCGGTAGCTGACGGCCCCAGCATAATCCGGCCCGGCGTACTGGGCGTAAGATTCATTACAAGAAATATGATAAGAATAACACCCAAAATGGTTGGTATCAGAAATAAAAGACGTTTAATTACATAACGATACATTTTTTCCTCCCTTATTTTAATTTTTGCAGAGGATTAAACAGACTATTTCCAGCTGAAAGTTCTTATCTTATAGAAATTCGGAACTGGTTCGCCTATGTCCAGATCACCGCTCCATACTATTCCTACAGGCTTGTGAACCAGAGGATCTATAGTAGCAGTCTTCATGACAATATCCCAAAGTTCCGTATAGTATTCAAGTCTTTCCTCCAAATCAGTCGTGGAAACGCCCAGGTCAATCAGCTCTTCCATACGCTGATAGTTAAACGGAGAACGCTCATCCTTGAACTTAACAAGATACATGCCTACAGATTCACTGTGAAGCTGCTGACGTATATTGTTAAAGTCATAGTTATTGGAATCTCCGAATATAACCAAATCATAATTCTGTCCGTACATATCTGCTTCCGCAGCTGCATATTCACGCATATCAACGCCGACAGTTATTCCTACCTGAGCAAGGTTGTCCTGAATTACTACAGCAGCCTTACCTTTAGGTGAATCAGCTCCGCCGTATGTCAGAATATTGCCCAAATCAATCCCATCGCCGTAACCGGCTTCTTCAAGCAGCGCCTTTGCCTTATCAGGGTCGTATTCATAAGTCATGAATCCCTCTGTAGGCTGAGTAGGTACATAATCATGCGGCATGTACTCGTTGGTAACGACGCCCTCGCCGTCAAATACGGCAGAATTTATTGCGTCTTTATCAATAGCGTAAAATATAGCCTGACGCACCTTCTCATTCATCAATGCGTCGCCGGCTGTATGAGACAGATAATTGATGCCCAGCCATGTAATATCATTGCCCTTCAGCATCGCAGACTGACCGCCTTCCTTAGTGGAAACAGCGTCCCAGTCGGACAGATTGACCTCTGTCAGATAATCTATATCTCCGTTCTCATAAGCGATTACAGCGGCAGCTTCGTCTGCAATGACTTTGAATTCAACATGCTTAACATCGGGAGCTCCGCGCCAGTAATCCTCATAGGCGTCCATCTTTACGCCGCTGGCTACATTATATTCGGTCACATAGTACGGTCCGGTTCCCGCTTTATGCGGAATGGCTCCGAAATCATCGCCCTGCTCCGTCACTTCTTTTTCATTGGTAATCTTTATGGAAAAGAAGGTGTGGTCAATAGCTGAATATGGCTGATTCAATGTAAATTCAACCGTATTCTCGTCAACAGCCTTAACATTTTCAATCGGTGAAGTCAAATAATTGAAGCGGCTGTTTTTCATTGCACGCTCATAGCTGAATACAACATCATTTGCAGTAAGCGGTTCTCCGTTTTGAAATGTCACGCCTTCGCGGAGAGGCACGGTATAAATAAGTCCATCATCGCTGACAGTAACGCCATCAGCCAATTCCTCATAATAACCCTCTCCGGCCTCGTCCATTCCATAGAGACCTTCGTACATTTGATGCCATACATACATGTCGTAGGTATGAGTGGAGTTTTCCCAGTCCAGTGAGGAAAGGGACTGACCGAGTCTCATGACTAATGTTCTGTCATCATTGCTTTCTCCGCTTCCTCCGCTTCCTCCGCAAGCTGCCAGAGAAGTTGCCATTACAACTGTCAGCAGCAGGGCCAATAATTTCTTTTTCATAACATTCTCCTTCCCGCCTGTTTTCAGGCGAATAGCTGTTTTCTTTTTCAGAAAACTCAAATATGCTACCCTTAATATACCCCCCCCGGTAAATGTTTGTCAATACATAAAATCTAATGCTTATAAACATTCTCGGGGAATAATCTTTTCGGTTTTTTCCATAATACGAAAAACAGCCGCTCATTCTCTATTATTTTTCAGTAATAGATAAAACAAGAGCAGGCTGTAAAGCGCTTCTTTTGATGTAAAGAAACATATAATGCAAAATCCGAGCTTAATGATGAGCCCGGATTTTGTCTTATCGATATCTCTTTAAACATGGTTTGACTTGTTGATGATTTTCAATCTATACTTTTTTCGATCATAAATGTCCGCTTTTGTCTGGCAGCTTTGCCCATCCGACGCCAGCCGACGATTGTAGCTATATATCTATGCCGCATGAAAAAGATGTTTTCGGCTTTCCGGCGTTGAAAAAGAAACCTTATTAAACTCGCAAAAGATTTATGGCTACAGCAAGCCGCAGTGTAAAACTTACAGAATGTCAAAAAATCCTGACGTTGCTTTTTATGAATATGCAGAGGCGTAAAAGCGCTGTGAGATAAGAAATATTTTAAAGGGACGGTTTTATCGCCTTCCCTCTGTGTTTTCTTAAAGTAATACCTAAATTCAGAAGAGGCTTATTTTTGTTTTTGTAAAAAAAATAACTGGTGCAAAGCGAACCTTGCTCAGCCACGGTAAAGCATGAAAAGCAAAATCCGAACCCGTTTCCGAGTTCGGATTTGCGTGTTGTGGTGGAGCATAGGGGGATCGAACCCCTGACCTCTTGACTGCCAGTCAAACGCGCTCCCAGCTGCGCTAATGCCCCGCATAAAACAGTTTTTTATTTTTTCAAGCTACGAAAGTTATTATACTATAATGATTTTGCAAATGCAAGAAATTTTCATTCAGCAAATTAAATTTCCAAAATCTTATGAAAGATAAGTTGTATATTATTTTCGCGCTGATCTGTCATTAAATATAACGGAGTAAGTCTATTGGCGCAACTCCGTTGTCACAACATAGGCATAAGTTCGTTGGCACAACTCCCCTCTTTCATAAGTCCATTGGCAAAATCCGCTTGCGTAAATCCGACTTTACGCTCCTGCATTTCTTGATACTCCGCCGAAAGCTTGGTATAATACTGATATAAAATTGCAGTTTTCCTCTTAAATTTAAAAGTCGAATCCTCGCCAAAAACATACAATTATATTTTAATGGAGACTTTAATGAAAGAATACTATAAAATAGGCGAAATTTCAAAGCTTTACAACATAGGAACCGATTCTCTGCGCTATTATGAAGAAGCGGGCATTTTAAAGCCAAAGAGAGATAAAAACGGCTACAGAATGTACAGCATAAACGACATACGAACGCTTAACATTCTGAGGGAGCTTCGTTCCATCGGTTTTTCCGTAAATGAAATAAAGCAGCACCTGAAAGATTTTAATCTCAAAAAAACAAGAGATTTATTCGAAAACGCCGTGTCTACCATAGACCAAAAGGTTTCAGATCTCAACATGTTAAAGTCACAGCTCATCGAAAGGATAGAAGAAATCGACTTTCATACGAACACCGGCACGGCTTATGATACGATAGAAATACGTCAGCTTCATGAGAGACATATTCTCAAGCTCAGCGAAAACGTTTTGCGGGATGACGATTTGGATTTCGTAATCAAAAAATTGCAGTCAGAATATGAAGATCAGCTTTATATCATCGGAAACGGCGATATAGGCGCTACCATTCCTCTTGACTACCTTTCCGGCGGCGGTTACGGTCTCTTCGATTCGGCTTTCTACATTGTAGATGAAAGCGAAGAATTCGATTCTGTACTCCCTGCAGGCAAATACGTCTGCATGACTGTAAAAGGCAGCTATGCAAAAATTCCTTTTTCATGGAAAAGCGTGCTCGCCTACGCTGAAAGCAACAGTATACAATTAGAAGGGCACGCCGTAGAACTGTATATCATAGATAATCATGATACAGGCGATGAAAACGAGTATATAACGCAATTGCAGGTAAAAATTAAAGAATAAGCCTATAGGCTGCCGCACCTGTTTGCAGATAAATTTCTACGGCAAAACCACTTGCTGCGATAAGAGCTTAGAAATCAAAAACGCATTGATTATTATATACAAGAAAGAAGAGAAATAATGAAATACACTTTGAAAAACAAGAATATAGAAAGCTATAACGAGAGCAATTCTTTCAGCTTCCCGAAATATACGTCCCAGCTTATCAACTGGGCGAATCAAAACGCACAGGGCACCCGCTCCGTCGTCGTGGGGCAGATGTCCGAGCTGTTTCCTGAGTTCATGGCTTCCGGTGAAGAAATCACCATTGAAAACTGGCGCCGCTGGTATACAGAAAGACACCCTGACGCCTTTGAAAAGGCAACGGACAAAATCTATGCGCAGGTGCAGAATCTGCGTAACGCCATTCCGCTCATCGACCGTAAAATGGTGGAAGCATGGGTTGAAGACCTTGTAATTTTCAAGACCTTCAACGGTCTCTATGTTCAAAAAGCTATTCTGGCCTCTCTTGCCGAACGCAGAGGAACAACTTATCGTCTTGCCACGCCGGAGGAAGAGTCCGCCGGTATTGACGGATATGTAGGCGACATTCCGTATTCGGTAAAGCCCGATACATATAAAACCATGGGACGTTTGTCAGAAACAATCTCCGTAAAGATGATTTATTACACTAAAACGAAGACGGGACTTACTATCGAGATTGAAGAATAGAATTTAAGGCGGAGGCAAAAGCCCCCGCCGTTTTTATACCGTTTTAATCAGGAAGTGAATCCAGGAATTTTTTTTGGCATGTATAGTCAAAAGATGTGTCAACGTCCACATATCCCGTTCTGACAAGGTGATTGTTTATAAAGGTCTTGTTGTCAAGATACACATAGCACATCGGATTTTTTTCATTATCATATTTCTTCACGGTATCATACTTTAAAAATATCTTTCTCTTATGAAATTTATCCTGCAAAAATCCAACGGCCTGTTCCTGATACATCGGGTTTGTTTTAATGCCGAGCAGACGGACGACAATTCCGTTGTTAAGCTCGATTTTATCAGGAGAGAGCACCTTCTTAACCCGGAACATTTCTTCACGTTTCGCTTCCGATTTATCAATTCTTGAGCCGAATTGAAGCCTCTTCACATCGACATTTTTGTCCATCCGATGCGGATCTGTGAAAATATACGGAAGCCGGTCGAAAGAAGAAATATTTCCGATTTCATCTTCTGTAAATATTATCTCTGCATCATCACATGATTCAATTTGATCCGCTCCTAATTTTTCACGAATGACAGGCTCAAAATCTCTGTTGATTTCATAACCGATGGAATTTCTCCCTGAATTTTTAGCTGCAAGCGACGTTGTGCCGCTGCCTGCAAACGGGTCGAATACAGTTTCGCCCACAAAGGAAAACATTTTTATCAGCCTCTTTGGAAGCTCTTCCGGAAACATGGCAATATGCTCCATTTGTTTAACTCCGCTGAAATTCCAATGCGAGGAAAAATATTGTCTCCATTCTTCCTTTGTCATGGCGGACTGCTCTTTCTGCTCTTTTGTGGGTTTTGGGGCATTGCCCAATTTTTTGAAAATCAGTATGAATTCATAATCCATTTTTAAGATTCCGTTGCGAGGATACGGATAACTCCCCATAATCGCACCGCCTCCGGAAGTATTCATAGTAGTTGCTTTCTGCCAGATAACGGCTCCCATATAGTCCATGCCTAAAGCCTCGCAAAAGCGAATAATTTCCGTTCTTATCGGAATTACCTTGTATCTCCCGTAATATACAGAGCGTGCAAATTGATCGCCTATGTTAATGCATAACCTGCATCCGTCGGAAAGGACGCGATTGCACTCCTTCCATACCAAATTCAAATTGTTTATGTATTCTTCATAGCTGTCATTAAATCCTATCTGTTCCTCTGAACCGTAATCCTTCAGCTGCCAATACGGCGGTGAAGTTATAATCAGCTGTACGGATTTATCTTTTATTTGATTAAGCGAACGACTGTCGCCAAATATGATTTTATGTTCAGTCATAGCAAAGTCCTTTCCTACTTAACAAGCTCACCGTTACTCAAAACGAAATATTGCTCATACGTTACATTCAAAGCCTTTGCAATTTGATTAAGCTCATCTTGTGTCACAGTATTTCTTTTAAGCTTCGCATTGAAATTTTGCGGAGTCTGGTCAATTCTGCGGGCAAGCTCCGCCAGACTTACTCCTGTTCTCACGCATAAAACGCGAATTTGTTCTGATGTAGTCATGATATCTCCCATTAAAGTTTTTGCTTTTATAGCATAAATCATTTGTTTTATATTGTCAATCGTTCAGACCGCCATACATTAAGACGGCAGCGGCGATTCCTCCCCGGCAAGCTTGTTATTCCTTTGCAACAAGCTTGTTATTCCTTTGCAACAAGCTTGTTATTCCTTTGCGGAAAGATATTTTTTATAAAGGCCCTCTCCATCGAGAATTATCACCTTTTTGTATCCGTTTTTTATAAAGCCTTCTTTTGCAAATTGATTTAAAACATTGGTTACCACCACTCTGGACAGGCCGACGCAGGTTGAAATCTCCTCATGAGTGTATGGCAGAATGTTTTTATAGTCGTCCGAATCTTCATTATTTTTATATATTGTCTTGCTGTTTGGGCTGTCACCCCGGCTGCCGGTTTTATCGCAGGACGAATATTTCCCCGCCGTATCCAAAAGGAAAGAAGCCGTCTTCTCATAGCGGTCATAAAAATAAGATCTTTTTAAAAGTCCCGCCACTCTGTCGCATCTTGCAGCCAGCATTTTAAGAAGAAAAACAGTCAGTTCTTCAGATTGTTTCAGATATGGAAAAAGCCTCTCAAGCTTGCACGATATAAGCTCCACATCATTTACGGCCGCTACGGTGGTTGACCGCAGGGAATTTCCGAAAAATGAAGATTCGCCGAATATCGCTCCTTTTTCCAGCACTTCAAAGGTGACTTCTTTCCCGGAGGAGATCATGCCGAAAACTCTTACCCTTCCCTTGGTAATCAGATAAAGACTCTGCGTATCATCTTCCTGCATATATATTATGTCTTTTGGTTTATATGAAATTTTGATTCCCGCTTTTTCAAAATACGGAAACAATTCTTTATCAAGCTTCATAAAGACTTCTCCTTTCCGGCAAAATATGTCGTAAAACATTTGTTTAATTGTAACATATATTACACTTCAGCGAAAGACTGTGTGATAAACTTTTTTCGAGGTGAAAATCATGAGAAACGTTTTTAATATACTTTTCGGCAATCTGCTCATAGCTTTTGCAATAGAAACGCTTGTAATAGAAAACAACATAATCGCTGGCGGAGTTTCCGGCCTCGGCATCATAATAAACCATACTGCGGGACTGCCGGTAGCCTTCGTAGTCGCAATAATCAATGCAGTGTTATTTTTCTGCGGCTTCATTTTTATGGGAAAAAACTTTGCTGCTAAGACTTTGATTTCCACCTTTGCTTTCCCAATATTTCTTGAAATCATAAGCAAGATAGATTTTCTTAAAGGGTATGCAGGTGAACCTGTTTTAGCGTCTCTGGCAGCCGGCTGCCTCATAGGAACCGGGCTGGCCCTTGTTATAAAATCCGGCGCTTCAACGGGAGGCGTCGACGTAATCGGCGTAATCTTGGAAACTAAGCTAAAGGTTTCAGTCAGGCTCTCTCTCAATATCATAGACTGCCTCATACTTCTGCTTCAGTTTCCGTTTTTCAGCGCAGCAAATATAGTCTACGGAATAGCCACCGTCATGATAACCTACGCTGTCATGAACGTGGTACTGAAGAGAAGCCGTAAGACGACTGCAAGCGGCAGAGGCGCTTTGGTATAGCTGAAAAACTTTTACGCGCAGCTCCTCTTTATATACGAAATGATTTTCTCAAAGCTAACGCGTTAAGCGCAGCGTTACATTTAGAAAGGTCGATTGCCGTCATTACTCCTCCGACTGGCAATCGGCCTCTCTTTGTGTTATATTTTATATACGGCGTTTATATCGAAAATTCAAATAATACATACTTTGTTTTAAGGAGAAAGCTAAATGATAACACATCCTTTTCCACCGCTGTTTGACGAAAATTCAAAGATTCTTATTCTTGGTTCTTTCCCTTCGGTCAAATCAAGGGAACAAAATTTTTTTTACGGTCATCCTCAAAACAGATTCTGGAAAGTAGCTTCCGCTGTATTCGGCTGCCCGCTTCCGGTTACCATTAAAGAAAAGAAAAGCTTCCTGTTTTCAAACGGCATCGCCCTTTGGGACGTCATAGCTTCCTGCGACATAGAAGGCAGCGCAGACAGCTCCATAAAAAATGTGACGGCCAACGATTTATTTCCTATTCTCAACCGGGCTTCAATAGAAAAGATATTCGTAAACGGCCAGACTGCAAAAAAATATTATGATAAATATACAAAGCCTCTCACCGGAATAGATGCTCATGTTTTGCCGTCAACTTCTCCAGCCAACGCCGCATGGACTTTAGAAAGGCTCGTAGACGTCTGGTCTCAAATCAAATTATTATAAAATTGTAAAATCCGGAAACAATATCCTTAGCATTATAGTTGAAGGAGGTAAAACAATGAAAGCAAAAATTGACAGAGACGGCTGCATAAGCTGCGGCATGTGTACCGAAATATGTCCGGAGGTATTCGAGCTTGCCGACGACGGGCTGGCTCATGTTATAAGACAGCCTGACGAATCGACAGAAAAACAGGCAAAAGAAGCTGAAGAAAGCTGCCCGGTACAGGTAATAGAAATTACAGAATGACATTGCGGCGCAGCGCAGAGCCATGCAGCATAAAGCGCCGCAAGACAATGCAAGGTCAAAACAAAGCAGAAAATAAAAGAGAGCGGTCTTAAACGGAAGCTGCATTTTATCCACGTCAGTTCTTCCATAGGGCCGTTCTTTTAAATTCATCTTTAAACTCATCTTTAAATTTACAATAAATTCATCATAAAGCTTTCTACAGCTCTATTTGAGAAATCTTCCGAGAAAATCGTTTACCGTCCTTTCATACAGACTGCTGTCGACAAGATAGCTGAGGCCATGTCCCGCTCCCGGCACCATTATCAGCTCCTTTTCGCAATTACAGGCGTCATAAATTTCTTTCGCCATATAACAAGGTACGAAATCATCCTCTTCTCCATGTATAATCAATATGGGAATCCGACTTTCGGCTGCCGCAGCTGCCGCTCCGGCCTCATTAAGGTTAAAATTTCCGAATATACGTCCGCCCAGCCATATAAAAGGATATATGAGCCAAGGTAAAAATCCCTGATCTCTCGCTACTTTTCTGATTATCTCACCGGGTGACGAATATCCACAGTCTGCTACTATAGCCTTGACGTTGTCCGGCAGGCCAAGGGAAACAGCCATAAGTACCGTGGAGGCTCCCATTGATACTCCCGCCAGAGAAATTTTAATATCGTCGCCAAATCGTTTTACTGCATACTCTATCCAAGACAAGCAGTCCCGCCTTTCTTTTATGCCGAAGGTTATGGTTTTTCCCTCGCTCTGTCCGTGAGCTCTCTGCTCTATTACGAGAGTATTCCGGCCTGCTTCCCGGCTCACCTTATTGCCGCCGCAGAAATCCCGTATCGCATTGCCGTTATATCCATGAAACTGTATGTCAAGAGGCGCACCTTCGGCGACTTGATAATAAACGCCGTGAAGCCTGAGACCGTCAAAGGAACGGATATACACATCTTCTCCGTGGATTTCCCTGAATTCCCGTATCAGCTCCCTTATTCTTTCATTCTCCGCCTCCGAGTATCTTGTAACGTTGACGCAGTCCTCCTGTTTTTTTCGCTTGGCGACAAAAACTCTTTTATAAGTATAATAAGATATTGCGGCAGCTGCGGTAAGCAGCGCCGCAAAGATTATAATCCACAACGTTTTCCCCTTCTTTTATCTTAAGAAATTATTTATATTCTTCCCTCAGAGCTTTGATGAGTCTGTCTATTCTGTCTGCTACATTGATAAAATCAGCCTCTTTATATCCTCTCGTAGTCATCGGAGCCGTTCCTATTCGCACGCCTGAAGTTTCCTTGGGAGTACGTTTTTCACAAGGAACGCAGTTCTTATTCAGCGTTATTCCTATTTCGTCGCATCTCTCCTGAAGGATTCTTCCGCTGAAAGGCTCGTCTGACAAATCAAGCAGTATCAGATGATTGTCCGTTCCTCCGGTTACTACTTTATAACCGAGCTCCGTAAATCTGTCGGAAAGCGCCTTACAATTTTTTACTACCTGTTTGATATATTCCTTGTATTCAGGCCGCATAGCCTCCTCGGCGCAAACGGCCTTTCCGGCTATGACATGCTCGAGAGGTCCGCCTTGAGCGTAAGGAAAAACTGCACTGTCGACCTTCTTCGCCAGCTCCTTTCTTGCGAAAATAAGTCCTCCTCTCGGACCTCTTAAAGTCTTATGGGTCGTAGTAGTGATTATATCCGCATAGCCGAAAGGTGAAGGATGTGCTCCGCCTGCAACAAGCCCTGCTATATGAGCCATATCGACCATGAAATATGCTTCGTTTTCTTTTGCTATCTCTGCAAAAGCAGCAAAGTCTATTATTCTGGAATAAGCTGAGGCTCCGGCAAGTATCAGCTTAGGTTTATATTCACCGGCCTTCTTTTTAACGTCCTCCATATCAATGTAGCCTCTTTCGTCCACATCGTAAAACACTACGTTATAAAGCTTTCCGCTGAAATTGACGGCTGAGCCGTGGGTCAGATGTCCTCCGTTGTCAAGCGACATAGAAAGAATTGTATCTCCCGGATTCAACACAGATTTAAAAGCGGCAAAATTAGCCTGCGAGCCGCTGTGAGGCTGCACATTTACATGATAATCGGTATCGAATACTTTTCTCCAGACGTCACAGGCATATTCCTCCAGCTGATCTACAAATTCCGTTCCTCCGTAATAACGGCCAGTGTTTCCTGAGGTACGAACATCAGGATACCCTTCAGCATACTTCCAGCTGAGACAGCTTCCGCATGCGGCAAGAACTGCCTCGGAGCAATAATTTTCCGAAGCGATGAGCTCTACGTTATTCTTCTGTCTGTTATATTCCTTTTCTATGAGACCGCCGACAATAGGCGAAGCCTTCTTAATGAATTCTATGTTGTCTACGTTATATCTGCTGTCATCGTTTCCCTTAATATCAAACATTCTTATCCTCCGTATATTTAGCTGACTTTTATCTTATCATAAGTTGTTTTCAGTTTCAATCCTTACTCCAAAGACCGCCGTCCTCTTCCTCAGCCCAGCCTTCTTCAGAAAATTCTTCCATTGCCTCCTCACCGGCCTCCTCAAGCTTTAAAACAGATACCTCAAAAGCCTTTCTCATTTCAGACGTCCCGTCGCTGAGCTTTTTCTTATATTCTCTGCTCTGTATTCTGCCCTCTATGTAAATCCTCGTTCCGACTCCCATTGTATCGGCATAATTGGCGTTTCTTCCCCATGCTATGCAGGGTATATAATCGGATTTGTTATACATTCTGTTTACCGCTATCATCATATCGCAGATGTCCCTTCCCAGTGGTGACGTTCTTTTTACGGGCGGTTTGCAGAGAAAGCCTTCAAGAAATACATAGTTTTCATAGTAAATCACGTCTTCATTGGTGAGAAGTTCTCTTGCGAACACCACTACGTTGAGCTTGTTTCGTCCGCCGACCGTTTCGTTATAAGTTCTCACCTGACCTGTTATTTCAACAAAATCCCCTGTTTTCAGAGGAGTTTCATATATAAGTCTTTCGGAAATCATCACGTTTATCTCGTCTACATAACCGCTTCTTCTCTCTACGCCAAGCTCAAAAATGTAGAAAGCCTCCCCGTAAGTCTTATGACTGAATTTAAGCGGGCTCTGTATCTGACCCGCTATTATAATCTTATTGGTTTCATAAATATTGTCAGCTGTGTTTTTCATAGATTCCCTCCCAAAGAAACTCGCTATTGTACAGTCTATTATTTTCTTTGGGAAGATATTCCTGTAATATATTTAGTTATTATGGCTACCACCACAAAGCCCAGTGAAATAGCCAGCGCTATGGTAAGCGCCGAAGTACCGCTTTCCGAAAAAAGCTTTTGGTCGCCGTTTACAAGTCCCGTCATTGTATAATAAAGGCTTCCCCCCGGTATGAGCGGAACCGCTGCCGCAGTCAAAAATATGGTCGCGGGAGCTCTGTTCATTCTGGCCATTATTTCCGCATACACCGCAACAAATACCGCCGCGATAAAGTATGGAATAAAATATCCTTCTACCTGCTGCTGACAAAGCAGATAGACCATCCACGTCGCCGCGCCTCCGGCGCCGGCCAGTATTATCTGTTTCCCTTTCATATTGAAAAAGACTGCAAAACCAATCGAGCCTACAAAGGCTGCCGTAACTTGTACCATCATATACCGCTGCCTCCCGTCAAGATCAGAGACAGAGCGAAACCACAGGCTATAGAAGCTGCAAGAAGCAGAGAGTTTACCAGCCGCAGCATGCCTGTCGCAATATCTCCTGTAAGCATATCTCTCAGAGAATTCGTCATTGCTATTCCCGGAATCATCAGCATTATACCGCCTATCATTATCTTGTCTGCATTATCGCCCAGACCCAGCCTGACTGATAAAAGAGTTACAAACCCGGCTGCCACAGAAACCATGAATACTTTTGCCATCTGATTATCTTCGATTTTTCCGAGAAGAGCCATAAGCCCTGTAATGATAATTCCAAGAACTGCCGCTGAAACGGCGTCATACATATTTCCGCCGAAAAATACGGTAAATCCTGAGGCTATCATAACAGCTCCGGCATATTCTATCCATACCGGGAGACTTTTCCGTCCCATCACCTCATCATATTTCCTGATAAGCTCGCTGAGAGAAGGTTTTTCCCTGCATATATATCTGGACAAATCGTTTAAATAATCCAGTCTGTCAAAATTAACCTCGCTCCTTACAATTCTTCTTATCTGAGTTACTATGCTGCCCTCGGGGTCTTCAAAAGTGACTTGGATGTTGGAGGTTATTATGAAGGAATTGATTCTCGTACATCCATAGGCAGTACACATTCTCGCTATGCTGTCTTCAACCCGCGCAACCTCCGCGCCGCATACGAGCATTTCCTCAGCTATATCTAGAATAGCCTGAAGCAATTTTTCATAATTCATCAAACAATCTCCATCTTCATTATTTCAGGATGACACGTTTTTTGATACTGCGGACATTGAGCACATTCAAAGAACAGCGGCGCATTTTCCGCAGCCACGCTGTAAAAGCCCAGCTTTCTGAAAAATCCCGGGGCTCTTGCTACCAGATAAAGAGCGTCTCCGCCTCTATTCCGCACCTCTTTGACTGCTTCATCCATCAAAAGTTTACCTATGCCAAGCTTTCTGTAATCGCTTTCTACTGCGATTCCGTCTATTATATAGCGTTCTTCCCTTAAAGCCAGCACACAGCCTCCGAGCAGCCTGTCTCCTTCAGCTAAAGCTTCCCAGCACTTGAGTATGTCTGTATCTACTTCTTCATCGCCGTCAAACTCCAGCTGGTTTTCAACGAAAAATTTTACCAGTTTTTCATACCGGTCAGTAATGCGTATTTCAAATTCACAGTTCGCAATCTGAGCTCCACCTTTAGACATTTTTTAATATGCTCCTTATTCTTCCTATCAAGTAAAGAGAGCCGGCGAAAATTATAACGTCAAATTCGTCTTTTCTTTTCATAGCCTCTTCAAATGCTCTGCGGTAATCCTCCGCTACCGTACATTCGGCTCCTCTTGCCTTTAAAAATTCAGCCAGACGGTCTGCCTTCAGCTTCCTCGGGCTGTCAGGCTCTGTAGCAATAAACTGATTCGTAACCTTCACGAATCGGTCCGCCATCCTTCTGACATCCTTATCTGCCAGAACGCCGACAACCATGAGTATCTTCTTATCTTTAAACAAATCTTTGACCGTCTCTGCCATGACCCGTGCGCCGTCTTCATTATGAGCCCCGTCTATGACGACCGTTACCGCTTGTTCTTCAATGTCCGTGCCGCTGCTGAGCTTAATAGTTTCAAAGCGTCCCGGCTGTACCGCTGCTTTAAAGCCTTCAAATATAGCTTGTCTGCTGAGCTTTACAGCTCCCCGCTCCTCCATTATGCTGAGGGCTGTCAAGGCGGCTACAGCGTTTTCGACCTGATGGCCGCCTATCATTGAAATTTCAAGGTTTTCAAACAGCACTCCCTGTATGTCCACATCAAATTTGCAGCCGCTTAGGCTTTCTTCCTTTATTGTAACAGGAAGTCCTGCCGTTTCAAAAATCATGCTTTTATGCTCTGCTGCCGCCTTTTCAATGACTCGGAGAGCTCTTATATCCTTAGCGCTGGTCACTATAGGACAACCGTCTTTTATTATACCCGCTTTTTCAGCAGCTATTTCTTCTATCGTGTTTCCCAGCCTGTCCGTATGATCCATTGAAATCGAGGTTATCACGGTCATAAGCGGCGATTTGCATACATTTGTCGAATCTCCGCTTCCTCCGAGTCCAACTTCAAGTACCACATAATCGCAGGCTTTTTCCTTAAAGTATAGAAGGGCTATGGCAGTAACTACTTCAAATTCGGTAGGCGACTGATTGCCTTCGTCAGTCATGATTTTAGCAGCCTTTAAAACCCTGTCTGTATATGCGGCCAAATCCTCATCGCTTATATACTCTCCGTTCAGCTCAATCCTCTCATTAAAAGTTTCTATAAACGGGGAAATATAAATGCCCGTTTTATATCCAGCTGCTCTCAGTACGCTGTAAATATACCTGCACACAGAACCTTTTCCGTTGGTTCCGGCAACATGTATCACGTTAAGTTCTTCATGCGGATTTCCCAGAAGCTTTAACAGGCTGTTCATCCTCTCCAAGCCTAGTATGCTGCCGAAACGCTCAAATTCATGTATTTTTTCTATCGCTTTTTTACTGTTTTCAATCATTTTATCACCTTAAAATTTATTTCAGGCGGCTGTTATTTGCCGACCTTTGAAGCCACCATTTCAAAGCGTGCCGAAACCTTTTCCAGCATATCCTTATACTTAGCCATTTTTTCTCTTTCTTCGTTTACTACCTTTTCGGGAGCCTTGCTTATAAAGCCCTGATTGGAAAGCTTGCTCTCTACCCTTTTTACTTCTCCTTCAAGGCGTTTCTTTTCCTTGGAAAGTCTATCATATTCAGCATTATAATCTACAAGATCTTCGAGCGGAATATAGATTTCAGCCAGCGACGTTACGGCCGACATGACCTCTTCAGGAAGCGCTGATTTCTCCTCCGTAAATACGACCTCTGTAATATTCGCCAGATTTTTTATATAACTTTCTCCTGCTTTTACGACGTCCGCCGCAGCATTATCCGTAAGGATAACAGCCCGGAGTTTTCTGCTTGGGGCGGCTTCTGCTTCAGCCCTTATATTTCTTATGGCTCTTATTATTTCCATAGAAGTTTCAAGAATTTTTTCCGCTTCCGGGAAATCACGCTTTTCGCTTGATTTCGGCCAGCAGGCCTTTATCAGGTAATTATCCGGGTTTCCTGCTTCCTCTTCTCCGTGAGGCAGATAACTCCAGATTTCTTCGGTTATAAACGGCATGAACGGATGAAGCATCTTTAACATATTCTTCAGGCAAGTTACGAGAGTGAACCTCGCTACCTTTTTATCTTCTTCATCGTCACTCCACAGTCTCGGTTTAACCAGCTCTATATACCAGTCGCAGTATTCATTCCAGATGAGGTCGTAAACCCTTTGGCCTGCCAGCGCCAAATCGTATTTTTCCATGGCTGCCGTCACATATGAAACAGCCTCGTTGACCCTGGAAATCATCCATTTATCCTCATCTCTTAATGAAATATTGCTCAAGTCCTCCGTATCTCCGCAGGCCTTGCCGCAGCATCCTTCGCAGCACTTGGCCATTTCTTTGAAATTGCCATCTTCATCCTGCAAATTCATTATTACAAAGCGGGAAGCATTCCACAGCTTGTTGGCAAAATTCCTGCATGATTCCAGCCTGTCTTCTTTAAAACGCATATCGTTTCCCGGCGTTATTCCTGTAGTGAGCATGAATCTGAGAGCGTCCGCACCATACTGCTCTATTATTTCCAACGGGTCGATTCCGTTTCCTAAAGATTTGCTCATCTTGCGTCCTTCTGCATCTCTTACAAGACCGTGAACGTATACATGGTGAAAAGGAGCTTCTCCCATGGCTTCAAGCCCCGAAAATACCATTCTCACCACCCAGAAAAATATTATATCGTATCCCGTCACTAAAACGTCGGTCGGATAGAAGTATTTCAGTTCTTCGGTCTCCTCAGGCCAGCCAAGCGTCGAGAACGGCCACAGAGCCGATGAAAACCATGTGTCCAGCACGTCCTCATCCTGCCGGAAATGTTTTCCTCCGCACTTAGGACATTCTGACGGCTCGTCAAAATCCACCGTAACCTCGCCGCAGTCCTGGCAATAATATGCAGGAATCCTGTGTCCCCACCAGAGCTGGCGTGAAATGCACCAGTCTCTTATCTCCTCAAGCCATCTGAGATAAGTTTTTTCAAATCTGTCAGGCACGTGAGTCAAAGCTCCGCTCTTTGCAGCTTCTATTGCCGGCTTTGCCAGCTTTTCCATCGCAACGAACCACTGATCCGAAAGCATAGGCTCTATTACGGTGTGACACCTGTAACATTCTCCTACCGGAATGACCTTTTCTTCTGTCTTTACGAGATAACCTGCTTCTTCAAGATCGGCTACCCATGCTTTGCGGCATTCATAGCGATCCATACCGGCGTATTTGCCGGCCAGCTCATTCATAGTTGCGTCTTTGTTTATGCAGCTTGGTCTTTCAAGGCCTGCCCTTATACCTACTTCAAAATCGTTAGGGTCGTGTGCCGGAGTAATTTTAACTGCTCCCGTTCCTTTTTCCGGATCGGGATAAATGTCTTCTATAACGGGAATTTCCTTGCCTATAAGCGGCAGTACAACTTTCTTTCCTACCAGCTCCCTATATCTTTCATCGCTCGGATGAACTGCTATAGCCTCGTCTGCGAACATAGTTTCCGGTCTTGACGTCGCCACCACTATGCCTTCTCCGCCATCGGCAGCCGGGTATCTGAAGTACCAATACTTTCCGCTTCTGTCCTCATGCTCAACTTCTGCGTCGGAAAGCGAGGTTTTACATTCAGGACACCAGTTTATCAGCCTGTTTCCTCTGTATATCAGACCTTTTTTATAGAGCCTGATGAAGAAGGTCTTTACAGCTTTGTTGCATCCCTCGTCCATGGTGAAGCGTTCTCTGCTCCAGTCGCAGGAATCCCCAAGCTTACGGCACTGGCGTGTTATTCTTCCGCCGTACTCTTTTTTCCAATCCCATGCTCTTTTCAGGAATTCTTCTCTTCCCAGATCTTCTTTTTCCAGTCCTTCTTCTTCTCTTATCTTATTTACCACCTTAACCTCTGTAGCTATGCTGGCATGGTCGGAGCCTGGAAGCCAAAGAGCGCTGTACCCTTCCATTCTCTTCCATCTGGTCAGTACGTCCTGAAGAGTCTGGTCAAGGGCATGACCCATATGAAGCTGTCCTGTAATATTAGGAGGCGGCATAACTATCGTAAACGGCTTCTTTTCTTTATCCACTTCGGCTCTGAAGCAGCCGTTTTCTTCCCACATATTATAAATGCGTTCTTCAAAATCCTTTGGATTGTAATTCTTAGCCAGATTTTTTTCCATTTGTCTCATGTTCTCCTCATTTATTTTCTTTGCTGTACGGTTATGTCGGCGGCAGTCTTACAGGCAAAAGAAAACCGCCCTTGATTAAAGGACGGATTATTCCGCGGTACCACCTTTATTCCCCTCTGCTCGTGCGGACGCGGCTTCCGTCATACAATTCCGGCATCTTTATTTCCGTCCGGCAAAAGGGCTCTCATTATCAAAACAAAACTCAGAAGCAACCTTCGGTAAACGCATTCCCGGAAGCTCTCAGCCGTCGGCTTCCTTCTCTGTAGAGCGCTCGTCTTTACTTACTCCTCTTCATCACCGTTTTTATTAAATTACTATCTTTTTATTTTATAGAGTGCTGCGGTAAAAGTCAAGAGCTAACGGTTAAAATTCAGATGCGGCGCTTACCACATGCTGTAAAAGCAGAGCGGTAGTCACGCTTCCCACTCCTCCGGGTACGGGCGTCATGGCTTTTACCTTGCCGTCAAGGGAAGCAAAATCTGCGTCTCCGCACATCTTGCCGTCTTCATCGAAGTTTATTCCCACGTCTACTATTATCTGATTGCTTCCCACATGGTCTTTGCCTATAGTGTTTATCCTTCCGGCGGCGCAGATGACGATATCTGATTTCAGGCAGATTTCTTTTAAGTCCTCCGCAGCCGTTTTGCTGTGGCACATGGTTACAGTCGCATTCTTTGAAAGCAGCAGCATGGCCGCAGGCTTGCCTACGACGAGGCTTCTCCCTATCACAACCGCTCTCCTTCCCGCAGGCTCTATGCCGTAATATTCAAGTATTTTAAGAGCGGCTTCAGCAGTACATGGTGGAAAACCCACTCTGTTTCCCGTAAACAAGCTTCCGACGCTCGCATCTGAAATTCCGTCAACATCCTTATCCGGATTTATGGCGTTTCTTACCTTATCTTCGTCTATATGAGCGGGAAGCGGTCTGAAAACAAGTATACCGTGAAGCTTGTCGTCTTCATTCATTATCTTAAGTACGTCAAGCACGTCCTCTTCCTCGGCTTCGCCGTCCATGATATATTTTTCAACGTTTACGCCTAAAGCCTTTGCGGCTTTAACTGCGCTGTTCTCATAAGCTATATCGCTTTCGTTTTCTCCTATCCGCAAGATTCCCAGAGTTGGCACTATGCCTTTTTCAAGCAGCTCCTCTGCCTTTTCCCGAACCTTTGCTTTTATTTCATCCGCCACCGGCTTTCCTTTTAGTAATTCCATTTTGTTTTCTCCTCTGTCCTTCGTATATATGAATTATATCATCGGCGGGGGATTTTGTCCTTATTTTTTTATTGCTTACATAGTTTGATTTTCTGTGGCAAAAGGACATAAAAACAGCGTAGCAGTTATTAAAACTGCTACGCTTGAATTTTCTGATTTTTCAGGCTCACCTCATCGGTGTTCCTTTTTTATGTCTGTCAGCACTATTGATTTTCTCTTTTCTTAAATGCCGCTATGCCTGTAGCTCCTGCCGCAGCTGCCATGAGAGCAAGCCAAGGAAGCATGTTTGCCTCATCTCCCGTCTTAGGAGTATCTCCCTCGGATTTGTCAGGAGCCTCTGTATTGGCTCCGGCATTGCCGTTTCCGTTATTATCACCGGCATTGCCGCTTCCCGTATCTCCTGTTCCCGGTTTGTCGGTGGAAGGCTTTTCTACCACCAGCTTATCGTCTGCGGCTACCTTGTTTCCGTTTACAACGATTTCATTTCCTGCGCTGTTTACTACTGTAACGCCGGCGGGAACCTTTGCTTCATAGCCCGCAGGTGCTTTTTTAACTGTCATTACAACCTGAGCCAGCTGTTCAGGAGTGAGAACCTCTTCCATAACTTTCAGCATTTCTTCTACATAAGCGCCGCCTACTGCCGTAACGTTTTCGCCATCTGCTGCGAAATCAACGGTCACGTCACCTGCTACGGTCACGTTTTCACCGACCTTCATAAACAGTCCGTTGTTTACAACAGCCTTAGCGCCCTTTGAAGAATCGAGGCTTACAGTTCCTTCTACCACTCCTCCGTTAAAAGTAGTATTTCCTTTTTCTGAAGTTTTTACATCTCCCACTATCAGGCCGTTTTCCATCTCGAATTTGGATTCGTCATTTGCGTGTTCATCATATGCATAATTATGAACGATTACATCGCCTTCAATGCCTCCTCCGGTCATCTTAATCTTACCGCCGTTGGCTATTTCAACGTCGCCGATGATATATGCGTCTTCTATAACAACATCTACGCCAGCATACGAAGTACCGAAATTAAACGAATCCATAGCATAGTTTCCTTCGCTTACGGTTATCGTGCTGCCGCCTTTAATAACAGTCTTGCCGTTGTTATTGGAGGCTGCGTAATTTCCCGTTCCTGGAGTAGTAAGAGACAAATCAACATTGTCGATGGTAAGATTTGCATAATTCTGAATCAGTATCAACGCCTTGTCCGATTTAATCTCTCCGTTTTTAAAGGTTACCGTATTATCCTTTAAAAGCTGGAATGCGTTGGTCTCCGTTCCGGTTGAGCCTACCAAAGGAGTTCCTATCTCCCAGGTCTTTCCGTTTAAATCAAAGGTTATATTTTTACCTGTGCCTTCAACCTTAACGCCGCCGCCCGAATAATTGTCAAGCAGCTTTATTGTCGCCGTTTCACCATCTTTGACAGAAGCCACTGCATCTACCGCGGTAGGGAATTTTTCCGTCACTCCGTTCTTCGTCACTTCAAAGTAGTCATTGTTTTCTGCTGCGAAAGCCATAGTCGGCACAAATACCATAACCATGATTATGCAGAGAAAACTTACAAGTAATTTTTTCATTTTTACCCTCCATAAATCTGTGCAAACAATTTGCTTAAAAGTTATTTACATTACTTTAATAATACCCCCCCCCGAAATATTTTGTCAACACCATAAAGCGCTGCTATCTCTTTGAAAATATTTCTACTTTTGTCCTTTCTGAACCTTTCTCATCTCAGCGGAAAACATGGCAACCGTAGTAATCACAGCTATAACGTCGGCTATAGGCTCGGCAAGAAAAACGGCGAACACCTTATTTTCAAGAAAAACAGGCAGGATAAAAATCAGAGGAATTAAAACGATGACCTTCCTGAATACAGCCAAAAACGCACTTGTCTTTGAATTTCCAAAAGCGATAAACGTCTGCTGGCACGACATCTGCAATCCCATTAGAAATACGGAGGCCATATATATCCTTAGCGCCCAGCATGAAAGTTCAGTCAGTTTTGGATCAGAGGTAAATATAGATACGAAAACCGACGGAACCAGCTCAACAAGAAGGCACAGCGCTGAAGCGTATGAAAAAGTACATATCGTTTGCAGTTTAAACGCCTGCATAACCCTTTCCCTGTTTTTTGCTCCGTAGTTGTAGCTTATTATCGGCTGTCCTCCCTGGGTAATGCCCTGTATCGGAAGCATGGCAAACTGCATTATACTTGAAAGGATAGTCATAGCACCCACAGCTAAATCGCCGCCGTATTTCAGCAGCGAGGAATTAAAGCAAAGCACTAAAATACTTTCGGTGGACATCATCACAAAGGGAGCTACTCCAAGGCCTATGCAAGGCAGCAGGACATGCTTTCTTATTCTCATATTTTCTCTCTTTATTCTCAAAACAGTATTATTTCCCCTGAGGAAGTTGTAAGCCCATGCGGCGCTTATTGCCTGGGAAATAACGGTGGCTGCGGCTGCTCCTCTCACTCCCATATCAAATATAAAAATGAATATCGGATCAAGAACGATATTGCTCACTGCTCCTATTACTACAGTCATCATGCTTATCTTTGAAAAGCCCTGCGCCGATATGAAGGCGTTAAGGCCAAGCGTAAGCTGTACAAATATGGTTCCCAGCGCATATATACCCATATATCCTTTAGCATAATCTATCGTGTTTTCGCTGGCCCCGAAGAGATAAAGGAGAGGTTCGCGGAAAATCAGTGTTACGGCAGTTAGCAGCAGGGCTGTTATTATCAGAGCCGAAAAGCAATTGCCCAAAATCTTTTCTGACATTTCCTTTTCTCCTTTTCCCATAAATATGCTCGCTCTCGGCGCTCCTCCCATTCCTACCAGATAAGCGAATGCGGAAATTATCATTATCAGAGGAAAGCATATGCCCACTCCTGTCAGCGCCATAGCGCCCTCCTGCGGTATATGCCCTATGTACATTCTGTCCACCATATTATACAGTGCGTTTACTACCTGAGAGGTTATGGCTGGAACAGCCAGAACAAACAGCAGATGTCTCACCGGCTCTTTACCGAGATCCACTTCTTTTGACATAATCTGTTTCATATATAACGCCTCCTTATCTTATTTTTCCGGTTCTATCCTCAACGGGTGTTCTTTATCCTTCGATACCGTGATTTTATCAGCCGCTTTAAACCTGTTTAAAATTTTTTCCATAGTCGTTTTCATATTCATTATTTCCTCTTCTGAAATATCTGCCAAAACAACCTCGTTTATTTCTTTTATCCCTTCTGAAAGCTGCTTTATTACCGTCTCTGAAGCCTCAGTCAGAAATATTTCCCTGCTGCGCCTGTCTCCTGCTGCCTCTCTTATCTCTACGAGCCCTTTCTGCGTAAGAGAAGTAAGGCTCCTGCTGACAAGTCCTTTAGATACGCCAAGAACAGTAGCAAGCCTGCCGCTTGTATTCATGCTTTCATTATTTGAAAGCAATATCAAAAGGGAAATTTCATTGGGAGAAAAGTTCTCATTCTGAAAGTTTATGTTGAGAGTTTCCGCATAGACTCTTCTTATCTGAGAAAGGTAGCTTAATACAGCTTCTACGTTCTTTGCCATTTTCTTTTTCCTTTCATTGCCCTTAAAATTAGTTTACTTGTAAACAATATATAAATATACGCCTTTAACGTACGAATGTCAATCGCTTAAAATTTAAGAATAAGTAAAAACGGTGCAGTCTTATGACGCACCGTTTTCATCTATTCATTTTCCATTCTTTTATCTGTCTAAGCCGTTCCTTGAATCTTGCCTCCGTCCCTTGCTCCGTAGGCTTGTAATACACCTTTCCCGCAAGAGAATCTGGCAGACACTGCATATCTGTAAGCTTATCTTCAAAATCATGGGCATATTTATACCCCTTTCCATATGAAAGCTCCTTCATAAGCTTCGTTACTCCGTTCCTTATGACAAGAGGAACAGGTTCGGAAAGCTGAGTGAGAGCGTCTTTTTTAGCCGCCGCATACGCTGTATAAATCGAATTTGATTTTGGCGCAATTGACATATACACCACGGCTTCTGTCAGATGAACGGAACATTCAGGCATACCGATAAAATGACATGCCTGGTAAGCCGCCACTGCAATTTCCAGCGCTCTCGGGTCTGCAAGACCTATGTCCTCGCCGGCAAATCGGGTCACGCGGCGCGCTATATACAGCGGATCCTCACCGGCCTCCAACATTCTTGCCAGCCAATAGACCGCTGCGTCAGGGTCCGAATTTCTCATGGACTTATGTAGAGCTGAAATCAGATTATAATGCTCCTCCCCGTTTTTATCGTAGAGGAGAGACTTCCTTGAAGTACACTGTTCAAGATTTTCTTTTGTTACAATAACCTTGTTATCGTCAACTATTCCGTTTAAAATCACCATTTCCAACGTAGAAAGCGCGGTTCTTGCGTCTCCTCCGGCAAATACGGATATAGCCTCCAGCATATCTTCTGTTATATCTATTTCCTGTCCGCCGAAGCCTCTTTGATCCGTCAAAGCTCGCTTAAGAAGTTCGAACAGCTCTTCAGTGGACAGAGCTTTCAAAACAAAGACCTTACATCTTGAAAGCAAAGCTCCGTTGACCTCAAAAGACGGGTTTTCCGTCGTAGCTCCTATGAGAATTATGCTGCCTTTTTCGACAAATGGAAGAAATGCGTCCTGCTGCGCCTTATTAAACCTGTGAATCTCGTCCACAAATACGACGGTCTTTTCTCCGTAACGGCGGTTAGTCTCCGCCTGCTGCATTACAGCCCTTATCTCCTTTATGCCGCTCGTTACGGCGGAGAAATCTATAAATTCAGCTTTCGTTTTTTTAGCTATTATCCTGGCTAAGGTAGTCTTTCCCGTTCCCGGAGGTCCCCAAAAAATCATTGAAGAAAGATTGTCGCTCTCTATAAGACGGCGCAGCACTTTCCCTTCTCCGAGCAAATGCGTCTGGCCCACATATTCTTCAAAACCGGCAGGCCTCATTCTGGCCGCAAGAGGCTGAGATATTTCACTGTCAAATATGCTCATCTGTTCCATAGCTTCTCCTTCGTTCTTTCAACTGCGAGATTTATAAAAAGTATACCACGGCTGCCTCAAGCGGTCTACCTTCACCAGCTGTCATTCCGAGCCACCGATAAATTTATGCAGCGGCAGATTGTCACACCGCCTGAACAAAAGCCGGCTTTCCCAAAGAGCAGAATATATATCTGACTTTTCGGAAGGCCGGCACATACTTCTTCGTATTTATGCGCTTTTATGCGTATCTGCGCTATCTTTTTACAGCTTTGTAAATTTCTCTTACTATAACGAAAACGATTCCTGCAACAGGCCAGACTACCCAGCTGATATGCCAGTCAAACGTCAGAAAGCTGTATCCCAAATATATGGCTGTTATCCCCAGCCAATACACTGTTGAAATAACGTCAAGAACCTTGTCCTTTTCTTCTCTGGTATAATCTCCTTCTTCAAGAAGCGTTTCGTAGCTTTCATGAACAATTCCGGCTTTAACGAAGATATTTACGGCAAGGGACACCACAACCAGTATTATGGCGGTGGCGACCACAAAATGAAAGCCGTCCCTTTCATTAAATACTACGCCTGAAATAAACAGGGGTATTACAGAAACTATACAGAGAAAAACTCCTGTCATAATTTTTCTTCTGAATTCCGGCGCAAAGTCCTCCTTGAGAAGCCTTACCATGCTTTCCGTATCTGCTGCAAGGTATATGAAGTCTTTTTCGATATATTCATATTTTGAAAGCTTCATACTCTCTGAAATCAATATCAAAACGGCAACGGCTACTATCGCCACAAGTATGGCCGCACCCAGCATACCCATCTTGTCTTCACCGGCGCTTATGACTCCGTATTCGGCTCCGCCTGCCAGAAGTATCATGATTACAGGCGACAGGATGCAAAGCGAGACTCCGAAGGCTATTTTCGGCGCAGCCTCTTCTCTCGCAAGCAAAAATGCTTTCGCCTCCTCCATGGTAACCATTTTTTCCGGCTCTTCTCTGCGGGCGGAACGCTTATCTTTTGTTGACGGCTTCTCCTCCGAAATTCGGTTATCCATGACGGCGGCTTTTACATCGTCTTCTTTTTCCTCGATATATCCGCCGTTATCATCTTTTAAAAGATAATCGCATGTCACGCCGAAGGTTTCTGCCAATTTTAAAATTTTATCAAGGTCAGGCGTTGAAGCAGCGCTTTCCCATTTGGAAACAGACTGACGTGTAACTCCCACAGCCTCCGCCAGCTCCTCCTGAGACCAGCCCTTCTTTTTTCTGAGCGCCATGATTCTATCAGCTAAAATCATTTTTCTTCCTCCAATATTTCTTTTGATAAAATCATAGCTTTACGAAGCGGTTTACGCAAGCCTACCGTGATTGGAAATTTGTCAACCGGCAGTTGCATTTTCTAAAACAGGCCTGATATTACGCCGTTTTCGTCCACATCTATCTTTTCGGCCGCCGGAACTTTAGGAAGACCCGGCATCGTCATTATATCTCCTGTTAAAGCCACTATAAATCCGGCTCCTGCCGAAACCTTAAGATTTCTTACCGTAACATTAAATCCTCTCGGCGCTCCTTTAAGAGACGGATCGTCAGAAAAGCTATATTGCGTTTTAGCTACGCATATAGGATATTTTTCAAAACCCAAAGCCGCCAGCTGCTTCGCCTGTTTCTTTGCATTGTCCGTCAATATCACTCCATCGGCATGATATATGCGTTTGCATATGGCGTCCAATTTTTCTTCTATCGAAAGCTCTAAATCATATGACTGCCTAAAATCATTTGGAAGCTCGCAAAGTCTCACTACTTCTTCCGCCAGCGCTTTTCCGCCTTCTCCTCCTTTTGCCCAAACCTCAGACAAAGCTACGTTTACCCCCAGCGCTCTGCACTTCTCCTCTACGAGAGCCAGCTCAGCCTGAGTATCGGTAGGAAACGCGTTTATCGCTACGACGCAAGGGAGGCCGAACACATCTTTTATATTGGAAACATGCTGAAGCAAGTTTGGAAGTCCCGCCGCAAGAGCTTCTAAGTTCTCTTCATTGAGATTTTCTTTTGCCACCCCTCCGTGATATTTAAGAGCTCTTACCGTAGCTACCATTACTACGGCGTCAGGCGTAAGACCTGCCATTCTGCACTTTATGTCGAGGAACTTCTCTGCTCCCAGATCTGCGGCAAAACCTGCTTCGGTTACTACGTAATCGGCCAGCTTAAGAGCCATGCGGGTAGCCGTTACGGAGTTGCAGCCGTGAGCTATGTTGGCGAAAGGACCACCGTGAACGAAGGCAGGCGTTCCTTCCAGCGTCTGTACAAGATTAGGTTTCAGAGCGTCCTTCAGCAGTGCGGCCATAGCTCCCTCCGCTTTCAGGTCATGTGCCGTTACAGGCTTTCCGTCATAGGTATATCCCACGATTATTCTTGCCAGTCTCTGTTTTAAATCAATGATGTCTCCTGCCAGACAAAGTATGGCCATTATTTCAGAAGCAACGGTTATGTCAAAACCGTCTTCACGAGGAACGCCCTGCGCCTTACCGCCTAAGCCGTCCACTATGTGTCTGAGCTGTCTGTCATTCATATCAAGAGCTCTTTTCCATGTTATCTGCTTAGGATCTATCCCCAGCTCATTACCCTGCTGTATGTGGTTGTCCAGCATTGCAGCCAATAAATTATTTGCTGCTCCTATAGCATGGAAATCTCCGGTAAAATGTAAATTTATGTCCTCCATCGGAACTATCTGCGCATATCCGCCTCCGGCAGCTCCGCCTTTTATTCCGAATACAGGGCCGAGGGACGGTTCTCTGAGCGCCGTTATGACGTTCTTTCCTATCTTGCGGAGTCCGTCTGTAAGTCCTACCGACGTCGTAGTCTTGCCTTCCCCGGCAGGCGTAGGTGTTATAGCCGTTACAAGTATCAGCTTGCCGTCTTTCCTGTCTTTTCTGTCCTTTAGCAGGGCGTAATCTACTTTCGCCTTGTAATTGCCGTACTGCTCCAGATATTTCTCGTCTACTCCGGCCAGCTTTGCCACTTCCGTTATCTTTTTCTTCTCGCACTCCTGAGCAATCTGAATGTCGCTTTTGAATTCCATTTCATGTCCCTCGCTTATAAATTTTTTAAAAATGTTTTTCTGTGTATCGGTGTAATTCCGTATTTATATATACCCTCATAATGAGCTTTGGTGCCGTATCCTTTATTGCTGTCAAAGCCGTAATGAGGATATTGTTCATGGTAATCAATCATCATGCGGTCCCTTGTGACCTTGGCTATTATGGAAGCCGCCGCTATGGAAAGGCTTTTGGCGTCTCCTTTGATTACGGACTCCTGGCGGATATCTACGCCTTCCAGACTTGCAGCGTCAAGCAGCAGAACATCTATCCTGCAGCCTTTCTTTCGTCGAAGCATTTCGCCGGCTTTTTCAGCAGCTTCTTTCATAGACTTTTTTGTTGCCTGAAGTATGTTTATTTCGTCTATGGTTTCATTATCCGCTATTCCAACGCCCCAGGCAAGAGCTTTTTCTGTTATTATGTCATATAATTCTTCCCGTTTCTTTTGAGAAAGCTTTTTCGAATCGTCCACTCCCAAAACATCGAAACTTTCGGGAAGCACTGCGCAGGCTGCAACTACCGGTCCTGCCAGAGGTCCTCTTCCTGCTTCGTCTATCCCTCCTATATATCCTTCTCCTCCCGTTTCAATATCAAAAGCTTTCATCGTTTCAAGCTTTTCCGAAAGCATCTTTGCTCTTTCTTCCTTAGTCATCTTCCTGCCCTGCCTGATGTTTAACTTTTTCCAAAGTTATATTCCCTATAGCTCCGCTCCTGAATTCATCTAAAACTGTCTTGCCGCAGCGTTCGTAATCTATTCTCTTTCCCGGTAAAATAAATCCTCTCTTTAAGGCGATCGCTTCCATATTTTCAAGAGGAGTTTCCGCCAGCTCCGAAAGCTTATACCTATCCATAAGCTCCTTGGGATATTCTTTCTGAAGCTTCTTGATGAGCTCAAGCGCCAAGTCCGCCACGTCGAGAATCTCATCCTTTATTGAGCCGCAAAAAGCCAGATTGAGTCCCGCCTCAGGATCTTCAAACTTGGGCCACAGAATTCCGGGCGTGTCTAAAAGCTGCATTCCGTTTGAAAGGGAAAGCCACTGCTTACCTTTGGTTACGCCCGGTTTGTCCCCGGTCTTTGCACTCTTTTTACCTGTCATCCTGTTTATCAGCGAAGATTTCCCCACATTAGGTACGCCTACGATCATCATTCTCAGAGGCTTCTTCAAGGTTCTCTCTTCATCCTTTTCACGCTGAAATCTGTCTAATATTTTAAAAAGCTGATTGACGCCCTGTCCTTTCATACAATTCATCTGAAGAACCGTACTGCCGTTCTTCTTCAAGACGTCTGTCCAGCTGTCATTGGCAAAAGGATCTGATAAATCACTCTTATTAAGAACTATTATCCGTTTTTTACCGCCAACAAGTTGGTCTATGATAGGATTCCTGCTGGAAACAGGTATTCTGGCGTCCACTGTTTCTATTACCAGATCAACCATTTTCAGATTGGCTTCTATCAATTCTCTGGTTTTTTTCATGTGTCCCGGATACCAGTTTATATTATCCATAACGTCTAATCTCCTTCATATTTTACACTTTTATAGCAAAAAAGGGAATCCTGATGGATTCCCGTGCCAATTATTCCTTGGTCTTGATTTTAGCAGCCTTACCTGTTCTTTCACGCATATAGTTAAGTTTGGCTCTTCTAACGTCGCCTTTTCTTACTACTTCAATCTTTTCGATCTTAGGTGAATGAAGCGGGAAAGTCTTTTCAACGCCTACACCTGATGAAATTTTTCTTACGGTGAAGGTCTCGCTTATTCCGCCGTTTTGCTTCTTAAGCACGAATCCTTCAAATATCTGGATTCTTTCTCTGTTTCCTTCTTTAATTTTGATGTGAACCTTTACAGTGTCTCCCACACCAAAAGCAGGGATATCGCTCTTGATATAATCTTGAGTAATTGATTTTAATACGTCCATCGTTTTCCTCCTTCCCTCCAAGACGTTCGTGACGCATATAAGCCTCAGAGGACCGCCCGTAATAACTCATATATTTTACCATGTATGAACCTCTATTACAAGTACAATTCGTCATGTTTTTTAAATTTTTTATACTCTGCATAGTTCACATGCTCCTCCTCAAAAGCTTTGCCGTCTTTTTACAGCCGCAAAGCTATGCCCTCGGATGAGCCCTGTCGTAAACATCCTTTATGCGATTTTTCGTAAAGGCCAGGTAAACCTGTGTAGCCGAAATATCCTCATGACCCATAAGCTCCTGAAGAGACTTGACGTCCGCTCCGTTTTGAAGCATATGGACTGCAAAAGAGTTTCTGAGAACCTGAGGAGTAAGTCCAATCTCAAAACCTGCCTTTTCACCGTATTCCTTAAGGATCTTCCAGAGTCCCTGCCTTGTAATCGGCTTGCCATGATGATTTACAAACAAATGTCCCTCGTCCCTGTTATTCTTTATAAGAATGTTTCTGCCCGAACTTACGTATCTTTCGACCGCCTCTCTGGCGAAACTGCCTATGGGAATTATTCTGGCTCTTATATTGTCGCCGTTACAGGTGAGAAAGCCCATTCGAAGATTTACATCCTCGCACATCATATCTATTATCTCGCTGGCCCTTATCCCGGTAGCGTACATAAGCTCCAGAATGGCTCTGTCTCTTATTCCTTTGACACTTTCATCAGGCACGGACATGAGAGCCTCTATCTGATTGATCTCGAGAAATTCAATTTTCTTTTTTTCTATTTTAGGTGATTTTATATTTTCTGTGGGATTTTGTGCAAGTCCCATCTTTTTTTGCATAAAGTTATAGTAAGTCCTTATGGAGGCAAGCTTTCTGTTTACCGTAGACTTCGAGCGACCCTGCGTTTTTAGTTCTATTAAATAGGCCACAACATCAGCATTCGTCGCCTCTGTAAAATCATATATACACCGGCGGCTTAAAAACTGTCCGAAATGCTCTATATCTCTGACGTAAGCCTGAGCTGTATTCGGTGCCGATTTTTTTTCTTCGGTAAGATACGTAACAAACAAATCCCTGCTCATTTTTTCCTCCATAACTGATATTTTAAGTATATTACGTAGTCTGACATTTTTCAACAAACTTTTATATGAGGAGTGTATACCATGATAGTAAACAAAAAGATAACCTGGACTATGCTGTTCATCTTTGCCGTAGGATTATGCAGCGGTGCTTTCTTTGAAATCTACATGAAGGGCGGTGGCAAAGCTCAGCTTATGGAGCTTCTTTCCGTGCTGCTTTCCGGCGATACCGGCCAAGGCTTTTTTTCCACATTTTGGAACAGCTTAAGAACCTGGCTCATAATGCTGTCGATTACATTTTTTGTTCCTTACGTACCTCCTCTTGCAATAATCTGCCCTTTTCTGCCTATGATAAAGGGACTTACATTAGGATTTTCAGCCACCATGGTGGTAGAAACCTTCGGCGTAAAAGGGACGTGGTACATAATTTCAACTATACTTCCTCAAAATTTGCTGCAAATACCTGTATTTTGTATCCTCATAGGGATTTCAATGAGCAACGCGACAAAAAAGGCCTTGCGTTCAAACGCAAGGCTGTATCTTACTTATTACGGCATGGGCGCATGTCTCATTTTTATTTCCTGTCTTCTTGAAGCCTTCCTGATACAATTTCTTCTCTGACCATCATAACGGCTATCGCTGTCTTCGCATCGTTAATTTGGCCATTCATGACCATCGAAAAAAGCTCCTCTACGTCCGTCTCTTCTATATCTATGGACTCATTTTCATCAGGAGAAGGCTCGCCTGCCTCAAGTCCGGTACAAAGATATAAGTAAAGCATTTCTTCCGAATATCCAACCGACGGATAAAAGCTGGTCATAAATTTCACTTCGGAGGCAGTATATCCTGTTTCTTCCTTTAACTCGCGTACAGCTGCTGCCAACGGTTGCTCTCCCTTGTCTATCTTCCCCGCCGGAGCCTCAAGCATAACCTGCCCTGCAGGTTTTCTGTACTGACGCACCATGACCATTTTATTATCATCAGTCACCGCCGCTATCACTGCTCCGCCGTTATGCTCCACTATCTCTCTGTATGAAACGCCGTTTTTTACCGTCACCTTATCTTTTCTGAGATTGATTATAGTTCCTTCATATATTATTTCGCTGGATATGGTCTTTTCTTCAAATATCATTTTATTTTCCTCTTATTTTTCCTCCGCTTCAGTATCTGGGTTTATTATATTTTATCACAGTCGCTGCGGCATCTCAACTTCAAGCTGCTCTCTGCACGACAGCAGCTTGCGCTTTTAAAAAATAACGCCGCTTTTTAAAAGCGGCGTCGTCAGCCTATGTATTTATCTCGGCTCTACTAATAGTTTGATTGCAGTTCTTTCTTCCCCTTCAATCTGTATATCGGTGAAGGCCGGTATACATACGAGATCTATGCCGCTTGGCGCTACGAATCCTCTGGCTATAGCAGCCGCCTTTATCGCTTGATTAAGCGCTCCTGCGCCTATAGCCTGAATTTCAGCACCGCCTTTTTCTCTCAATACACCTGCCAATGCCCCTGCTACTGAATTGGGATTTGATTTAGCTGATACTTTTAAAATTTCCATTGTTGTTCCTCCTGTGAAATACTTTCATCAAACTGTAAAAATAATTAAAAAGCTTAAATATCTCTTTCCCGGGTTATGAGATAAGTCAATTATAACCTGAAATAAAAAGGTAATTTCCGGTATTTCTTCGACAAATTCACTCATTAAACAACTTTTTTCACTTTTTTTTCACATAACCCCTTGCATTTTTTATTTTATTTTGTATAATTGAATTGTGGTTATCCCCCCTGATAACCTCATAATCTCAAATCCAAAATACCCCTTTTGAACAAAGTAGACTGCTCCCCTGCAGTCTATTTTGTTATAAACCGGCTTAACAGCCAATAGGAGAATTGTATGAAAACAATTATCAAAACTCATGAAGTACAGTGTTTTAATTCGAGGCTGATGGAACAATATTTTCATGGTATGCGGATAGGCGTATTTGACATAGAGACCATGGGCTTGAATCCAGAACGCTCGCCTCTGATACTTTCCGGCATGCTAACAACAAGGCCTGACGGCGGCTGCCTCATCACTCAACATTTTGCAGAAAGTTATGATGATGAGGCTATGCTATTAGAAGCTCTGAGGTGTGATTTTGATAAGGTTGATTTTCTTCTTACTTACAATGGAAGAAGCTTCGACCTCCCTTTCGTTGAAAAAAGAGCTCGCAGTCTTAAACTGCCGCCGTTTGATTTAAACCGTTACAATATGGATCTTTACCTTATGATAAGCGGTTACAGCGAAATACGTCATATTCTTAAAAATATAAAGCAGAAAACCGTCGAAGCCTACATGGGTCTTAATCCAAGCCGCAGAGATTCCATATCCGGCGCTGAAAGCGTAGAAATGTACAAAAATTACTTAAGTGCCGACGCCGAAAAAAAGCGTTTTTTAGAGGATAAAATCCTGCTACATAATCACGACGATCTTCTCCAGCTATACAAACTGCTTCCAATAATAAAACAGCTGGATTTTCACAGAGCCTTAAACGCCTCAGGCTTTCCAGTCGCCGGAGAAAACGGCTGGCCTTACTTAAATGTATCTAATGCCAGAGCCACAAGCAAGGAATTCGTAATTTCAGGAAAATATTACGGTCCTCCTTTTTCTTATATATCATATAACACCTTCTTTCACTATTATTTTTGCCAGTTTTACGATGACGGTTCTTTCATATTCAAACTGCCGGTTGACAGGCATAAGGGAAACTCCTTTATAAGTCTGAGACTGTATTTCGACGATTTCAGGGATCTTGAAAGATATCCTCACTGTGTCAATGACTTCCTGTTGGTAACGCGCGGCAGTAAAACCTGTTGTCTGGAATCCAATATGTTCACGCAAAAATTTTTAAGACAGTTTATGAATGAAACTGTCTGTCCAGTCAACGTTTTATAACAATAAATATTATAATCATGATGAATTCTATGCTTGGCTTCCGGCGAGAGCTTTCTCTTTAATTTATGAACGAAACAGTCTCTGCGCTTCTGTTTTATACTCGTTTATACTCGTAAGCTTCACATAAGCCGTGAGCCTCGAACTCACTATGTATGCACGCTGTAATCGTGCGCCTCCAAATGTACTCTGCAATCATGCGCTTCCACCTTATAACGCATATTTGCCGTCATTACGATTTGCAATTATGCCTTTACTTTTTTGCCGTCATCACACTTCGCAAGCAACGAATATCGACCTGCCTCAAGAACTGCCGCAGGGAAAAATTTTTATAAATATTTTATATTTTGCTTGCAATTTTACATATATATGATATACTAAATAAGTCACGGCTCTATGGTCAAGCGGTTAAGACTCCGCCCTCTCACGGCGGCAACTCGGGTTCGAGTCCCGATAGAGTCACCACAAAAAGATGTTCCCTGAGGAACATCTTTTTTTCGTGCCTTTTTGTAAAACAGCAAGCACATATCAATTGATTCATTTACAATCTATGGTATCGAAGAAAAATTTAATATAATGATTTTTATAAATCCTCCGGATACATCAAGAAGTTTCTTTAGTACTCGCTCGTTGACCTACAGATAATTTTATAAAAATTTCTTTTGCCATATTCTGTTCCTTTTGAAAGGTTCTGATTTATTATCAATAATATTTTTCTCCCGAAGAAGAAATTACAGCACTTTCTAAACTGATTAAAGCGATGAGAAGTAAATGATGTTTTTGCAATAAAAAAGCGGAGAGTTGTTTTGAGGCGGCCTCCCAAAAGTCAGATTCTCAGTCTGACTTTTGAGAAGCGGTTCATTTCTCTCCGCTTTATGCTTCATTGCGGCCTGAATCAGGCCGGTTTAAAGGGATGTCTAAATCCTGTGATTTTCAGCAGCATTTACTATAGCAGCAGCTACAGCTTCAACAACATCAGGGTCAAAGGCGTCCGGAAGAACGTAATCTGCGCTGAGATGTTTTTCAGCGGCTACCGAAGCCAGAGCTCTCGCCGCAGCCTCTTTCATTTCATCAGTTATTCTCTCCGCCCTTGCGTCCAGCGCTCCTCTGAATATACCCGGAAACGCCAAAACATTGTTTATCTGATTAGGAAAATCCGATCTTCCCGTACCCACGACGGCGGCCCCTCCGGCCTTGGCCTCGTCAGGCATGATTTCGGGAACAGGATTTGCAAGAGCAAATACAATCGAATTTTCAGCCATGCTCTCGATCATTTCACGGCTCACTATACCGCCCTTGGAGACCCCGATGAACACGTCTGCGCCCTTCATAGCGTCACTCAGCTTTCCTCTGAGGCCTTCTTTATTGGTAATTTCGGCCATAGCCTGCTGCTCGGGATTATTGTAAGGCGCTCCGTCGTATATTATTCCGGCCCCCTTACACAAAACAACTTCTCCGAAGCCCATTCTCATTATCATCTTCGCTATGGAAATCCCCGCAGAGCCCGCTCCGCTTATAACAATTTTCATTTTTCCCATCTCTCTGCCTGTAATTTTTGCAGCGTTGAGAAGAGCAGCGCATACTACTATCGCCGTACCGTGCTGGTCGTCATGAAATACGGGAATATTGCATTTTTCAATCAGCCTCTTCTCTATTTCAAAGCATCTCGGAGCACTGATGTCTTCTAAATTGATTCCGCCGAAGCTCTTTGAAATATTGTATATCGTTTCTACAATTTCATCTGTATCCTTTGAATCCACGCAAAGCGGAATGGCGTCGATTCCTGCAAACGACTTGAAAAGAGCGCATTTGCCCTCCATCACCGGCATGGCGGCGGCAGGCCCTATGTCTCCCAGACCGAGAACTGCGGTTCCATCCGTAATTACCGCAACCGTATTCCATTTTCCAGTATACGCATAAGCAAGCTTCTCATCTTCGGCAATTTCAAGGCATGGCTCAGCAACTCCGGGAGTGTATGCCATCGCTAAATCCTCCTGAGTTTCCATCGGAGCCTTCACCTTAATTTCCAGTTTTCCTCTCCATTCAGCATGCTTTTTTAAAGCAAGCGTTTTTTTGTCCAATTGTTCGTCTTTTGCAAAATCCATACGCCCACCTCCTCATATTATAAAACAATAATGTCTATACTCCCCCTTCATTGTGTTACGTTATAGCATTACTTTTTAATATTGTCAATACGTCATCTTTAAATATTTTCAAACTGCTTGGCACTGAACTTGCAGTATTTAATGTTTAAATCCTTTCCTGCACGTTCCTGCAAGCTTTTTAAGAAGTATGGTCATCTGCAGAGGAAATGCCGGAGACTGCTCCGATTGCCGGTCATCATTTCAAAACGTTTCCCGCATGTTCCGGCCGCAAAATTCCCGCATGTTCCGGCCGCAAATCATCATTCAGAAAAAGGAGACAACGTCAAATGCTCAAGCCCAATAAAATTTGCAGTTACTCTCTTGGATATATGGGACAGGGAGCTGCATACAACTTTATGTCAACTTACTTCATAGTGTTCATGACCGATTGCGCCGGTATGAATTCAGCCCTTTCTGCCTCCATAATGTCCATCGCGCTGCTGACTGAAGTGGTTTCCGGAATGGCAATAGGAAACATTTCCGACAACTGTACTTCTGCTATGGGCAAACGCAGACCCTTTATTTTGTTTGCCTGTCTGACGCTTCCGCCTATAATAATGCTGCTTTTTATGCCAATTGAAGCAGGCGGCAATTTAAAATTCATATATTATTTAATTTTCAGCATTCTTTTCAGAATTTCATTTTCTTCATACGAAATCCCCGGCAATGCTTTCGGTGCGGAAATCGCTTCAGGCTATGACGAGAGAACCTTGCTGAGGACAGTATCGAGGATTTTCGGCATTTTAGGGAACACCGCCGCATACATCTTTCCGCTTTTGATGCTCGACGCAGTAAAAAGCCCGTCGAACAGCTGGAGAATATCAGCAGCCGTTATCGCCTTTATCTGCTTTTCCACCTGGCTGGCAACCTTTTTCTTTACAAAACCTTATTCCATCTGTGGTAAAAAAGCCCTACCTGCTCAATCAGGCGGTTCGGCCTCCTCCGACAGCAAATTTACAGAAAAGTCCGATAGGCCCGCAGGGAAAAACGGTCTGCTGAAAAATATACTTTCAAACTATTTTCAGCTTTCAAAGCTCAGGCCCATGCGAATACTTATAATCTACAAGGCGGCCTTTTCCTGCGCCATAGCTTTGTTTAACATAGGCACCGTCTATTATATGAGGTACTGCGCCGGTCTTTCCAACACATACATATCCGGCGTCTATTTCATTACTTCAGCCGTCTTTTTGACTACCACGCCGCTCGTCAATAAGATGGCTCTCAAGCTGGGGAAAGCCAATCAACAAAAAATTTTCCTCGGCTCGGCAGCCTTGACAGGCCTTTCGATATTCTTCTTTTTTCCGGAATCGATCGCAGCCACCTTCGTTTACATCGCCATCTTTGCCGCGGCGCAGAACAGCTTCTGGCAGCTGAGCACGCCAATCTTTTACGATATTGTTGAAGTAGACGAATTCGTAAACGGAAAAAAACGCGAAGGCGACATCATGTCCATGGTATCTGTCCTCGGTACGCTGTCCACCTCCGTCATAGTACAGATATTCGGCGTGTTGCTGAATTTTTCCGGATACGACCCGGCGGAAACCGTACAGCCTGAGACAGTAGTCACATTTCTCGAGCTTGCCTACGTGTTAGCGCCGTCTCTTTGTTTTCTAACAGGAGCAGCTGCGCTGGCCAAATTTTCTCTAAACAAAAAAACCTTTGCTTCTCTGAGCGCCGCAGTGAAGAAAAAGAACGCCGGAGAAGATTTCTCCGAATATGCGGAGGATATAGACAAAATTTTAAAATAAGCCTTGGCACAAAAATTGCTTTTGTTAGAATCAACAACTTTTTAATTCAGGAGGAGCAAAATGAAATTTAACAGAATTATTGAGACTGTGGATACTCATACTGCCGGTGAGCCTACAAGAATTATCTTAAGCGGCATACCGAAGCTTGTCGGAAACTCCGTGAGGGAAAAGCGAGACTATTTCAAAGAGCATTATGATTATATCCGCACCAGACTCACTTACGAGCCGAGAGGCCATGCCGGAATGCTGCTGGCGGCAGTAGTTCCGCCTTCAAGTCCCGAAGCGGATTTCGGTATCTTCTACATGGACGACGTACAGTATCTTGATATGTGCGGCCATGCAACCATAGGCGTAGGAACAGCGCTTCAGGAAATCGGCCTCGTTCCCAAAGAGCACAAAGACGCCTATGTCATAGAAACCCCTGCCGGACTTGTTACTATACGTAACAATTTCAACGAATCAGGAACATTCGTAAAAAGCTGTTCAATTCAAAACGTCAACAGTTTCGTAATTGAAAATGAAATACGCATAGACGTTGACGACATCAAGGACATTCCTGTGAACATAGCATACGGCGGCAATGTTTTCGCCATAGTTCCCGCAGCTAAATTCAATGTGGAAATCCTGCCGAAAAATGCGCCTAAGCTCATGTACTATTCTGCAAAGATACGCCAGGCATGCGATAAAATAATCGGCAGGGACGAGTATAAAATTTCCCTCGTTCAATGGTACGACACTCCTAAATATAAAGAGTCTGACCTGCGCGTGGTACACAGCTCCGGCTACGGCTCGCCTGACCGTTCTCCGGGAGGCACGGGAACGAGCGCAAAGCTGGCATGGCTCGGAGAAAACGGCATGCTGGAAATTGAGCAGCCTTTCGTTCACGAAGGCATAGTAGACGGTAAATTCATAGGTAAAATCAAGGCTGTAACAGAAGTCGGCGGACGTAAGGAATATGTCACCGAAATAACGGGAGAAGCAAGAATTACAGGCTTCCACAAATTTGTCTTTGATGAAGAGGACGACCATCTGGTGGAAGGATTTCTCTTTGAATAACTGATTTCAAAAGGGAGGCGGAAAATGAAACAAAATGATGAAAAATTAAAATGGCTTTTGGAAAACTTCAACTACATAGATTCCTTCACCGCCATTGACGATACGGGAAAAATAATAGTCAAGCAACGTTTCAATCCGAGATATTCCGAAGAAGAAAACAGAATTGACAACGAGTGGTCCGTAAATAAAAATCTATTAGAGGTTTTCCCCTCCCTCAATCCCGAGGAAAGCTCGCTGCTTCAGTCTCTTTCCACAGGCAAGGTCATATATTACGAAAAACAGCAGACGTGGAATCATGCCGGCCGCCGGGTTGTAACCAATAACATAACCTTTCCCATAATTTCAAAGGGAAATATCGTCGGCGCCGTAGAGATTTCAAGAGACGTAACACACATAGAGAGCAATATAAAAGGCAAACGCCTGGCCTTCAAAACAAATAAACCAAACAGCGGCGCCAAGTACGTCATAAACGATATAATTACATGCAATCAGTCTATGAGGGCAATCAAGAAAACCATAATGCAGATAGCCAACAGCAAATCCTCGGTTCTGGTATACGGCGAAACGGGAACCGGCAAGGAGCTTGTGGTTTCAGCCATTCACAGCTCAAGCTACCGTAAAAATAAGCCCTTTATAGCTTTAAACTGCGCCGCTCTGCCGGAAAGCATATTAGAGGGTCTTCTCTTCGGCTCAAGAAAAGGAGCTTTTACCGGAGCCGAAAACAAAAAAGGTCTGTTTGAAGAGGCTGACGGAGGAAGTATCTATCTCGATGAAATAAATTCTATGCCCATAGCTCTGCAAGCCAAGCTTCTGAGAGTTTTACAGGAAAAGACCGTAATGCCTCTTGGGGAATCCAGATCAATAGATATAGACGTTCGCGTAATAGCCTCCACCAATCAGCCGGTAGAAGAGCTCCTCGCCTCAAGAGCCATGAGAGAGGATCTTCTTTACAGGCTCAATACCATAAGCATAGACATCCCTCCCTTGAGAGAACGAACGGAGGACATCGTTATCCTCGTGGAATATTTCATCAAGAAATATAATCAGGAGTTTGAAAAAAACGTCATTGGAATAAGCGAAAACGCCCTTCTTTTCCTCATGGACAATGAATGGAAGGGCAACGTACGCGAGCTGGAGCATGCCATCGAATCAGCTATGAATATGGTGGAAAGCGGCGAGAAAATAGGCCTTGAACATCTTCCGGCCTATCTTACGATGCCGGAGCCGAAAATCAATCTGAGCAGCAGTATATATCACACCAGTGATTTTTCACTGACCGAAGCTATGGAAAGCTACGAGAAGAAGCTTATCATATCGGCTCTTCACCAAAGCGGCTGGAAGATAGTGGACGCTGCGAAAAAGCTTCAGATACCTCGCACATCTCTGCAATACAAAATGGAAAAATACGGCATAAAAAAGAACGGAAATCCGTCGTTGTAGGACGGATTTCCGTCTTTTAACCAAAACCGGACAACAAATATCAAAATCTTACAAAAAAGCCCTCCTTTTAGACGGATATTCGTCATTTCAGGGGGCTTTTCCCGTTTCAAAGCACACCATCTCTGCTTGTGACGGGCCTCTGTCACTTTCTCCGCCGTTTCTTTTTTATAAAACAGCTATGATTTCAGTTGGCATTATTTTTGCGTTTTAAATAAAATAAAAGGTCTTACGACCGAAAAAATTTTTATAAGGAGGTAGAAACATGGAAGAAGTAGTAAACTTTGGAGTGTTATCACTGATCCCGGCCATATTGGCAGTAGTTTTAGCCTTTTGGACCAAGAACGTAGTCATATCCCTGCTGATAAGTTTATACACAGGCGCCCTCATAATAGCGTCGTGGAATCCTTGGCAGGCATTGCAGGACATGTTCAGCAATTATTTATTCGTAAACATTACAGACAGCGGCAATGCGCAAACTGTAATAATGATGTCTTTTGTCGGAGGCTTTGTAGCTCTGATTGAAAAATCAGGAGGAGCGAAAGCCTTTGCCAGAGCCATCGCAAGCAAAGTAACGAGCAAATCTACAGCTCAGGGCTGCACCTGGATAGGCGGACTTGCCATATTCTTCTCAGATTCCGGCAACAGCTTGATTCTGGGCCCTATCTTCCGCCCTATCATGGACCGTCTGAAAGTATCCAGAGCCAAGCTGGCTTACATATTGGACTCCACCTCATCTCCCGTATGTATTCTAATACCGGTTACCGGCTGGGGCGTTTATATTATGAGTATAATAGCAACTGAGTATGAAAACCTCGGAATTCAGGAAAATGACGTTTCCGCTTTCATGCACGCGATGCCTTATCAGTTCTATGCCATACTGGCGCTGCTTCTCGTTCCTCTGATAGCCTTCGGAAAAAGAGATTTCGGCCCTATGGCGATAGCTGAAGAAAACGCCAAGCACGGTCTCACAGCCGAACAAATGGCTGCGGACGAAGAAGTTGCCGTATCAGAAGACGCTCATGTATCTGCCTGGAACATGATTATTCCTCTGATAGTTCTGTTTGTTACAATATTTACCATGTTTATCGGCTGGGGCTTCCCTACGCAAAACGTACCGGGCTCAAAGATAAGAATCGCCCTGACCTCAGGCTATTTCCTTGCCTCTATCGTCCTTGGAGTCATGATTATCAAGCAGAAGCTGATGTCCTTCAACGATGTATTTGACACCTTCATAGGCGGCATCAAAAAAATGGCCGGCATACTGGTAATCATCATATGCGCCTGGGGTGTAGGCGGAGTTTGCAGCAACCTTGGAACCTCTTCCTTCATAGTAGAGGCCACCATAGACGTAATCCCTGCCAGCATGGTACCTGCTATGCTCTTCCTGATAGGAGCAGTAATTTCCTTTGCTACAGGCACTTCATGGGGAACCATGGCAATCCTGCTCCCTCTTGGAATCAACATGGCATACAGCTTTGAAGTTTCCGAATACATCACCATAGCAGCAGTCCTCAGCGGCTCGCTCTTCGGAGACCACTGCGCGCCTATTTCGGATACCACGGTAATGTCTTCAATGGCAGCAGGCTGCAACCATATCGAACACGTAAAAACTCAAATTCCTTATGCGCTGCTGGCGGCAATTGCAGCTTTCATCTCCTATCTGATTCTGGGAGTTACGGAAGTCTCCGCAGCTATCGCCCTCCCTGTAGCTATAGTAATCTTAGTCGTTCTCTACTTTATTTGCGCTAAGCTTTTCGGCAAAAAAACCGCAGGCGCAAATTAAAAAGGGACGTGCAAATCAAGCAAGAGGTGTGATGAATGAAAAACATTGATTATGAAAAATACAAAGGTATGGATACCGTCATACTAGATAAGCATGCAGCAGACACGATAAAAGAGGATTGCCGTTCCTTTCAGTGCCAGCTGGAAAACCATTGTGCCCATGTCATCATGCTGATGGAACAGGGTATAATCACAAAAGAAGAAGCAAAAAAAATTCTGGGAGCACTTTTGCGCCTCCCGGATATAGGTCCCGAAAACATTCCTTTCAAACCCGGCCTTACCGACCTTTATTCCAACATCGAGGAATGGCTAATAGAGCGGCTGGGAATAGAAATCGGCGGAAAGGTTCACACGGGAAGATCGAGAAACGATATGAATTCCAGCATTGAAAGAGTCTTCACCAGGCGCACCATGCTGGATGTTCTCGAAGCCATGATTCTGCTCATGAAAACCTTGCTTAACATGGCTGAAGAGCATAAAGAGACTGTAATCCCTGGCTACACCCATCACTCGCAGCAGGCTCAGCCTGTTACGCTTGGACATTTTTATACCAGCACATTCCAGGCCTTTTCAAGAGACGCCGAACGTCTGCTTGAAGCCTATAAGCGTGTAAACCTCAGTACCATGGGCGGAGCTGCCATAGCCACCACCGGTTTCCCAATCAGCAGAGAAAGGACGGCGGAGCTTTTGGGATTTGACGGTTATCTCCTCAATTCCATGGACGCAACTGCTACCCTCGACTTTGCCTATGAGCCAGCCTCTATAATGGCGATATTCATAAACAATGTTGGCAGAATGGTAGAAAGCATGCTGCTTTGGAATCTGAACGAGGTGGGAATTTCAAGGCTTGCTCTGAAATACTGCTCCTACAGCACGATAATGCCTCAGAAGAGAAATCCCGTATCTCTCGAAACTCTGAGATATTCCGGAGAATGGACCTACGGAGCCCTTTCAACCATGTTCAACACAATGAAAGCTTATCCGCAGGGTAACGGAAGAGAACCGGGCTTTGTTGTCAGCCTCTATTATGAAATCGCAGAAAAAATCAAGGAAAGCGCTTATCTTTTAGAGGGCATAGTACGTACTCTGGAGGTAGATAAAAAAAGAGGCCTTGAAGTAACAAAATGCGGTTTCTGCACAGTTACCGACCTGGCAGACGAGATGGTCAAAAGTCTTGGTCTCTCCTTCTCCGCCGCAAAAAAAATCGTCGGAAAGCTGGTTACAATCGCACATGATGAACACATTTCAATAGACGAAGCAGACAGCAGGCTCGTCGCCAGGGCAGCAAAGGAAGCCCTCGGCATTGAGCTTGAAATGGACGATACTCTCATTCGCCACGCTCTCGACCCATGGGAAAACGTAAGCAGGCGCAACCTGCCGGGAGGCCCGAGTCCGGAAAGGGTTCAGGAAATGGTAGACGCAGGCTGGCAGAAAATTGAAGAAATAAGCGCAGGCTGGCAGAAAAGAGTTGATAACGACAAGGCTGCTTCTCAGCGTCTTATGGATCTTGCAAAATCCATTGCGGAGGTTTAACTATGGCTCTAAGTAAAATTCTGGCCGACTTCGTCGCAAATTGCGAGGACTTCTCAGATAAAGCGCTGTATCTTGCCAAAAAATCCATTATAGACTCCATGGGAGCCATGATAATAGGAAGTAAAACACAGCTTGCCAAAAAGGCCGAATACATGGCCGGCAGGGACGGCTCCGCAACGGTAATAGGTTTTGGAGGAGGCTATACAGCTAAAGACGCCGCCTTTGTCAACGGAATTTCGGGACATGAGCTGGAGCTGGACGACACGTCCTCCTCCAATCTCGGGCACCCTACTATCGCAGTCCTCCCTTCTCTGCTTGCTATAGGAGAGGAAACAGGGGCAGATGGAAAAAAGCTTTTGAAAAGCTTCCTGCTGGCTACCGAAGTTGAATGTAAGATAGGCAGAATCTGTGCAAAATATCTCCATGAAAGAGGCTGGCACGCAAGCAGCATAACAGGAGTCATAGGAGCTGCCGCAGGCTGTGGATATCTTCTCGGGCAGTCTGCGGATAAAATATCAGACTCCATAGGAATAGCCGCTTCAATGGCCTCAGGTGTACGTGAAAATTTCGGCACGGCAACTAAATCCATTCACATAGGAAAAACCTGTCAAGATGGCTTACACGCCGCACAGCTGGCTGAAATAGGCTTCAATTCCTCTCCTTCCGCTCTGGACGGAAAGGAAGGCTATCTGTTTGAGTATTCAACCCACAGATTTGGGGACTTCGGAGAGGATTTCGCCAAAACACTCGGAAACGACTGGGACGTATGCTCTCCCGGCTTCGCCATAAAACGTTATCCGTCTTGCAGCAGCAGTCACAGAGCCATCGACGGACTGATAGCCCTGATAGAAGAGAATCATATCAAAGCGCCGGACATAAAGAGAATAGCTATAGGCCTAAGCAAGCCTGCAATGCGTGAGCTTGTAACGCCTTATCCCAAAAACGGAGAGGAAGCGAAGTTCAGCATAGGATTTCAGATAGCTCTCTATCTCAACAAAATAGAGAACATGCCTGAAAACTACACACCTGAAATCATCTTCAGACCTTCCGTCCAAGCTTTAATTCAAAAGACATCCATGTACAACAGGGAGGAATATGATGAACTCCCTTCCGACATGGGAGTGGGTCCGGCCTTCGTAACCATAGAAACTACAGACGGAAAAAACTTTTCAAAAGAGCAGGTATATCCCGTAGGTCACCTGACAAATCCTATGTCAGACCGACAGATATATGACAAATACATGAAGTGCACCGAAGCTATCCTCGGCGCAGGCAACGCTGAAAACCTGCATGAAATGCTATTCTCGCTGGAAAGGATCAGAGATATAAAGGAAATTATGAGATTTACCTATTGATTCTTATCACTGTAATGAAAAGCGAATACCCGCCGATTGAATCGGCGGGCATTTCTAAATAAGATTATTTATTCATTTTATTTAATTACTTCAAACTTCATCTGCTTATTTTCTTTGTTTACTGAATTTTCATGATTCATAAATATATTATCTACTATCTCAGAAAAATCATAAGATTATAAATTATTAAACCAATTCTCCTGCATCAGCCTTCTGCTGTTCTTCCTCGGTCATCTTGGTACACGTTACCTTAGGGAATGTAAGCAGGAAGCTTACTATAGGCATCGTATAGTTGAATACTGCCCATGGTATCCACATAATAGGGTCTATATTGAGTGTATTCTGAATATAAACGCCGCAGGTGTTCCACGGTATGAGCGCCGATGTAACAGTTCCGGCTGATTCCAGTGCGTTTGACAGGCTCTTAGGGTGAATACCCATCTGTCTGTAGGCAGGTGCGAACATTCTTCCCGGAACCAGTATGGATATGTACTGTTCAGGCATTACAGCGTTGGAAACTATACAAGTGATTTCTGTAGCGCCGACGAGAGCAGGTCCGCTCTTGATGTGCTTCAGCAGTCTGTTTACTATAGTTTCAAGCTGGTGAGTACCTTCCATAATACCGCCGAACATCATAGCCATTACCGTCATCAATATCGAAGAAGCCATATTCATAAGACCGCCGTTTGTCAGCAGGCTGTTTACAGCTTCAATTTCCGAATTCATAACGAATCCGTTTCTTGCCATAACCAGAATATCGCCGAAGTTTACTCCGTAATGATCAACTTCCAGAGTTTCCGGATTAACGATAGCCAAATCTCCCTGGAATATAGGAGCAAGGATAGCTCCGGCCACAACACCGAGAGTAATGCCAGGGATAGCCGGCATCTTTAACGCTATAGCAAGGATTACTACCAGAGGAGGCAGAAGCAGTATAGGGCTGATATTAAATGAATCGCTTATGCCCTTCATGATGACTGTTGCCTGGGAAGTATCAACTTCACCGGAGGATGCATGCATGAAACCGTATACTCCGAAGAATATCAGTGATATTGCATAAGCCACGATAGTAGCCTTTATCATGTATTTAACATGAGTAAATACGTCTGTACCTGCCATTGCCGGAGCCAGGTTAGTGGTATCCGACAGTGGTGATAATTTGTCTCCGAAGTATGCTCCGGCAAGGATAGCTCCGGCTGTAGGGCCAAGAGGCATTCCCATACCTGTGGCGATACCCATGAGAGCAAGACCCATGGTTCCCATGGTTCCCCATGACGAACCTGTTGCCAGCGACGTAATCGAGCAGATAAGAACGGCCGCTATAAGGAATATAGAAGGCGACAGGAGCTTAAGTCCATAATAAATCATTGTAGGAATAGTTCCTGAAAGAATCCATACTCCTATCATCATTCCTACGATACAAAGTATCAGTATAGCCTGCATAGCCATTGATATTCCGTGTATCATCATTCCTTCTATGTCCTGCCATTTATATCCTATCTTAATGGATATGAGAGCAGCTATTATAACACCTATAAACATAGGAATGTGCGGGTCAACACCATAAACTATAATACCGATTGACATGATTACGACAATGCCCAAGAAAGAAATTATCGCTTCATATAGATGAGGCGCTCTTACTACTTCTGGAAGGTCAAGCTCATTGCTGTCAATTTTTTTGATAGTGTCAGCATTACCTTGCAGATTTGCATCAGGGACTTTTTTATTGTTATCGTCCATTGAAGTTCTCCTTTCTTTAACAGGTTAAAAGAATAAATAATTCTTATTGCTATTATTGTAACAGAATATAATCGTTTACGAAACTACAAATTTTAAAAAAACACATAAAATGGCAAATTTTTTTAACAAAGCAGTCTTTTTCTCTCTTCTAATTCTTTCGAAAGCAGAAAAGCGCTTCCTTTCTTAATATTCTGAATTCCGCAGTCAGAAGAATCTGCAAAATATGCAGAATGAAAAAGAGGTCTGTCAAAAGACCTCTCTTTACTCTTTATATTTTATATTATACGTTATTATATCCCTTAGCTACGTCATATATCTTTTTAGCGGCAGCCACTCCCTCCATCAGCCTCTTTACTTCTTCTTTCTGCGTTACTACATCTTGGTCAAGTCTGGCTTCAAAAATATCGGAATATTTATTTATGGCGATAAACATTCTGCCTCCGTTAAAAGACAGCGCCGTAGGCACTCCGAGAGCTTTTGAGAAGTTTTCCACCGCTTCGGTAAACTCTTCTGAAAAAAAGCTTCTCAGCATATTAGGCTTCTCAGCATATATAGTAAAATTCTCGTCAAAGTGTGCGTTGCCTGACTCTATCTTATGCTCCGCCGTATATCCGGCCACGGAAGGCTTGTAATCCTTAGAAAATATCTGCATAAATCCATACTTTTTAAGAGGATTTTCTTCGTCGTTCCAGAACATACCCATTATACCGCTGAAAATATTGACCTGCCCCATCCTGCCGTTTTCTTTTCTCCTCGGTACGCCGGCCTTCAAATTAGTTAATCGAAAGCTGTCTCCGTCCATCTCTCCATAAAGAGAATCCTGACTTGTGCACAGCTTGTAATATTTGCACAGGACAAGCACACTACCCGCAATCTCTTCGTATGCAAGCCCCGGCTCTTCCTTGTAAACCACATAATCCACACCTTCCGTCCGGCTTGCCATATTGATCAGATACTGCTGTCTGTAAGCAGTCCAAAAAGAACCTTCAATACGCTTGGCTATCAGATAATATGTTATTCCATTGGCTCCCACTCCGCATATGATTATGGTAAGAACCGCCGGTATAAACTGCTTCGTCATTCTTCCGCCTGTGAAAATAGTCCTGTCAAATATGAAAATATATGCGGCCAGGGCGAGCATGACTGCAAGCGTTATCGCCTTCGATACTTTTATCAGAAGAGCTGTTTTGTACTGAAGTCTCCTTATCTCCTCATCGCTGAAGGTTCTTCTTTCCTTTATCATTTTATTGTTGGCGACTATGTTGCGTCCCTTTTTCTTGAATAAACTCATATTCATCTCCTAATCGTCTGCAGCGGGATTTATGGCGTAAACTATATTACGTTATTACGTTGATTATACCTCTTATTTACATGTTTTTCAATAAAATTAAAAATGGCTTCACCATGATTTCAATTCTTCCTCTTCGCCGTAATCTTTATTCTAAATATTTCCGCAAGTCTCTCTGCAATCTTCATTTTAAGCCCTGCCCTAACCATCGCCGAAGCACAAGAAAAAAACCTGCGCTAATCCTTGCGCAGAGTCTCTTTCTCATCCTGTATCCATAAAATTAAAGCTCAATAATAAAAGTCCTTGCCGTCCGCCGCTAAGACGTCGCTCTTTAATTTATCAGCTTGTTTATATCATCCATGTATTCATCATAGCTTTCCCCCTGTTCCCTGAGAGCAAGCGCTCTCTGGAGTGAAGAGAAAGTCTTTTTATTGATAGGAAACGCCTTAAGCGCAAGAAAACCCACAAGACAGCATATGCTCGGCACCAGTATGTATCCTATATCGAGGAACGCTATCACGGAATCGGGCTGCGCAGAAAGCTCAGGATCAAAGCCTGAAATATCGAGAAAAATTCCAAACATCTGAACCATCACAGAAGTCACCAACGTACCCAGTACAGAAACAAGAGACATAATATCTCCGCCTCTTCTCTTGTTGTTTACATACTGATCCACCTCTATTACATCGTAAAATATAGCGTTGCTAAGCTGCCAGAAACCCGTCTGCACTACGGCAAAGCTGCTTACGTAAATAACTCCTCCCGCAATAGTATTCGGCGCTGTCAGATATATGAGAACGCCTATTATACCGCAGGTAAGCATAGTATACATCTGCTGGTTTGCTTTTCCCGTTTTGAGCGCCATCTTATCTACGATAGGCGTCATTACGGCAAATATAACCGTCGTAAATGCGTATACATAAGAGGAATATTTGTTGCCCAGCCCAAGAGCATATTGCAGGAAATAAAGCGTTGCGATGTTATACAGTGCAAAAGCGCACGCAAATGCACCTTTATAAATTATGAGCAGCTTCATCGGCTTAAGCTTTATCAGCTCCATATAATTTGAAAAAATGTTCTTCAGCATACCGTGATTTCCTCTGCTGCTGTTTTCTCTGATATACTGATGGCTAAATTTCTTTGTCAGTACAAAAGAACCGACCCAGCTGCCGCATGTAGCTGCTGCTATAATAATTCCGACGGTCTGCCAGCCGGCTTCCTGGTTATCTCCAAACAAATCAAGCACAAGAAGCGGAACTATGGTTCCAATGCCGTTTCCGGTTATGGAAAACCATCTGCATACGGTTCTCTGCTTAGTTCTCTCATCATACCCCGATGAAATCTCCGAGCCGAAAGCGTTGTTTGGAATTTCAAAGCATGAGAAAAACACTCTGAACAGAATAGCAAAAATGAGATAATATGCAAAGGTCACGCTCCTTGAAGCATGCATCGTATGTGAAAGTATAATCAAGATTATCGGCACAACGATTCCAGCCGTAAGCATAAAAGGACGCCGCTTCCCCATCTTTGACTGGCAGTTGTCGGAAAGATTTCCAAAAATCATTCCTCCTATAACCTCTACGAGCAAAGCCAATGATGAAATGGTTCCTGCCAGCGATGAGCTGATTCCAACACAGTTGGTCAGAAAAACCACGAAATATGCCGACATATAATTATACGACGAACCTTGTCCCACATATCCTAAGCCATAATTATACATCCCGTTTTTTACCGTCCTTTCCCTTGCAGCCTCATAAATACATAATACATCTTTTTAAAGCTATGTCAAGTCTGCCGTTTCTACTCTTATAACTTCTCGCAAGGCTTCGAGGGACAGTTCTATCTGATAGCCTACACGGCCGGCGCTTACGCAAAAGCTGCCTGTACTTTCGGCGGAGGAATCTATAAAAGTAGGAAAATATTTTTTCATTCCCACCGGCGAACAGCCTCCGTGTATGTACCCTGTCAGCGGTAAAAGGTCTTTTGATTTAACCATCTCCACTGACTTTTCTCCCGCTGCCGCGGCCGCCTTCTTTAAATCCAATTCTCTGTTTACCGGAATCAAAAAGACATAATTTTTCCGGCTCTTACCTACGGTAACAAGGGTTTTAAACAAACGTCCCGGATCCTGCCCCAGGGCTTCGGCAACTTCAAGGCCGCTCACTGCGCCTGTATTTATATAACTGTGACTTTCATATAAAATTTTCTTTTTATCCAGTATTCTCATGACATTAGTTTTTTCTTCCATAATTCTGCCTCCATGATGTAGCCTGTATGCGTATTATCCGTTCACTGCAAGCTTAGCCATTATCTGTGTCTGAATCACACAAAACGCTGCGATTTTATACTTATATTTTATCACATTTTCATGGAAATTTTAGCAGCTTTTTTCCCCGAAATCACTGCCCCCTCCATGGTGGCAAAGGAAGATGTTCTTGTATAATCTCCTGCCAACACGAGGCCTTCTATTCCTGTATACTGCCCGGGTCTCATAAGCTGATGGCCTTTGCACAGAGAATAAAACTCGTTTTTTTCCGCAACCTTGCGAGCCTTTAGTACCTTTCCGTCAAGCTGAACTCCTAGTGAGCTCAGTTGTTCGACGACTACAGGCAAGAGCTTTTCTTCACTCATATCTTCATATTCTTTCGAGTTGTCTAAAATCACTGATAATCTCCCTTTGGATTTTCTGAATGTGGAACGGGATTGCTCTGCAAAGCTTACCATATCCGTTCCCGGTCCGAATGTGGTTATGTCTTTCTTCAGTGCAGGTTTCGAAAGCTCCAGCTGTAACGTACATGCAGACATGCAAGGCAATCTGTACAGCCTGCTAAGCTCCTTTCTTTTTCTCAAGGGCTTCAAAATTTCCTTCGCCGCAGTGAGAGAAGTTGCGATTACGATGGTTTCAGCCTTAAATTCATCTCCCTTTTCGTTTCTGACGCCCGACGCTCTTCCGTTTCTTACTATTATTTCCTTTACAGATTCTCCGAAATAAAACGTTCCGCCAAGCTCCTTTATCTTATTTACTATGGGATTTGCCATTATTTCCGTCATTCCGCCTAAAAAAGCGCCTATTCTCATCTTATAAAACTTTGGAATCGCCGGCGCGAAAAGTCCAAAAAAAACGTATGCCGAATAGTTCTCCGGAGGCAAAAAAAAGATTCCGCTGCTGAGAGGCTCAAGAACAAGCCTCCTTGCTTTCTCAGTAACATGATGCTTACATGCATATTCGGAAACGGAATAATCATCAAGGCTCCATGAAACCATATAATTTGAAAATCCTGAAAGGAAAAACGGCACCAGAGAAAGCTTGTCTTTTAAGCTTAACACATCTTCGTTTCCCGCCAAGCTCTTTATCATTTTTCTTAAACCGAAAAAAGGCGCTGTCCCCAGCACGAGCTTACGGTTCTTTTCCTTTACCAGCACATCTGCCTTTTCTTCCCACGTAACAATATTCTCAATATTTACCCCGCATTTTTTCAGAAGCTTCGGCAAAGCGGAATAATAGCCTATATAACGATGAAGGCCTGATTCCACCTTCATTCCCCTGTCTGAAAAGGAGGACGTCCGTCCTCCCGCATAAGAATTGGCTTCAAGTACCAAAACCTCCATACCTGCGGCTGAAAGTTCATAAGCGCAGGATAAGCCTGCCAAACCTGCTCCCACTACGACTACATCATATTTTTTATCAGTCATATTTTTACTCCCGCTGTTTGATGAAATTTGTTGAATGAATAAAGCTTACCATAGTTATTATCTCCTTTATATTTATCTTTATCCGCTTAAGCTCCGCCCAATAAAAAACAGCCTCTTCATGCTCTTCATTAAAATTGAGCATACTGAAGCTGTCGTTCTTCTTCATTTCTTTAATAATCAGGCTCGATCGCTTTACAACGCTGCTTTGCCATATACTTAAATATCATGGCTATGCTCCGGTCCTCCCTTATCTTTCCCTTGAAAATAAGTTCCTCAAGCATGTCGAATCCAACCCATATATGGCTTATATATTCATACTCGCTTTTCTGCATATCGCGGTCATAAAAGGACGGCATTATTTCAAATTTGTCTACGACAAAATAATAGAGATCCCACTCCACTGTAAGTCCGCAGCCTGAAATACCAAAAAGTCTGAAATCTTCAACCTTTATATCCGCCTCTTCAAGTATTTCTTCGGCAAGTTTATCCTGCGCCGCCCGCCTTACATACTCGCGGCCGGCGTTCTCCTCTTCCATCGCCTTTTCAAATTCCTCGGCAGAATCAAATACCTTTCCTCCCGGGAGCCTGTAATCCCAGTCCTCAAGCTCATACCTGTATTCTTTGTTAAGCAGAAGCTTTCCGTCTTTTACTATTATGGCTCTGACGCCCGGAGGTCTCCTGACCAGCTCAAAGGTCAGCTCCTTTTTTACCTCATGGCTCTTGCCTGCGGCGTCCTCTGTAAGAAAGCGGCTTTCCTTTGACCTTTTTATCACCTGAAAAAGCTTTCCGCGGTATAAAATTTTATCGCTCATATAAGTATTTCCTCTATCTTTTCTTCCAGCCTGTCGTACCACTCCATGCGTTCTTCTCCAACTGTAAAGTCCGGCATTGTTTTAACACAGAAATTTCCAACCGGCTTTAAGAACTCGTCGAGGTAAAGCATAAGCTTGTCAATATTTTCTTCAAGAGGAAAGCCCTTCAGGTTTCCGGATAAAACGCACTTCACATCGTTGGCATGCTCTATAACTGCTTCATCTGCTATTTCTTCATTCACCAGCCCGGTGTCTTCGATTTCCAGCAGCGGTTTTATCATATTTATGCCGTTTTTTTCGAATATTTCATTAAAACATTCCATAGTACCTGGATGCTGATTGGCCTTCAGTCTGCCCTGGTGAGAATGTCTCTCGCCCGTTATTACAGCCTCCGCCCCAAGACGTCTCAAAAGCGGAATTCTCATAAGATGGGTAAACATGTGGCATGCAACGCAGGGAGTATAAAATCCATATTTTTTATTTATAAGATACTGATATTTGGCGCATAAAATATTCCACAGCCTGCCGTCCTGAAGCTCTGTCACCTCTTCAAAGCCGATTCCCGCCTCTTCTGCTTTTTTTCTGATAAATTCTATGGAGTCATAATATGATTTCTTATCTCCATATTCCGTACCTGTATACACTATTGTCGGTATTATAACAATCCCTAAATCTGAACCTCCGCTTTTCTCTTTATTACATGAGCTTAGGCTGCCGTTTTCTCTAATAAACTTCATTACTGCCGCCACACTGTCTTTTCCTGCTATCTCTGCTATATATCTTTTCATATTCTTCTCCTCTGAGCGTCACTCATATCAAAAATTCGATGAAAATAATTTAATTACCTAATACGACATTCGCTGTCTGCTCAGTTTTCAGCTTTTATCTGCTGCTTTTGCACGAGTGCATAACGTGTAAGCGCGCTGCCCTCCATAAGCTCCGGCTTCATTTTTACGGCAGTAATCTGACGGTTTTCATAAGTCGTATAATAGTATATTCCCTTATCAACATTGCAGCATGACGTATAAATACTTATTTCAAATTTTTCCGCCCCTGTATCGTTACATCCTCTTGGCTGCGCAACGGTGTCCATTATATGAAAGAACTGTCCGACGCTCTCCTCCTCCGAATCTCCTGAAACAGCATTAAGCTTGGCAAAAGCCGCCCTGACAAACCGCGACTGGGACGACCAGTCTCCCGGAAGCCCCATCGCTCCCATTCCCTGACAATATGTTTTTAAAGAAATATCATCTGAAAATCTGTTCTTAGGATTTTCAGGTGAAAGATACATATAATTGTTCAAAGCGAACAGCTGCTTGTCAAAAGGAGGATTATTGGTTAAAACTCCCGGCTCATTGTCATATATCCTGAGTCCTTCCTCTGTCGCTTCTACCGTTACAGCCCTGTCGCCGTCTGCTATGAGCCAGTGAAGCGGTGTAGTGGGCAGCAACTCGCTGAAAGGCGTATCTGTTATATTGATTTTTTCAAGAAGTCTCACAGCTTCGTCTATATTGCCGCACTTTCCCAAAATCCATGGTATAAGCTCAAACTGAGCCACATTGTCCTTTCCTTTTTCAACCCTTCCGTATACTGCATTGCCGGGGAAATTAAGGCCTGCCATCGCCAGTCCTTTCTCATTTGCTCCGTCATAATACAGGGGAAAATATTCGCTGTCCGAATTTCCCGAGCTGCTGTCATCAGACATCCCCGCTTCAGCAACATGCGCCATGCCTATCATGGCATAATGCGTTTGCTCCTCCGGAAGGTGGCGAAAAACAAATGGAAAATTTCTCGGCGTTATGACCACCTCTTCACCATATGAAAAATCATAGTCTAAGGTTCTTCCGAAATAAAAATCTCTTGTCTTATATGTTAAAGCTGTACACATGATTTACCTCCGTAAAAATGAAAGCTCTAATTCCGGTTTACTTTTAGCTAAAATAAAGCTTAATTTGAATTAAAACCTGCTTGGATATATATTAAAGTCTATTGTACGCCTTAATTCGGCTTGTTCTCTAATTTAACATGGGCCCGCCTAAAAAACTCTTTCTGTCAGGATATATTACAAAGCTGCGTTTCGGCATTTTATCAATAATATCATCTGCACTGTGCTTTATCTTATACTGCATTTCATCACGATAAAGAGGAATAATCTGATAAAAGTTGACATGCTCTCCGTTTGGCAGCACACATATTTCTGCTCCGCCCTCAACATTCTGCACCTCTGTCAGCATAGACCCGCAGAGGGCTGTGTTTTCGGCAAATGCTTTCTGATTGTCTATGGTATGTCCCCAGCCTATCCAAGTATCACAATTTATCGGCAATCTGGCCACAGTTTTAAGAAGCCTTACAGGCCAATACCATTTCTCATCATTGAGAGCTTTTTCATCAAACTTCCAGTCGGCAGGAAGTGCAATGGCTATCTCGGCCCTCGAAAGATTATATTCCTCCAACTCCTCCGGTACGTTCATTTCATGGGCTCCCATGCCCATGGTGACAAGAGTATAATAATCTCTGCCCCTCGCCGGAGGTATTACGCATATATCCACATGTATATCGTCGGAAACTATTTCGTGGAACACATTCTTGAATTCTCCGAAATATTTCTGTATATGATTTTCCACAACTTCCATCTCTTTTTCATCATAAAGCTCAAGAGAACCATAACCGTCATGCTCATCTGAGCTTCCGTTGCCGGAATCCCTATATGAAGTTCTCTCAAAGGACGTGTCGTCTGAGCCTTCCAATACGCTTCCGTCTCCGTCCAGCCAAACCTGAAAATACATGTCCTTTTCTCCTGTCACTCTGTAAATAAGGCTCGTTTTATAGTCCATTCTGAACAATACTGCGTCAAGTACCCCCGCCTTACCTTCTTGATTAGTCATTATAAGCCAAAAACCAGCATCAAGAGTCTCCTTCTGAGACTCCAGCCAAGAATGGCTCAGCTTTGAAATTCCTGCCTCATTCATACAAAATATCAGTTCCACTGTATCTTCACCTACCATATACGGAAAGGTGCAATACGGTGAATCCTTTATATACGATTCCGGCTCCGGTCTGAAAAGCTTCCTGAAAAATTCCAGTCCGGCTTCGTTTACTGTAATGCACGACACAGCTCTCTGTTTATCGTCGCTGTCCTCGGCAAGACCATCTTGCAGCTGCCTGTCAAAGTTTGGATCAATCCAATGATATTCCATCTGTTCGAGAGAAGCGCCGTCCTCTATCTCTTTTTTCAATGTAAGAAACTCGTAATCTCCCGGTTCAAGCTCAAGTCCGTGTTTTACAGCTTCAAGAGCTCCGGCTTTGTCTCCTGCATGGGCTCTCAGCTTTCCGAGCTGAAGCCATATCCATGGATAATCAGGCTCCTGGGCGGCGCCTTCCTCCGCATATCTGTATGCCTCCTCCAGTCTGCCGCAGTATGTCAGCGCCACTGAATATCTGTAGTACCATGTTCCACATCCGTCCGCATTCTCTTCGGAATACGGCATCCACTGGCAGGCTTTGTAATAATACTCATATTCATCTATGTTGTTGCAGGCAAAGGAGTACCACAGGGCTATCTGAATATCCTTACGCGCTTGTGACAGAGTAAAGCGTCTTTCCTCTATTCCTGCCTGCAAAAAATCCTCGATATATCCAAACATCTTATAGTAGTAGCCCTGAGACTCTTCGAGGAAGGATTCCATAGCTTCTATATCCTCCGCACTAAGCAGCGAGCCGGTTTCAGGGTCTATCTGCGGGTTTACGTCCTCCCAATCCTTTTCCTGATTTTTTTCCTGCTCCGTTTTCGGCTTTATCAGCCACACGCCCTCCACATCTCTTCGGAAGGAATGAAAAGCAGCCTGTTCAATTTCAGCCTCCTCAAGAAACTCTGCCGCAGCAGAAAGCACCGCCTGCAAATCCCATGCTATAAAATCCAAATACTCGCAGTACAAGCCGGAAGCTCCACCCAGAAAGCAAACGGCATCTTCTCCTGTTTTTTTCAAAATTGCTTTTTCAAGATTGTCACGGAAATCCAGCATTTCAGCAGCCTTTTTGTCGGAATTCCCCTTGTCTTTAAAGCTGTCCGCAGAAAAAGCAATAAAGCCTGCGGCTATTCCGTCTGCATGATATGAATTTACTATTCCATCATCATTGCTCAGATATTCATTTATCAGTGCAGGAAGTCCTGCGGTTCCCGTATGTACATCCAGTCTGTAATCAGCATCTCTCTCTTTAACCGGCTCCATCTCATAAGCGATATAGCTGTTCTTAAGATAATCTTCGGCGTCATTGCATACGTCAAGCCCCATTTCCATCAGAGCCCCAGCAAGCTTATCTATGGTTACAATCTTGTACTCTCTGTTTTCACCGCCGTCCTTTACGTCTACAGGCGAATCTGATACGTTAAAGTCACAAATCAATGATATGGAGGCTACTTCTCCCAATATCTGGTCTGTAAAAACAGAAAGCATCCACCACGCCTTATTTTCATCTTCCCTCAAAAGCGGCAGCAGCTTCTCGCAGTAAAGAATCAGAGAAACCTGCTTTTCTCCCAGCTTCTCGACTTTAACCATCACATCTTTTCCTGAAAGCTCAATTTCATCTGAACGCATATCAAATTCCTGTGAAGGCTGTCTGCCGACAAAAATATCCCAATATTCCAAAACGGATGCAGGGGCATGCCGTTTGAAATACACAAGCGGAAACAGCCTGTGTTTCATTCCCTCTGCGCTCAATATCAGTTCATATTTCTCGTCGTCGTTTCTTTTAATGCACAATTCAAAAGCCGGATCCTCTATGGCAATTTCTATCGCACTCTGGCACATCGAAATCAATTTCTCGCCGTTTTTATGCTCCTGCTCTTCATCTATCAGGCGGCGCAATTCTCCTTCTATATTCTCAAAAGCCTTCCACGCTTCTGCAACGCGTTCCGAAAAGCTTTTCTCAAAGACAGGCAAAACAAGCCTTTGGCGGCAGGCTTCAATAAATTCTTCAGTATCCTCATCTTCAGGCCGTGCCTCCAGCGCTTTTTCAAAATATTTAACTGCGGTTCCTTCCTGTTCTAAAAAATAATAGGCGTATGCCATACGAAAATTCCAGCAATGGTCTCCATTAAAATATTCCTCATGAGGGCGCAAAAGACTGATAGCCTTTCTAAAAAGCTCTTTGTCCCCAAAATCGGCTGCATTGTTATAAGCCCTTGCCAGCTCACTGTCCATTTCAGGACTGCGCTCCCCATTCGGCACAGCTTCCAATGCGTCTATAATTTTCTGATATTCGCCTCTTTCATTCCATTTCTGACATTGATCCAATACAGTCATTTGCCTGTCCCCCTTAAAATTTATCTTCTTTGGATGTTCAAAGTAAACAAATGAATTATATCATAATTTTTTTCAAAAGCCAACAGTAGCTGAACATGAGAATTTTTGATTATGTTTATAATAGATGTGTTGTAACTGAGCCATCAAAAACAGGATGCTTTCGGACATCCTGTTTTTGATGTAAATGTCGGTTGAAACCGATATTTCTATCAGAAGCAAAAAAGCCGCACGCAGGGCGGCCCACCAGCTGCGGGCCCAGCAGAGCGGGCCGCAGCTGGAAAGGAGGAGCAAGTTTTGTATCGCTTGCTTCGATGGTGCGCGATGAGGGACTTGACCGCCTGCTTCACTTCCGCTCGCAGTCTTTTTACTCGCCTCCCTTTTCGGTCGCCTTCGTACCACTCGCTGCTCTAAGCTCCACCGGAGCTTTTCCCTGCGCTCGTGCCCTCCCAGGTTCAAGTTCCTTCCTTTCATATGCTTACCTATCAAAAACAGGATGCCCGAAAGCATCCTGTTTCCGATGGTGCACCGAGTACGGATAAATCCGAACCCTCAACCTCCGCCAGTGTGATGGTC